>JAEEQE010000014.1 GCA_016285145.1 Bacteroidales bacterium | reverse complement strand
TGATGCGCAGAGTACAATGTGTGCGTATTTCCAGCTCCCATCATCGCACTCCACGACCTCACACTGAAATGTGGGGTTAATGGGATTTCGTGCTTTCAGCACGAGGGGGTGTGATGCGCAGAGTACAATGTGTGCGTATCTCCGATTGCGGGCTTATTAACAAGCATCATAGGGAGACAATGCGCTGTCCACAACGCTCGACCCAGTTGCCGGATAAACGACATCCTCAAAAGCAAACATAATGCTGAGAATCAAGGATGCCCCAACAACTGCGTGCCGACGGCACGCCATCCTATTAACCCCGCACGCAGTGTGGGGTAATGCGCTGGACCAGATCATCTGCGTGCCGGAGGCACGCTACAATCACAATCAATATACTATATCATGAGCTATACAACATCGTTTTATCACATCGTCTTTCGCACCTATCGCAGTGAGCCAAGCATACCTGTTGAGCATGAGCGGGAATTATACGCATACATCTACGGTATCGCGAAGAATCTGCACTGCCAAACCTACCGCATAGGCGGCATGCCTGACCATATACATATATTCGTGTCGTTGCCATCGTCGCTATCCTTGGCCTCTTTTATGCAACGTGTGAAAACAGATACCAGCAAATGGATGAAAGGGAATTCTCACTTTCCGGATTTTCGTGGTTGGGGGCGTGAGTATGCGGGCTTCAGTTACAATTTAGAAGACAAGGACAAGGTTGTCGGTTATATCATGAGGCAGAAAGAGCACCATAGGAGGAGATCGTTTGCGGAAGAGTATCGGGCATTCTTGCAGGAGAATGGAATTACCATTGATGAGCGATACTTCTTGCGTGATGAATAGTAGCGTGCCTTCGGCACGCACTCTCCTCATTGCACTCCACGACCCCACACTGAAATGTGGGGTTAATGGGATTTCGTGCTTTCAGCACGAGGGGGTGTGATGCGCAGAGTACAATGTGTGCGTATTTCCAGCTCCCATCATCGCACTCCACGACCTCACACTGAAATGTGGGGTTAATGGGATTTCGTGCTTTCAGCACCTTTGTAGGCCACGTGCACGCGGAACCCCCAACAAAATAGCATAAAGAGCAAGAAAGTTGGTGGAGAAGATTTTGAATACGCCCAAAAAATCATCGATTGTTGTTCCTTTCTATGCCCGAAGCCGGTATGCGCGTGGCGGCATATTATCGTGCCACATTCAAGACATCCCACTCAATCCACATCCCGAAGAACCTGTCATAGACATAATATTCTCCTTTGTCGTTTTTTATTTGTTGCCATAAAATGATTATCATAAAATGGCAAAACAACAGGAGGGAAAAGAATGGAGCTGTTACAGCAGCATGAACAAAATGTTTCTCTTCGCCGCACTCCTGCCCCTCACAGATGTACGGTATCATCATAATGGTTCGATTTTGCTATTTTACCCGTAACCGCTGACCTTCCGTAATCTTGTCAGCGTTTGGCAGGTTGTTTATTTTCAACAGATTATCTACTGTTGTGTGGAACTTGACCGAGATGCGGTACAAATTGTCGCCCTTTTGCACCACATAATATTCTGCATTGGAAGATTCCGTTTTGGCCGTTGGCTGTTGGCTGTTGGCTATTGGCTTAGAGAGAGTTTCCGTTTTAGCTGTTGGCTGTTGGCCGTTAGCTATTGGCTTGGAGAGAATTTCCGTTTTAGCCGTTGACTGTTGGCTGTTGACTGTTGACTGGGGCTCTGTTTTGGTCGTTGGCTGAGATTTGGGAGTTGGGGCTTGGAGGGGTTTCTCCGATACGGGCGAGGGTGCTTGTGTGACGGACGAATTTTCCACCTCTTTCATCGGGCGGAAATCGTCCGGAGTCAGCACGAGGGTGTTTTTATGCAAGGTCTCATTCTCAAAGTCAATCAGCAAGTTAGGATCGAAGAACTCGTTCATGAAACGGGTTTCGAAATGGAGGATGCAATCCTTCGTGTTGCCACTATTGCCCGCCTGGCCGATCACATCGCCCGCGTGCAAAAGTTGGCCGGGTTTCACGCACAGTTTGTCGAGATGGGCATAAAGAGTTTCCAGACCGTTGTAATGGCGCACCACGACCATCCAGCCGTAAACATTGTAATATTTGGCCATCCGCACCACGCCGTCGAAGCAGTTGCGCACCAGCGTCTGATGAACCACTTTGAGGTCCACGCCCGGGTGGAAGCCCGCTTTCCCAACCTGTCCATAACGTTGCGTCACCTCGTCATAGGAGCACGGGAACGAGAACGGGTTGTTGGCTGCCTGCACCAGGATCAGCATGATCCTGTCATTCGAAAACGGAATCTCTAACGTACGGCTGCGCAAATGGGCCACATCCCAATACCGGTCATACAGGTCATACGCCGGAATCTGATACACTTCGGAAATCTCCGGATAGGGGGCAATCTGGAACTGACCCTGCTCCGTCGGATAGGCAGTGGTGTCCTGCAACGCCTGCATCTGGCTGAACTCCGTCACATCCAATCCCTGGGCTAACAACAGGGAGGACAAACAGCAGCACAAAAGAGTTAGAAACGTTCTCATCGCTTATTGGTTATCGTGTTCAAGAATCGAGGTTGTGGAATATCCGGGCACCAGCGGAATGGTAAGTACCTGTCCGCCGCGCTCGCGCACGAAGTCGCCCCCGGCAATTTGTTCAATCGCATAATCGCCGCCTTTGACCAGAATGTCTGGTTTTACTTGGGTGATAAGATTATACGGGGTGTCCTCTTCAAAAAAGACCACATAATCCACCATTTCCAACGCAGCGAGCACTTGGGCGCGGGCTTGTTGGTCGTTCACAGGACGGGACGGGCCTTTCAGACGTCTCACCGATGCATCCGTATTAAGGCCCACCACCAGCAAATCACCCAGTTGACGGGCTTTGGCCAGATAGGTGACATGTCCCACATGGAGCACATCGAAGCATCCGTTGGTGAACACAAGCGTTCCCGTATGAAGCTCTTTTTCATTATCCAAGAAAAAAGAGGGGGGAACAATCTTGGAGGCAATATGACTTATAAAATCCTTCATTTGGAAGAAGACAGGTTTTCGTCAGCAGGTATTGGATTCGCAGAATCTTTCTTTTTATAAAACGAGGCGGCCACTAAAGAGAGCAGGCCGAAGCCGATGGAGACGGTTGTTTGTAGGAACCAGCCGATCCATCCTCCGGCAAGGCCTTGGGTATAAGAAACGCCATAGAGCACCAGGATGCCGGCCGTGATCAGCGGATAAGAACCCAGTCCGCCTTGGGAAACCATGAAGGCGATGGTGCCGAAAATCAGCACGGAGAAGGCAGCTCCGGAACCTGCATGGCTCAGGAAGGGCAGGGCGAGGATGCAGCTGTATGTGCCGAGGAAATAGGCAACCCACATAATGATTGTCCACACCACGTAACGTATCGGATGTGGCAGGTCCTTAATCGAAACCACGCCTTGCCAGATGCCCACCAGAAAACTTCTCACTTTCATCATCCAGGCAATATGACTCCACCACTTGCGCGTGAGACGGAAGAGGAAATAGAGGGCGACAAAAAAAGCTATCAATATGAAAATGAAATAGTTGCTAAGTATGGAAAGACCTTTCTGCTCCATCCACATCCGGACGGTCATCTGGGTGTCCTGGTCCACCACCACCTCGGAAAGCATACTGGTGTTCATTGCCACTGCCACCACCAACAACACAATCCAGCAGATGATATCCACGGCTCGTTCGGTGACCACGGTGCCGAGGGATTTCTGGAAGGGCACATTCTCAAAACGCTGCAGAAACGAGCAACGCAGAATCTCGCCCAGCCGGGGCAGCGCGAGGTTGGCCATATAGCAGACCATGACGGAATAGAACGACATGGAATAGCGGACTTTATACCCGAGCGGTTCTAACAGCAGCTTGCCGCGCACGGAGCGTGCGAAATCGGCAAACAGGGCTAACAACGCCGCCATCACTAACATGAACCAGCTGAACGGATTGTTGATCATCGACATGGAATCGAAAATCATCCGTACATCCTCTTTGTCTAACGAACGCAACGAAAGCCAGATGAAAAAAATGCCCAATCCGACAAAAATCACAAACTGGATTGTTGTCTTCAGTGCATTTTTCTTTGATTTTACCTCACTATTCTTCATCTCTGAGTTTTAGGCGGGCAAAGATACAAAAAAAGCCGTATCTTTGCCGCCTTATTTAAACAGCGGTAATATGTCCATTATTGTCAATCATATCACCAAAGTCTTTGGCAAGCAATACGCGCTGAACGACATCAGTTTTGAAGCCAAAAAGGGTGAAATTGTCGGTTTCCTCGGGCCAAACGGTGCTGGAAAGACCACGATGATGAAAATCATCACCTGTCTGATCCCGCCCACCGAGGGCAGTGTTTCCGTGTGCGGCCTCGACATCTGGAACGATTCGTTGGCCCTGCGCAAGAAAATCGGCTACCTTTCGGAAGCCAACCCTCTGTATTACGACATGTACGTACGGGAGTTTCTGGAATTCATCGCCGGCATCCACCATTTGGACAAGGTTCCCCAACGTGTGGACCATATCATCGAGCAGACGGGGCTTTCCGTCGAGCAGCATAAGAAGATCGGGGCCTTGTCGCGGGGGTACAAACAGCGTGTGGGCATCGCCCAGGCGCTCATCCACGAGCCGGAAGTGCTGATCCTTGACGAGCCGACCACGGGCCTGGACCCCAACCAGCTCATCGAGATACGTGCGTTGATCCGTTCCTACGGCCAAGGCCGGACCGTGCTGCTCTCCACGCACATCATGCAGGAGGTGCAGGCCATGTGCGACCATGTCATCATCATTAACAAAGGGAAACTGGTTGCGGACGCATCCGTCTCCGAACTTCCCAACATGGCCGAAAAACTGGGCCTCACCCATGCGTCCGAGTTGAATGCCCTTGGCATGGAGGAACTCTTCCACGCCCTCACTCACAAAACCGAATAATATGCCACGTCTCACCCTCCCTTTGCTCAAAACCCAAAGCCAATATCGGGAGATCTCTTTTGAAGAGGCCTTCCGGATGGTCGTGGAACAGGGGAAAAGCATGCGGGAAAATGCAACGCTGGTGCTTACCTCCGGTGATTACTCCAACGAGGAACTGTATCTGCTCCAGCGGCTGGCCCGTGCCGGTTTCCGCACCAATGCCATCGGCTCTTTCGATTATTATGACAGGGGAACGGATTTCTTCCATGACAAAAACGACATCCTGCCTTACGCCGAGCTGTTCGGCTCCGACCTACTGCTCTGCCTTTTGGATGAGAAGGCTGAAAACCATTCCATGCAGGCCGTCCGCAGTGTGATCGATTCCTGCACCCAAGCCGAAATCTATCGTTTCAACCAGCCGGACACCCTGAACATACGCCATCATGCGATGTTCTTCCGCTGTCTCAACTATTACCTTATCCGTCACAATCTGGCCAAAGGTATATACGTGGATGGACTCGGGAAACATTATGACGAATATAAAACAAAAATCCTGCAAGAGGATTTCGACACGCTTTTGAGCCATAACGCCCTCACGGAGGAAGATGTACGGAGCTTCGTTGGAAAACTGCTTCATGCCGAGGCACCCGCCTTCATCGTATGGGAACGCTGGATGGACGCACGCGCCATCATTGAGCTGGAGAACCTCTGCATGCTGTTGGACATTCAGGCGAAGCCATCGTCCGGATTCCTCAGCATCAAAGCCGACCTCAACTCGCAAGGACTTTACGACATGGGCATTTTCCCTGACCTTTGCGTCAGCGGAGAACCTTTTGATACAGAATCTGTTAATCTGATGCAGGAATTTTATGGTCAGCCGGTATGCACTACGCCCATTGATATCAGTGCCACCCTGCGGGCCAGCGGGTTTGACACCATCCTGTTGATGAATGCCACCGGCGTGTCCATACCCGATGACATTCTGCAACATCTGCCCGACGCCTGTTTCACCATTCTGCAAAAGGCCGATTGGGATGCGGAATACGATTACCGGGCGGACCTCATCCTGCCGGCCTCCCTGCCAGAAGAGACTTTCGGCACCTACACGGATTCCGCCAGAACGCCCCATCAGAGCAAGGCAGCCTTGCCCTGCCCGATAGAATATGATACCCTACACCAGTTGTCTGCCATCGGGCAGCAGCTCGGACTTCCCCCCATGGAAGATCCCACAGAAGTATTCATGGAATACATCTCCTTCATGAAGGGTGGATGCCATAGCCAACGGCGGCATTTTTTTAGATAATTAATTAAAAAACAATAAATTATGAGTGAAACAAACAATTTACCCTCCCGCAAGCCTGCATTTCAGGAAAAGCCCGAAACAACGTCCAGAAAATTCTGGCGTGTAGTATGGGGTTCCATGTTAGGTTTTCTGTTTTGCAACCTGATTGTGTCCTTCCTATACACAATCATGTTCTTTGCTATGATTGGCATGATGGCCTCCGGAGCAAAAAGTGGTTCCGGCACGGGAACCGTGAAGGACAACAGTGTGTTGAAAATAGACCTTTCGCAAGGTGTTCGCGAACGAGCCATTGACATGCCGTTCGCACAGTTCAATAGTTACAACGATAATCTGGGTCTGGACGATATTCTGGCCTCCATCAAAAATGCCGCCTCGGACTCCAAAATCAAGGGTATCTACCTCAGCTCCCCATCGGCGGCGGCATCCCCTGCCACTATGAAGGAAATCCACGATGCGCTTCAGATTTTCCGGAAATCGGGCAAATTCATTTATGCCTACAGCGACAGCTATTCTCAGAACGGGTACTACATAGCCTCCACTGCCGACAAGATTCTGCTCAATCCCACTGGCAGTGTGGACTTCAGAGGCTATGCCTTCCAAATCATGTTCTACAAAAACCTCATCGACAAACTGGATGTGGACGTACAGGTCATCCGTCATGGAAAATTCAAAAGCGCCATCGAGCCTTATATCATGGACAAGATGAGCGAGGCCAACCGCGAGCAGATGGAGTTGTTAGCCAGCACCTTATGGAAATGTATCACGAAAGATATAGCCGCCTCGCGCCATATCAGCGTGGATACACTCAACTATATTGCCGACAATATGATTGCATACGATGCCCAGAACGCATTGGCGTCCAAGATGGTGGACAAGCTCTGTTACGCGGCCGATGCGGAGAAGATGATCAAGTCGAAGCTCAATTTGGGTGAGGATGACGACATCAATTTCGTGAGTCTCGGCAAATACCGCAAATCCTTCAGCAACAACATCAAATCCGGCAATAAGATTGCGGTGGTTTATGCTGTTGGCGAAATTCACGATGGAAAAGGCTCGGAAGTGCAGGGAATCTACTCCGAAAGTTTTATCAAGGAATTCAGGAAGGCGTACAAGGACAAGGACGTGAAAGCCATCGTGCTGCGTATCAATTCGCCGGGTGGCAGCGCCATTGCCTCTGAAAACATCTGGCAAGAGATTGAGAAAGCCAAGAAAGCCGGCAAGAAGGTGGTGACCTCCATGGGCGATTATGCCGCCTCCGGAGGCTACTACATCGCCTGCAATTCCGACTACATCATCGCCCAGCCCAACACATTGACCGGGTCCATCGGCGTGTTCGGCATGATCCCCTCCTTCCAGAACTTCTTGAAAAACAAAGTTGGCATCACCATCGACAAGGTGGCCACCAATCCGCACGCCGACTTTGGCAACGGTTTCCGTCCGATGGACGAGGTGGAAATCGCCACACTGCAGAATTCTATCGAACAGATTTATGGGCTGTTCACTCAACGCGTTGCCGACGGGCGGAAGATGTCGGTGGCTGCGGTGGACAGCATCGGCCAAGGACGTGTTTGGGCCGGCCAGGATGCCATCGGCATAGGACTTGTGGACAAGATCGGCTCCTTGGACGACGCCGTCAAGAAGGCCGCCGAGTTGGTCAAGGTTTCCGACTATACGCTTGTCTATTATCCCAAGCAAACCGACTGGTTTACCATGCTTTTCCGCACCGACGACGAGGTTGACGCCGCCATGCGTGCCAAATTAGGAAAGTTTTATTTTATGTTCCAAGGTGTTGACCAGATACTCTCCCAGGAGGGTGTTCAGGCACGTATGCCCATGAATATTGTAATCCAATAACATTTTACCCAATATTATGAATCCCGAAATTTTCACTTCAGCATTTTACATTTACCTCTATGTAATGATTGGCTTGGCCGCAGTGGTATTTGTATCCCTCTATTTTGTCACAGCCAGCTACGGAGCCTTCACTTCTAACAAGTGGGGAAAAACCATCAACAACAAGCTGGCTTGGTTCCTAATGGAGTTCCCCATTTTCCTGGCCATGCTCATCATCTGGCTGGCCTCACCCCACCGTTTTGAAACGGTGCCGATGGTCTTCCTTTTGATTTTTGAAATCCACTATTTCCAGCGGTCGTTAATTTTTCCCTGGTTGATGAAAGGAAAGAAGAGCCAGATGTCGCTCGTCATCATGTTCACCGGTATCGCCTTCAACATCCTGAACGCCATGATGCAGGGCTATTGGATTTTCTTCGAGTCTTTCAACTGCCACTACACCGTGCTCGGCCTCTCGTACTCGGATATAGAATGGCTGTGGTCGCCGCAGTTCATTATCGGACTCTGCATTTTCATCCTCGGCTTTATCGTCAACCTGCGTTCCGACTACATCATCCGGCATCTCCGCAAGAACGATGACGACAACAAACATTACCTCCCGTCCGGCTTCCTGTTCAACTATGTGACCAGTGCCAACTATCTGGGCGAGTTGATGGAATGGCTCGGTTTTGCCATCCTCACATGGTCTCTGTCGGGACTGGTGTTCTTCATCTGGACGTTCGCCAATCTGGTTCCGCGTGCCAACTCTCTCTACAAACGCTACCAGCAGGAGTTTCCCGAGGAGATGAAACAACGCCACCTCAAACGGGTTTTCCCCTTTATCTACTAATATCAGCTATATCTGTTGTTGAAATAATCCCGTTTTATCCTTTTATTATAAAAATGGAAAAATTGTATGCTAAATATCTGGAGCATCCCAGCATCTGCACCGACACACGCAAGATTGAGCCAGGATGTTTGTTCGTCTGCCTCAAAGGGGAGCGTTTCGACGGCAACCAGTTTGCGCTAAATGCGTTGGAACAAGGGGCTGCGTATGTCATCACCGAGAATGCGGAACTTCGTGCAAATGAACGCTGCATTGTGGTGGATGACGCGCTGAAAACGCTCCAGGCGCTGGCTTCCTACCATCGGCAGCAGCTGGCCATCCCCATCATAGGAGTGACGGGCACCAACGGCAAAACCACCACCAAAGAGCTGATGGCTGCCGTATTGTCCAAAAAATTCCAAACAGCATACACCAAGGGGAACTTCAACAACCACATCGGTGTGCCCCTTACTCTGCTCTCCATCCACCCGACGGATGAGATCGCCATTGTGGAGATGGGCGCCAACCACCCCGGCGAAATCGAATTTCTGTGCAACATTGCACAACCCACCTGCGGTCTTATCACCAACATTGGCAAAGCCCATATCGAAGGCTTCGGCTCTGTGGAGGAGATTGTACGGACGAAAACAGCACTGTATCGATCGGTTGTCAGTCGTGCGGGAACGCTGTTTGTCAACGCCAATGACACGGTTCTCCGCCAGCAACTGGATTATGACAAGGTGCAATATTACGCCGAAGGCGGGGAGGCCAATATCCTATCCATGTCGCCATACTTGCGCATACGCGTTGCCGGCCGGGAGGTGGACACGCATCTGACAGGCAGCTACAATATTTTTAATATGTTGGCAGCGGCGTGTGTGGGGCATTATTTTAACGTGCCCGATGAGTTGATTGCTGAGGCCATCGCTGACTACACCCCTTCCAACCATCGCTCGCAGGTGAATAACATCGGCAGCAACGTCATCATCTCCGACTATTACAATGCCAATCCAACCAGTATGGAAGCTGCCGTACGCAACCTGTCGAAACTGCAACATCCTAAAAAGTTAGCCATCCTTGGCGACATGCTTGAGTTGGGCGCGTGCAGCAGCGAGGAGCACCAACGCATGATTGACTTGTGCAACCAGCTCGGCATTGAGGCCTGGTTTGTGGGCTCCGAATTCGGCCAGCTCCATCCGCAGCACGTTTTCGCCAACGTAGAGGCTTTGAACGAATATCTTCGGCAGAATCCTTTGCACGACACGATGGTGCTGGTGAAAGGTTCCAACGGCATCCACCTTGACCATCTATCCGCTCTGCTCTCATGAATCCGGTAGTATGGAACGGCATCGGCGTCATGTCGGGCACTTCGCTCGACGGCATTGATTTGGCGTGGTGCCGGTTTGAACAGTCCGGCGACAAATGGACGTATCGTATCCTCGATGCCACCACATTCCCCTATTCGCCGGAATTCCGACAACGTTTGGCAGAGGCTACCGAACTTTCTGCTCTTGCCTACGTGCAATTGAATGTGGACTTGGGTAAACTCTTCGCCCGGCATATAAACCAATGGATCGGGCAGCGTCCGAGGCCTGATTTTATCGCCTCGCATGGGCATACGGTCTTTCACCAACCCCAGCATGGCTTGACTACACAGATAGGCAGCGGGGCTGTGATTGCCGCCCAGACCGGCATCCGTACGGTTTGTGATTTCCGTACCACAGATGTGGCCCTTGGCGGACAGGGAGCGCCTCTGGTACCCATCGGCGACGAGCTGCTGTTCGGCCAATACGATGCATGCCTGAATCTGGGTGGTTTTTCCAATATATCCTATCGTTGTGATGAACAGCGTGTTGCCTTTGACGTCTCGCCCTGCAATATGGCTTTGAATTTCCTGGCCAACCGACAAGGTATGTCCTACGACCCTGACGGGAAAATAGCGCAATCCGGACAACTGATTCCACATCTGTTAGAGCAACTCAACCAACTGGACTATTATAAACTTCCTGCCCCCAAATCGTTGGGCAAAGAGTGGTTTGATGAGATGTTCCTTCCTCTGTTGCAACCGTTCTTGGCGGCTGACGATCTTCCGAACTGTCTGAGGACCGTCGTGGAGCACATCGCCATGCAGGTATCGGCGGCGGTGCCCATGCGTGCCGGCCAGATGCTGGTCACGGGCGGCGGCGCACACAACCGTTTCCTTATCCACCGACTTTCCGAAAAATCCCCTCTGCAGGTGATAATCCCTGACTGTCTCACCATCGATTACAAGGAAGCACTGGTTTTTGCCTTTTTGGGTTTGTTGCGCCTGCAGGGAAATAACAATTGTTTGAAGAGTGTAACTGGTTCAATGTCTGATAATTGTGGCGGAGCTGTCTATCTTCCTGCCAAGACTTTTCAGAAATAAAAGTTTTTTCAGAAAAAATGTCGGATGATAATAATAAAAATGTTACTTTTGCCGTTCACTAATATAGATGTATTACATTAGAAAAATATAACCGTTATGCTTACAAAGAAAACTGACAAAGGAAATTTGGAGAATAAGAGAGGTCTCTTCATTCTCTTCGGGCTTGTGATTGTTTTGGGCCTGGTATATGCCGGTTTCGAACTGTTTGCCAGCGAAGACAAAGCCCCCGCATTTACAATGGCAGATGACGACTTCATTGAGGTGAAGGACGAGGATGTCATTGCCACTGACCAAACCCCGCCGCCACCACAAGAGCAACCTCAGCAACAACAAGAGGTGGTGCTGAACATTGTGGAGGACAACATCAAGGTCAACACTGATTTGGATTTCAGTCAGGACTTCATCGAAGATGAGGTTATTGAGGAAGTGGACAACTCGGATGTGGATGTCATTGAAGAAGAAGCTGATGATGCTCCTCCCGTTCATTTCACGGAAGAGATGCCGGAATTCCCCGGTGGTCCGGAAGCGCTGAATGCTTTCCTCACCAAGGAAATCCAATACCCTGAAGTGGCCCGTAACAACGGCATTATGGGTACGGTGCTGGTGGAATTCGTGGTTGAAAAGGACGGTCGTGTCAGCAACGCCAAGGTGAAAGTGCCGTTGTTCCCGGATTGCGACAAGGAAGCTGTTCGCGGTGTGATGGCCATGCCGAAATGGAAACCCGGCAAGAACATGGGCAAGCCCGTACGTTGCTTCTATCAGGTTCCTGTCACTTTCAGAATGTAAGCTTTATCACTTCATAATTTAAAAGGCTGAATCTCCCACTGGAAATTCAGCCTTTTTTTTGCTTTAGCGGACAGCTGCTTTTAAAGTTCCCGAATATCAACGAATCCACAATCCCTCAACAGTCTGCTTTATATTTTCTATATCAAGACCGACTTCATGATAGAGGTGCGGAATGTCGCCATGGGAGATGAAACGGTCGGGGATAGCAAGATGATGCAGGTTATTGCTTAGTTGATGGCTCTCTAAAAATTCCGCAACTGCAGAGAACAGGCCGCCTTTTTCGGTGCCGTCTTCCACGGTAATCCAGGTCTTGTGCGTATCTGCCAGCGAGAGCAGCAGGGTTTCATCTATCGGTTTGAGAAAACGCATGTCCACATGGGTCGGATGGATGTTCATCTCCTTCAGTTGGTCAAGTGCTTGGGCCACATTATTGCCGATGGGGCCGATGGTGATCAAGGCGATTTGTTCTCCTTGTCGCAGCAGTTGTCCTTTCCCGATGGGGATGTCACCCGGCTCGTTGTGCCAGTCGGGGAGCACGCCTCGTCCGCGCGGGTAACGGATAACGAACGGCAGTCCGCCCTGTTTTGCATTGTGGTAGGCTGTCACCATCAGGTTACGGAGTTCATGTTCATTCAAGGGTGATGAGATGATAAGATCGGGGACAGCCCGCAGGTAGGCCAGATCGAAGACACCCTGATGGGTGGCGCCGTCTTCGCCTACCAAGCCGGCCCTGTCAAGACAGAATATCACCGGCAATTTTTGCAAGGCCACATCGTGAATGACTTGGTCGTAACTGCGTTGGAAGAAAGAAGAGTAAATATTGCAGAAGGGGATAAGGCCTTCGGCGGCTAATCCGGCGGAGAATGTCACGGCGTGCTGTTCGGCAATACCCACATCGAAAACCCGGTTGGGGAACACGTCGTTCATGATGGTCAGGGAACAGCCTGTACCCATCGCCGGCGTGATACCCACCACCTTCTCGTCCTGTTGTGCCAATTCCAAAATAGTATGTCCGAACACATCTTGGAATTTGGGTGGCAGGTTCTGATCCTGCGGCTGTCGGATAATCTGTCCGGTAGTCGGGTCGAATTTGCCGGGTGCATGATAGGCCGTCTGGTTCTGCTCTGCCATATCCAGGCCCTTGCCTTTCACGGTCAAAACGTGAAAGAGTTTCAATCCCGGCAGGGCTTTCAACGCCTGCAGGGTTTTCACCAAATGGATGACATCGTGCCCGTCGGCGGGACCGAAATAGCGGTAACCCAGGCTTTGAAACCAGTTGCTGCCGCCAAGCAGATAGCCTTTTATGCCATTACCCATCCCGCTAAAGAAGCGAGTGATGCGGTTGGATTGTTTGGTCTTGAAAGTGAAGATGTTCCAAATACGGTTTTTGAAACGGTTGTATTGGGGCGAAGCGGTGATGGAAAGCAGATAGCGGCTCATGGCCCCGGTGCTCTGGTCAATGGAAATCTTGTTGTCGTTGAGGATGACCATCATATTCACGTCTCGATAGGCGGCCTGGTTCATGGCCTCAAATGCCATACCGCCGGTCATGGCGCCGTCGCCGATGACGGCGATATGGTTGCGTTCCATGTTCCCCTCCATTTTAGCGGCCATTGCCATGCCCAAAGCAGCAGAAATGGACGTGGAGGAGTGTCCGGTGCCGAAAGCGTCGTATTCGCTCTCCTCGCGACGCGGGAAACCACTGATACCCTGATAGCATCGGTTGGTGTGGAAAAGATTTTTGCGCCCTGTCAGAATCTTGTGGCAATAAGCCTGATGGCCCACGTCCCATACCAGTTTGTCATTTGGGGTGTCGAACACGTAGTGTATGGCCACCGTCAACTCCACCACACCCAAGCTCGACCCCAAATGGCCGGGGTGCTTGGCTGTCTGTTCAATGATGAAGGAACGCAACTCATCGCAAAGCTGAGGCAGTGCAGACACTGGCAGCTTGCGTAGGTCTTCTGGTGTGTTGATTTGGTCGAGGTAAGCCATTATTATGCAGTGACTTTATGGTAAAAATCCAAGATTTGGTCCGTGATAAGGTCGTTGTTGTGGTTCATGGCGATGAAGTCGCGGGCGTTTTCCCCGATGATGGTGCAAAGGTCGGGCGTAGTGATGCACTTGTTGATGATGTTGAGGAACTCTTCTGGCGTGTTGGCAATGAATAGATGTTTCCCATCTTCAATATCCAAGCCTTCCGCACCAACGGAAGTGGTGATGACAACACGTCCGAGGGCCATTGCCTCTACAATCTTGATGCGGATGCCGCTGCCGGAAAGCAGGGGTACAATCATCAGATCGTGCGACTGGATGAACTCGTTGGCATCGGGCACCTCTCCAGCGATGACGACATTTTCATCGTGACGATGATAGATTTTGTCGGGAATATTATGTCCGGCGAGGGTGAATGTGAGAGTGGGATGAGCCTTGTGGATTTCCGGCCACACCTCATCTAAAAACCATTCCACACCCTCGATATTCGGGGACCAGTTCATGCTGCCGATATGGCACAGGGAAGGCTCATCGGAGGGAATATAGTCATCTTCGTTGTCGTATTTCTCCATATCCAATCCAAAGGTGATAATTGTGCCCGGCACATCAGGAGCTGTCTGCTCAAAAAAGCGATGGTCGGGTTCCGAGATGGTCATGTAGCCGTCCACCCGTTGCAGGATGCTGTTCTCCACGCGCTCTAACTGGCGGGCGTTGGTCTTGTATATCAGCTTGCGCAACGGCCACGTTTCGTTGTCGGCGAGACGTTGCCAGATCTGGTGCTCGATATTGTGCAGTCGGAGGACTATTTTTGCGTTGGAATACTTCCGAATCGTTTCAATATAGGGGGTAACATAGATGGATTCCAGATGGATGATGTCGAATGTTTCGTGTTCCAATATCCAAATCAGTTTGGAAGCCATTGATTTGGAGTAAAAACGATTGATTTGGTAGGGTTGCCGGTGCAGAAGCGCCCGGAATGCATCCCGGAAACGGGGAGTTGTGTCAATGAATACCGATTCGAAGCAGGTCTTCTGGAGGTACTCTTTGGGCATGGCATTCAGCTTCACGGGGTGTTTTGGGGTTTCAATTGCAACCACTTTGACCTCCTGTCCGTTGTTGAGGAGGCCGTCCGTGATGTTGTGTATGGCGATGCATCCGCCGTCTATTAGGGGTAAAGGCGGTTTATGACACAGTTGGAGAATCTTCATGACGTTTTATAAAGGATGTTTTTAATTTTTTCAGTTTTTCTACCATTTTAGAATAGGTTTCCGGCGAGAAGATAGCCGAATCCGTGGTCGCATGGTATGTCAGGAAAACGCAGATGGGGATGAGTACAAAGGAGGAGAGCCACATACCGAACCATACGGGCATCGCGCTGGTCTTGGCGATTTTCTCACCCATGATGGAAATGGCGAAGTAGAGCGTGAAAAAGACGACTGTAATGACCAGTGGGATGCCGATGCCGCCCTTTCGGATGATGGATCCTAACGGGGCACCAATAAAGAAGAATAGCAGGCAGGCGACCGATAGGGTGAATTTTCGTAAGAATTCAATCTGGAAGCCCCACAGGTATGAAGTGCGGAACGCTATATCCTGATAGGCGAATTTCACGTTGAATACGTACGAGTGTGCCTGATTCTCCGCATTGCGGAACATCCGTTCGCGCACAGCGGGCGCAAGGGATGTCAAATCCAGCGCCTGCTGCCTTGACATGGTGTCGAAACAGCTGTCTTCTTTCACTAACCAGTTGAAGAAATACAGGCTGCTGAAGAAGACCCTGGAGGCGCCATGGGCCAAGCCTGTAATTTCCTTTTTCAGGGTGTCGATTTTATGATTGAGCTGTTTGGTGGTCATGGCGGTGGAGTGGCCCTGATACAGACTCTCATCTACTTCACCCATTTCGAAGTTGGACATGTCGAAGCGCTTGTACTGTTTGGAAAAGGAGGCGCGGGTGAGCGGATAATGCATCCGGCCGTCATTCCGAATGCCGGATTTGGAACTTTCGTCCCAGAAAGAGCCGTCGTATAGGGTGAACAGCAGATAATGTTTGTCTGGCGTGACTGTCATCAGGCCCTCCTTGGCGTAGGTGACGGTGGTGTTGCCCTGATGGTTGGAATGGTCATAAATCAGAACATCTTTGATTTTTTCCCCGTCCGGCATCTTCTTGCCCACACGGATGGAGTAGTTGTCCAATCCGGTGTAAAACACGCCCTCTTCAATATTCAAGGCCGGTTTCTGCTCCTGGATGTCGAACAGCATCATCCTGAGTTTCACGCTGGCCTTGGGTATGGCTACATTGGAAAACAGGAAGGCTATCGCGGAAATGACAATGGATAATATGGCCAAAGGCCTCATCATCCGGCTGATGGGGATGCCGGCGGATTTCAAAGCCACAATTTCATAGCGTTCCCCCATGTTCCCGAATGTCATCAACGATGCCAAAAGCACCGCTAAGGGGAATGCCATGGAGGTTAGGGTGATGGATGCGTAGAAGAGTAGCTTAAGCAGTATGCTGATTTCCAGTCCCTTGCCGACCAGTTCATCAACCCATTTCCATAAAAACTGCATCAGTAGCACAAAAAGAGCCACAAAAAAGGTGAGGGCAAAGGGCCCGAGAAAGTTTTTTATGAGATATCGGTTGATGATTTTCACGCTACAGCGGATATGGTCTGTTAGTAATCACCAAGGGTTTCCGGCAGCTGGGCCAGTGCGGCGGCAGCCTGCTCGTCATTGGGGGCCGAGCCATGCCATTTGTGCGTGCCCATCATGAAGTCCACACCCTTGCCCATTTCCGTCTTCATAATGATGGCGACGGGTTTCTGGTTGCGGGCCAAGGTCTTCGCCAATGTGAGTGTCTGCACGCATTTCTTCATGTCGTTGCCGTCCATCTCCAGCACCATCCAGTTGAAAGCCTCGAATTTGGAGCGGATTTTGCCAAGGTTGCATACCTGATCCGTCGGGCCGTCAATCTGTTTGCCGTTGTAGTCCACTGTCACGATGAGGTTGTCCACATGTTTGGCACCGGCAAACATGAGCGCTTCCCAGATCTGTCCTTCCTGCAACTCGCCGTCGCCGGTCAGGGCATAGACCAGATGCGGATCCTGATTGGCTTTCTTCGCTAACGCAGCACCGATGGCCACCGAGACACCTTGTCCTAATGAGCCGGATGCGATGCGGATGCCGGGCAGTCCCTCCACGGGTGTGGGATGTCCTTGCAGGCGTGTGTGCAGCTTGCGGAAGGTCGCCAACTCGGAGACGGGGAAAAAGCCCCTGCGGGCCATCACACTGTACAACACCGGCGTGATGTGTCCGTTGGATAAAAAGAACATGTCCTCACCAGTACCTTCTTTGGTGAACTTCTCAGGATCTATCTCCATGATCTGGAAAAAGAGCGCCGTCAGGAAATCGGCGCATCCGAGTGAACCGCCGGGGTGTCCCGACTTGGCACCGTGAACCATGCGGATGATGTCTCTCCGTACTTGAGCAGCTATGTCCTGCAATCCTTTTGTATCCATATTAAAAGTCTTTTTTCGGTTTATAATTTGATTTTTTTGGCGATATTTTCGGCAATCTGTTTGAACTCCTCCGGTGTCAGTTTGACGCGTTCGGCCTTGAAGTTGAGATCACCGACCCCATTGATGGGAACCAGATGGATATGGTTGTGCGGCACGTCAATGCCGATGACGGCCACGCCGATGCGGTTGCACGGGATGGCTTCCCGGATGCCGACAGCCACCTTCTTGGCAAAGACCATCATCTCTCCGAGCAGGTCGTCCGGCAGGTCGAAGATGTAGTCGTTTTGCAGTTTTGTGATGACCAATGTGTGTCCTTTGGCAATGGGGGAGATGTCTAAAAAGGCGAAGAATTTGTCGTTTTCCGCTATCTTATAGCAGGGGATTTCGCCTTTTACGATTTTGGTGAAAATGGTATCTTCCATAATGTTGTTCTTGGGATTAGCGTGAAACATCCAGAATTTCAAAGTCCATGCTGCCGGCAGGGGCCTGTACCGTCACTGTGTCGCCTTTGGTGTTGCCGATCAGTGCTTTGGCCAGCGGGCTTGATACGGAAATCTTGCCGGCTTTGAGGTCGGATTCGGATTCCGGGACGATGGTGTACGTCATTGTGGCGTTGTTCTTGACATTGCGAACCTTCACGATAGAGTAGATGAGCACTTTGGAAATATCGATTTTGGATTCGTCCAGAATGCGGGCTTTGGCGATGAGGTTGCGCAAGTTGGCAATCTTGAGTTCCAGCAGTCCCTGGGCTTCCTTTGCGGCATCATATTCGGCGTTCTCCGAGAGGTCGCCCTTGTCGCGGGCTTCGGCTATCGCTTGTGAGATTTTCGGCCGTTCCACTGCTTCCAGTTCATTGAGCTCGCGCTTCAATGCATCCAAGCCTTCTTGAGTGTAATACTTTACGTCTTCCATTTTTCTTCTTCTTGTTAAAATATAAAATAGAAGAGACCGTAATAGTCTCTTCTATTTTCGGGTTATAAAAGGATTTATAATTCTATAAGCTGATTTTGATACCCATGACGTGATTGCCTCTCCACTTGTTGGTGAATCTGTAGGCATAGTCAATGTAGATACGGGCGCCAGTGTTGCCTTTTTTCAAGGGGATAACAGCCGTGGCACCAACGGACGGACCTGCAAAGAATGAGTCGTTGTTGAACAAAATCGTGTTGAGTTCTTGGCCTTCCTCGTCGGTTTCCGTGCGTTTTGTGACATTCTCCAGTGCGTAGCCGGCACGAACCATGAAATAGTTCATGAAGCCGTATTCAAGACCCAGCGCGAAAATGTCGCGTGAGTAGGAGTTGGCGGTGAAGGTACCGGCCAGCGTGATGCGGTGTGCAGCGTCATCGCGGGTAAGGCCTTCCTCTTCCAACTCGGCTTTGGTCATGTTGGCATATTCGCCGCCAAAGAACAGGAAGTCGTAGGAAATACCGATAGCCAACAGAGAGGGCATCTCATATTCGGCGGAACGGACGGCCAAGGTCTGTTCAACCGTTGTATTGTTGATGCGGCCTCTGTAGGACATACCGTCACCCTTGTAGGACATGGGCAGACCGATATTCTTCAAGGTCACGCCGATCTTGAAGTTCTCAAATTTACCGGCAATGTACTGTACACCTGCGTCGATGGCGAAGCCAGTGGCATGCAAGTCGGCGATGCGTTCGTTCACAATCTTCAGGGAGACACCGCCCTTGATGAAGTTGTTGAACGATTTGGCATAATGGATGCCAATGACGGAGAGGGAGGGGGAGAAGGTTCCCAAGCCGCCTTCCGGTTGGTTGACTGTAGTGATTTGTACGTTACCGAAGCCCATGGATGAGAAGGAGATGGCGAGCGTACCAAAATCGCGGGCTTTGCCAAGATGTTGGGCAAAGGCCAGTGCGTTGATATTGATGCCGCAGTTGGAACCTACCAGATACTGGGTGCGGTTGAACGCGAAATCCGTCTTTTTCACGTTCGTCAAACCGGCCACGTTGGAATAGACAGACTCCAATCCGCGGATTTCAGCCACGCCGGCATTCGCCATACCATTGGTGCGTGCCCAGGGGTCTATCAACAGGTGCGATGCACCAGCCTGACCGGAACGGTCTCTGTTACCTGCCAGTACGTTATAGGACGTACCGACAGATAATAGAGCAATCAATGTGCAAATTATTAATGACTTATATATATTTTTCATATTCTTGAGTTTTTACAGATTAATAATTTTAGAAACCATTCAAGTCTGTTGGGCGCATTGCGCAGAAGAACCGTAATGTGCGTTCGCCGAAGCCGTCGGCTTTCACGTGGATGATGTAAACACCGCCGGAAATCGGAATGTTGGCGTGGTTCTTCAAATCCCATTGTACGTAAGAATCCGTATTACCCTTCGTGAGAGTCCGGATAAGTGTGCCGTTAACCGTATAGATGGAGATGGTACACTTCTCTGGGAGGTTCACGATGCGGACGTAGTTCTGCAAAGCGGTCTGCTCATATTGAGAGAATCCGTAGTACGGGTTCGGAACGATGTTGATATCGTCGAGTACCTCCTGAACCTGTTCTGTCGTTTCCGATTTGACAGGAGCGAGGTTCTTGGTTGTGAACGTGTACATCGGATAACCGTCATTCTGGTCTGCGTTCGGCGCTGTACTTGCGTCGTTGTACCAGCGGGAGGAGTATCTCAAGTAGGGACGTGACACGCGGATCTTAATGGTGGCGTCGCAGGAGAGCCAGTTATCTTCCAATCCAAGGTAAGGCATAGGAATGCTGGTGTACATCACATTGTTGAACAATTGCATCTTCATCTGCATACGGGCCGGGTCGGCCATGTTTTTCTTGTTGACAAATGATTTGAACTTCTGACCGAGCCATTTGCCGCCATCATAAGCGCCGCAATCGTACCATGCATACCATCCGCCGTCATCGGTCGTTATGTATCCGCCGTGGCGCTGACCGTTACGGGTGATGTTTCTGTCGGAATCGTTGAAATTACGTTTGTTTCTGTTTACTAATTCATCGTAAACCAAACTGCACGTGTTGCCGGAGCTTCCGCAGATATAGACATAGTGACGACCACCGTTCTGCGGCTCGCCGTATTGCAGTGCATATTGACCGTAGTTGTCGCGAATCATGTTGAATGTGCTTTGATTCATGCCCTCCGGATTACCGTCTTCATCCAACAGATATTCTTGTGTGGTGGCATTACGATACCAAGCGTACACATTCGTCGGGTTGAAGAGCATGTCGCTACCATTGTTATAAGGATCCTGGGAATTCTCAGCGAACATGATATTCAGACGTTCGCCAGTCTCCACGTTGATGGCATAGCCCGGGAACCAGCCGTAGCCAGTAGCTCCGATGTAGTTCGGATCGTTCGGGTTGTTGCTGGCCACATCATCGTTGCCCATATACGGATTACCATCCTTGTCCACAGACGGACAGGTCTTAGGCTCATGACGATAGTTGGTGTATGTCTGGCCGTTGAAATCCTGTTTTACCTGGAAGGATTCCGTCTCGTGGCTGGAGCCGGCTTCCAGAACCAGGGCGCGCGTCCACAGGCTCTTGTCCGGTGTGAGCACGATGTCAACAGAGTACAGGTTGGTCATGGTCTGGTTATAGCCAGGATTCCACATGGATCCGGAGAGTGAACGGAAATCAAAGTACATGGGAGAAGGACCTTCATCACCTTCAGAAAGGTAAGGAACGTTGTCCGGAATGATGTACTTGGCCTGCGGACCGCCGTCATACGGGGATGAAAGCACGTAGGGTGACCATAAGCCGCCGAGGATGCCTTCGAACTGTTGATCGGGATCTTTGAACGCGCGGGTCGTTTCCTGATCGTTCAATGTTCCTGTTTTCATAATGCAGCACATATCCTCCGTACGCCATTGGAAATACTTGTTCTCTGCACCTTCCTGGCCTGCATACTCCTCGCCAATACCCCAGTCATGCCATTTTCCGGATTCCTGACTACCGGAATGAATCCAGTTGGCCGGATAATCACCTTCTATATCGTGAACACCCGACAACCAAGGCATACCTTCACCATAATCGATGGTAGCACCCAGGAAGTCCACTTGTCCGTACATGGTGAGGGATTTGTAATTGAAGCCTAAACTGTCTGCCACATAATCATTAAGATTCTTCTGGTAGATCTTGAAGTTGTCGTTGATAATGGAGATGGAAATACCAAGGTCGAGGAAGAGCTCTTCATTGGTCATGCTAATAGGCATGGCGGCCGTGTTCACACGTTCGATGCCCAGTTCCTCCAGCTCGGCGTCAGAAACCTCATCACTGATGATTAATTGCCATTCGGTCTGGTCGTTTACATCCTCGTCCACATCGTTGGGCAACAAGCGGATAGTGTAGTCATACGGTTTCACCTGTAACGGATCGACCACCTTGATGTTCAGCGGACCGTAGTTGTTCTTGTATTGGATGTTGTTGTAGGTGTTGAGTTCGAGCACCTTCTGGCGTGATTCATCCGTCATGTCCAGGAAGAAACCACCATTGCCCTGACCTTCGATACGGGTGATCATGGGTTGGTCGCCATAGACGCTGTTTTGGATGGTGCCGGAAGATTTGTGCGGAATACCCGTGTACAGTTTAATGTTACGACGGCCGGCCAGATACGGGGTCTGTTGTCCGTCCATATAGTCGGGATCCAGTTTGAACTCCTTGTATTGGTTGTAACCGTAAGCGACAACCATAAAGTAATATTCTTTGTGGTTGACCAGGGCCTTGTTAGTACCGGTGGCGAATTTGTCCTCCGTGACGGTGAAAGAGTGGAAGATGCCTTCGTTGGCTCCATTGACCATTTCAGTGGCAACAGAGGTACCGATGGCTTCATTGTAAATCCAGTTCACAAGCTGTCCGGCATTGTTCTTGATGTCGCATTGTGCAATCATGATGGCTTTGCTGGGATCGTTCAGTTCGGTGGCGCTGACAGATGAGTTTGCCAACTGATAAACCTGATATCCTTCAAAGTAGTAGCGGCGTTGTTCTGTAGAGAGCGTGTCCTCATGCGTGACAGCGACGATATTGGAGACAATCACCGTGTCGGGATTGTTGTTGGCGTCATATACATATAAGGTGTCGTAAGTCTTTTCAAATGTGGAAGTGGACAATGTTTTGGAGATTTGCGGATCCAGTTCGTAGTAGGTCTCGTGATAGTTGTTGCTGGTCTTGTCTTCGTTGGAGATGTAAAGCACCAACTCGTTTTCAAGTTCGCGGATGGTCAAATCCGGAGCGTCCGGGCCGTCCAAGGTCTTGAAGCAGTTTTCGAACAGGGTCTGGCATTTGTCGTCGGCCAGTTTCAGCAACTCAACAGAGGCTTGTGCGCCACCTTGGGAGGCACGTGCCCATGGAATACCTACGGTGATATAGTTCACAGAACCCGGTTTCAGTGTGAAGGGACCAGCAGACTGCATGAAACGACGGTCTGCAGGAGCGTTGCCCACGTTGGCTTCTGTCCAGCCGCCAGCACCGTAAGTGTTGGGCTTCGGGTCTTCACCTTTTGTACCCCAGTTACAAACGTCTGTCAAGCCGGGGAACATGAAATCACACTCCGGACCGTTACCACCTACCGTGTAGTGGGCGTTGCCGCCGTAGCGCATTTTGGTGTTGTCTTTCCAGATACCTTGCAGCATGTTGTAGTATTCGAATGCCACATCCGGGTCACCTACCACGGAGTTGTCGTTGTTGTGGTACACGAATCTTCTCATACCGAAACGCTCATTGTCAATGATGTTGTCCCCGAAGTTCACACCATTGATGGCCATCTGGTCCAATGGGGACACGTAAACTTTGGGATCTATGAATTTTTCACAATACCCGGCAACGGATGCGCTGTCCGGATAGAATTTCGGGTTGTCGCGGTTGTCAGCATCCATGTAGGGACCTTGGAAGAAGTCCACACCCACCGCAGGAGGCTGGTCGCCGTATGCCTTGGTTTGGCCGTTGCCGTCCACGTTGGAACCGTTGTAGCAGTAACCCAGACCACGGGCCACATCGCAACCCACATAGTCGTCTTTCTCATAACCCAAGTCAGGGTCAACCCATTGGGAGAAAAAGGTGTTGGTCAACGTATAGGTGGAACGGTTGATGATCTCGTAGGAATAGAATGTCATGTTGTTCAGGTCGTCGTTGGTGGAGAATCCGAAGCACTGGCCACGGATTTCCAGACCGATAGGGCTACCTTGTGATTCGGTATGGGCACCACCATTGTCGTTGAAGATCCAGAACAGGGTCTCATCGCCCTTCAGCACATGGTCAGCGTAAATCATACCGTTGGAATTGTGCCAGTCGTACTGGTATTCTCCAGAACTGGAACCTCCGTAGTTCCGGTACTCCATCCACAAATCCTCAGGGGTTCTCGGCAGCTTATGGGCGGCGGCCAAGGCGATGTTGTCTTCTGTCCAAGGACAGAGGTCGTTGTTGATGTCGTAGTAGGGGTAATCGCCAGCCTCAGGGTCGTACACGCCGTTTTCGTTCACGTCTTTGAAGGGAGCCAGATAGTAGGAATAGCCTTCATCGCCGTGAGCGGGCCAGTTCAAAATGCTGGAGGGGGTCACATAACCGCTCGTGTTGTAGCTGGAGATGTGATTGTCCACTTCCGCACGGGAAATCTTGAAAAGTTTGTCGAATTTGATACACTCGGTTTGGGTCGTGCCGGCACCGGCGATCTTCAGAGGACCGGTCCAATAGTCGTCACCGCGTTGTCTGAAACGGACGGCAGCCAGTTTCAACTGACCGTTGGCATCTTGTCCGCCAATCCACAAGGCGGCGGAGAACATGGAGGTCTTGCCGGAACCTTTAGGCACTTCATATTCGGCCACTTCCTTGAACCACATTGTACCGCCGGTTTCAATGTACGCACGCACGTTGTTCACCGATAGCTCGTTGGAGTTACTTGCCGGAAGACATGTGGCAGATTCCGCTTTAGGAGAGGATAGTCTATGTACTCCTTTGACTTTTTCGGCTTGCACGGTGCCGAAGACCATGCAGACCATCAGGAGTGTCAAGCAGAAAATTTTGTTGTTGTTTTTCATATATACCTATTTTTTTATTTCAAACTGTTAAAAACCGAATTGTAAGCCTAAACTGGCATGGATAGGACGGCTGTAGTTGTAAGGACTCTTAACGGTCATCGAGTAGTAGTTGATGTAGGAAGGAACATAGATCTGGGAGTTGATTACCTGCTGGTATTCCGCAGAGGAGAGGAAGCCATCATCGTCCGGGTTGCCGGTGTAGTCGTAAACAGAAAGAACGTTCTTGAAGTTGAAGAGGTTCGTAATGTCAACATAGACGGTCAGATAACCGGGTTTCGCGGATTTGGCATTGCCGTCTTTGTCTTTCGCATTCTTGTTCAAATTGAAGACAAAGGTCTTGTCGATACGCAGGTCGCACTGGAACTGCCACGGGGTGGTGGAACCGTTGATGGAACCGGACACCTGGCGAGTACCAATACCCGTGATGGAATACGGAGTGGCAGAACGGGTGTAGGGAGTACCGGAAGCGGCGGAGAACAACAGGGAGAATCCCGTGTTGGCCAGCCATTGGATGGTCTTCGTGGTCGGTTTGCCGTCCACTACGACCGTCTTCTCGGTCTTAGGTCCGTTGTATTCGGTACCGCTCTCGAAACGATAATCCAAATTGATACCGATTCTATGTCTCTGGTCAAAGGCAAGGAGGGTGAGCGTTCTCAAGTTCGGCTGTCCTTCGGAAAGGATGGAAAGCTGGTCGGTTGAGCTGGAACCCGTACCCTTGGCGTATTGCAATGTGTAGTTGGCGGAAAGGGAGAGGTTCTTGGTTCTGTTCATCTTATAGGCGAAGGTGAAGCCTTGCACTGTACCGAAGTCAATGTTCTGATAGGAATAATAGGTGTTCGGATATGCGCCGGAGAAACGGTAAGCCTGAATCTGGTTACGTTTTTCAGAATAGTAAGCGCTGATGCTGATGGAAGATTTGTTTCCGATCTTCTGACGGAAACCGATTTCGTAGTCAATACTCTGCTGCGGTTTCATGTTCGGGTTGCTGACAATGTCACCAGCGGAATTACGCTTGGAAATGAACAGATAGTCAACCGGGGAAATCTGCAGGTTGGAAGGACGGGAGGTGATGATGTTATAGTGGGCATAGAACAGGGAGTTGTCAGATACCGGGAAAGAGAAGGAGATACGCGGCATGACAGACCACTGTGCTTTGTATTTCTCGAAAGCGGAGGATTCGACCTTGGTGTTTCTTTCCTTGTCGATTGGATTCTTGAGGAGCGGACCGTTCACGTAGAGGGAAAGTTCGGATTCGGGGTCAACCACTTCTTGACCGGAGGCGTTGTACCAAGTGTCGCCATTACGGTAACCAATGATGTTGGAGGACTTGAATTCGCTACCGGCAATGCCTTCCTCACTCATATAGACATCGGTGCCGGTATAGTAAACCACCCAGTTGTCCTCGGCGTTACCGGCGAATGAGATCTTGTTGTTGAGGTTACGGATGTCTTTAACCGTATAGGCTTCGCGGAACAAATAGGGGTCTTTCAGCACTTCCTGGTTGGCATCGAAGCGGTCAACACGCAAACCGATGTTGAACAACAGGGAGTTGATGGAGAATTTGTCCTGCAGGTAGAAAGCCATGTAGATGGGCTCGTATGCACCAATGTTGTAGGTGCGTTGGCCGTTCTTGTCCACTGCATCGAAGAAGTCTGTGATGGAGGTCTTCTTGTTGTATTTTTTGCCTGTGTAGTCATAGCCATAGTAGGTGACCATGGAGGCCGAACCGGAGGATGTTCCGGTAAGCAGTTCCTCTGCGGAGAACATGTTGACGTTGAAGGCCGTGGGATCCAGATCATCGATGTCAATCCAGTCGGAACCGTTGGGGTCCAAACCGAGGGATGTACGCAGGTTGCGGTCAAATACGGTCTGGTCTTCCAACACGTTCAAGCGGTTATAGTCCACATAGATAATGTCTCTTCCCAATTCGGGGTCATAACGTACATCGTAGATGGGGTGTTCCTTGTCCAACTCGGAGATGTGTTTGTTCGTTTCGGTTCTCATCAACTGCCACAGGGAGAAGGATGCGATTCCGTATCCGCGATAGGTCAATTTTTCAAAGTCATAACCGAATTTGAGCTCGTGGTTCTTCAGGTTCATGGAGATGCTGGCCTTCACGCCGAACTGCTCGGTCTGGCCCTTGCTGTATTGGCCGGAAACCGCACCGGGGCTGCTGTACATACCGTAGATACCGTCGGGACCGTCGCCGTTACGGAGCGCACCAAATTGCTGGTAGAGGTTCAGGTCGATGGGGTATCCCTCGCCAAGATAGGTGTAGAGCTCTTCCAGAGGGTAGTTCTCAAGGAAGCTCAACGTGTAACGGGCGAGAAGAGGATTGCAATTGAATTCCGGATTGATTTTGAAGGTCACGAGTGAGTCGTACCAGCCTTCAAACTCTCTGGCACCCGAAATTATGTTGGGGTTGCCCTCTTCGGAAACCTGCAGTTCATCCTTGTATTCGGAATAACCTTTCACCCGTTGGGTGCTGAATTTGCCGATATAGCCGTATTCGAACAGTCTGTCTTTATGCTGAGTGGCGTATGAGTTGGAGTTGAAGAGTGTGTAGTTGACGTTGATGTCGTACATGATGTTCTTCAACGTGGCCTTACCCGTGGTGTCGGTGAACACACGATGGTTCAAACGGGCATTCATACGCAAGGTGTTGTTGATGGTGGTCGGGGTCTCGATTTTGAACATGGCGGCGGAGGGCCCCCAGGATTTTCCCTTGATGTACTCGTAGGATCCACCGAGGGAGAGACGCATGTTATGCTTCTTGCCGAGGGTGAAGTCGAACTTCAGCTGGCCGAGATAGTCCCAGCTGCCGGCGTTTTTCTTCACACGCTCCTTATGGAACGATTCGCTGGTAAGGTAGCAGGCCTCCTGATACCAGGCACCGAAACTGGTCGGGTTGTAACGGAGAGGATTCATGCTGATATCCTCAATCACATCGTCGTTGGCCACCCAATAGCCGCCTCTTAACGGACGGGTGTCATTGTCATAGGAAACTTCTCCGCTGAAGAGGAATCCGATACGGGTGGGGTCGTTTTTATTCTTGCCCTTCAACAGCGGACCGGAGATGGATACAGCACCGAGGAAGTTGTTGTATCCGTCGATGGATCCTCTTAACTCCACAGATCCGTGGAAGTCCTTCGGGGCGGATTTGGTGGTGATGACCGTGAAGGAGGTACCGTCACCATACTCGGCTGGGATACCACCCTGAATCAACTGGGCCTCCTCGATGGATGCCATGGATACGCTACCGTTACCACGCACACGCACACCGTCGATGATGGTCTGCTGGCCTTCGGCACGGTTACCACGCACTGATGTCATGGCACCATCCACACTTGACACACCCTCCAGGTTGGCTAAAGCGCTGGTTACGGAACGGCCAGGCGTGGTACGCACATTGTCACCGCTGATACGGCTCGTGGAACTGGTGTTATCCGGGTCAAACACAGGCGGTTCGTACTTGATGATAACCTCCTGCACTTCAGTCGTACAGTCAATGGTGAAGTCAATGAACATCACCTGGTTGGAACCCACCTTGATGCCCGTCTTGGTTTGCGACTTCTTACAGGTCATCTGAGCGTCGGCGGTCAGATCGTAGGTGCCGACTTCCACACCGAACATGGAGTATTCACCTTTGTCATCCGCCATGCCCATGTTCACAACCTTGTCGCCAATCTTCAGGAAAACCCTGGTGTACCCCAAAGGCTCTCCCGCCTGGTCTAACACTTTACCCTTGATTTGGGACTGTGAAAATGCCATGCTTGTGAAAAGAATGATCACTCCGAGAGTAGAGAGTAATTTTTTAATCATAGCCATTAATTTATATTAAACATTATTCTATTTTACCTAATACAATTTTTGGGGCGCTAAATTAAAAAAAAAAACGATAGCTTCGACACTATTGTTTTTTTTTGATTGAAAGTCATTTTAAGTCAAGTTTTTAGTATTTCCTTTTTAGAATTTCAGCATAAATGATGCCTTTGTAGATTTCTTCGCCATCCAGAGTTAACCCTGGAATGTTTTCTGTCTTATTATCAGATGGTTGTAATGATTCTTCCCGCTTTGAATCGGATACTTTGTCGACAATGTCCTCCGAATCCGTCAGCGTTTCGTATGTGAAGTATTCGGTTTGATTTCGCAAATTCGGCTCGTTTTTTTGCATTTCCGGTGTTTCAAAAAGCACCTCCGCTTCATCCTCCTCTTCCAGGATGGGAATCGATTTTGGCGTCGTAGGTTTTTCCCCTTTGACTAGTTTGATAATCGTGGGTGCTAACCCGAGGAGAATCAGAATCAATATGCTTATAAAATCTTCCATATATTATAATATTGTATAGGTTACAATTGTTTTTTGTCAAAATCCGAAGGCTCTGTTTGCGGGGGGACACATTGGGATGTCTCCTTGGCTTTGGCAATGCTTACATTCAGGTCGAAACATATGAGCAGGATGAGCGAGCTCCAGTTCAGCCACAACACAATGGCAAACAACGCCCCCAACGACCCGTATATGAGGTTGTAGTTGGAAAAATTGGAAAAATAGATGTTCAAAATCCAGAGTATCAGCACCAAAAGAATCGTACAGAGCGAAGAACCCGCCGAAAAGAAACGGTAATTCTCCTTGTTGACAGGTGCCAGATAGTATAAGATGCTGACCATGAAATAGACGGCTGCGAAAACCAATATCCATTTGATACCGTGTACCAGATAATAATAACCGCTCCGCAAATCAATAAGATAGGTGTTGATATGGTTCATGATCATGGAGGCTATGATGAACAGCATGGCCACGAAGAGGATGATGAAAAAGACAATGACCATGATGGCCAGACTCAATCCTAATTGTTTGATGAAGTTACGCTGTTTGTCGTTGAAGTAGGAGGTGTTCATGGCGGCCAGCAATCCGTTGGTGCAGATGAGTGTGAAGTAGATGCCGATGAAGAACATGAGGGTGGACAATCCTTCCTGGGGTTGCGTCACCACGTAGGTGATCATATCCTCCACCGCCGACCAGGCATACATCGGCACCACCGTCTGCATCATGGAAAGGATGGTGTTCTGCATGTCCGTGCTCGTGTAGGCAATCAAGGTGAAGAAGGCGATGATCATGGGAATCAGTGCGATGAAGATGCGGTAAGTGAGAGCGGCGGCCCGCTGGAAGATAACCCCCTTTCCCATGGATTGGAAAAAGTAGTCCATCACATCGTATAAGGGAATATGCTGGAACCCCGGAAGCGTGAGTGTCTTGGATTTCCGGACAATCTTGCCGAGAAACGGAACCTGTTCCAAGTCTTCGCTCCATGCGGTAACCTTCTCTCTTATACGATTGATATTCAAAAACATAAATTATTCAATCATTTTTAATTCAAACGATACATTGACTCCGGAGGCATTCTCGCTGGCTTTCGTCGGAAGGATTTCCACCTGCTTGGTGGGGATCCCTTTGCCGATCAGGTAGTTGCGGATTGCCTCGGCGGCCCGTTTCGCGGTGACCTCTTCGCCAGGTGCGGCCTCGGTGGCCAGCGCCAGCGTCATCATCTCCTTCTCCTTGAGCACTTCAGCCATCTCATTCAACTGGAAGGTGTTCTCGTTCGACAGGCTCGGAGTCCCGCCGGCGGGGAAGGTCATCTTCTGGAACGTTTTGTCGCCGCCCACAGCCTTGGCAATCATGTCCACGGGCGAAGCGGCAATCTTCACCAGCAGATTGGTGAAGGTCTTCCAGATGATCTTACGGAAGGAAAACTCCGGAGAGGATATGTCCCCCTTGACAGGCAATTCCATGTTGACATGCCCTTTGCGGTCGGTGATGATGTACATGGCCGCCTTCATGGGAATCTTGGCAGCGGCCGGTTTCAGCCCTTTGACCTTGTCGCCGAACGTGGGCTTGTAGATGTCCAGCGCGTTCTGGCTGTCCAACCAGTTGTCTTTGATAGAGACATCGCTGGTGAAAGAGAGGATGCCCTTTTCGGCGGGGTAGGCCAGATAGTGCAACGCATATGGCGAGAAGTCGTGGATGTCGAGGTTGGAGATGGATACGATGATGTCGGCGTTTTTGAGATTCAGGGCGTCCAGGCTGGCCTCGCAGTCCAGTGTTCCGGAGGTGCCGAGGTTAGCCGTAACCTTGATGGGCGATGGCTTCCCGTTGGTCAGATTGTCCGCTGTCAGCTGGAAGTCTGTCACCGGGAAGACCTGCTCCTCCGGGGTGGCGGCGTGGTCGGCGTATGTGAACGAGCCGTTGGTGATGGCAATCTTCTTGACGTTGTAGCGTATCTCCGTCGGGGAAGAGGCCGTGTCCATGTCTGCGCGGGTATGTTTTCCGGAATCCACCTTTGATGAGTCGGTAAGTCTGTCGCTTTTCATCCGGCTGAAGGTGTTGCCGTCGGCGTAGATGTCGTAATGGAAAACAGGGTCTTTCAGCTCAATCAAGCGTATGTTGAAGAGTTTTTGTCCGAGGTCCGCCTTCTCGATATTCATATCGAAGGATTTGAACGAGGCTAACGGCGACTGGTCCGCCTGATGCGCTTCCACATCGCGAAGCGCCATGGTTCCGGAAAAGACCATCTTTTCAATCTCCTTGACAGAACCTTTTATGGTGGCATCGCCTTCCAGCATGCCTTTTACCACGCCCACCTTGGAAAGGAGATTCAGATAGGGCCGACCCATGTCCAAGGAAAGCTTGTGCATCAGCACATGGGCGTCAAAGTCGCCCTGCTTGATGTTGTAGTCACCTTGGATGGCGAAGTCGCCGCCCTGCCGGAACGCCGTGGTCATGTCAAGATGGGAGGGTCCGCCGTCCAGGTCCAGCTTGGGCACGTGGATATTCACGTCCTTGGTGTCGAAGAGGCTGCCCGCGCGCACGTCCTGGTACTTGACGGCGGCATCCCGCACGCGGATGTTGCGGATGTCCACCGACCATTTGGATGGTCCTTTCTTGGGTTTGGGCTTGCGGTCTTTGGTGTAGAAATCGATGATATCGCTGAAATTGAAGCGGATGCCGTTCTGAATAACTTGGGCGTTCAGCTGGTCTAAACGGATGTGGTTGATGCGCACAGTCTTACCCAACAGTCTGGGTAATGAGAGCTGCACATTGAGTTTATGGAAGGACATGAAGTCGTCCTTGGCATTCTCCTCCTTGGCGTTCAGGCCCACAATGGTGACGGTGCCAGTGAGGAGGTTGATGCGTACATGATCGAGCGTGACCACGCGGTGGCATAGCTCAACGCTGTGCTTTTCAGCGTAATACTTGACAATTGGTCCTGCCAATATGCTGATCAGCAACAGTAGTCCGACTATACAGCCGATAACAATCAGGAAGATCTTCAGTCCCTTTTTCATAATTATTGGATTACGGTTTTGAGGCTCATGTCGAGACTGGCGATATGGTGTGTGAAGGCGCCTACGGAGATGAAGTCCACGCCGGTGACGGCATAATCGTGCAGGGTCTCCTTGACGATGCCGCCGGAGGCCTCCGTCTCGAAGCGATGGTTGACAAGTGCCACGCCCTCGCGGATCTGGTCGGGGGTGAAGTTGTCGAACATGATGCGCTGTACGCCGCCGTGGGCGATGACACGCCGTACGTCGTCCAAGCTGCGGGTCTCAATCTCAATATTGAGGTGCAGTCCGTGTTCTTTCTGGTAGGCATTGGCCGCGTCAATGGCCTTCTCGATGCCGCCGGCGAAGTCGATGTGGTTGTCTTTGAGCATCATCATGTCAAACAGGCCGAAGCGGTGGTTCTGTGCGCCGCCCACGGTGACGGCGTATTTCTCAAAAATGCGCATATTGGGGGTGGTCTTGCGTGTGTCAAGCAGCGTCACGGGGGTGTCTTTCACTAACTCCACATATTCGTGGGTGGTGGTGGCGATGCCGCTCATGCGCTGCATGAAGTTGAGCAGCGTGCGCTCGGCGGTGAGCATGCTTCGGGCCGGACCTTGCAGCTGGAAGACGATGTCGCCCTTGCGGATGGCCGTCCCGTCCTGCATGAACTGCTCCATCTGGATGGTGTCATCCACCTGGCGCAGCACCTCGCGCGCCACATCCACGCCACAGAGGATGCCGTCCTGCTTGACCAGCAGTTTCATCCGGCCGGGGGCGTCGGCGGGAATACAGGATAAGGAGGAATGGTCGCCGTCGCCGATGTCTTCTGTCAGCGTCAGTTGGACCAGTTGTCGGATGTCGTCGGTTATCTTCATTTTTTTACAATAATTTCAGGGGTTTCTATGATGTTGCTGGTATGCAAAGCCCTGTCCACTAACTGACATGACAGCTTTATGGTGTCGTAGGGCGAATAGTAGTTGTTGATGAAGGTGGTGATGGTGATGTTCCCCTCGATGGATTCGGGCAGGTCGTGGCTCAGGTAGGGCAGGCGGGCATGCAGCGGGGTGGGAAGCTCCACTTGCACCCATTCGCCCCGCTGTTTCTCGTAATAATTGATAAATAGGTTGTAATAGTAAACCGAATCCTTGGAGAAATGACCGGTCGTGTCAGAGGATTCCAGCCCGATGTCGCCGTCACCGTCATGGAAATAGAGCGTGAGGTCGGCCTGGTCGTCCACGCCCGTCCCGTTGTCAACCTTCTCGATCCCGACAAATTCAATGTACGGGATTTCGGAGAAAGGCGTGGGGCGCTTGCAGGCGACGCACAACAGGATGCTAAGCAGGATGAGCAGACCTCTCTTCATGTTCTTCGGCTGGGCTTGGCGATTATTTCGGATGTGGTTAGTCCATGAGGACATGCACGCCGTTGACGAAGTCGATGGATTTCTGGATAAGCTCGTGCATATAGGTGTCATTTTCCACAAACGGCACGAATTCGCGGTAGGCGGCCACAAACTCCTCGATGAACGGGGAGGATTTGAGCGGGCGGCGGAATTCGAGGGCCTGGGCGGCGTTGAAGAGCTCGATGCCGAGGATCTTCTCCACGTTGTTGACCACCAGATAGCACTTGGTGGCGGCGTTGGCACCCATGCTCACGTGGTCCTCCTGCCCTTGCGACGACTCGATGGAGTCGGTGGAGCAGGGCATCGTGAAAGCTTTGTTCTGGTTCACGATGGAGGCGGCAGCGTATTGCGGGATCATGAAGCCGGAGTTGAGGCCCGGATTCTTGACCAGGAAGGAGGGCAGCCCGCGCTTGCCGGCAATCAGTTGATAAATACGGCGCTCGGAGATGTTGCCTAACTCTGCCATGGCGATGGAGAGGAAGTCGAGAACCAGGGCTAAAGGCTGGCCGTGGAAGTTGCCGGCCGACACCACGATGTCCTCATCCGGGAACACGGTCGGGTTGTCGGTGACGGAGTTGATTTCCGTTTCCACCACATCCTGAACATGTTGGATCGAGTCTTTGGAAGCGCCATGCACTTGCGGCACGCAACGGAAGGAGTAGGGGTCCTGTACATGCTCCTTGTGCTGTTGGATGATCTCGGAACCGTCTAACAGCTGCAGGATATGGGAGGCGGTGACAATCTGGCCAGCGTGCGGACGCACCAGATGCACGTTGAGGTTGAACGGTTCGATACGGCCGTCGAAGGCATCTAACGACACGGCAGCGATAATATCGGCCAGCCAGGAGAGCTTTTTTGCTTTGATGAGCAGCCACACGGCATACGAGCTCATGAACTGCGTTCCGTTCAGAAGGGCCAGACCCTCCTTGGATTGCAGTGTGATGGGCTCCCAGCCGAACTTCTCGTTGATGACGGAGGCGGGATATTTTTTTCCTCTGTAGTAAACCTCGCCCATGCCGATGAGCGGCAGGCTCAGATGGGCCAGCGGGGCCAGGTCACCGGATGCTCCAAGCGAGCCCTGCTGATAGACAACGGGATATACGCCTTTGTTGTAGAAATCCACTAAACGTTGGATGGTGGCTAACTGCACGCCGGAGTGCCCGTACGAGAGCGATTGGATTTTCATCAGCAGCATCAGTTGCACAATGTCTTGGGGCACCTCGTTGCCCACGCCGCAGGCGTGCGAGATCACCAGGTTGCGCTGCAGGGTGGAGAGGTCCTCCTTGGAAATACTGCGGTTGCAAAGCGAGCCGAAACCGGTCGTCACCCCGTAGATGGGCTCCTTCTCCGTGTCGGTTTTCTTGTCCAGATAGGCACGGCACTTCTGCACGGCGTCAATGGCCTCTTGCGATAATTCGATTTTCTGTTTGCGGTTGATGATTTTCTCAACCTTCTCAATGCTCAGGAATTTGGAGGAAATCTTGTGTCTCGTCATAGTGATATGTTTATTATAATAATTACAAAATTAATGCATGTAAATAAAGCGGGCAAAGATACAAAAAAGTTGGAAGCGTTTGAAAATCTAATTCAACAAACATGTTTTTGGCTGATTAATAAAATCAACCAGAAAAAAGATTTTACGCATTTTGCGTAATTAAATCTTCTATTATTCAAATCAATAATTTATTTTGAATAATGTAAAAAAAACGTGTCTTTGTCGGCAGTTCCGCACACCTGACGGGGTGCGGTGTCGCAGTAGGCTTCCTGTTCTCTGATCACTATTCACAATCCCCCCAATCACCGGACGGGATTGGGGAAAATCTTGCAGGTGTCGCAAGGGAAAGGATTGTTCGGGTCGTTCACGATGGGGACCACTTCTCGATTCCATCGGTAGATGAGTACGAACTCGCCGTTGAGGTTGATGAACCCTTCGTATGTCTCGCCGTTATGCACGAGCCACGCCTTGGCAAATCCGGACGGGGAGAAATATTCGATGCCATTCCGGTTGGGCGATTTTTTCGTCACTGGGGAGTGCTGGATCAGCGTGGTGCCGTCTGGAGAAATCACCCGGTCGCGTTTCACGGTCGCCACTCCCGCCGGCGTGAAGATGGGTGCATTGCCCTCATCATTCCACCAAAGATCCACTTCCGGAATGGTTCTCACCAGGTTGAAATCCTTGTCGAACACTCGGCTTTTCCCATTGTAAGGTGTTTCATCCTCCGCAAAGCAATAACCGTTGTGGAACGCGGATCCTCCCGGTAGTTTTTTTACTAAATCGCCCTTGGTGTTAAAGTATTTGCGAGGATTGTAGCTCACGACGAAATAGCCGTTGTGAACATCGCTGATGTCGTTGAAATAGGTGTCGTCATCCCAGATGGGCTCAATGGCCTTGTTGCCGTTTTTGTCGATGAAATAGAGCTCGCGTTCTTCCCGTACCAAAGCGTACCCTTCGCTGAAGGAACGGCACTCGTCGTAACGGGCGGGGATCACCACCTTGCCGTTTGCATCAATATATCCCCATTTGCCGCCAAAACCGCTGGGGTTCAGCTGCTTGAACGCTCTCAGACCATCGCGCAATGGTGGAACTGTCCAGTTGGTGCGCTCAAAGCGGTCGGGACTGGAGGTCAGCGTGCCATAGACCCTCTGGCCGTTAAGGTTGATATAGACATATTCCACGCCATAACCGGAACTTTTCTTTTTCCCGATAAGCGCCACGCCGTCCACAAAATTGGTGGCGGGTCCGACATATTCCGCCGGTAGCGCCTTGGAGGTGCCATCGCTCTTGAGCAACCACATGGGTTTCTGGTTGTTTACCTCTCCTTTCTTGTACATCAGTACGGCGCCGCCGACCATCTGGGGCGTGCGGAAACCGGAACCCGCTTCCCATTCGAAGTCGAAAATGCGCTTGCCTTGTTCGTTGTAGAAGGCAAACTTGTTATAGCGCTCCACCGACCAGATACCATCCTCAAGCCAAGAGATGTTCTCGCAGTCGTTGGGGAGGACGACAAAATGCGTGTTCTCGGTGATGGCCAAAGGCTTGGGTGTTTGGGCCGAGACACCCAATATGATAAGAATCCAAACGGAAAACAATAATGATTTTTTCATAATGAATAAGGTTTTGTTAATGTGAAATATAGAAATCTTGCCTGCAAAAATACAAAAAATACTATGGGAAATTATTTGATATTTTTTTTAATTTTTGCTTTTTCTAAATTTTACGAATGTAAAACGTGTGTTTTTGCTGGTCTTGGCTCTTTGCTACCTCTTCTTTACACAGTGTAATCAAGTCTAAGATTTCCTCGCACACATTTTATGGAGTACACATTTTCTCCCTTATTCGCCCCACGCTACCAAGCCATGCATCCCTAACAGGTTGCTTTATAGTGTTCTGATTCCTGTACCCAGATTTCCGTACCCTGCCGCTTTTTTACACACAGGAAAAAAAAAGCCCCTTCATCAGGGGCTTTAAGGTTTAAGGCGTGCAATGTGGGCTATTCCTCGGCGGCGAGGGGCGACGGCGTGCTATATACGCGGGCGGCCAGCTCTTTGTCAAGCATGTAAAGGCCGTAGCCGTTGCCGTTGATCATCTTGAGGCTGTCAATCAGCGTGCGGGCATTCTCCTCCTCTTCCACCTGCTCATCGATGAACCATTTCAGCATGCTCTGGGTGGCATAGTCTTTCTCCTTGGTGGCCAGGGCGTACAGGTCGTTGATGAGGCTGGTGACCACCTGCTCGTGCTTGAGGGTCTCCTCGAACATGTCGAGCGCGTCTTTCCAGTCTGTGGGCACGGCGTCGATGGGCTTCAGCACCACGCGGCCTCCGCGGGAAATCACATATTTGTAGAAGATTTGGGCGTGATCCTGCTCTTCTTTGAACTGGATTTCAAACCAGTTGGCCATGCCGCCGTATCCGAGGTCGTGGCATTTGGTGGCCATGGAGAGATAGAGGTAAGCCGACCACATTTCGGCGTTGATTTGGGCGTTGATGGCTGCTTCGATTTTTTTATTTAACATAGCATCAATAATTTAAGGTTGTTTAAACAAATAAGATTAAGTGAAATAAACGTTTTTATCCGTATAATGTTACATTTTTTCTCTTTTTTTCAACATACTGGTACAGTGTGAAGGCCGACAGCGACACGATGATGCCCACGCACCAGCCGCCGAGGATGTCGGTGGGGTAGTGGACGCCGAGATAGACGCGGGTGTAGCAGAACAGCAACACAAATCCGGTCAGGAAAAGTGCCAGCGGCCATTTGCGGGAAAGGAACGGACGCAGGAACAGATAGAGAAGGATGGCAAGGGTGGAGCTGTTGGCTGCATGCGAGGAGGTGAAACCGTATGGACCGCCGCGATAGAAGGTGCCGTTGGGACGCTCGTGCAGATGCAGGGTCAGTTCCGGATTGTGCGAGGGCCGGGGACGATGCACCAGAGGTTTGATGATGCCAGAGGAAATAATGTCGGAGGTACCCACTGATAGCGCGATGAAAAGAAGCACACGCCAAGCATTGCGCCGATAGAACAAAGCTGTCAGTCCGAACAGCAGCAAAAACATCGGCAGCCACGGCCATGCATGCGTCATGGCCCATAAAAACCGGTCCAACCAGGGTGTATGCGCTCCGTTGATCAGCGTTATGAGCTGATAATCCAATGAATACAGGTTGATATGGATAAATGAAACCATAAGCGTCATTTTGGACGGCAAAGATAACAAACTATTTTTTATCTTTGCAGCCGAATTAAATTATTGTTTATGGCTGACGAAAAACTGTTTACCGAATTTCCTCCTATCTCCACAGAAGAATGGGAGGCTACCATACAAAAAGATCTGAAAGGCGCTGATTATGAGCGCAAATTGGTATGGCGTACCGATGAAGGATTCAATGTGCGTCCTTATTATCGTGCTGAAAATCTGGAAGATTTAGATTATCTTAACACGCTGCCCGATGAGTTCCCTTACACGCGCGGCACGAAAGCCGACAACAACAAGTGGGACATCGTACAGGAGGTGGAGGAGGCGGATCCGGCCAAGGCCAACGCCATTGCGGCGGATGCGCTGAAACGCGGCGCCACCTGCATCGCGTTCAACGCCGCCAATATCGACAGCGACGCGGCGCTGGAAACCTTGCTTCAAGGCATCGACCTCAATACCACTGGCGTGCAGTTCAACCACGTGAAGAGCTACCTCGACCTGATGAAACGCTTCGTCAGCTATGTGGAGGCGCACAACTACGACAAGGAGAAGGTGCAGGGTAGTATCAATTTCGACCCGCTGACCTATCGTTTGAAACACAACAGGTTCTGGAAATCGGCAGAGGAGGATATGATGCAGGCCGTGGAACTTTTGGAGATGAACGGTTGCATGAAGAATTTCAAGGTGATCAACGTGAACGGCATCGTGTTGCATAACGCCGGTTCCATGATTGTGCAGGAACTGGGTTATACGTTGGCGTTGGCCAACGAGTATCTGTCGTTCTGCACCGAACACGGCATGAAGGTGGAAAAGGCCGCCTCGCGTATGCAGTTGACCATGTCGGTGGGCTCCAACTATTTCATGGAAATCGCCAAACTGCGTGCGGTGCGTCTCCTGTGGTCCACCATCGTGGAGCAGTACCATCCGCAGTGCAACTGTGCTTACAAAATCCATATCAATACGGTGGCATCCACTTGGAACAAAACCCTTTACGATCCGTACGTCAACATGTTGCGAAGCACCACGGAGGGCATGTCCGCCGTCATTGGCGGCTCCGATTCCGTTTCGTTGCAGCCATTTGACGTGGCTTACAAGGAATCTGACGAGTTTTCCCGCCGTATTGCCCGCAATGTGCAGATCATTTTGAAGGAAGAAGCCTTCATGGACCGTGTGGTGGATCCCGCCGCCGGCTCCTATTATGTTGAGAATCTCACCAATTCGATAGCCGAGCAGGCTTGGAAGCTCTTCCGTGAGGTGGAGGCCGGCGGCGGTGCGCTCAAGCTCATTGAGGACGGCACCATTCAGGCCGAAATCGAAAAAAGCTGCCAGAAACGCGACATGGACATCGCCACCCGCCGCTATATTCTCTTAGGTACCAACCAGTATCCTAACATTAATGAGAAGATGGCCGACAAGATCGAGCGCGTGGTGAAGGATGAGAACGAGGGTTTGAAAACCTATCGCGGAGCCATTGCCTTTGAGGAGATCCGTCTTGCCACGGAGAAATTTGCCGCTGCCAACCACCGCCCGAAAGTTTATCTGCTGAAGTTGGGCAATCTGGCCATGCGTCAGGCGCGTGCCGGTTTCATCACCAATTTCTTCGGCTGTGCCGGATATGAGATTATGGAGCCTTCCGGCTTCGCCACCGTGGAAGAGGGTGTGAAGGCTGCCGGCGAGGCCAAGCCCGACCTCATCGTGGTGTGCAGTTCCGACGAGGAGTACGCCACCCTCGGTGTGGAGGCTGCCAAGCAGTGCAAGGCGCAGTATCCGAACACGCCGTTCCTCGTGGCCGGCAATCCCACCGAGTGCCTCGACGCCCTCAAGGAAGCCGGCACCGATGACTTCATCCACGTGAAAGTCAATATCTTGGAATCCTTACGGAAATACAACCAAATGCTGTTGAAATAAGTAGCTTTATTATCCCCGCATGCCGTAGGTGTGCGGGGATAGTATAGATGTGGCGTTACGCAGCTGCGAGGATACAGACCCGTTAACGGACCTTTTTCCAATCGTTTGCATCCCACCACAGGGTCTTCCCCGTATAATAACTATCGCCACATGCGTTACTTACACTGGTTATTTTTACTTTGATACGAGAGCAGTCTTCATTTACATCTTCCACATCGGCAAAAATCAAGCAGCTCTTTGTCACGTCTTTATAACCAAAAAGCCAGTTTCCTACGTTTTCTGTCCATTCATGGTAATACTTAACAACATCCCCTTTTTTGAGCCTTGTAAATGAGGCTGGTGGTGGAATGTGACCGTCAGCACTTATTTCATGGCTTCGATCATGAATTCTGCAATATTCAATCTCATCTTCCAAACATTTGTGCCAACCGTTTGTTTCAAACCATATCATTTTGTCGCGTTGCAACAATTGTGCGTCATCGTAATAAAAGACATCGCTGGCCAATACCTGTCCCTTGAATGCGGTTTTGTTCTCATTCCAGGAATCCAATACAACCATGATGTGTTTTTGGTCGCATTTGCATATCTTGTTCCCTAAATACCAATTTTTCACGTCAGAGTTGACTGCAATCAACTTTTTGCGTTCCTCTTCCTGCCGTTTTTGTTCAGCCAAAGCTTCCTCCTCTTTACGCTTCTGTTCGGCAATACGTTCCTCTTCTAGTCGCTTCTTTTCAGCTTCCTGTCGTTGTTTCTCGGCTAAGGCTGCCGCTTCCTTGGCCTCCTTTTCACGTCGATAGACTTCTGGTATTATTCGGTCTTTGATCTCTTCAACATACGGTGAATTAGGATATTTACTAACATAGTCCCAATAGGGTTGTACTGTTTCATTTAAACATAAGGCATCATAACCGGGCTTATACACTAATTTCTGCTTCTCTTTCACCTGATTTAGGTAAGGGCTTTTCGGGAACTCCTTAATATATTGCTCTATACTTTGTATGTCATTGTCCTTAAGTCTTTCATAACGGACCTTATATATATTGTCCAATTCTTTTTGGGCGGCATTAAGGGTTAATTCTAATTGTGCGGACTTCATATCCTTGTATTTGTGTGAGTTGTACTCGTTAATGAATGCTTGCACATCATCTGCATGTTCAACGGTGAAATTGGAGGGCATAGATTTCCTCTGTTTCCACTCTTCCGCAATACACTCCGCCAGTTTTTCCTGTGCGATTCCAATATACTTTGATTTTGGATAATTTTCTATGAAATTATTATAATGGTAAATGTCTTTATGGTAATCGATGCAATCCTTCAATATGGCTTTTTCAAGTTCATTGGATGTCAAACTATGATTGTAGATTTGTATATTTTTTTCTCCCAAAACATAGAAATATTCTTTGCCATAATCCCCTGTCAACCAAAGGGCCTTTTTAGAATTTGGAAATGCCAAAGAGAGTCCCGGTCTGCTTAAAGCGGCTATTCCCCAATAATTTTCCTCATGATATTTAACCAAATCCAATCTATAAAGATGATTGTTGTCACACCTACGAAATCGGAAATCAATGAGTTCGCCTGTTCTTCTGTTTATATGTTCACGAGAGGCGTTCGCAACATGTTTGTAATATTCATTATCATCGTGATAAAGTAAACACATTCCTGGTATAGTATTGGTTATTTTCCCTTCTGCCACCTTAAATGTAACATATTTTTTATCCTTAAAATTAGCCGTTGAACCGGATATTTTACCATCGAAGGTGATGTAATTTTTAGTGTATTCATTATAAGGTTTTGGGAATGGGATGGTCTGGCTCTTTCCAGTTTCTATGTTGAACAGCATGGCAGTTGCCATTCCGGAGATTAGGATTTCGTTATTCGATTGGAAGGCAAACGGGCAACCATAAGAATCTGTTTTCCCATCTTTATCTATATAAGTGTTGTCAAATTTTTTTCCTAATTTGGCGGATTTCACTTCGTTGCCTGTAATTATATCTACAACATGTAGCTTTTCGTGGTTTTTATCTACGTAGGCCAAATAGTCTCCATTGGGCGAAACTGCTATGATGGATTCCGCGTCAGATGTAAGGTTAAATTGGCGTTTGCCATTTGATTTTCTTTTTATAGCGGTAATATCATACTCTATGATAGTGTTTTTGCATCGAAGATACAATTTGCCTGTATTTTCGCAAAAAGTGTTATATGCAATCCCGTTGTCAAGAGTGTCTTCAAACACTAAGTAGTCCTCTTCGTTGTCAAGGAGTTTATACGGGTGATATAAATAAACGCTTTGCCCATTTGAAAATATTGGCAAAACAAACGCCAGCATCAAAATAAAGTAGAATTTCTTCATCATAGAGATTTTTAATTCGTAAATACACGCCTTCGGGTTGGCGGGGCAAAGATAGGAAATTTTCGGTTTGGAAAATGTGTTATCTTTGCCACCTGTTTTAAAATCCGCTTGTTTATGAGGAAAACCATCCGCCTTTTCGCCTTTTTATTGTTGTGTTTTTCACTGTTTTTCAGTGCTTGCCATTCCCCGAAAACCGCCCCAAAACAGGGAGCGTTTTTCACGTGGGAGGATTCCTACCAGCGTCCTGTGCAATTGGACACGGCCCCGCAACGCATCGTTTCCATCTCGCCCGCCATCACCGAGGTGATGTTCCTCGTGGGTGCGCAGGAGAAGTTGGTCGGTGTGTCTGACTTTTGTGAATATCCTCCTGAAACAGAGAAGATTATAAAAATCGGTGGAATGCACAATATCAATTTCGAAGTGTTGCTCTCGCTGCATCCCGATGTGGTTCTCATCGGGTCCATGATTTCCCAAAAGGATGTGGATGCTATCGAGAAGATGGGCATTCCCGTGATTTGTATTGTGGAGGAGTCGTCCATGGAGGGCATGTCGGAAATGATGGAGGTCATCGGGCGCATCACGCAGTGCGAGCGGAAGGCGGACGAAGAGGCAGCCCGCTGGCGTTCGGAAATCGCTGAACTGAAAGCCCATGCGCCCGCGCCCAAGGATCGCAAAAGCGTCTATTATGTGGTGGGCTTCGGCGATGCCGGCGACTTCACCGCCCCTAAAGGCACTCATATCCATGAAATCATCGAACTGGCCGGCTGCGAGAATGTGGGCGGCTCGGTGACCAACTGGAATGTGAGCCGCGAATTCTTGTTCCAGAAAAATCCCGACATCATCCTCATCCGCAAAGAGGATATGGATGCGTTCTGCTCAAGTAATCCCTATAACAAGCTGAAGGCGGTCAAAGAAAATCATGTTTATCCCATCGAGAGCGGGTGGATTGACGTGGTTTCTCCGCGCAATATAAAGGCGGTGGAATTTCTGCGCGAGAAAGTTTCCTCCCTGTAACTCTATTTCCGAAGGATAGTTATGGTACCCGTCAGCGTTTGGCTGATGTTGCGGTTGGTGAAAATGAACCGGTAGCGGTATGTGCCGTCGGGGCAATTCTCGCCGGTCCAATCGTTCTCGTAATGACTGCTTTGGAACACGATGTTGCCGGCCTGGTTGCGCACTTCAAGTTGGCGTTTCTCGCAGTTTTCGATACCCTTGATGACAAACCGGTCGTTGATGCCGTCGCCGTTGGGTGTGAACACATTGGGGATTTCCACCTTGGTCGGTGGGGTCCAGTCGATGGCATCTTCCGAAAGGTTTTGCAATACGGGGTCGTCTTGCATGTTCTGGGAGAGGACAGGAGGTTGGGTTAATGAAACTTGCCCTAAGGTCGTGTTCGTGGAGAGCGAAGGCTTTGTCACTTGGGGGGCGAGTACGGGTTTTGCCGTGATGGTAGTGGGAGTCGGATGCGATGGTGTCGGCGTGGTTGTGGATGGATCGGCGGGGATGCTTGTAGGTTCGGCTTCCGGAGCGGGGGTTGGCATGTTGCCGTGAACATCCGTTTCCTCTTTAGTGACAATGGGTTCCGTCGTTACCCCGTCGGAGGTGGACGGAGTGGAGATATCCTCTTCGGGCGTGTTGGCGACCGTCATCGTAGTGGATGGGGTGTTGTCTGTTGGGGCCGTTTCGGCGGAGTCCGGACGCAGCACGACGAAGGTGACCACGCCGCCCACAATGAAGGCACCCGTTATGGCGGCGGCGACTTTCGCGCCCACGGAGTGCAGAAGGGCTGTACCCTTGCCTGCAGACGTGCCCGCCGCCGATGACGACGTGCCGGCAGATGCCTGCGCCGCAGCCATGTCCAGACGGTGGCTGAGCTTGTCCCAGCAACCGGCCGACGGCTCGACCTCGCAAGTGGATAATATGTCCTTGATGTTCTTCATTCTACCTTGGATGTTCTTGTTCGTTGATCTTGTTGAGTAACCATGCTCTCGCCCGCTGGAAATAAACCCGGATGGTGTTTTCGTTGCGCCCTAACTCATCGGCTATTTCCTTGAAACTGTATTCCTCCATGATGCGCAAGTTGAAGATCATCCTCCAGTCTTCCGGCATTTCCTGCACGAGGGCGAGCACCTGCTGCGCCTCCAACTTTGTCAGAATGTCCCCCCCTGTGGAGGTGGCAGCCTGCATGTTTTGGGCTTCGGTGATTTCGTCGTGCAAGAGGAATTTCTTGTGCGCACGGAAGGTGTTGATGGCGGTTTTGACCATGATTCCTCGAATCCAGACGGGCAAAGAACTCTCGTGACGAAAGGAGGACAGACTGCTGAATACGCTTGCAAACCCTTCAATCATAATGTCTTCAGCTTCTTCCTTGGTGGGAGCGTACCGGCAGCACACCCCTAACATGGCAGGAGCAAAAAGTTCATACAATCGATATTGGGCTTTCCGGTCTTGTTGCAGGCAACCGTCAATCAGCTTCTCTATGTCCTGTATGTGTTTCGCCACAATGGTATGTCGTAGGAAAGGGCCAGAATGTTACAGGAGAACGTTTTTATTTGAGAGATTTCACGATGCTTTCCACTTCGCGGAGATAATCCCGCTTCTCTTCTTGCGGAGCATATACAAACCCGTCAATGGTGATGCAGGAGTCCTGGTCGGGGGTCAGCATGGTGAAGCTGTAGAATGGTCCGCCCATCTTGTCGCGCACGGATGCCCACAAGCCTCGCAGCTCGATGCCGTCGTGATAGTGAATCTTATACTCTTGCGACAGCGGAAGTCCTTCCAAGTCGGCCACGATGGGGTAGGCACCTTGCACGGCTCCCTGGATGTACGCCTTGGTGATGCGGTTACGCTCTTCCACCACCTTCGGGACGGTGAGCGGGTAGGCTTCGGACTTGTAAATCATGATGAAACGGTCGTTCTTGGGTGTTCGGTACAGCAACCAGAGGAAGTCGGGTTCTTCCCGCCCCACCATGTAGTGTTCCGGGATGGTCATGGAAATGCCGAACTTCTGCTTTATTTTTTTCTCCAAAGCGGGATTGTTGAGGTTGCGGTGCGCGTTCTGCAGGCGTGCGATGTCGTTGTCGTACATGGCTTGGATGATCTCGTCCTTATGCTGCAGGAACAGGGCCAGACAGGAATCCTGGTTGTTTCCACGAATTACCACCTGGATTTGCGGACTGCTGTAGGGATTCTCCTTCAACTCGTATTGGTTGCCCCCGTAGTTCGGGTTATAGTCGAACTGGACGATGTTACGATGACGCATGAAAGAGGCGAGCAGATCCTTGTTGCTGCATTGGAGCACGTCAAACATCGGTTGGATCTGGTTGATGGCAGGCTGCGGCTGCTGGATGACCTCGTAGATGCACCGGATGGTCGCCGGAGTCCAGTAGGCGGTATCGATAGCCAGAATCATCTCCCCTGCTTTCCCGTTGGAGAAATTATTGGACTTGAATGCCGGTGTAGAGCTCTTCTTGCAGGCCCCGAACACCAGCGCAACGGCCACTAAAAGAATGTAAACGATGTTTTTCATAATATTGTGTAAAAAATTATATATTATTTTCTGAATGCTATACGATTTTATTTGTATCTTTGCGGACTTTAATAATAACGTGAAAAAATGCGGAATCGTATTTAGGACATATAAAAAAAATAATATGTATTCGGAAGAGTTTTATCGGCTTGCGTTACGGCATTTGGAGGGGTATGGGTGTGCCACTTTGCGGCAGATGTTGCGGTTGTCGGGTTCGGCCTGCCAGTTGTTCACCCAGCCCGAGACATGGCGGTCGAAGATGAGTGCGCGGGCCCGCAAGTTGTCCCCGCCGGCGGTCACTGCCGACATGGCCCGCAAGGTGGAGGCGGAATTGCGCCAGATGGAGAAATACCATATACGGTTGTGCTCATGTTTGGATGCCGATTATCCCTACCGGTTGAAAAACTGTCAGGATGCGCCGCTTTCGTTTTTCTACAGGGGAGAACCCATCTTTAACCGTACCCGCATGTTGGCGGTGGTGGGCACGCGCGATGTGTCCGACTACGGGCGCGATGCTACCCGCAGGATCCTGTCCGAGCTGCGTGGCTCGGATGTGGTCACCGTGAGCGGGTTGGCCTATGGGGTGGACACGGAGGCGCATCAGCACTCGATAGAGAACGACCTGCCTACTGTCGCTGTGCTGGGCAATGGGCTGGGACGCATCTACCCGCCGGGGAACACGGCCTTGGCCCGCCAGATTGTGGAGCGGGGCGGGACGGTGCTCAGCGAGTACGACTTCTGGGCGGCCCCCGACAGGGTGAACTTCCCGCGTCGCAACCGTATCATCGCCGGGATGGCCGATGCCGTGCTGGTCATGGAAACGGCGGCCAAGGGCGGCAGCATGATCACCGCCTACATCGCCCACTCCTATAATCGCGACATCTTTGCGGTGCCGGGTTCTATCTTCGACGGTCGGCACGATGGATGCCATGAGTTGGTGCGGAAAAACATGGCAGCCCTGGTCACGTCGGGACAGCAGTTGTTGGAGATGATGAATTGGGATGCCCGTCCCGCCCGCCCAGTGCAGACTTCACTGTTTCTCGATCTTTCTGCCGAGGAGCAGATTGTGGTGGATGCGTTGCGTGTCGGTGAGATGCCGTTGGATGTGCTTTCCGAGAAGATGTCCGGCTGTTCGCCGTCAAAAATAGCGGGGATTTTGTTGGGCTTGGAGTTGAAAGGGGTGATCACGTGCAAGCCCGGCAAGATGTATGCCGTGAACAATTAGCGGACGATGATGATGTTCGAGACAGCCCGTTCGCCTGCGTGGTCGAAGCGAATGTTGTCGGAAGGGTAGTTGACGATGCCGCCATGGGGTTGGCCTTTCACATAGAGCGTGGTGGAACCTCCTCCGTCGAGGTTGAGGGCATCGCGGCAGCCAAGCCAGCGCAGGGTGCTGATGAGTTCGTCTAACGTCATGCCCGCCGACTCGCGTGTGCGTCCATCGACCACGAACAGCAAAACGGTGCTGTCGGGACGTATGCCGATGGCGCTCCGGTTGTGCCGCTTGTTCACGAAGGAAAGGTCGTTGCGCATGGGCTGGTCTTGGCCGTTCCATATCAACAGAGGACCGGCGGTCATGATGTCGCGGTACGGTAATGTCCGTTCCCACAGGCGGTTGCTGTCGGTGTGCAGGATGACGGGGTGACCGTCACGCAGCACCAGCGTGCCGTATTGGTAGTATTTGCGGTTCACGGTGTCTTTCCCCGGCTCGTTGCAGCCTATGTCGATGCTGTCGATGCGGAGATGACAGATGGGATTGTGCTTGTCCATATCGAAAAACGACCCGTTGATGGCCGCGATGGCGTTGTGCCGCCCGGCCAGCACGGAGGTCTTGGTCCGAACACTATCGTGGGCGAATCCCAGTCGGTGCGGAGTGTCGCCGGGAATCTCCAATACGGCGATAAATTGGTTGCTGTTGAAGTATTCCTGATGCTGGAAGTGGATGGTTTTTAAAACGATGCCATCCAGCGTGTCGTGTGACCACGGAGCCTGCACCAATGTGAGCGAGTCGCGCTGGGCATAACCGGTGGTGATGCTCAAAAACAGAAGGCATAGGAGAAGGCGCAGGGGTTTCATCATTCGGAGCGACGAGGGTTGTCTATTTTTTGAACAGTTCGGCATGGGTGCCTGTGTTGGTCATAATCAACACCATCCTGTTTTTTTCTTTTTTCCAAATAAGTAGCCAATCGTCTTGTATGTGGCACTCAAACAAGCCTTTGTATTTCCCTTTTAATTTATGTTGTTTATACTGTGTGGGTAAAGTACCTTTTTCGCTTAGAATTTCTACGACATCAAAAAGTAATTTTAAATCCATTCCACGTTTGGCACATTGCTTAAGATTCCTTTCAAAGTTGTGGGTGGTTTCTATTTTGTACATAGTTGTTCCATATTGTTTTTAAAGTCTTCAAAAGATGCGAAATGATGTACTTGTCCATTGTCAATTTCGGATAAAGATTTGTCAATTTCAGGATAGGATGTCTGCTCTGCCAAGGAGGAACATTTAACCCTCAACTCTTTAGCCAAGGCAATGAGTAGGTTTAATTTTGTCTGATTGTTGGTCGTTAATGTTATCGTTGCCATATTGAGTTATAATTATTTGCAAAAGTACGTTTTTTTCGATAACTCATTACAGATGATGTTTTTTATTTTGGATATCGGATGCAAAAGATTTCAACATGCCCGATTTCGGGAGGTGGTCCCGTGGATAAAAGTGTATCTTTGCCGCTCTTTTGAATATGGGAAAATATACCGTTTTATTGTTGCTCTTATTGTTTGGTTTACAAACACTTAATGGTCAGCCTGCGGAGTTGCCGGAGGCGTGCGGCATGACCATCCGAGACCATCAGGGCAACGCATATCAGACGGTGAGAATCGGAACCCAGTGCTGGATGGCGGAGAATATGCGCTGCACGACCTCCCCCACGGGCAAGTCTTGGGCCCAGAATCCCAGTTATTCGTTCACGGAGCCTATGTTCGCCTCCTATTATGCGGTTCCGAAAGACAACCGATACGGCCTGTTGTACAACTGGTCCTCAGCTATGGATTTGGGTGTGAACGAGTGTTTTGCCCATACATCGTCCATCCATCACCGCGGGATTTGTCCGCGCGGATGGCATCTGCCTTCCAGCCATGAGTGGAATGTGCTGCTCAAACATCTGGGCGGCACGCGGGAAGCCGGAGCGGTGATGAAAGGCGGAGCGAGAATGTGGAGAGCACCATTGGTGATAAAATCGGACGAAAACGGTTTCTCGGCATTGCCGGCAGGCCTTTATACCGAAAACAGAATGCAGGATGTGGGCGCATCGGCGTTTTTCTGGAGCTCGTCGGCATACGATGAACTCCATGCCTGGCAGTGTGGCGTGTTCAACCATAACAGCGACAGCTACAACTGCATGGAATACAAATGCTACGGGTGCTCTGTCCGCTGCGTCAAAGATTAGCCTTTATTATTTGTGATTTAATTCGGACAGGAAATCTGTACACTCCTCAAAGGTTTTGAAGGTGTGGTCTTCGGGTACCAGCTCCGGAATCACTTTCATCTTGGTGAGCATGTACATCGGCTGGGGCTGGATGATGGTCATCAGCACCATCGCGCCACGCGATTGTATCTCCTTGATGGCGGTTTCCATCGCATAAAGTCCCGACTGGTCCATGAAGCTGACGAGCCGCATACGGATGATGACAATCTTGGCATCCGCGGGCACATCGTCCATGACGGATTGGAACTTGGTGATGGTGCCGAAGAAGATGGGGCCGTTAAGACGCTGGATATAAATGCGGTGGCGCATGTCGTCGGGTATGCCGCCCTCGTCGCTCCAGGGGCTCTCCTTGTCGAAGTTGGTCAGCTCACTGGAACTGTAGCCGCCTTCCACCAGGTCGCTGGCCCGTTTCATGAAGAGCACGCAGGCAATCACCATGCCGATGCCGACAGCGGTGAGCAGATCCACGAAGACGGTGAGCAGGAAGACGATGATAAGCACGACAGCGTCCGCCTTGGGTATCTTGAGCAGGTCTTTGAATCCCTTGAAGTCGATGATGCCCCAACCCACGGTAATCAGGATGCCGGCCAGTACGGAAAGAGGCACGTAACGCACCAGGCCGCCCAATCCGAGGAGGATGGCGAAGAGAATCAGCGAGTGCGTCATGCCGCTGAGCTGGGTGCGGCCCCCGCTCTTCACGTTGACCACCGTACGCATGGTGGCGCCAGCGCCGGCGATACCGCAGAACAGACCGCTGATGATGTTGCCGATACCCTGGCCTACCAGCTCGCGGTTGCTGTTGTGGTGCGTCTTGGTGATGTTGTCGGCCACCACCGAGGTGAGCAGCGTGTCAATGCTGCCCAAACCGGCTAAGGTGAGGCCCGGGATGATGGAGGCTTTTAGAATCACACCCCAGTCGAGGCCCGCCAACGACAGCCCGCTTTTAGCAAAAATGGGCATGGGAAATCCCGACGGGATAGATCCAATGAGGAGCTTCTCATCCATATTGCAGAAAAGCGACACCACGGTCATGACAATCAGAGCCACAAGGGTGGCAGGTATCTTTTTCGTAATCAGAGGAAAAAGGGTGATGATGGCGATGGTGCCCAGTCCGAGGAGCAGAGAGGTGACGGATACACCCGCGGCCACTCGCTGAGGCAGCTGGGTGATCATATCCACCACCAAGACAGGGGATTTCAATCCCACTAACGGATAGAGTTGTTGCAGGATGATGATAACCCCGATGCCGCTCATGAATCCCGAAAGGACGGGGTAGGGGATGTAGCGCACGTATTTGCCGATCTTCAGGATGCCGAACAGAATCTGGAAGAGGCCACAGAAAATACCTGCCAGCGACATGCTGATGAGGACGGCACTCATGGAGTGTTGCGAGGCCCACACCCCGCTGATCAGCGCTGCCGTGATGACGGTCATAGGGCCTGTGGGACCGCTGATTTGCGAATGCGTGCCCCCGAACAACGAGGCGAAGAAGCCAAGAAAGGCCGCCCCGACAAGTCCGGCCAATGCTCCCATGGAGCTGGCAGAGGGGTCGTCAATGCCACCGAAGGCCTGGATGCCGAAAGCCAAAGCCAAGGGCAAGGCCACGATGCCAGCAGTGATGCCGCCGAAAATGTCGCCTTTGAGATTCTGTTTGGATAAAATTGCCATACGTGTATTTTTTTTTGATGATTATTCGGTTAAACAGGCATCCAACGCCGCGGTTATCGCCTCTTGGTCCATTTTCTGCCCGATGAAGACAATCTTCTGCATCCGGTCGCCATAGCGTTCGTCCCAGTCGCGGCGCAAGCCCGGCTCCTTTTCCATCATTTCGATGAGTTCGTTGTCGGGCATAGTGGCAAACCAAAGGCCCACGTCGCGGAGGGTCAGCTGCTTGCCGGCCTGCTCGAAGAGGTAGCAGGCATCCGGCTCGCTTTTGAAGTAGCAGATGCCCTTGGCACGGATGATACTCTTGGGCAGCCGCGACACAAACTCGTCAAATTTGCTTAGATTCATGGGCGGACGCCGGTAATATACAAAGGTGCTGATGCCGTACTCTTCCGCCTCGCCCTCGTCATGGTCATGATGATGGTGATGATGATGATGTCCCTCCTCATGCTCGTGTTCATGTTCATGCTCGTGATGATGCTCGTGTTCGTGATGTTCTTCTTCGTCTTCATCTTCGTCGTCATCGTCATCGTCATGATATTTTTCTACTCCTTGTATCCAGGCGGCGGAGGTGGCCACCGTCTCGTAGTCGAACATGCGGGTGTTCAGAATCTTGTCGAGCTCCACATCGCCGTAGTCACACTCGATGATTTCCGCGCGGGTTTGGATGGCCCGGATGATGCTTTTCAATCGGCCCAGTTCGTCGGGTGTTACTTCGGAGGCCTTGTTGAGCAGCACAATATTGCAGAATTCCAATTGTTGGATGATGAGGTTCTCGATGTCATCCTCTTCGATATGTTTGCGCATGAGGTCGTCGCCGCAGGCAAACTCGCTCTGCATCCGCAAGGCGTCCACCACGGTGACGATGCAGTCCATTCGGGGCAGGCCCTCTTTCTCGAAGTCGAAGCCCATGCGGGGCATGGAGGTGATGGTCTGTGCGATGGGCTCGGGTTCGCAGATGCCGCTCGCCTCGATGACGATGTAGTCGAAGCGCTGCTGACGCGTGATGTCGCGCAGCTGTTCCACAAGGTTCATCTTCAGGGTACAGCAGATACAGCCGTTCTGCAGGGCCACCAGACTGTCGTCCTTCTGATCTACAATGCCACCCTTTTGGATGAGGTCGGCGTCGATGTTGACCTCCCCGAGGTCGTTGACGATGACGGCGAACTTGATGCCCCGCCGGTTGGAGAGTATTCTGTTGACTAACGTGGTCTTGCCGCTGCCTAAATATCCGGTGAGCAGCAATACGGGAGTTTCAGTGATCATACGTGTTGTTTTTATAATTTGTTTAATGATGAGGAAAAATGAGGCGGAATATTATTTTTTGATGATTTTTTTCGTGCAAGAACGTTCTGACTGGTCGGTGATGGTGACCATATACACGCCGGATGTCCAATGAGCAGTGTTAAGGAAGGTCCGGTCGCCGTGACAGACCTCCTCCGTGATGATCCGTCCGTAGATGTCGGTCACGCGGATCGTGGAGAGGTTGCCCTGCGCGTGTTGGATGACGAGCCAGTTGGTGCAAGGGTTCGGATAGGCGGCGACTTTTTCATCGATGGATGATTGTATGCCGAGGGGCTCTACGGAGAAATGGTGCGGGTCGGCAGCCCCGATATAGGGATGGCGTTCCCGTCGTCCCGACTGGTCCTTGGCGAAGAGATAGTAGTCCACCTCGTCGCCGGGTTGCACATTGAGCTGGCCTCGGAAGTGGTCGCCGCTGACCAAATCAAGGCGGGTGCTTTGCCAGTTCCCGTTGTTGATGCGGTAATAGATAAGCAATGAATCGCATACGAGGGATTGTCCACTCAAGGCTTTTATTTCGGTGGTGATTTCTATGGGACTGCTGGCACTTTGCGAGCCCAGCACAGGGTAATGGCGGATATAGAGCATTCCCACATCGGCCAATTCGTGCGTGCGGCAGTGCAGGGCGTCGGTGTTCAGCCAGGGAGTCATGTCGCTTTGCATGACGGGCACGATGGTATAGCCCGGCATGGCCTGCTCGTATGTGGCGATGGCATCGTTGTCCCATTGTGAGCCCGTAATCGGCACAAACACGTGGTCGTTTAGAATCAAAGAGTTGGTGTATGGCGTGGTCTTGGAGGTGGCCTCGGCACTGTTGCTTGGCGTGTAAACGCGGTACACTTTGTATGGAGTGCCCCATGGGGAAATCGAATTGGCGAAGGCGCTGGCCACATTTTCATATCTGTAGTAATTCCAATAGGTGGGGGGTACTTGTCCAATGAGTACTTTGTCCACGCCTAAAAACTTGCCCCAGCAGTCGATGTGCGCGATGTATTGCGCTTGTGGATCTTGAAAAAGTTTGTAGTCATCAACACCAAGATAGTTGCTAAACAAGGTGTTAATGTCGGAAACGGACAGATTTCTGTTTTCCTCTTCTACCAGGTTGGTGGAGGCGGCAGTGCCATAGCCGTTCACCATATAGTTGCCGCCGGTGTGCACCAGGGGCATCTCGTAGCGGTCGAGTTGCATCTTGTTGGTGACCTGTATCAAGGCGGCATCGTCGTTCGGGCGCGCGGGGCGGTTATAAGTAAAGTCCACTACGCTGACCTTGTCGTTGCCGTCGAGGATGAACCACGGACCGTAGTCGCGGGTCCAGTAGCTGTCGTGGTTGATGACCCAGTATTCCACATTGGCCATGTTTACACCGCCACTGGTCAGCAGCCCTTTCACGGTGTTGCTGTCGGAGGCGGGATAAACGAGTACCTTCAACTGGGCTATTTGCGAGATTTCGCGCAAGAGGCTTACCGGCACGCCGAACATGTCAGTGTAGGCTACCATCACGCCGCTCATGGGTTGGAACTCCGAAATGGCCGTCACGGGGCCGGGCGGGGGTGTGGTGGAGCGCACATGCTCGTACCATGTGGGCAACAACCGCTGCTCCTCAGGAGTGGCATGGTAAGGGAATGTTTGTCTTTGGTAAGGGTCGGATTGAGAGAATGTTATATAAGATAAAAACCCTAAAAACAGGCAGAGCAAAAGTCGTTTCATATTGAATGAAAATTAAGGCTGCAAAGGTATAAAATTTGCGCTAAACCGCGTTCGCGTCGGGCAATGTCATTTTTTGTATTTTTGCCGCTCAAAATCAAGAAACGTATGAAAAAGACTTTTCTCTCCCTTTTATGGATAGTTTGTATCAGCATTCTGTCCCTGACGGCCCAAAACGAGACCATCGACCTCAAAGCCTATTTCCAAGGCAAATACATGATTGAACGCGTCAATGGACTGAGCTGGCAGCCCGGCACCGACAACTACGCCTATATCGATGACAACGGTGACATTATGCTTGTCAACGCCAAAAACGGCAAAGAGAGCGTCTTCTGCTCAGGTAAGAACCTTGGTGAAAACGGTTTCCAGAAACTGCGCAGCTTCGGCTGGGTGGACGCTAATACCATCTATAGCCCCAAAACCCATTCCACGCTGACCTACGACGGAAAAACCGTCATTGTGAACAAGTTTGAAAATGTCAGCTGGGACGATGTGATCGACCAGTCCGTCAAAAACAAGGTTTTCGTTATCAAGAATGATGAAGGCGTGTTTGTACAGACGGCCCTCAACGACTACAAGCCCATATTGTTGTGTCCCGACACGGGCAAGAACATCGTGTTCGGCGAGTCGGTGCACCGCAGCGAGTGGGGCATTGACGAAGGCCAGTACATCTCGCCCAAGGGCAACTTCATCGCCTTCTACCGCATGGACGAGAGCATGGTGGAGGATTATCCTCTCGTGAATACCGGCACCCCCATCGCTACTGTGGAGAACATCAAATACCCCATGGCGGGACGCACCTCCCATCAGGTCAAGGTTGGCATCTTTGATGTGGCCAAATCCGCCCAAGCCGGCAAGCCCGTTTATCACTATATCAAAACCGATCTCAACGACGGCGAGTTCCTCACGAACGTAACCTTCTCACCCGATGAGAAATATCTTTTCATATCGCACCTCAACCGCGGACAGAACCACTCCAAACTCATCCGCTACGACCTCGCCACCGGCAACAAGCTGAATGTGCTGATTGAAGAACGCGACAACCGCTACGTGGAACCCACCGACCGGATGATCTTCCTCAAGGATGGACGCTTTCTGTGGTTCAGCGAGCGCGACGGCTGGCGTCACCTTTACCTTTACAATCCCGACGGCACCCTCGTGAAGAAACTGGTGGACGGACGTTTCGACATTGTGGACTTCTACGGCCTCGATGCCAAGGAGCAGTACGCTTTCTTTACCATTGCCCCCACGGAGAAACCTGTAAACCAGATTGTATGCAAGGCCGGATTGAAAGACGGGAAACTCATGCGTATCGCCGATGCCGATGGCACGCACACGCCCATCTTCAGCGAAAGTAAGAACTATTTCATAGACTATTACACCAATGTGACCACACCGCGCATCATCAGCGTGGTGAACAACCAAGGCAAAACGGTCAAGGAAATCAAAAGTTGCAAGAATCCATACGCCAACTGTGCCATGGGCAAAACCCGGATTTTCCCCATCCTCAACAAGGATGGTGATTCGCTCTGGTGCCGCCTCATCACCCCGCCCAACATGGATGCAAAGAAGAAATATCCATGCCTGATTTACGTGTATGGTGGGCCTCATTCCCAATTGGTGACGAACAGTTTCATTTCGGGTGGCGTGTTTCTGGAGTTCATGGCCCAGCAGGGCTATGTGGTGTTCACCCTCGACAACCGCGGCACGCAAAACCGAGGAGCCGAGTTTGAGAAGTGCATCCATCGCAACCTCGGCGTGAAGGAAGTGGAAGACCAGATGTGCGGGGTGGAGTACCTGAAAACACTGCCCTACGTGGATGCCGACCGCATAGGTTTGGACGGCTGGAGCTACGGCGGCTTCATGACGTTGTCGCTCATCACAGCCCATCCGGAGACTTTCCGCGCAGCCAGCTGCGGCGGTCCGGTGGTCAACTGGGAGTGGTACGAGGTAATGTACGGCGAACGCTATATGGACACCCCGCAGGAGAACCCCGACGGCTATGCCAATGCCAACATCATCCCCAAGATCAAAAATGTGAAGTGCCCGCTGCTCGTCATGCACGGCTGTCAGGACCATACCGTGGTGTGGCAGCACACCCTCGAACTGATGCGCCAGGCCGTGACCGACGGCATTGAAATCGAATATTTCCCCTACACCGCCTACGACCATAACGTCATTGGCCCGGAAAGAGTGCATCTTTGGAACAAACTGCTCCGCTTCCATAACCAGAACCTGAAAGGCGAGTGATGAAACGGCTCTTCATCGCCACCCGCGTGGAACTCGCCCCCAAATTCCGCGAGCTCGACCGCCAGCTGCAATACGCCCTCCGGCATGATGATATCGTGTGGGTGAAAGAGGATGTGCGCCACCTCACCTTGCGTTTTCTCGGGGCCACGCCGGATTCCAAGATTGATGCGCTTAAATCGACTTTGGCGGAAGTGTGCGGAAACCATACTTCTTTTCGATTGGAAATAAATAAGTTAGGAGTGTTTGGCAGTCATTATCATCCCGAAGTGCTATGGCTGGGATTCAGCGAGTTTGACCTTTTCAAAGAGGTTCATCTGGATTTGGAGCCTCGTCTGCAAACCCTTGGTTTTGAACAATATTATGGAAATTTTGTGCCACATATCACTCTGGGACGGGTGAAATCCGTTGTCAACAAGAAAAAATTCTGGGAACGCTTTGTGCAGAGTCAGCCGGACTTCACGCAGATGATTCCTGTGTGCGAGTTCACATTGTATCAAAGTTTTCTGCACAAGGAGGGTCCTGAGTACAAAGCATTGGCATCGTATTCGTTAAAACCACCCACTCAATAAACCATTGTATTAAACTGTCTTGTTGTTTTTGCATCTGCATACTGTTTTTTTGCCCATTATATTATGATGAAAAAATCCATAATCTTCGCCATCGTCCTGTTGTTCGCCTGCACGTCTTGTCGGCAGAACGAGGTCAAAATCCTCTCTTTACAGGAGAAAATGAATGCCAAGGTGTCCGAACTCACAGAAATGAACGAGCTGGGCACGGTGGAATACAAGGTAACCAAAGTTGTTAAAGCCTCTGACGATGCCAAGTGGTATCAGTTCGGCGACCGTAAAATTCTTTTCCAATGCACCGCTTACCTAAAGGCGGGTGTGAATTTGAACAAATTCGACCCCTCGAAGGTGAAGGTCAACGAGAAGGAGAAATCCGTGGTGGTGGTGCTACCCAAGGCGGAACTGCTCTCCTTCAACATGCCGCCGGAATCTGCCCGGATGGTCTATGAAAAGGTATCTATCACGCGCTTTGACTTCTCCGCCCAAGAGCGTAACCTTCTTTTACAGCAGGGGGAAAAAGAAATCCGCGACAACGTGCCCACGATGGGCATTTTGCAGGATGCCGAGAAAAATGCCGCTGCCTTCTTCAAATCCCTGCTTTCGCAAATGGGTTTTGAGAGTATTATCATCAAATTCGCATAATCATGGAAAGAAATAGAACATCATTCGCATCGTTTCTGCCAATTTTGGCGCTTGTTGTTTTGATTGCAGCCATTGCCGGCTATTTCTATTTTAAAAACAAGCCCAAAGATGACGGCCTCAAAATAGATGAGACCGCCAATGTGGTCACCGAAATCAAAAAGATTGCGCAGTTCACCAGTGCGTGCTTTTACGAGGATTTGATTCTGAAGGATTCCAAAGCCAGCGAGACGCTCAGTGGCAAGGTGCTGAACACTTTCAGCAAAAAAGACAAACCGCTTTTAGAGGACCAAATCGTGATTGTGGCCAGCGGCAACGTGCGTGCCGGCTTTGACTTGTCCAAGCTCACGGACCAGGACGTGCAGATTCAGGACTCCGTCCTGACCGTACGGATTCCGAAAGCGGAAATCTTCGAAGTGATTGTGAACCCCTCCGGCTTCGATATTTACATTGAAGAGGGCTCGTGGAGCCACGATCAGGTGACGAACGTGGAGAACAAGGCCATGAAGCGCCTTCGTGAGGATGCTGTCCGCGACGGCCTGCTGGATAAGGCCACCGACTTGGGTGTGGCCAAACTGACAGACCTGTTCAAGACCTTCGGTTTCCGGGATGTGGTCGTCACGGTGAAGTAGAGATGTTAAAATCTGTTGCCTTATTTTTTGATAAACTTTTCCATATAACAACCATTATCCGTGAAGATTTTCGCGATATAAACCCCTTGCGGAAGCGAAAAAACGTTGATTTTGGAATCAGGATGTGTTTCCGAAAGCATCGTTTTGCCCAATATGTCGTAAATTTCCACGCGATTAACCTCATGTAAGGAAATGTTCAATTCGTTATAGACCGGATTCGGGTAGATGTAGGCGTTCTTGCTTTCGTATGCAGGCATTCCGGTGTTCAGGAAGTGCACGTCAAAGGAAGCTTGGTCGCCGCTATATTGAATATTGGTGATTTCAAAGCTGGTTTCCGGGGTCCCGTCGGTGAGATAGGGATGCGGGTTGGTGTTGGGACCGAAGGAGGTGCGGTTGTCATAGCCGAATGCCGCCGAGTTGATATCTCCATTGACGATATCCGAGGAACTGTTTGGCCTGAAGACCCAATAGGTATGTGGTATGGTGGTGTTGTTGAATGACTCATTGCCGGAAGTTAGAATGTCGGTAACATCGACGTTGTCATACCATCTGCCGATAACCACGCCGCTGTGGGGGACATTCTCCATGAAATCATCATTATTCCGATACTCAATGGTAAACCATTGTTCCGGATGGATATACGATCGAATGAAGTAACAGTTGTTTTGGTCAGAAGAGGTGAGGCTGTTCAGCACATAGTGTCCGTCCTCTGTGATTTCAAAGGGCTCGTCAATAATCCCTAAAAACTTGTATTTGAGGATGGCGGAAAGTTGTTGCAAGTCATTCTGTGCCATAATATCCCAAAGGTAAACGGGTTCGATATAGAAATAATTGTAATAATGGTAGAGGTCGGGGATGCCTAAGGAGTGCCCCATCTCGTGGCAAAAAGTGTTGGCATTGAAGTAATAGTCGGAATGGGCGAACTCAAGGTTGAAGGCGCGGGGTGTTTTCCCGTTAATGCTGACTTGGAAAGATGTCGTGTCGAAAAAGTCCATTTGAGGCCACAGAAGGTCATCCCAGTTGTCAACATCGCCTTTTATGATAAAGCTTATGTTGTCAATTATCCCATCGTTGTTCCCGTCCAAGTTGGTGGTAACGTCCACTAAGTGCAGGGAATCCACATAGTGCATCGCGTTTGCGAGCATCACATCTCTCCGTTGTATGGCGATATCCATAGTCGAATATCCTTCCGGGTTGCTCGATCTGCGGGGTTGGTAATAGGCGCGGGGGTGAGGGTCTTGGTAGGAGATGATGGTGTCCTGGATGTTGTTCGTGAAAATGGTATTATAATTGATTTTCCCGTAGGTCATCACGTTGTAATAGTTATGGACCGAAATGCAGTTCGGTATGGTGTCGTTGAACATCAGGTCAATGGCTTCAAATGATTCGTGAAACTCCTCCTCATCGGCAAAACGGATGAAAATCACCAGATTGGTGAGCGTCATCGGCTCGCTACGATTCAAACGGACATGGGGTGCCAAATGGGTGTTTTGGGGCGGGCGCGGCGGTCTCAAACGCGGAACCGTATCCGTCGGAGCCGAAAAACCGATCAATGCAATCGAGACAAGCAGTAATGTAAGTAGTTTTTCCATAATCATTTATAATGCATAAAACCTAATATGAAAATAATTTGCAAAAATATACTTTTTGCATTTCAATGCCTGTTACGGTGAAGTAGATATTTCATTCTTTATCCCCATGTTAGTGGTAGAGTTACCACCAAAATGGGTGGTAAGCGTAAAAACACTTACGGAAGATATTCGTAATATGTAAAGGTGGTGGAATAATTCGTGTCGGGAGTTTCCGTTGCTGGAATAAAGTAGTATTCTTTTCTTTTTTCCTGTACCGTTACGGGATACCCATCTTCCAGTTCATACAAATAATCATAATCTAAATACAAGATCTCCCCAGTAAAAAGAATTTCCCTTTTTGTATGACAAAAAACAGGCAACTGTTTATTTTTAAAATCTGTAAAAGAGAACGAGGAAATTCCCGGTTGCAGCAGTTTGTAGAATGGATTAGGATAATCCGTATAAACGTATTGAGCGGTGTATTCTTCCCCACTACCGGTGATATGAATCTCAGTGATATTATCTCCCGTATAAGTAAATGAAGCTGTATAGATCAGATCTACAATCTCGTTATCTGTTGATTTGTTCTCATACAATGCCATCTTTTTTCTTGCTGGCGGAATGGGAACCACATACTTGGAAATGAAATCTATGACATCATTTTCTTCCTTATAATATAGCCACGGACGAAAATATTGTGTCTCTTCACATTCTGAAATTTTACCATCCTTGTTATAGTGAAATTCCCAATGGTAGGTGTGTTTTGGGGTTTCAAAAAAAATGTTAGACAGACCGTTGTGACGACGGATCCATCCTCCAATATATTCATCTATAGTCACGATGTGCCTGCCTGTTTTATCGTATTTGAAAATGTAACACGTATAGTCATGGGAGATTTCAGAATATGTGGAAACAATACCTGATAATTGTTTCCCGTTGTAATTGAACAGCATGGTTTTCCCGGACGAATAGGTGATGCTTTTTAACAAATCACCATCCCATTCCCATGTCTCACATCTCACGGAACATATTTTGGAGATTTTCTTTTTCGGATTATAGACACCTTCCTTCTCACAACTGCATAAAAGTATTGTTATTAATGCGAAAAAAATGGCTGTAATTGTTTTTTTCATAATGTTTAGAAATTTCAAACAATAAAGCATTTATACTACTGTCGCGATAAATTTTTAAATTAGGCATTTAATTTATTGATATATAACAAGATGTAAGCGTTCTTTGATTTTTCGATTTGAAATGATGGAGTAATTTTGCGACCTAAATCGCAAAG
>JAEEQE010000013.1 GCA_016285145.1 Bacteroidales bacterium | reverse complement strand
AATCACCGCATTGGGCTGCAACTTCTTCGTCTGCCCGTTGAACTTCTTCCAGTCATAGACCTGCTTCTTGCCGTTCGGACCCTCGCCGTTGGCCCCGTCGAACCATTGCTCGAAGATAGGGCCGTAACGGGTGTGCGCATGTCGTAAAGTCTTGAGGAACACTTTGTTGTATTCGGGGGTGCCGTATGTGGGCGCGTTGCGGTCCCACGGGGAGATGTAAATCCCAAACTTCACCCCACCCCGCTGGCAAGCGTCGGCAAGCTCGCGCAACACATCGCCTCGGCCGTTGCGCCACGCGCTCTCACGCACGGTGTGTGTGCTCATGGGATTGGGCCACAAACAGAAGCCATCATGGTGCTTGGCCGTAAGGATAATTCCCTGAAAACCAGCCTTCTTCGCCACATCCACCCACTGGTTGCAGTCGAGGGCGGTGGGGTTGAAAATATCCTCTGGCTCTGTGCCTTCGCCCCACTCCAATCCAGTGAAGGTGTTGGGCCCGAAATGGCAGAACATGTTCATCTCCATCCGCTGCCAGGCCACCTGCGCAGGTGTGGGCACAGGGCCGTAGGGCTTCGGCGGGGCTGCCGGTTTCGGCTTCGGAGCATACTTCTGCGCCTGCACGACAAGACCGAGCAGAACAAGAAACAGGAACAACGCCGACCTCTTTTTCATATTTTTTTTTGCAAAAATAAGAAATAAAACCTAAAACAACTATTTTTGCAAATTATTTATCGCATATCATTATAACACATTTAAGACCAACTGTTAATGAATAAAAGACTATTATTTTTCCTGTTTTGTTTTTCCTTCTGCACCATCATCGGACAAAACGCACCAACACCCCGCGTGCTCAACCTGGTGCCCGACAACTGCTACCAGCTCCAACTGATTGAATGGCCCGAACTGGCAACCAGCTTCGAATTGGCAGCATTGGACAATGACAAGATTCTGAACCCATTATACAAAGAGAAAAAAATCATCAAGAATTTTGTACACAGCTGGATACAAATGGATGACAAGTCCGGGATTGACTTCTCGACAACAGCCGCATTTATAAACAACAACTGTTTTCTCATCCCGCTCAACAACGAAAAGAATTTCGAAAAGACGGTCCGGAAGATGGGCGAGAAAGCCTCTTTTAAGTCCATCACAGACAACGGTCAGAATTTCAGGCTCCTACTTGATGCTTCCGGTTCCGGAGCTATCCTCTGCACGGACGACATAGCCTATTTATATTTGAACAACCGAATCGATGACGATGTTGAGACATCCCCCAACGAACTCCAGAAGGCTATCCTACAGAACTGGGGGAAAATGCAAAAGTCCTCTTTCCTCACCAGCGAAACAGGACAGATGATCGTCACAAAGGGTGTCAACTCGTTTGTAGCCTATAACGCCCAACACCCCGACTTGAAAATGCTGAGCGGCATCATCAGGAAGCAGAACACGTCCCTCTCCTCCAGTCTGGACAAGTTGAACCTGATCATGTTCAGCACAGGCGAGGCCGAAAAAAACAAATTTTGGAGCAAAACGGAGTTATACCGGTCCACCCCGAAAGGGTTGGAGCCTATTTCCACGACAAATCTCTCTTCCGAAGGGACGGTCCCTTTGCTGCCGTACACGCTGAAGAATCCGATTGCCGTCATCTCCTGCAATGTAATCGGCCTCGGCGACTCACTTGCACCATTTCTCACCTCCCGCCCGGATTTCCAGGCGTTAGCCCCGTTGCTCAACCACCCATTCATAGGCTCCCTGGATTCGGACAACGGTTATCTTCTTTGCACCACCCTTGATGATCCCAAAGCCGTGCAACCGGCATTGGAACAATATGTAACCCTCCGCAACCAGGCATTGGACTCTGCCTTCAAAGCCAGCCAGTTGAACGAGGAGGCTGCTGTTGTTGAAGTCGTTGCCGATGAAGAGTCCGGAGATGACAAAGAGCTTGTCGAAGAGGCACCCTACAAACCTTCCGCCGAGGATTCGTTAGTGAACCACAAGCAGCTCACACACACCCATGCGGACGGGCACGACCTTTACATCCTCACCACGTATAAGAAGGATTTGGATTATGAGACCTTTACATGGGTATATAAATATGACACCACTTGTTATATAATGACAAAAGACAACATGCTGTTTCTCTTCAAGGAGGCCGAGCTCATGCAAAACATCCTGAATCCCACCAAATCCGTGCCAGCGGGCATCCGCACCCAGGACCCGTTGTATGCCCGCGTGGACCTGAACACCCTCTTCCATGAGATAAGGGAAGAAGGCATCATCCCCCTGCGCGACATGGTCATCCAAACACAGGACAACACCATGACCATGGAGGCAAATGCCGTTGATGGGCTGACGCATAGTCTTATGTATGAGCTGGTGAAGTCCATTGTGGAAGAGGTCACAAAAATCCGTAAGGAGCTGTCCAATTTCAAGTTTTAAACCGACATAACAATCTTTCCTATAGAAAAATGGCAGACAACTATTTAGAGAACAAATTCGATGAGCTTCGGGACCGCGCCAACCATCCCGCCCCGCGCAAGACGCACACCCTGGACACCCTACTGGCCCGCAACCGCAGTTACCGGGGATACGACAAGAAAGTAGTGGTAGGCATGTCCACGCTGGAAAAGATCGTGGCGGCAACCACCAAGATTCCCTCCGCTCGCAACCAACAGGTGCTGCGCTTCAAGCTCGTCACCCGCGACAGCGGAGCCGACAAAGTGCTGGCCAACATCAAGATGGGCGGGGCCCTGCCGGAGCTGCACTTGCCTTTTGAGGGCACCGAGCCTGAAGCGTTCATCATCGTGTGCAGCACCGTACCCGAAAACAAGCTCGTGGACATCGACTTAGGCATTGCCGCGCAGAGCATGTTGCTGAAAGCCGTGGACTTAGGCTTGAACGGTCTTATGATCGGGGCTTTCAACAAGAGTGCCATCACGGAAGCACTTGTGCTACCCTGCGAGCCTTTGCTGATCCTTGCCATCGGCAAAGGGTCGGAGGCCATCCGCCTGACAGAAATCCGGGAAGGGGAAAGCCACCGATACTACCGCGAAAACGGCGTACATTACGTACCCAAAGTAGCATTGGCCGACTTGCTGCTGTAAGCGTCCCGCCGTATCGGCAAAATCATTACCTTTGCCGCCCAAAAACTGAAAACCACAGAACATCATGCTACGAGAGAAAACCGTCTTCGGACCCATACACAGCCGCCGTTTAGGCAGCTCATTAGGCATCAACCTGCTGCCGGAAAACGGCAAAATCTGCACCTTCGACTGCATCTACTGCGAATGCGGCTGGAACAAGGATGGCCGCGACGACACCGTACTGCCCACCGCTGAAAAAGTTCGCCATGACTTGGAAGCCATGTTGAAGCAGTTGTCGTACAAGGACATACCCGTGGATTCCATCACCTTCTCCGGCGATGGGGAGCCGACCTTGAACCCCGAATTCCCGCAAATCATCGACGACACGCTGCGCCTGCGCGACCAGTACTACCCTAACGCCAAGGTGTCCGTCCTGTCGAACGCCACGCGCGTGCACCGGCCAGAAATTCTGGCCGCCCTCAAGCGCGTGGACAACCCCATCATGAAAATCGACGCCCCGACCAACGAGCTGGCCGAACGGATCAACCATCCAGCCCCCGGGTACGACGTGGCTTCCGTGGTAGAGGCACTCAAAGGCTTCGAGGGCAACTTTGTCCTGCAGACGATGTTCTTGAAAAGCAACGACTTCGATTCTTCTTCCCCGGATGTGTTAAACGGCTGGATGGACATCGTGCGCACGCTGAAGCCGCGTGAGGTCATGGTCTATACCATCGACCGCCCCACGCCAGCGGAACAGTTGCAGAAATTCACCGCGGAAGAGATGCGCGCCCTTGTGGAGCCGCTGATCGACGAGGGCTTCACCATCCAAATCAAAGGGTAGGTTTTACAATCCGCACCTGACAACGGTCAGGGAAGATTCGTCAGCACATTCAGGGAGTTGGGCAGCATGTCAATCTCATATTTGCCCAGCGGGAGCAATTCGCCCTCCACTTCGCCACGCAAGATTTGATTTGATGAAATGGACAGCGAGGCCGTTCGGAAACTCTGAATACCTTTTATCTTATGTATATGCGAGCCATCAGACAGGTTCTTGACGTTGGCAATCACTTTCAGGTTGCTGACTTTTGGAATTATCACAACATCAAAAAGTCCGTCATCGGCGATGGATTCAGGAGCCTGGCACATGCCGCCGCCGTTGTATTTGCCGATGGCCGCCACCATCAGGAAAGTTTTCCCATCAAAGGAAAAGTCCGGCGACTGCACGCGCAGAGGCTGGCTCTTGTAGCGGAAAAGCATACGGGCCAGACTCAGCATATAAACGGAGATACCGGCAAAATGGGGTTTGTTGTAGGTCACATCGTAAATCACCTCCGCATCGAAGCCGAAGCCGGCGATATTGATGAAATAGCGGTGGAAGGGCTCTTCATTCTCCCGAACGGAGGTAACCCGCCCTATGTCGTGGCAAAGGAACTGCCCGCGGCGGAAGACCTCCATCACATGTTCAAGATCTGTGGGAAACTTGTGTGCGCGGGCCCAATCGTTGCCCCGACCAAGCGGCAACACCGCGAGGAAGACCTCTTTTGTATCCACACCTGAGAGGAAGATGCCGTTCACCACCTCGTTGATGGTGCCATCGCCGCCGATGACCATGATATGCCGTCCCCCTTGCTCGCAAATACGCCGTGCCATCCCAATGCCGCTGCCACAAACATCCGCCGTATGGAGTTCATGCCGGATGCCGACAGCATCCAGAGCGGCACTGATGGCAGGCCAGTCGTCATAGCAATGCCCGTCATGCGCGTTAGGGTTCAAAACAACCTGCCAGAGATAATCTCCAACCCGAAGAACTTTCTTGTCCATATTCAACAAACGAGATTATATAAACAAAGAAGGCTGTCCGAATTGGGATAGCCTTCTTAAATGATTCTATACGTGATTATTGTTTGACAATTTTCTTGACCGTCACGCCCTGTTCCGTCGCAAGTTTCAGGGTGTAGATACCGGCGGAAAGGTCGGACACGGACACGCTATGGACGTCGCCTTTCACGGTGCGCACCAGCTGTCCCTGAAGATTATAGATATCGGCACGAAGCACAGGCTGGCTGGACTCCACATAAAGAGTGGATGAAACCGGCGATGGGTACACATTCATCTCTTGGCTATGATTCTCCACGTCCGTGGGATTCATCGCATTGATGGCATAACGGGCCATGGAGCCAAATTTGCCATTATTACTGAACCAGAGTGTGATTCCGTCTTGACGATAGAGTTTGAAACTGCCGGAGCCATAGCCGGCATTGATACCATCACCTCCTGTGTCGTAAACCTCCAAGAAATAACATCCGGCCTCTGCAGGCTGGAACGGGTATTCGTGTACGGTGGTGCCATTGGACGAAAGATTCTGGAATCCGCCATCCTCGAGGACCACATTCCCGTCGGAGTCGAAAATCTTGAACGAGGTCTGAGAGGCATAACGGTCGGTCGTGAGCTTGAACATCATCGGGCCCCAGGTCTTAAAATAGTACTTGGTCACCTTGCCACTAACCTCTTGAGAAACCACATCTTCCCCATTGACAGTGGTAAGGAAGGCATACACGGTTTGGGCAGTATTCACTGTGACAGGGAAACCCGGCATCGTCACGGTACCGGTCTCACCCGGCTCGATATTGCCTTCCCAAGTGAAAGTCTCATAAGCACCGCCTCCGACCTTGTATTTCACCGAAAGGGTTTTCACCGGGGCAGATCCGTTGTTCTTGACGGCAAGATCTGCAGAAGCCAGGTCATTACATCCGCCTTTCTTGTTGTCGGTGACAGAAATAAGGCGAGCGTTGTTTGCAGGCTGGTTCACTCTTGTGATTTCAGCCTCCACACCCGTCAGAATCTCCTGATGTCCCTCAGCCACAAAACATATAAAGGAGAGATCGTCCAAAATGGCGTCCACTTTCTGTCCGTTGATACCGAACTGTGCTGGTATGTTATAGGTATATGTCTTCTCCACAAACGTTCCAGCCGTAGTGCTTTCAATGGTGGCTCCCCACTGTCCAGTTATCAAATGACGGAGCATGTGCATGTGGTTGTATTGGCTTCCCACCCACTGGTCAGGATTGTAGTTGCCGTAGTCAGTCTGGGGCCCCAGCACATTGTCTTGTATAATGGCCACATTCAACATATTCGTACTCACAGCGGAGTTGGCCGTATAATACAATTGCACAGTAAGCGTCAGTTTACGTGCTGCGTAGTCCAGCGTACCAAACGCGGCCATATTGACGGGTGACGGCTGCGCCAACAAAAGATTGGTATGGGCGGTCCATGAGGTGTATGAGTCATCCGTAGTGCTACCGGAGAAGACATGTCTGTTCAGCGTGCCCGCAGGATAGCCGTCAAGACCCGTCTGATTGGCCAGCGCAGCCCCGAACGAGGTCTGGAACTGGGTGGCATAACCACCTGTATGGATATTAATCGCAAAGAAACGATTCGGGTGTGCCGCCATCAGCTGGTTACCAAGCTGATGGGCAATCGGACAATAGCCGCAGCCAACACCTGTATATTCCTCCAGAATGACATTTTTGTTTGATGGAACCTTCGACACAACAGTGTCGGTCACTTGAGCGGAAAGCATCATCCCCGCAAACGCAATCAATAAAAACAGTAAAGATTTTTTCATATTGCTACAATTAATTGGTACAATCTGATTTTTTTTGAAGCTGCAAAAATAAAAAAAAAACAATCCCTCACATACAAAACAGCAAAAGACAGGAAAAAAAAGACAATCATACCACTTGTGCCAATGCCTTTTCCGATGCGGCCTGCTCGGCCATCTTCACCGAACGGCCCAACCCCTCGGCACTCACCTGTCCATCTATCTTCAACACAACCTTATAAGGCGCATTGCGGTCATTGTCCGTTGTGGAACTTTCAAACTGAATCTTATGATGGTTATGCTGCGCCCAGATCAGGATACGGCTCTTGTAATCATCATCCTCCCCGAAAATCTGGTCTATGTCAAGATGGGTGCAAATGATGTTGTTAATGACAATTCTATATGTCTTGCGATAACCCTGGTCCAAGTAGATGGCCCCCACCACGGCCTCAAAGGCATTGCCGTCGGCGGAGAGGGATTTGTCGCAGCCCTGGGATTCAAGAAGTTCATGAAGGCCCAGCTTCCGCGACAGCGTGTTCAGCCGTGCCCGGTTGACAAGTTTGGAGCGCATACGGGTGAGCACACCCTCCGCCTCCAACGGGTATTTGTGATAGAGGAAGTCGGCCACCACGGAGCCCAGAATGGCGTCGCCGAGGTATTCGAGACGCTCGTTGTTGAGTCGCCCGCACACCGAATCGCGCATCGATGCCGACTTGTGGGTCAGAGCAATGCGATAAGGATCCAGATGGCGGATATGGAAGCCAAAAATATTCTTAAAATAGCATCGTATCTCCTTGTCAGTCCTGTTCATCACGGTTGGAAGCGCTTGTACAACAGGGTGACATTATGGCCGCCGAAGCCGAAGGAGTTGGAGATGGCCACATCAACCACTTTCTGCACCGTCGTGTTGGCGGCATAGTTCCAATTTTGCGGCAGGGCGGGATCCAGATGTTGCAGGTTGATGGTGGGATGGACGATGTTGTCGCGCATCGACATCAGGATGGCGATGCTTTCCACCGCCGGTCCGGCGCCGAGCAGGTGCCCGATCATGGATTTGGTGGAGTTCATCACCATATCCAAAGCATGATCGCCAAAGAGTGTCTGGATGGCACGGCACTCGGCCACATCGCCGAGTTGGGTGGAGGTGCCATGCATATTGATATAGTCCACGTCGAGTGGCGACAGGCCGGCATCGTCAAGGGCGTTGTGCATGGAGTGCACGGCCCCGCCGCCGTTCGGGTCGGGAGCGGTGGCATTGGAAGCGTCGGCCGACATGCCCACGCCGGCAAGTTCGGCATAGATTCTGGCCCCACGTGCCAAAGCGTGTTCCATTTCCTCGAGGATCAGAATGCCCGAGCCCTCCCCCATCACAAAGCCGTCACGGTCCTTGTCGAAGGGGCGGGAGGCGTGCTGCGGGTCGTCGTTGCGCACGGAGAGGGCGCGCATGGCGTCGAAGCCGCCGACGGCCGCCTCCACGATGGCCGCCTCCGTGCCGCCCGACACAATCACGTCGGCCTTGCCAAGGCGTATGAGATTCATGGCATCGCCGATGGCATTGCCCGCCGAGGCACACGCCGCCGAGGTCACATAATTAGGTCCCCGGAATCCATATCGCAGCGATATGTATCCGGAAACCATGTCGGCAAGCACTTTCAAAAGCAAATAGGGGCTGAACCTCGGGGTGCGTCCGTTCTCCACAAAGACGTTGGCCGTCTCCATCATGGCGGTGAAGCCGCCCACGCCGGTGCCGATGATGACCCCCACGCGGTCTTTGTCTATATGCTCCACATCCAAGCCGGAATCCGCCAGTGCCTCCATGGTGGACGCAAGGGCGTATTGCGCGCAGGGGTCCATGCGCTGGGCCTCCTTGCGCGGCATATAGTTATCCACATCAAAACCCTTCAGCTCGCAAGCAAAGCGGGTTTTGAACTTCTCAGGATCAAAATGGGTGATAGGACCCGCACCCGACACACCCTGCAACAGGGCATGCCAATACGACTCCACGCCGAGACCAATCGGCGTTAAAGCACCCAAACCTGTAACGACAACTCGTTTGAGCTCCATCAAACAAATGAAACGGTAGTAGAGAGTGTTTCGCTATTATTTGATATGGCCTTGGATATAGGCAACAGCGTCACCCACCGTTTGGATCTTCTCAGCATCCTCATCGGGAATGGAAACGCCAAATACGTTCTCAAATTCCATAATCAACTCAACAGTGTCCAAAGAATCGGCACCGAGATCGTTGGTGAAACTCTTCTCCGGCATCACGTCGGCAGCATCTACGCTGAGTTTTTCTGCAATTATGGATTGTACTTTTTCTAAAATTTCTACTTCTGTCATAAGAATGAGTTTTTAAAATCGGCGGCAAAAATACAAAAAATATAAATACAGCGATTCCCTGATTTTTTTCCAATCAGATTAGACGGTTGACACCTTATGCTCAGAATTCGCATATTTTTACATCCAGTACCGATTTTCTCCCAAAACAGAAAGAAAACAGCAACGACAAACAGTCATTCTCGCCCTGAAAAACACATGGATCATCATTACACGATAAAATTATTTTACTGACATTCAATTTATTATAACAAAAATAAAGAAAAAATAGGTTACAATAGGTGCGTGATATAAAAAAAAGACTATTTTTGCGGCCTCAAAACAAAGAGGAGTTCTTTGAAAGAAAAAATCGTTAGTGCCGATATAGCTCAGTTGGTAGAGCAGCTGATTTGTAATCAGCCGGTCGTGGGTTCAAGTCCCTCTATCGGCTCTTTACGGCACTAGAGAAACATGATGGGAGAGTTCCAGAGCGGTCAAATGGGACAGACTGTAAATCTGCTGGCTAAGCCTTCGGAGGTTCGAATCCTTCCTCTCCCACTTTTTTCACCCGCGGAAGTAGCTCATTTGGTAGAGCGACAGCCTTCCAAGCTGTAGGTGGCGGGTTCGAGCCCCGTTTTCCGCTCACATTTTCCATATCATTTCATTATAGATTTATTTTACATTTGTTTTGTTCCGGATGCGCCTGTCTCAAGGGCGCATCAATCATTTTCCACGTGCTCGGAAACGATAATTTGTGTATTTTTGCATCTTGTTTTTTTTGTAGCATACAATACACTTTCACACTTATGAACCCTGACTACATACTGGATCAGATCCGAGGCAAGAAAATCGTCATCCTCGGCTTCGGGCGGGAGGGTGTTTCCACCTACCGCTTCATCCGCCGCCATTTCCCGGACATGCCGCTCACGGTGGCTGACCGCAGCGAAGCCCTGAAGACCGATGACATCGACGACCCGCACCTGACGGTCGTCAAAGGGGCCGGATACGACCAAGGCCTGAACGAATACGACCTGATTTTCAAGACTCCGGGCATCAGTTTCAACCACGTCAACTACTGGATCGAGACGGAGAAAATCACCTCGCAGACCAATCTTTTCCTGGAAGCATATCACAAGCAAGTGGTAGGCGTGACCGGCACCAAGGGCAAGAGCACCACCTCATCGCTCATCTACCATATCCTGAAGACGGCAGGCCGCGACACCATCCTGGCCGGCAACATCGGCACCCCCTTCTTCGACATCATCGAGCAGATGACCCCTAAGACCATCGTGGTGGCCGAGCTGTCGGCACACCAATTAGAGTTCGTGCGCCGCTCGCCCGACTACGCCGTGCTGCTCAACCTCTACCAGGAGCACCTCGACCATTTCAATTCCTTCAACACCTACCAGATCGCCAAGCTGAACATCACCCGTTTCCAGGACGAACGGCAGTTCTTAGTCTATAACGGCGACGACGAGCACATCCCGGGCCTCATCAAGTCGTACCACCTGAACCGCGACCGTGTGATTTTCGGCACCGAGCCGCAGGAGGGACCTTACGCCTGCTGCCGCGACCGGAAAATCCACTTCGCCATCTCCGGCCATGTGGAAGACGAGTATGACCTCACGGACTACTACAACCTGCCGGGCACGCACAACTACTACAACATCATGGCGGCCATGGCAGTGTGCCGGCATCTGAAGGTGTCGCACGACGACATCGCCAAAGGGCTTCGGAGTTTCCGCGGACTTCCAAACCGCATCGAATATGTGGGGCGGTTCCAGGGCATCGACTTCTACAACGACAGCATCTCCACGATCCCGGAGGCGACCATTGCGGCACTGAAGGCGCTGAAGAAGGTGGACACGCTCATCCTCGGCGGCTTTGACCGGGGTATCGAATACAATATATTATATAAGCACTTGCATGAGAGCCCTGTCCCCAACATCGCCTTCACCGGTCCCGCGGGCGAGCGCATGATGCACGAGTGGCAGGCACAATATCCGCTGCCGGAGAACGTTATCCACGAGCAGGATTTCCGCCAGATCGTCGCCTTCGCGTTCAAGCACACGCCGGAGGGCCGCATGGTGCTGCTCTCGCCCGCTGCCGCCAGCTACGACCAATTCAAGAACTTCGAGGAGCGCGGCCGCATTTTCAAGAACCTTATTGTTGAATACAATCAAAAACAGACACATGAATAGAATCACCCTTCTCCTATCCGCCTCGCTCCTGCTGTTTGGAGCCTGCCAATGGAACGGCAACCGTCAGAAGGATGCCGACGAGAACGCCCCGGCAACCACGACGGAATCCGGCAACCCCTACATCTCCGACAACCAGGCCGAAGAGACCCCCACGTTGGAAGAGGACCTTTCCGGCAACGTCATCGCACTGACCGCCAGCGAGTTCACACAGCGCATCACTGACATTGACAATCCGCAGGGCTTCCGCTACAAGAGCCAAACGCCCTGTATTGTGGACTTTTACGCCGACTGGTGCCGGCCCTGCATAAGCATCAAGCCCATGATGGAAAAGATGGCGAAAAAATACAAGGGGCAGCTCATCATCTACAAGATCAATGTGGACCGCGCCCAGGACGTGTGCGCCGCCTTCGGCATCCAGAACATCCCGACGCTGATGTTCTTCAACACCTCCGACCAGCCTCGCAAGATGGTCGGGGCACCGTCCGAGACGGAAATGGAAAACGCCATCCGTGATTTCTTAAAATAGCCATCCTTGAAGAGACTCTGCGCCGTCATCGGGTTATGCTGTTGCCTCATGGGGCTGCATGCGCAGATACCGTGCGACTCCATCGGATCGCAGTTCCGGCAATGGAATGCGCGCTTGGAAAAGCTCAACACCGAGGACCCGGAGATCATCACCCTGCACTACTATTTCCTGCAGGACATCCGGAAGGAGATGGACCGTTTCCGAACCACCACCCTACCCCATCTGGTCAAATGCCTTCAGACGGACTATTACCAGACGCGCGCGCAGTTCAACCGCATCGCCAACAAGTCGGACCGTCTGAACGAGATCCTTACGGTGCAGAAGCAGCAGGTGGACCATCTGTTCTACCTGCGGGCGCAGGAGGAGATGGCCTTTTCCGACACGGGTGCCGCCCTTTACAACCTGGACCGCGCCCTACAGTTCAACAAATACAACCCTGACGCGCTGCTGCTCAAGGCCCAGCTGCGTCTTCGGCAGAGCCATTACAAGGAGAGTGTGGAGCTTATACACCTGCTCTACACGAAATCGGAGCTGACCGAGGAACAGGAGCGGGCCGTCTCGGACTTCTCGCTCCAACTGTACGACAAGTTGTACAGCATCGGCAGCGCCTACATCCAATCGGGGCAGTCAGCCGACGCGCTGGAGGTGTTCTTGGCCCTGGAGCAGTTCTGCAGCAACATGCCATCGGGCTACTGCAACGACGACTACTATCATGGCATCCTGCTCTCGCGCGAGGGCGTGTACGAGTCATACCTTGCCATCGCCCGCGAGGCCGAACGACGCCACAACATGGAGATGGCCCGGAAGTTCTACCAATACGCCGACGAGTACCGCAAGAACAACCAGCGGAAGGAGGATTAACATTCGTTCTATCCCTCTGATTTCCACAAAGTACGTATAATTACGATTTACGGTTTGCGGTTTTTTGTTCTTTGTTCTCAGGTTTTTGATCTCGGGTCTTTATTCCCACTCCTAACGCCGTAGGCGTTGCATATCTGTAGAAACGTGCGTGTGCACACAATATCGCGGCGCAGAAGGCGTGTGCCACGAAGAACGGGATGATTCCGCCGCGAAACGACGGCACGCTGAAAAGAGGTGTCTTATCTGATGACCTTGCGGTTCTGCTCGTTGACAAACTTGTTCATCTTGGAACGTATCTGCTTAATGAAGACCTCCGCCTTCTTGCCGTTGATGTAGATGATTACCCTGCGGGTGCTGCTCTTTGCCATAGACTGATGTTTTGGCATAGATGGACTAATGCCCGTCATGGTATGGGACAGCATAAGAAAACCACAATTTTGTCACCTTGAGAGAACTATTTCACTGACACTAACCTATAACATACGGCATACATGGTTCAGAGTTTGTTACGGATAGGAATAGAAAAGCAATCCAATATCAAAGAAAACAAACACTATTCTTCTTGTATAAACGATAAACTATAACAATCACCAACTTTTGCTACTGCAAATCTTGCATTAGCTTTGCCAACTCTAAATTTTTTAAGAGGAGTGTCAAAGTATATGGTATTCTTTTCCGGTTCCGGATATGGGAACCATCCCTTTTGATAAACAATATGACCTTGATGTAGAAAATAGATCTTTGGACCAACATCGGAATATGTTATTGCTTGCAGGTCTTTATGTAGATCTTCAAGTATGTATTCCAAATCATATGCACCTGAATAATAGCACATAGTGTCCCATTCAAAAGGCAACAATGTAGAAAAATCTATTATATAGTTGTTGCTTCTAACGCATTGTTTATATGCGTGAGAGACAGCACGATCTATATCTCGTGGTTGAGAACACCCTATCAGCATTGTAATAATGCATACCAATGATGTCACAGTGATTTTTTTCATAATAATGTCTATCCTATTTACTTATTACTTGTATTCCATTCTATGTTTATTGATATCTTTCTATTTCTCTTTGTTCTGTTGATTAATATTTTCTTGCTCTTTTGGCGTTCTTCCATAGCAATTAAGATTTTCAAACTATGTTTTTTAATTGAATATACTTTGATTCAGGAATTCTAGTTAACGCTATTACATACTTGTCTTCAGCCATTTGTGTGGCAGTGTATAAACCATTTGATACGAATTCCGAAAGAACGATTTGAGCTAACTCATTCATATTGGCACCCATATTTTGTTTACCTATTCTTCTTCCTATTTGATTGTTTAACAAATCAACGACTTGATCAGCTTCATCTAAATTCGAAAAATAACGTTGGGACAAGTCCACTGATGGATTTTTTTCATGAGCATTTCCGGCTTGTTCTGCTATACTTTCTCCATACATTGAGGTGATAGCAGCTTGCCACAAAGTGTGTCTAAATGCTCCATTTTGGCTTCCCCGGTCATCTTGATTTTCTGCAGAACCCGAAAGAATTTCCCCTCTAGTTGCAAACCTAGTTGCAACTGTAGAAATATTAGAGGAATTATGTGTTACTTTCCCTATATTGATAGCAGCAGAAGGATGTCTTACAGAGAATCCAATATATTTTAAAAATGGAGGCGTATTATTATGTTTTTTCCTTTGGGGATGTCCTCCAATTTCCATACCCTCTGGATCCACCAACTTCACCGGGTTATTCGCGCAATAAACATACGGGCTTAAGGAGGGATATTTCGAGGCCTGCGGATCGACGCTGAGCCAGATGCTTAAATCACTGCTGTAATACCGTGAGCCAAACCGACGCATGAGCGAATGCCAAACCAAACTTGTTTGGATTTGGCTGAGCGAAAAGGAGGAAACCGAGCGGAGCGAGGTAACTGATAGGTCGGTTTCTGCGTCGCGTTCTTTTGCGGAGAAGGTGAAAGTCCGGGGGACAGGTGACAGGTTACAGCTGACAGTTGGAAGGGAGATGGCAAAGTGTGCCCCGGAAAAGAATTGTTCTCTTTTCATCCGGCTTGCGCAATTTTTCCGACTGTCATATTCAAGCTCCATGGCGAAGGTGTAGGTTTTAGCTCATACTTATTTTTTCTCTGTAATAAATGGAGCTGAGAAAAACAAACCATCATATCCATATTTGCGACAAAAATGTATAGACAACTTTTTTAAGGATGTATAATATGGTTGGTATAATTCTGCAGTTAAAGGACAAATATTGTGAACAATTAACGAGTCTTGAAAAAAATCGTATGTCATACCTATATGAACTAAAGCGGGGCTCTCATCACTTATAATATGATGACCAGACAAATCTGAAACAGAATGATGATATAATTTCCATATTTTATGACAAAAAAGGTTTTCTAACTTGCTTGCGTAATTGCCATTACAAATGGTGCCGTTTTTTATAAAACCGGCATAAGAACCAATTTCATTGAACTCCGCACATGAAAATGGTTTGACAAATGATAAAAACACCATATCCTCATATAAAACAGCTAATGTATCCCGATTGTAACTCAATGAAAAAGAAAACTTGTTGTCCGTTAATAATTGCCGAATATTTTTTGGAAAAGGATGTCGTTTTGTATAGATAGATAAACTTTTGAAAGCGAAACTGAAAAAAGTGTCAATATTTGAAGGAAATTGAAAGTAAGCATAATAGTATTCATACGAAGCTAAATACAAATGATTTTGAATCTCATTATTGAAAACAGAATCCATCTTCATCATCTCTTTGTACGACAGCATTCTATTTTCTTGAGAGAAACTGTAGTTGACGAGAAAAATAATCAGCAACAATTGAAAGATTTTTTTCATGATATCGTTTTTATTTTAGACCATAAAGTTTGTTAAAATGATTTCTAAAAGCATTAAAGTTTTTTTGGCTAAATGTAAGGCCAACTATTTTATTCTTCCCATTTACAATATAAATATTATAACCTGTTTTCGCCAACATTCCACTTCCGAATGTTGTTTGACTATTCCCTGTTGAAAATCCCCTAAAACGACCAAACATTTTATCTCGTGTTCCTGTCACAGTAAATCTAATAGTTGAACCATATGCGTATCTTAAAGTTGCACCTGTTTTCGGATCTTCATCATGGACATTTTCATAAGTGGTACCAAATTTATCGTTGTAGCTTATTATATCATTAAAATTGGTGTAATCTGAACTTTGATACTCGGGATAGGTGCCCTCTGTTTGTTCACATTTTTTTAGATAGTTTGCATATTTGTCAAATGCTTCATCAATTTTTATTGTCAACTTCCCTTTTAATGAATTCGCTTTTATTTTGTCACCGAAAAGGCTATAGTATGTCCCGTCTTTTGTATATGTTTTTCCTTTATACTCCCCCTCTATACCTGATTCTTTAAATGCTTTTTGACTAGTATGCTCTGTGGTGTAATGCATCTCGCCGTCCTTTTCATACCAATCTTCCCCATTCGGATCAACCAACTTAATCGGGTTGTTCGCACAATAAACATAAGGACTTAAAGAGGGATATTTTGAGGCTTGTGGATCCATACTGAGCCAGATGCTCAAATCGGAGCTGTAATAGCGTGCGCCAAAGTAAGATAGGCCGGTTTCGGTGTCCTTCTCTTTTGCGGAGAAGGTGTGCGTCCAGCGGGTAGGGGTGTGGGAGGTTATTGGGAATTGGGGATTGGGATTTGGGTGTTGGATTTTGGCTATTGGCCTTTGGCCGTTAGCTATTGGCTTTTGGTTACACCCGCGCCTCTGCGCCCTGCCTGCGGGCGTGTACGCTTGTGCGGGCGGCGCGAGGGACGCAATCATCGGATAATATGTTCGGGGAACAAACATCTTTATTTTGATGGAGGGGGCTCCAGCCCATAAGATCTAAATTCTAAGGGATAAAAATATAGGAGCTCCTCGTAAACAGTATCCAATACGATGTTCCACTGAAACAAGGTAGCTAACATATTGTAGTCAACAATAGACTTATCGCATAATTCGATGCATTTTTCCAACAATTTATATTTTGGTCCTTTCCAATCTATAATGCTGTCAATTTTATGATATGTCAGTTTAGTGCCGGTCACATCAATTTGTATTTCATTGATTATTAAATTGCTGGCCCAATCTTTATAATTGGGATTGTTTTGACGAATGCTATCCGGTATCCAGTTACGATAATAGTTTATGAGATTCCCGTTTGACATCATTACTTTTCCCTGAAAATCACCATCCTTTATGGTAACATATAAAAAAGCATCAGAAAGTACCGCTTTTTTAACAACATCTTCTCGGCTGCGATGGTTGTTTTGTCTGACATATTTATGATACGAAATAGCCCGTCCGAGAAGTGGTTGAGCAACCAAAGAAAGGGATCCAAAAGCAGTCAAAGCTATCGTGAATAAAGCATAAAGTTTGATTTTATTTTTCATAAATGATTGTTCATTTGGGTTTAGTCGTATAATAATGGTTTATCAATTCTACTGGGATTTGTTTAGCATCATTAGGGGAACCTACTAATGAACGTGGTAGTTGATGATGCTCTACCAATACTTTATTCTGAATATTTACAGCATTGACTTCTTCGAACTTAATGCCATTTTCCGTTGTATGATTATCAGATTCATGAAGACCTTGGTCGTTATTCCAACCGTGTCCTAGTAATTCATGAGCCAACGTTGCGCACGATATATAACCTCCATCAGCACATACACTTTTCGTAGCAAAAGGATTATAACCTATTTCCGTATCGGAACCTTCACCATATTTTCCTGCATGATCAGTATCCAAGGCTTTGTTATAACCGATGCCCCCAGATACTGTACTACGGACTATAGAATGTTGGTGTTTGCTCTTCATCATGTCATTTAATTTACCACGTATAATATTGCTTTCTGAATTGTATAATTTATTTAAATCAGAAAGAACGCGGGATTCGAAAGAGTTTTGTCTGAAAGAGGCGATATTTCCGTCTTTATCTACAAAGTTTTTCCCATTATATGAGTATTTGGTTTTATTTACGAAAAGAACTATCTCCTCCCCATTGGGGTCCACAAGTTCAATAGGATTATCCGCACAATAAACATACGGGCTCAACGACGGATATTTGTCACTCATCGGATCGACGCTGAGCCAAATGCTCAAATCGGAGCTGTAATAGCGTGAGCCAAACCGACGCATGAGCGAATGCCAAACCAAACTTGTTTGGATTTGGCTGAGCGAAAAGGAGGAAACCGAGCGGAGCGAGGTAACTGATAGGCCCGTTTCGGAGTCCTTTTCTTTTGCGGAGAAGGTGTGCGTCTGCGCAAAAGGGGTGGCGGATGGCCGGATGTGGTATGTAAAACGCTGGCTCATATCCTGTTGTTTGACGGTGCAAAGGTAATGAATTTTTCAAAAACCGTGAAAAGGCTATTTTTGCGCCAGCCCCTTTCTATCGTGCCGTCGTTTCGCGGCGGCCCCTTCCCGTTCTCCGTGGCACGCGCCTGCCGCGCCGCGACTTGCGTGGCGCGCAGCCCAGCCCCCACATTGCGCTCGCTACGCTCGCTTATGCGGGGTTATTGAGAGGATGTCTCTTCGAGACATTGCACGCGCCTGCCGCGCCGCGAGGATGTGTGTGTGCGCGCGTTTCTACAGATATGAAACGCCTACGGCGTTTTGGGAGATAAAGAACGAAGAACAAAGAACATAGAACATAGAACATAGAACGGAGACCTAAGAACCGAGAACATAGAATCGGGAACCGAAACCGCAAATTCCAATTTCCAACACCCAAAAACCAATCAAAATCCTCATTGGAAAATGCCGCCTTATTTTGTTTTGCGTGGAAAACGCATGGCGGATTCCAAAAACGCGCCATCGTGAAGCGTTAAGAAAAATCGACTGTCCGAAGCAACACGGAACGTAGTGCAGTGTTGCAAGTTTCGATTTTTTAGCGTACGATGGCCGTTTTTTTAGCAAAACAAAATTCAGCGGCGAAGGCAACTTTTCTTTGCAACTTTCTTTTTTTGCCTGAAAAAGAAAGTTGGAGAAAAATCACTACCTTTGCCCCCGCAATGAACCGTTCCCGCACATATAGCCCCACCACCTCCCGTCGTGCGTTTCCCACGCCGCCCGCGCAGACGCATGGTGGAATGCCGGAATTGGACGGAACAAAACAGCGCAAACTTACTGACAACAAGGGTGTTTATTATTTTTCTTACTTGACAGAATTTCGAAATTATTGTAGCAAAAGTATATTACTGTAAAAATTAAACCAACAACAATATTCCACATCGATAGCCCGTTTTATATTTTCCATATTATACCCATTATAGCATGAAAAAAATCCACATTCTGCTTCCACTTTTATTCATTGGCATTATGAACAACAATTTTGCTCAACAGACACCCGCTGAAATCAAAAACAAGCTGAACGACTATGAGCTGATGCTCCAACGGGACGACAACGGTTTCGAACAGGTCTATCGGGCCATCGGGCAACAGATACAGCAGCAGGAGAGCCATCCCGCCAACCGAGCCGTATGGCACAGCTGCATGGCCAGCCTGCTCACCCGTTACTACCACAACAACAGCTACCGCATCCTGGACCGCACCCCTGTTGAGGGCGAGCTGCCGAACGACCTCAACGTATGGGATTTGCAAACGATAGTGAAGCAGATTGTATTCCACTACCAGCAGTCGCTCCGTGATGCGGACCTGCTGATCCAGATTCCCATGAAAGACTATGCGGCGATACTGGACATGCCGCCCACTGAGCCATACCGCCCCACCTTGTACGACCTGTTAGCGAACCGCGCACTGGATTTTTTCTCCAACCGCATCAAGCAGATGCCTATCCCCGTCACGCCGTTCGATGCCAACAACGGGAAATACTGGTCCGAGAACGAGGTTTTCACCAATATGCTGATCAACTCGCCGGACGAGTACTCCTTCTCCTATCTTTCCCTGAAAATCATGCAGACGCTCACGCGCCTGCACCTGCGCGATGCGGAACCGTACGCCCTATTGGATGTCACCCTGCGCCGCTACGAGTATCTGTCGGAAAAGACCAATCTGGACAATGCCCAGGAAACCCTTTTGAAGGAGCTTCTGAAACTGGAAGAACATTATCGTGGGAAGAAGGGCTACGAGATGATCGCCTACAAGTTAGGAGAATATTATCAAAACAGGGCGGATTCCTATAACGAAGAACAGCATCCGGAGTACCGCACCGACTTCATCACGGCCATCGAGTGGTACAAGAAAACATTAGCAGCGGCCCCGAAATCCATAGAGGCCAACAATGCCCAAATTGCCCTGGACAACATCCAAGCACGTTCCATCCAATTCTCCGTGATAGGCACCATGCCCGCCAACCAGCCCAACCTCATCAACTTCTCCTATAAGAATAGCGATATCATCCGTCTCCGCGTGATTCCGATGACAAAGGATGAATACAGCAGAATCTTATCGTCAAACACCCCCTTCCCGCTGTTCATTGCCCGGAAGCACGTCTATGAGACCACCATCCCCGCACCCAATGAGGGGGATTACCGCACAAAGCAGGGACATTTCCTGCTGCCACCGATCGGAAAGGGGAGCTATCTTCTGCTGGCCTCCAACGGTCCCTTCGACAACACCAATCAAAAGGAGTTTGCGTTCACTTTTGTACAGATGACCGGTCTGGCGGCCACCTATCGGCAAAACACCAACCAATACGACTTTTTCGTCTTCGATCGGGTGACTGGACAGCCCATCAGCGGGGCATCCGTGTCCATCAAATGCTATGACGACTACCGGCACCGGCATCTCACCAGCCAAGAAAAACTGACCACGGACAAAGAGGGACGATGCAACTATACTTTCACAAACAAACAGGGCAACACTTACTTGGATGTGGTCGTTACCAAAAACGGGGATGAACTCACCCTCATCCAGAACAAACGGATATACACCCTGAACGATTGGAGTTCCACCGACCGCAAAACATACATCTTCACCGACCGTAACATCTACCGTCCCGGGCAGACCGTCTATTACAAGGGTATTGTCATGGAGACGCGCGATCCCGGGCTACAATCTTCCAAAATGGAAAACCGCGTGATGGCGGATGTGCAAGAAGAGGTTTCCTTCCGGGATGCCAACTTCCAGATTTTAGAACGGGTCACCAAGACCACCAACGAATACGGTTCGTTCTCCGGCAGTTTCGTACTGCCCACCACAGGTCTTACCGGACGTTTTTCCATCGACTGCAAGCATGGTGTCAAGTACATCTCCGTAGAGGAGTACAAGCGTCCCACCTTTGAGGTGACGATGGAGCAGCCCAAGGAGCAGTTCAAGATTGACCAGGAGGTGGAGGTCACCGGTAACGTGAAAGCCTACGCCGGCTACGCCTTAGAGGGGGCCACCGTCAAATACAAGGTTGTGCGCGAGGCCACCTTCCCCTGGTGGCGGTGCTGGTGGTGGACTCCGAGCAGCCCTACTCAGCAGATAGCCTCCGGCGAAGTCGTCTCTGAGGCGGACGGGACCTTCCGCATCCGCTTCACGGCCCTTCCCGACCTGGAGAACCAGCGGCACGACCCGCTCTACAACTTCAAGATCTCCGTGGATGTCACCGACATCACCGGAGAGACACATTCCGCCAACAGCAGCGTACGCATCAGCAAAAAAAGTCTGCTCATTGATGCGGACATTCCTCAGCAGATAGCCACCACCGACAAGAACAGCTTCCTTGTGAGGGCCACCAACTTAGCCGGCGAAGCACAGAAGAGCACGCTCCGATACACCATTGAGGCGTTGCAGACACCATCCGAGTACAAGTACGGCTGCCCACGCCACGACTATTATCTTTCCGACTCCGCCACCATGATGAAGGCCCTGCCCTATCTGAACCTGCAAAACGACAAGCGTCCCGAAAACTGGAAGGTGATGAAGAGCGTCTGCAGCGGGGATTTTGAAACAGATGGAAAGAACACCTTCGCCATCCCCAATCTGGCCAATTTCAATGAAGGCACTTACAAGATCACCTTTATCACACAGGATAAAGACAACAACGAAATACGGGAGGAATCATACATCACCGTTTATCAGAAGGAGAGCAAAAAATCCGTCATCTACAAGCCTCTTTGGATTCATCAGGAAAAGGGCGACATCAACGAGGTGGGACAAACCGTTCATGTCACCGTGGAGAGCTATTTGAAAAACGCCTACGTGCTTTGCGAGATCATCTCCAACAATCGCGTGATTGAATCCAAGTGGGTAAATCTCAATCGCGGCAAGACATCCTTCACCTACAACCTCACAGAGAAAGACCTTGGCAACGTTGTATTCCACGCTTTCACGGCTCAGAACAACAACCAATACGATGAAAACCTCACCATCTATGTGCCCCATTCGCACAAGGATATCGACTTCGAGTTCATCACCTTCCGCGACAAGACGATGCCGGGAAGCGCCGAACAGTACCAGATCCGCCTGAAAAACAAGAATGGCGACAAGGTGGCCGCCGAAGTGCTTTGTTCCATGTACGATGCCTCTTTAGATGCTTTCGCCTCACCTAATTATTTCAACAAAAACATCGTTCAATGGTGGAATAACAATTTATACCAATATTCGTTTAATAATTCCTGTGCCTACTTCTCATCCAATCATAACACCCCAATAACTAAAAAGCAACCGTCATACCTGAAAGATCGCGAATATCCCCGACTTGAATTCCTCAATGACTGGTATTCACACAGGTATATGGGGAGGGTTTATAAAAGTCCGAGACAACAAGAGGTTATTCTCAACGTCGTGGAAGACAACCTCAAAGTTTCAACGGATATAGATTTTGTGGAGGATGAAGTTATTATAGAAGACGCTGCAGGCATTGATATGGAAACTATGATAGGCCAAACCTATTCCTGGTCAAACGACGGCAAAGAGGCGGCAGCGGGTTCCTCGGAAGAGCCGCAGGAGCAGGGCGGCATCCGCACCAATTTCAACGAAACGGCCTTCTTCTACCCCGACCTGCACACCGACAGCAACGGCGATGTGCTCATCACCTTCACCATGCCGGAATCGCTGACACGCTGGAAACTGTTAGGCTTTGCGCACAACACGGACCTGATGACCGGCAGTTTCGAGAAGTATGTGCAGACCTACAAGAAGCTGATGGTGGTACCCAACACGCCGCGCTTCCTACGCGAGGGCGACATGCTGATTCTGTCGGCCAAGGTAGTCAATATGGACAGCGTCACCCAATGCGGCAACGTCACGCTCACAGTCCGCAACCCATTCAACAATGCCGATTTACGTATTGTTGATGGTGAAAACGCGCAACCGTTTGAGGTGAAACCAGGTGCATCTCAGGAGGTGCATTTCCGCGTACGCGTGCCGCAGAACCTCGGTGCCGTCACCTGCCGTATCGAGGCCCGCAACTTGGAGACACCCGCCTTCACCGACGGCGAGGAGCGCACGCTGCCCATCCTCACCAACCGCATCCTGATAACGGAGAGCCTGCCGCTGCACATCTCCGGCAAGGGCAGCAAGAGTTTCACCTTCGACCGGTTGAAGAATAGCTTCGCCGCCACCGCCAGTAAAACCCTGACCACGCAATCCCTCACGCTGGAGTTCACCCCCAACCCGATATGGTACGCCATCCAGGCCATGCCCTACCTGATGGAATATCCTTACGAATGTAACGAGCAGATTTTCAGTCGTTATTATGCCAATACGCTGGCTACCAACATCGTAAACAGCCACCCGCGCGTCAAGAAGGTCTTCGACGAATGGCTCAATTCCACCCCGGACGCCTTCTGCTCGCAATTAGAGAAAAACCAGGAGCTCAAATCCGTCCTGCTGGAGGAGACCCCATGGGTATTAGATGCGCAGAACGAATCCGCCCGCAAACAGAATGTAGCCTTGCTCTTCGACCTGCAACGCATGGCCAAAGAGGGCAAGAACGCCTGCAAGAAGTTGGAAGACCAGCAGAACGGCGACGGCGGTTGGTCGTGGTTTTCCGGCGGACAAAGCAGCACCTACATCACCGAACACATCGTGGCAGGTGTAGGCCATCTGCAGGCACTGCACGTGAAATCCGACTTAAAATCGAACACCATTCAAAAGGCTATCAACTTCATTGACAAGAAGATGAATGAATACTACCAGAAATGGCAGAAACAGAACCAGACTAGCAGCTGGGGCGACATCCACTACCTGTATGCCCGCAGTTTCTTCCTGAGTCAGAAGGTGATTGCGGCCCATCAGGAAGCCTACAACTACAATCTGGCCAACATCAAGAAAAACTGGAAGAAGCAGTCCATCTACATGCAGGGCATGATCGCGCTCATCTGCCATCGCAACGGCGACACACAGACCGCCAAAGAGATTATCGCCCACATCAAATCCATGGCGCAGTATTCTGAAGAACTGGGCATGTACTGGAAAAAAGCAGGCTATGGCTATTTCTGGTACGAAGCACCCATTGAACGGCAGGTCCTGCTCATCGAGGCCTTCAACACCATCACCCATGACACGGAATCCGTGGAGAAGATGCAGCTGTGGCTGCTGAAGCAGAAGCAGACGCAAAGCTGGCCCACCACCAAATCGACCACAGAGGCCATCTACGCCCTGCTGCTGAACAACGACCAGATAGAAAACACCAGCGGCGTACGGTTATCGTTAGGCGACCACTGGAGCTATACTGAAGGCGACGGATCCATGCAGGCGGAGGCCGGTACCGGCTATATCAAAAAGAGCTGGAAGGGCGGCGACGTGACCGCCGACATGGCCACACTGAAAATCGAGAAACAGTCTTCCGGCCCGGCATGGGGCGGCCTCTACTGGCAATATTTAGAGAACCTGGACAAGGTGGACCACAGTCAGGACGGCGATTTCAACATACAAAAGCAGCTGTACAAAGTGAAAGTCGGCGACCGCGGCGAGGTGCTTACCGCCATCACGGAAGAATCTCCGCTGCAGGTGGGCGACAAGGTACGCGTGCGGGTGGAGATCCGCACCGACCGCGACATGGAGTATGTGCATCTGAAGGACATGCGTGCATCGTGCTTTGAACCGGTGAACGTGCTGTCGGGCTACCGCCATCAGGACGGGTTGTGGTACTACGAAGCCACGAAAGATGCCTCCACCAACTTCTTCATCGACTACCTGCCCAAAGGCACCTACGTGTTCGAATACACGCTGATGGCCACCATGGCAGGCACTTACAGCAACGGACTCACGACCATCCAGTGCATGTACGCGCCGGAGTTCACCTCGCACAGCGAAGGAATACGGGTGAAGGTGGAATGATAATCATCGCATAGAGAAGATCACTATGAAAAAAATCTCCCTCACCGCCCAAATCGGCATCGCTCTCGTGTTCGCCTCGGCAGGGATTCCCGTGGAGTGTGTGGCCGTGGCCGCGGGCATTGACCGCACCTTCGACATGGGGCGCACCGTCATGTCAATCACCGGCGATGCCTCTTGCGCGGTGGTGATGCAAAGGATTGTAGGGAAGAAGTTGTGAGAACCGGATTCTGGAAAACTACCTGTCCATGGGCACCTACGTATTTGAATAACCAGTAATATTCGAATGCAACGAGAGGAACGAATGTAGGGTGAAAACAAACCTATTGGAGCCTTTCAACCACATTTGCATTTCACTCTTTCACAGATTTTATGATGCGGGTTGTCGGTTAATCCCGCAGGCATCGTACAGAATGTGCACACGACTCTCCGGAGCCGCCAACAGGATTTGACACTATTGGGATATTGTCAATCCTGCGGTAATAGGCGCTATGACTCGACTGATATGGATATTGGGAAGGAACCTTTGTGGAACTCCAAAAAAAAGCAGATGACCCAAAGGAGGCATACGTATTGGAAGCATTGAACATACCGGCGGGTCGAGCTGAGAAACCGCTCATGTTGTACGGTCCTGTGGATGCTCCTGGAGCACATTCTTGAGATGATTCTGCCCAACCTACACTATCAGCCAAAGCCTTGGCATAAAACAGGCCATTATTGTCACACCAGAACCAGTTTTTACTTTTTACGAAATTCAACATGGTGTTCAATTCGTCATACGTGGGAACATGCCACCCGGTAGGACAAACACCCTGACACGGATTACTGCCGGAGAAATTGTACAAGGCAGCATTCCAGTCGTAAAGATATCCAAACATGGACACATTAGCTGTATCGCCATTGGGTGGGTAGCGGTAGTACCACCAGCCATAAGCGTCCGATTTCATGGGTATGGTGTCCCCGTTGGCAAAGTGCGTAACACGCATATTCTCTCTCATCCAACATTGGTCTCCCACCTGCACCGTATTATACACATTTCCATCAACATCCATCACCGTTGGTATTCCGTCGCACGGAGTACCCGTTTGTGTAGTAATGAAATGCAACATGACAGGATAGTTGGCAGTTAAAATCTGCGTAACTGGCAAACTCTCCACCAACTCTCCATTATGCGTAAAATATCCGATGTAGCGAATGCGATCCGTGGCGTCTATCGGTCTTACAATGGAACTTCTGGATGCGGATTTCACATTTCGAGGTGTATCTCCATCACTTTTCATTCCCAAGTGTAAAATGGAATTACCATTTCCCTTACCCGTATTTAGCAATTTTACTGAATGTTTTTTCCCTTTTTGTCTCACTGTAAGGACATGGACACCTGTTTCTTCCAACGAGACACGGAATAGATAATCCCCACTATGCATACATTCGAGCGCATGTGTCATCACAACCCGACCACGCATATCAGTTATTACCAGCTTAAGGGAACCTGACACCACATGCCGGACACAAACCTGCGTTATACCATGAAACGGATTTGGCATCGGATTCACTATAGCGACATCATCGACATCCAGTTCTTCAATGCCTGTTGTATTTGTAAAAATTATTGCGGAATCCGGATTCACAATGGTGTCCATCCACTGCTTGCTCAGATTTTGAACGGTTAGTTTTTCTAACCGCACAGGCCTGTCATCTCTGTCCACAGCTTTCACGACTACAGAATAGGATTGTCCATCAACACCTGTTGCAACAGCCAGCATGGTAAAAATCGCAATAGTGGCTCTATAAACAAAGTAAAATGGATTTTCTTTTCTCATGCAAAATGTTGTATTATGTAAAATGGAGTGCATTCTTTTCAGAATCCTGCGAACGGCATAAACAGCGGCGGCAGTAACAGTAAGAAGCCGAGGATGATGAGGGCGAGCAGGAATTTCCAGACGAACTTGAACCACTTGGCATACGGAATCCGGGCCACACCCAACACACCAATCAGCACGCCGGAGGTAGGCGTAATCATATTGGTGAATCCGTCGCCGAACTGGAAGGCCAACACCGTAAGTTGACGCGACACGCCCATCAAATCCGACCATTCGGCCATCATCGGGATGGTAAGTGCGGCCTTGGCAGAGCCGGACGGGATAATCAGATTGAGCAGATTCTGAACCACATACATCACTCCAGTGGTACCAATTCGTCCCGCGTCGCCGAAACCCTGCGAGATGGCATATAATATCGTATCTATTATCTTACCGTCTTCCAAAACCACAATGATGCCGCCGGCAAGTCCCACCACCAAAGCGGCCACCATGATATCCTTGCAGCCCTCCAAAAACAGTCGCACGATGCGGTCCAACTTCAGGTTGAACGCGAAGCCGGCGGCAATGCCCATGGCAAAAAAGAGTCCTGCAATCTCCATCACATACCAGCCGTAGCCCAACACACCCGTCACTAAAGAGACAATGGTGAGCAACAGCAAAACCAAGATGTAATGGTGCACCGACTTGCGGACAGCAAAGAAGCCCAATATGACGTAGCAAGCAGCAATGACGGGGAACAGAATCACCGAGCGCGTACCCATGCCCACCGTGATGTCGGTTCGGGGCATTTTTACGGCGCAGAAAACCAGCACGGCAGCCACAAGGGCATACACAATCCACGTGGAGAGCGACGACTTGGTAACCGACTGGTCGGTGCTCACCTCGTCGGTCTTGTCGCGCCAATACTGGTCCAACCCGTACATGATGGATTTCTGCGGATTTTTTTTCACCCAATCAGCGTATATCAAAGTAAAAACGATAGCCACTACAGTTAGCAGAATCCAACAGAAGAGGCGGTATCCGATGCCGGAGAAGGTGGGCAAGCCAGACAAGCCCTGCGCAATGCCGATGGTGAAAGGATTGAGCATGGCGCCCGCAAAACCCACATGCGCGGCCACATAGCACATCAGCACACCCGTAATAGAGTCGTAACCCATGGAGATAGCCAACGGCACAAAAATGACAATAAAGGCAATGGTCTCCTCACTCATGCCGAACACCGAACCAAAGAGGCTGAACATCAACATGATGGCAATAATCAGGAGATTATTCACCCCGACAGCACGGAAGAACTTGTGTTTCTGCATTTTCTGCGTCCTGTCCAAGAAAAGATAGATGCCTTTGTTGATGGCATTGGTCTCGTTCATGATCCAGAACGCGCCACCAATCATCAGGATGAACACGATGATATTGGCGGTACGCTCAAAGCCTTTGAAAAAGGCGGTGAACACCTGCCAAGTTTGGGGCTGGTTCTGCACATGATGGTACGAATCGCTCACCACCACATTGCGCGCGTGACCGTCCACCATGACGGTCTGCCGTTCAAACTCGCCACCGGGGATAATCCACGTGAGAACCGCGCACACCACGATGATGGAGAACACAATCGTGAAGGTGTGCGGGATTTTGAATTTGGGTTTTGTCATAAAAGAATAAAAATCAAAGAAGAATCAACAGGAGTGGGGCTATAATGCTCTATTTGGCCGCATTGCGGGCGCGGATCATGGCACCGGTTTTGGCCTTGCCCACGCGGATCATGTCCACCAGCGGGCGGAACGACGGGCATGAGAACGAGCAGCAACCGCATTCGATGCAATTCATAATGCCGTAACGCTCGCAGTCCTCATAGCGTTTCAGATCGGAGAAGGCGTGCAGCATATAGGGCTGCAGACCCATCGGGCATGCGCTCACACACTTGCCGCAGCGGAGGCACGGACGCGTCTCACCACGCACACTTTCCTTCTCATTCATGAACAGCAGGCTGCCCATACCCTTGGCGATGTAGGCATCCAAATTAGCAATGGCCTTGCCCATCATCGGGCCGCCTGAGATGATCTTGCCCGTATCTTCGGGAATGCCTACGGCGTTCAGCACATCACGAATAGAGGTTCCAAGACGCAAACGGAAAATCTTGCACTGCTCCTTTGGAATGGATTTGCCGGAAACGGTGGTGTAGGCCTGCACGATAGGCTTGTTTTTCTGCACAGCCTGATACAAGACATACATCGTGGTGATATTGTTCACAATACAACCCACGGAAATGGGAAGCGCGCCGTTGGGCACACTCCGACCCGTAATAGCCTTAATCAACTGTTTTTCAGCACCCTGAGGATATTTCATCTCCAAGGGCTGAACCTCTATATTGGTGAATTTTTTCGCCATTTCCACAAGAGCGGCAATAGCTTCCGGTTTGTTGTTCTCAATGCCGATCACAGCTTTAGAGGCTCCCGATGCGATAAGGGCGGCCTCAATGCCAATCATGCACTGTTCTGTACGTTCCAGAATCACACGGTTATCTGTGGAGATATAGGGCTCGCATTCAGCAGCGTTGACGATGAGGTACTCGCATTTCTGCTCTGGTTTGAGCATGTATTTGATGTGCGTGGGGAAACAGGCGCCGCCCAATCCCACGATACCGCAGGACTTCATGCGGGCAATGATCTCCTCCTTACTGAGTTTGATGTCGCGGATAATGTCGGGCGTGGTGTCAATGCTCTCGTCCCATTCGTCGCCTTCGCGGTCGATGACAATAGCCGGTTTTTTGTAACCGGAGATGTCGGCGATCATGTCAATGCGGTTGACAGTGCCGGAGATGGGGGCATGGATATTGGCGCACATGAAGGTTTGAGCCTCGCCGATAAGTTGGCCCACCTTTACCTTGTCACCCTTTTTCACGATGGGGGTGGCGGGGGCGCCGAGATGCTGCGTCATATAGACCACTGCCTGATCGGGCAACGGGAAGGTCTCCACGTCTGCCGCATGGGCGAACTTGTTGGCTTCTGGGTGCACGCCGCCCAGACGGAAAGTCTTACGGCCTAATTTCTTGATATCCGATTTCAGTTCTTTCGTGATTTCGGTGGCCAGTTCGCCGGCCAGTTGGGGTATTCTATCGTTCATAATTTTATGATTCTACAGGATTGGCATTGGTGTTAGCTGTTTCGGTTGCAGGGGTTTCCACAGCCACCGGAGCTTTCTTCTCGGGGAAGTTCACGGCGTGGATGGCACCTGTCGGGCATTCGGCCACACACTTGCGGCAGGCCTTGCACTTCAGATAGTCGATATAGGCGAGGTTGTCAGTCACCGTGATGGCCTCAAACGGACAGGTTTTGGCGCATTTGCCGCAGCCGATACAGGCGGCGGTGCAGTTCTTGCGTGCCACGGCGCCCTTCTCCTTGTTGTTGCAGGCCACATACACGCGGCGGTTGTTCTTGCCCTTGTTGCGGATTTCGAGCACACCGCGCGGACAAGCCTTTGCACAAGCCTTACAGCCCACGCACTTGTCTTCATCCACCTCGGGGAGATGCGTCTCCGGGTTGATATGGATGGCATCGAAGGAGCATGCCGCCACACAGTCGCCACAGCCAAGGCACCCGAACGGACAAGCACTCTCGCCCGCATAGAGCGAGTTGGCGAAGGCGCACGTCATCGCAGAATCGTAATGCACCTTGGAGGGGGCGTTCTCGCACGTGCCGTTGCAGCGCACCACGCACACCTGCGGGTCGCGGGCTTCGGCCTTGATGCCCAGGATCTCGCCAATCTTGTCATAGTCGCCTCCGGGACAGTAGGCGATTTTCAGATCCATGGAGGAAACCATCGCCTCCGCCATGGCACGGCAGCCGGCAAAGCCGCAGCCGCCGCAGTTGGCACCGGGCAGACAGGCCTGCACCGCATCGATGCGCGGGTCCTCCTCCACATGGAAAATCTTGGATACAAAATAGAGAATCACGGCGGCAATTATACCAATCAAACCGATGGTGAGCGCCGCATAAAAAATAGTTGTTGTTGCCACTTTGTTGTAGTTTTTATTACAGTCGGCAAAGATAGTAAAAAAGGATGGAACACGCAAAAAAAAATTCACAGTCGTCGATTTGCGGTTGGGGTTATAGTTAAGAAACTAAGAAACTAAGGAGTTAAGGCGGTTAGTCTTTGGGGGTTGGGATTTGGGAATTAGGATTTGCGGTTTACGGTTCTCAGTTCTCTAATTTTTGTCCCTGTCTCTAACGCCGTTAGACGTTACATATCAGTAGGAATGGGGCCGCCGTATGCCCCCACCTCCCAACAGGGACGAAAGCTTGGTAGAAACAGCGTTCATTTTTATCGTACTATCTTCAAACAGCCCTCCAATTCCCTACAAACAATTTTATCATCCGTTAAAATCAATTCCAGTTCAAGATCATCGTATCTTTCCCCATCCCATTCATGATCAAATGGAGACGGTGGATACGATAAAAACTCCTCTTTATTTTCTTTTCTGACAAGAAAATTACTAACAAATCTCAAACTGTCATATATTTGGGATGAAAAATATGGGGGAATAAATGTTGTTGACTTTTCTATTGCATCCTGATTAATCAATGGCTTATTCGCTGTAAGAACAAAATATGGGTGGCTTTGGTAATAAAATGCTCCATAAATCATATTCAAATAGCATTTTGTCGCCAGCCCCCAAATCTCAACCAGCTGTTTTACTGAAACCAAGAGGCGATTGGTGTCCACAAACTGAATGACAGCATAGCAAGGTTTTTTATCGATTTCACATTCTGACCAATGGTGCTCAATCGTATCTAACAACGAGTAATATTGGGGATTGGATATAATAAGGGAATCCACCTCGCAAAGCCCGAGTTCTCGCTCTATTGATTGCCAAGAGAATTGGGCTTGTAATGATTGCAAACACAGCATTAGTACCAAGATGCTAACAATAAATGTCTCTTTCCCCATTGCTTAATAAAAACGGTAATCCTTTACGAGGGCAAAAATACAAAATATCCGATTGCTTCCCCAAAAAGATTTATTTTGATGAAAAACGTTGTTATTCCCCCGTCATCGGTTATCATTTCCGTTTCGCGGCGTGCAAACCTTCTCTCCGTGGCACGCGCCTGCCGCGCCGCGATGGTGTGTGCGAAGGCCCCGTTTCTACCCTGTACAGTGGTCAGTAAACAGTAGTCAGGGTACAGTCCACAAAAGCCAACGGCCAATCGTTAACCGTAAATCGAAAATCGCAAACCGAAAATCACCTCGCCGCCAACACCATCCTCTTCCGCCCATTGATGTCGCACAAGGATTGGAAACGTCCATAACCCATTTCCGAGAACATTTTCTCCAGTTGCGGATGGAAATCCTCATACGTCTCCGCAAGTATAACGCCCTCTCGCTTCAGGCATTTGCACCCGAGGACAGCCAACGCCCGGTAAAACACCAGCGGGTCGTCGTCCGGAACGAACAAGGCCCCGTGCGGCTCGAAATCCAACACATTGCCATGCATCTGTGCACGCCCGGATTCGGGGATATAGGGCGGATTGCTCACTATTATGTCAAAACGGCACTCGCCGAATGGAAGTTTTTCCGCATCCGTCATGTCATGGCAGGCGAATTTGACCTGCACACTGTTGTCTTCGGCATTGGTCCGGGCCGTATGCAACGCCGCTTCCGACACATCGGAGGCGAAAACCCGCGCCTGGGGAAGCCGTTTGGCCAGCGCCACCGCAATGCAGCCGCTACCCGTGCCCACATCCCAAACATTGAGAGACACACCTTCCTCCCGTATCTTGGCCTGTTCCACCGCCAACGCCACTAACTCCTCCGTCTCCGGGCGGGGAATCAGGACGGAAGGATTCACAGCAATCCTGCATCCGTAAAACTCCGTCTCGCCCAACACATATTGCAGCGGACTGGCATTCTTCAACTGCTCCAAATCCTGTGAAAACAGCTTTTGCAGCGCCTCCGGCAACGGATCATTTCCCATCAAAGCCAGCTGATAGGGAGCAACATGCAGACGCTGTGACAGATACGACCGCACAATAGCCAAAGCCTCCCGCTCATCATACAACAGAAGGAGGCTTTGCTTCATCGTATCCGCAAACTCGCGAACCAGCATGATAAAAAGAGATGTGGTGTGCTGCTATTTCACACAGGTCTCCGGAAAATCCCGCCATGCCCATTTATCCTTCACAACACCCTTTTCAAACAGGATGATGCCCGGATTGGAGCGCACGGCATCGCGCACCATGAACGGTCCCTTTATCGGGTCAATAGGATTGTAATAGACCGGAAAATCAAGACCATTAGCTTCTACAAATGCGGCTATCTCTTCCGGAGAGGAATTGGACACCGCCACAAAAGCAACATCCTTGGCGGCGCAATCGGCAGCCAGTTTTTTGGCTTTCTCCACACCCTTCGCCTTGGTCTCGCTCAAATCATGCATATACAGCACATACAGAGGCTGGTCGTTGTCGTGACTGATCAACTCGAAGGCATGGTCGGCGCCATTTTCATCCAACATATTGAAACCATCGATTTTAGCTCTTACAATATCTTTGATGATGCTGTCAATGCGGTCCACATAATCGTAGTTCTCGTAGAAATCGTCGCTCTGGCTCATCAGTTCGTCCTGCGTGAGTTTCACCTCCGTGTTGTCCACCTTGTTGCGATAAATGAACATCACCTCCTTCTGGGCGGGTTGTTCAATGAAGGCCACCACATCGTTGCCTTTTTTCCAATCGGTGAAATCGATCAGCGGCAGATGGCGGATGCAGTGCAGCTGGAACAGCACGGCAATCGCGGCGAAGACGGCGACGGCTATCCACTGACCAAGAATGGTCAGGCGACTGTCGGGGATCTTCTTGCGGTTCACGAACACGATGATGGTCGGGATGATGAGGACGACATTCTTCAGGAAGGTCTGCAGGTTGGACATCTTGACCGCCTGGCCGAAGCATCCGCAGTCCTTGACCACGCCGAAATCATGGATATGGTGTACTTCAAGATACTCCGCGACAGCTAACCAAAGGGTAAGCAGGAAGAAAAACGACATGAAGAGCAGATAGCCCCACGACGCCAGATTCACCCGTATGCGGAACAGCATCATACATCCCAGCACGAACTCGCACAGGATGGCACACACGGCCGCAAACTGAGCCAGCGGGTGCAGGAATCCCATGCCGAAGGAGACGAAGTAGTCGTTCATCGTGATGCCGAAATTCACCGGATCCACCGCCTTGGTGAAGCTGGAGAACAAGAATAGGCAAGCTAACAGTATTCGGATGATTTTCAACCAGATCGGTTCTTTATTTCTCATTTTTTTGAATTTATATTTTTAAAAATGTGTGTTACTTGTTTTCTGAATCCTCTTCTTCCAACACTAACCGAATCAGCGCGAACATCGCATAATTGATGATGTCGTAATAGTTGGCATCCAGGCCTTCCGACACAAGAGTCTCGCCTTTATGATCCTCTATGGACTTGATGCGGAAGATTTTCATCAGGATAATGTCGTCCAAAGAGCTGATGCGCATCTGGCGCCAGGCTTCGTCATAATCGTGGTTTTTGTTCATCATCAGGCTTTTGGCTTGATTGATGAATTTCGTGTAGAGATCCACCACCTTGCTGGGCTCCATTTCGAGCTGATCGGCGTTTTCGGCCACACCCATTTCCAACTGTATCAGGGCCATGACGGAGTAGTTGACGATGCCCACAAATTCGGGAATAATGCCCTCCGCGATTTTGGCCTCGCCCTTCTCCTGGATGCTGCGGATGCGGTTAGCCTTAATGTAAATCTGGTCCGTCAGCGACGGCGTGCGCAGGATGCGCCAAGCCGTGCCATAGTCAATGGCCTTCTTGGAAAAGACATCCAGACACTGCCGGATGATTTCGTCGTATTGTTGCGATGTGTTCGACATTACCGTTTGATGATTTTAGTGTTCACCATTTCACCGTCTTTCAGACAGATTTTCAGAAGGTAGATACCCGAAGCAAGTTGATGTACATCCACTTGATGCGTATCGCCGTCGCCAATCTGGGTTCCCAGCAGGCGGCCGTCCATGCCATAAAGCATAATACGGTCTATCGGAGCTTCAGCGGAAACGGTCACGCGGTTGGTGACCGGGTTGGGGAACACATGCACCTGTGCGGCTTCCCGGACATCAACACCCGAATTGCCATTCATATCCTCCGTCACCAGGGTGCCGGCTCCGGGGAGGGTCACATTGTCAATCCAAGCGCAATCGCTGCCGTTAGCAGTAGAATAATCTTTCTCATATACAAACTTATAAGTGTGGGTCCCGGCAGATACTGGAAATGAAGAAAGGCCCCAGGCTACTGTACCGGATTTCTTCTCCTTTTGTTCCCCATCAATATAGAAATAGAAGAAATCATAATTGCTTTCCGAGGAGACCTTCCGATAGTAGGAAACCACTCCATCGTTGAACGCTTTCAGTGTGATTTGCATCTCCGAACTCTGACGATCACTAAGATTCTGTGCGGAACGGGCGCAATAGGAGCCGGCAAACGGCTGATTCGAAGTGATTATCCAACGATTGGCGCCTGCATTCTGCCATGCGCTAGCGGAAAAGTCGCCCGTTTCAAACGTCTCTATGGCTGAGCCAACCAACATGTGCAGCGTATCCACCTTGTCATGGTTGGCAATCACTTTATGGAAATAGAGCGGAATCAACGAACCGTCCGGCACGTCATTGCCCACCTGCACCTGAAACGCATGGGTACAAGAATAACCTGGTTGCAGCTGCGAAATGGAATAGGGAGACGTGTTGACCGTGGCGCCACTGTATTTGGAAGTGAGAGAAACCACTGCATCGGTAAGGGTCGCATGACCGACATTCTCGCAGACAATCGTCACGGTAGCCAAATCGCCAGGATTGATGGTATTGGAACCATTCTGGTTCTTGATAATCAAATTGGCGCGTTGGAATATCGGAGCAGTAACAACATACATCATGGTGCGCTCATTCTGTCCGCCGTTCCAACTAACTATCAGTTTAAGGCTTATTTTGTCACCGTCCTTGATTGTTTCCGGGATATTGACAGTGAAAGCATTGCTTACATCGGAAGGTGTGTTCGGGGCCAACGCGTTGCACGTATAGGTGGCATTCGGGACGGTAACACCATCTGTGAGCGAGCTTAAAGTCACGGTGATGTTCGAGGCAGATGAAATGCCCACATTTTCCAAAGTGAGATCCAGAGACAGCGGTTTACCGGCCTCGGGGTCAACATTGTTGTGCGGGGTGAGCTGACTGGCCAGCACATAGGGTCCTTCGGACACAATGACACTGATGGTTTTAAAATACTGGACATAATTCTGTGCACCCACGGCCAACTCATACGTACCCACCAGCAGTGGATCAAACGACAGCGTGATGTTACCGGAAGCATCGGCAAAGCCCGCCGCCACCACATTGTTCTGATACGTGAGGGCCACATAAGCGTATGCCGGAGCTTGCACGGCCAAGGAAGTGGTTCCTGCCAACATCTCATCCTGACATGACACAATCATGGTGGAAGGGATACCCAGATAGGGACGGATGGAAGCATCGCCGAACACATGGTAGATTTCCCAATAATAGCGCTTGCTACCGGATGTGGAGGACTCCACAGCCGAATTGCCGGCCATGACCATACCGCCTAATGTGGTCACCCATTTGTTGTGATTCTCGCTATGCGTATGGAATATCCGATCGTATGCCCCCAGATTGGACGCGTTGTAGGAAACGTTGGGCGTAACATTGGAGCGCAAGCCCACAGCCCAATAAAAGTCCTCGTACCATAAGCTGTTGTTGGAGGCTCCGATGTAAGCCATTGCCCCTTTGTTGGCGGCCCGGAGCAGCGCTTCGCCAAAGCAAGTGCTCTCGTCAAACTTGCCGCTGACGCAACAGTTGCCGATCATCACGCCATATTTGCCCTCATTAGCCATATTAGGCACTTGCGAATTAACAAATTCCGGCTTATACCAGCCGTCTTCCGAACCATGTGCCGTGTAGTTGGCCCAACCCACACCAGCGCCAATCTCACTGCGGATAGTGGCAGCCTGGTTTGTGCACGGGTACAGATGCGCATACACCGTCGTATAGGTGTGGGTGGATGTATTCGTATTGATATAATTGTTAGTGATGTAATTGACTTGCCCATTGGCATAATTTTCTGACCAGTTTTCGTCAGTACCGGCAATCAATACAGCCTTGCCAAGGTATGAAGGGTCGGACATGGTGTATTGCTCGTACATGAGGTTCTTTTCAATCTGTGGAATCAGCTGGTTGACATTCTGCGCAGAGAAACGGCTGTAATAACAATCCGGAATGTAGTCGCCGGAGGTCCAAGTGGCATAATACAGGTCGGTGACGTGGCTTTCGCCGCTGACCTGGGTATTGAACGCCGGCACTTGCGCCACGTCACCCACGAACAAGAGGAACGACGGGGCGGGATCATCCGCGGTGGCGTTGTTATAATGGGTCATAATGTAATTCTTGATAGAGGTGGCTGTTGTACCCACATTCGGATCGCCGGTGTAGGCTATCACCACATCATAGCCGATACGCTTCTTCCAGTTGGCATACGCAAGCAGGTTATCGTTGTTGGCGAACATGGAATTTGCGATAATGAGGTATTTGATGCGCGTCTGGGTGAACTCGTCACGGGTGCGGGGCATGGGGTTCATCACCGTCTGCTCGGCCACATTGAACAGAGGGCTGCCATAGCGGGCCTTCATCTCCATGGTGGCCGGAATGTTGGCATTGAGATACGAAACCTCCACCTCCACATGACGGTAAATCCGGAATTTGCCGGTCACCGGATTGTAGGACACCGGAGAAAAGGTTATGTTGGCCATACAAACATCACGCATGATACCGCTCTTCTCCACCTGCACCAAGGGCTGGGTGTAAAAAGCGTTCCTTGCATAAAGGTCTGCATTCTTCACGAAGGGTTTCTCACCCCGGTATGATTTGGGATAAGACGGTTGCACGGGGATGACGGCATGGTTCACGCCGAGTTCCGATGCGTCCATATCCACATAGTCGCTGGCTGTCACGCTGACCAGGACGGAATCGCACAGGGGAATTTCTATCAGTCTGGAGAAAACCGGTAACTGCGGGGCACCCACCTCCTGAGAATAGATATAGTCATCCATGATTAGACGGGTGTAAAAACCCTGTTCCACCTTGACATCCTGAGTCTGAATGGCAGGCGTTTCAAAAGAGATTTTCACTTGTTGGTACGAGTTCTCAACCACCTGATATGATTGGGCATTGGCTCCAATCAGGGTCAGCATAAGGCACACCAAAAGGCTGTGTATTTTCTTCATTTGCAATGCGTTTTTTAGTAAATAATGCAAAAAATATGAGCCGGCAAAGATAATCAAAAAAACATTAGGCTGAGCCCCCATCCTGCACATATCATGGCCGCTATCCATTGGCCGGAATCCATCATCCTTTTCTCTGAATTCTTAGCGCTGATCTCTCAACTATTATCCTTAAACCCCGCGTCTCCCCGCCCCTGCCAGCTTCGGCAGCGGCGCGTCCACAATCTCCCCGATGCAACAGTGTTGTCGCGCCGCTGCCTCGCGCACAACATCCTGAAAATGGTAGGCCACCGAACCGGAGAGATTCCAATCCAACATCTCCGCATCCGCAAAATGATACTTCTGTGACGCGAAAAAATCCTCGAAGGCTTGCAAAGCTAATGCGTACATTCCGGCATCGTCCAGATGTTGACGCACAAACGGGGCCAACGAGGCCATGAAGGCGTTCGGAGAAGGTTGACGGTAGAGGCGGTCGATGACACTCTGGCGCGAAAGTCTGTGTTCCGTCTCCAGCTGCACCCGCAATCCAGCATCCAACATACCTGTAAGATAGACTGTCAACAGACGCTTGCCCAAGTTAGTGCCACTACCCTCATCGCCAAGCATATAGCCCAACGACGGGGCGATGGTCACTATCTTTTCTCCATCATACAGGCAGGATGCCGCACCCGTGCCCAAAATGCCGACGATGGAACGCTTGCCGGAACTAAGCGCGTGGCACACCGCCATCAGATCGGAATACACATAAACCTCTGCCAACGGGAAAAACGACGAAATCAGCTCCGTCATGCGCTGCTTGTTGGCATCCGAAGCGCAACCTGCCCCGTAATAGCGGACACGGTCCGTATGCGCCGACTCGGGATATTGTTTCACAAACCGGGCGAACACCCGCAGGATTTCACTCGTCTCCGTATAGTTCGGGTTGATGCCTGCCCCCGTGAATCCACCCTGCTCCTGTCCTCTGTCATATAGCAAGATGAACGCCGTCTTGGTGGCCCCCGCATCGATTATTATCTCCATATCAACACATTTTAAACAGACAGCAAAAATACGGAAAAAAGATTATTTTTGTACGGTCCAATTTCACATGGCCATCATCGCCACAAACCGTCTTTTAAAATGAGAAAAAACAAATACATCCTCGTCATAGGCACCGTCATCATACTCTGCATAATCACGCTGATTATCAGCCGGCATTCCCAAGGCAACGCCAAATCGATCGGCAGACAGCAACTTCCTACCGATCCGGACATGCTGGAGATTCCGGTGTTCACTACTACCCGCACAGGTCAGACCATCGAGCACTGCGCCTACACGGTCAGCTACAACGAAAAATGGCGCATTCCCAACTGGGTTGCCTACGAGCTCACGCGCGAAGAGGCTTCCGGCACGCTGCCGCGCGGACACATTTTCGTGCCGGACCCTGATGTGAAAGGGGCCACCGCGCAATATTACGACTACAAGGAATCGGGCTACGACCACGGCCACATGGCTCCAGCTGGTGACATGAAATGGGACCACCAGGCCATGGATGAATGCTTCTACCTTTCCAACATCTGCCCGCAGGACCACGACCTCAACAGCGGTGACTGGCGCATCCTGGAAGAGCGCATCCGTGGGTGGGCGAAGCAGTACCAAAGCATCTACATTGTCTGCGGCCCGATCGTATCCGACCATCCACAGACCATCGGGCGGCACAACGTGGCCGTGCCGGATGGGTTCTTCAAGGTAATCCTTTGCAAAATCAGGGGGGAATGGAACGCCGTCGGATTCTACTTCGACAACAAACCGGGGCACAAGCCGCTGCGCGAATATTGCAAGAGCATTGACGAGATGGAGAAGCTTACCGGCATGGACTTCTTCGCCCCGTTAGACGACAGCATCGAGAACCGTATCGAAGCCGCCTATGACGTGCAGGCGTGGGGGATGAGGTAATACCGAGCCTCTTTCCAAAGAGACCTTTCCATAAACTCTATACCTTTTAGAAGGTTAGCAGTGTATCGCCCTCCGTGGAGTCGAGGGAGAAGATATTGTCGGGCGTGGCGCGCACCACCATCAGTCCCTTTTCGTGCGCGTAGCTGTCGCTCTCCTTCTCGTACTTGATAGCCGCTATGGCTAAATATATGGTCTTATCGCCGTATTCCGGGAACAAATCCTTGAACCTGTCCATCTTTTTGATAAAATAATCGATCTTCTCTGGCGTGCAGGTAGTCTTAATCTCCATCGCGATGGCCGTCGAACCGTTCACCATAAATTGGTCTATCTGCATCTCCAGTTTCTTATTTTTATCCCTCTTCTTCATATCGGCAAAGTAACGGTTCACGTCGAATCCCGCCTTTTGGAATATGCACACGGCGGAAGGGTCCAGCAATCCTTCGGTGAGATTGCCGATGGTTGAGGTGAATGCCGTAGCCAATTCCTTGTATTTCCTGTTGGTCTCCTCTATCTGCAAGTCAGTCCGTTTAATCTGCTCGGAGGTCTCCTTCAGAATATGGTCTGCGTTCTCCCGCATCTCGCGTAAGGACTCCTTAATCTGTTTGGAATTTTCCTTCATCTCTTTGGAATTTTCCTTCATCTCTTTGGAATTTTCCTTCATCTCTTTGGAATTTTCCTTCACCTGTTCCGAAACTGCAAAGACTATGTTCTTGAGTTCGGTCCAGAACAACTCTTGGGATTGAAAATTGGTTGGTGTCATAGGGTGGAGTTTCAATAGTTAATAGTTATGAATTGATAAAATGCTTACATCACGAAGCATTATCACACCGCAAAAATAACAAAAATTTCAATACAACACAATATAAAATAAATTTATTTTGTATTTTAACAATTAATTGTTAAAATAAACTCCAAAAAGCAAGACACAAGATATCCAACTCCCAAATCCGGACAATCAACGGTCAAAAGCCATCATCCGACAGAGCAAAAAAAAAGGAGCACCTCACGGCACTCCCTTCATGTGTATGAATACGGCCATATTAGCCGTTGAAGACTTTGTCAAGGCTGACGCCACGCACCGTAGCCACGGTGTAGGCATCGCGCATCTTGGAGAGGGCATCGATTGTGGCTTTCACCACGCTGTGCGGGTTGGAGGAACCTTTGGACTTAGCCAACACGTTCTTCACGCCAACGCTTTCGAGCACGGCACGCATAGCACCACCGGCGATGACACCGGTACCAGGAGCGGCGGGCTTCATAAAGACGGTGGCACCACTGTACTTACCTTCCTGAGCATGTGGAATCGTACCCTTGAGGATCGGCACATGGATGAGGTTCTTCTTGGCATCCTCGGTACCCTTGGAGATAGCCGTGGAAACTTCCCTGGCTTTACCCAGACCGTAGCCGACAACACCGTTCTCGTTGCCCACCACCATGATGGCAGCAAAGCTGAAGATACGACCACCCTTGGTGACTTTCGTTACTCTGTTCACCGCAACCATCTTCTCCGTGAGCTTGAGGTCGGCGGCCTTCACTTTTTGAATATTCTCGTTAGCCATAATTCTACTGTTTAAAATTTAAGTCCACCTTCTCTAGCGGCATCTGCTAAAGATTTTACTCTACCATGATACAAATATCCGTTACGGTCGAATACAACCTCGTTGATGCCGGCATTGATAGCGCGCTGGGCGATCTCCTTGCCTACGAGAGCTGACTTCTCACATTTGGTGACTTTCTGATCCGCAATACCCGGCAATTTGGAAGAGGCCGAAACCAGCGTGACACCAGCAACATCATCAATCAACTGGACATAGATGTCACGATTGCTTCTGAAAACGGACAGTCTGGGACGGGTAGGCGTACCGCTGACGATCTTGCGTATGCGGTTTTTAATCCTATTTCTTCTATATGCTTTTCTATTGTTAGCCATAATAATAAATTTACAAGATTATTTTTCTGCTGATTTACCGGCTTTCTTACGTACAATCTCGCCTTCGAAGCGGATACCCTTGCCTTTGTACGGTTCAGGCTTTCTGTAAGAACGGATCTTATTGGCGACTTGTCCGAGGAGCTGTTTGTCAATGCCCTTGAGGATCACGATCGGGCTCTTACCTTTCTCGTTGATGGTCTCGACACTGATTTCCTCCGGGAAGTCGAACAGAATGTTGTGGGAGTAACCCAGTCCCATATCGAGCTGGTGGGCACCCTTGGCTTCCGCCTTGTAGCCGACGCCGATGACTTCCATCTTGATCTGGAAACCTTGCGACACGCCCGTGACCATATTGTTGATCAGAGCTCTGTAGAGGCCGTGCATGGCCTTGTCGCGCTTGCTGTCGGTAGGACGGGTGAGATGGAGGTTGCCGTCTTCGATGTTGAGTTCGATGCGGGGATCCACATACTGCTTGAGTTCGCCCTTGGGTCCCTTGACGGTGACCACGTTGGACTTCTCATCTCTCTTGATTTCTACGCCGGAAGGGATGGCGATCTGTAATTTTCCTATTCTTGACATGGCAGTTCCTCCTATTAACTAATGTAACAAATAACTTCGCCGCCGACATTCTGGGCCTTTGCTTCCTTGTCGGTCATCATGCCGTGGGAGGTGGAGATGATGGCAATGCCGAGGCCGTTAAGCACGGAGGGCATCTCATCCACACCGACATACTTACGCAAACCGGGACGGCTGACGCGCTGCAGGGTCGTGATGGCAGACTGTTTGGTTGCCGGATGATATTTCAAGGCGATCTTGATCATCTTGGGGTGAACATCATCGACGAACTTGTAATTGAGAATATAACCTTTTTCAAAGAGAATCTTGGTGATAGCTCTTTTCTCGTTGGAGGCGGGCATTTCCACCACCTTGTGATTCGCGCGGATAGCGTTTCTCAAACGAGTCAAATAATCTGATATTGGATCGGTATTCATACTGTAATCTTCTTAATTAAAATGTTACCAACTTGCTTTTTTAACGCCGGGCAGTAAGCCTTTCATAGCCATCTCGCGGAAATTGATACGGGAGAGGCCGAACTGACGGATATAGCCTTTCGGACGGCCGGTCAGCTGACAGCGGTTGTGCATCCGGATAGGATTGGAGTTGGGGGGTAATTTCTGGAGGGCGATATCGGCGGCTTTCTTGGCGTCGTAGTCATCACCTTTCATGATTTTCTTCAACTCAGCACGTTTTGCACTATATTTAGCAACTAACTTTGCTCTTTTTCTTTCTTTCGCTTTTAAAGATTCTTTTGCCATAACTACTTTTGATTTTTAAAGGGTAAGCCAAATTCTTTCAATAATGCAAGACATTCTTTGTCATTCTGAGCTGTGGTCACGAACGTGATATCCATACCGTTGATTTTAGCCACCTTGTCGATATCGATTTCCGGGAAGATGATTTGTTCGGGAATACCGAGCGTGTAGTTTCCTCTGCCGTCGAAGCCCTTGTCGCTGATGCCTCTGAAGTCGCGGATACGCGGGATGGAGACAGACACAAGGCGGTCGAGGAATTCGTACATGCGGTTGCCGTGCAGGGTCACGCGCACGCCGATGGGCATGCCTCTTCTCAATTTGAAGTTGGAGATATCCTTCTTGGACTTGGTCGCGACGGCCTTCTGGCCGGCGATCATCGTCATTTCCTGAACGCCGATGTCAATGAGCTTCTTGTCGGCGATGCCGAATTTGCCGAGGCCCTGGTTCAGGCATATCTTCGTGATTCTGGGAACACGCATCACGGATTTGAATCCGAACTGTTCCTTGAGGGCGGGAAGCACCTCTTTCTGGTATTTTTCTTTATATCTCGGTGTGTACATTACTTGATCTCCTCTCCAGATTTTTTGGAATATCTAACTAATTTGCCTTTGTCGTTCAAACGTCTTCCCACGCGGGTAGCGTTTCCTTTAGCGTCAACAACCATCAGGTTTGAAATGTGGATCGGGGCCTCTTTCTTGATGATGCCGCCGTTCGGGTTCTTGGCGTTGGGCTTTGTGGCCTTAGAGACCAGATTGCAACCCTCCACCAGCGCCTTGTTGGCATCGGGGATGACTTCAAGCACCTTACCTTGCGAACCCTTGGACTCGCCGGTAATGACTTTCACCATGTCGCCTTTCTTGATTTTCAGTTTCATTGCTTTTTCTTTTTTTAATGTTTTACCAATTGGTCTTTGTCAATTGTATTTGAATAATAATTATCGACTACAATACTTCCGGGGCCAAAGACACGATTTTCATGAACTGTTTCTCACGCAACTCACGTGCAACAGGTCCGAAGATACGGGTACCGCGCAACTCGTCGTTCGCTGTGAGGAGGACGACGGCGTTGTCATCGAACTTGATGTAGGACCCGTCGTTGCGGCGCACGTGTCTTTTCGTGCGGACCACGACAGCCTTGGATACGGTACCGGCCTTCACCTGACCGGAAGGGATGGCACTCTTGATGGCCACGACGATCTTGTCGCCCACGCCGGCATAACGTTTCTTGGTGCCGCCCAAAACGCGGATACAGAGCACTTCCTTAGCGCCGCTGTTGTCTGCTACTGCTAATCTTGATTCTTGTTGTATCATAACTATTTAGCTCTTTCAATGATTTCTACTAAACGCCAGCATTTGTTCTTGCTCAGCGGTCTGGTTTCCATTATTCTTACTCTATCACCGATATGGCAGTCATTGTTCTCGTCATGTGCCATGAACTTGGTGGAACGTTTCAGGAACTTTCCGTAAATGGGGTGTTTCATCTTGCGCTCGACCAGAATCACGATAGATTTGTCCATTTTGTCGCTTACTACGACACCTTCTCTCACTTTTCTATTGTTTCTTTCCATAATAATCAGGTGATAAATTATTTATTTTCGTTTAATTCGCGCTTGCGCAGTTCGGTCATCAGACGAGCGATGGTTCTGCGCTGGGCCTTGATCAGTTGCGGATTTTCGAGAGGAGAGATGGCGTGGTTAAGTCTCATTTTAACCAGATTGTCTTTTTCTACTGCGAGACGTTCCTTGACTTCGGCAGTGGTAAGTTCGTTTATAACTGTCTGTTTCATAACTCTTCTAATTAAATTTCTGCTGAATAATCTCTTCTCACGATGAACTTCGTATGAACCGGCAACTTCTGCGCACCCAGTCTCATAGCTTCTTTGGCGACTTCCAATGGGATGCCGTCGGCTTCGAAGAGGATGCGGCCCGGGCTGACGCGGGCGGCCCAGGACTCGGGAGTACCTTTACCTTTACCCATACGTACACCCAAACCCTTGGCGGTTACGGGACGATCCGGGAAAATGCGGATCCAAAGCTGGCCCTGACGCTTCATCTCACGGGTGATAGCCTGACGGGCGGCCTCGATTTGGCGGGCACTGATCCAGAACTGGTCCAGTGATTTCAATGCGAATGAGCCGAATGCGATTTCAGCACCACGTTTGGTGATGGATTTCATTCTGCCCTTCTGCGGCCTTCTGTATCTAGTCTTTTTCGGTTGTAACATTGCTTTTAATGTTTTTAATTATTATTGTATAACCGGCATCTTGGCGTCGGTATTAATTATTTGTTCTGTTGTTGCGCGGGGCGCCACCCTTGCGGGGTCCGCGGCTGAAATTGCGCTTGGCAGGAGCCTTCTGGTCCTTGCCCGCCTCGTTGATGGCGAACAGGTCGCGCTTGCCATAGACGATACCACGGCAGATCCACACCTTGATACCGATGCATCCGTATGTCGTATGGGCTTCCACCGGAGCGTAGTCGATATCGGCTCTCAGGGTGTGCAACGGGATACGGCCCTCTTTGAAGTGCTCGGAACGGGCCATTTCGGCGCCACCGAGACGGCCGGCTGCCGTCACCTTGATACCCTCGGCGTTGGCACGCATCGTGGAGGCCACCGCCGTCTTGATCGCCTTCTTGTAGGCCACACGGCCTTCAATCTGCTTGGCTATGTTCTGGGCCACCAACTGAGCATCCAAGTCCGGACGCTTCACTTCCACGATGTTGATCTGGATTTCCTTGTTGGTGATCACCTTCAATTCTTCTTTCACTTTGTCAACTTCCGTACCACCCTTGCCGATGATGAGACCCGGACGGGCCGTGCTGATGGTGACGGTGACCAGTTTCAATGTTCTTTCAATGTAAATTTTGGAGATACCGGCTTTGGAGAACTTTGCGTTCAGGTATTTTCTAATTTTGTCGTCCTCGACAATCTTACCGGCGAAATTTTTGCCGCCGTACCAATTAGAATCCCAGCCTCTTACAATACCAAGGCGTAAGCCTACCGGATTAACTTTCTGACCCATACTTAATAAATTAATTTTGTGATTCTTCTGTTGTTATTTCTGTATTGATATTTTCAGCGTTGCGGTCTGCAATGATCAGCGTGACGTGGTTGGAGCGCTTGCGGATGCGGTTGGCGCGACCCTGCGGGGCCGTGCGGATGCGCTTCAGCATGCGGCCGCCGTCCACCATGATCGTCTTCACGTACAGGTCGGCGTTCTCCAGACGGGCGCCCTCATTCTTCACCTGCCAGTTCGCCACGGCGGACTTCAGGAGTTTCAACAATTTCTCGGCGGACTCGCGATGGCTGTATTTCAGCACGTTCATGGCATAGTCCACATTCTTGCCGCGAATCACATTCGCCATGATCCGGGTCTTGCGCGGTGAGGTCGGATTATCCACTAATCGGGCCATGTACACCGTTTTTTTAGCTTCTTTTCGCTCATTTAATGCGTCTTTCTTGCTTTTCTTCATTGCTTTATATACTCTTTATTTATTTTTTATTTGTCTGATATTCAACTCATTAAATAACCCAATCGCCTCTATTCGCCTTTTCCTATCAAATTGGCGGCAAAAGTAATAAATTTTTTTATACAATCCGCTGTTCATAATTATTTTTTTTAAATAAAATCAGTTAGTTAGATTCGGACACCCCGCGTCGCGAAGTTTCGTCACCCCTCCATGGCCATCCCGAAATATTTTTGTATCTTTGTCGGAAATTTCTACACCATGCAGTATCAGAACGACCCCCGCACCGTCATCACGCTGGATGCCGGCGGCACCCACTTCCGGTTCAACGCCATGCGCGGCAACCGCTTCATCCTCAACACCCTCGAACTCCCCTCCGAGGCCCATGACCTCGACCGGTGCATGGCCAACCTCGTGCGCGGGTTCGAGACCGTCATCAACCAGCTCCCCGAGCCGCCCGCCGCCATCAGCTTCGCCTTTCCGGGTCCTGCCGACTACCCCAACGGCATCTTTCCCACCCGCCTCACCAACTTCCCGGCCTTCGAGGGAGGCGTGGCCCTCGGCCCCTTCCTGCAACGCCGCTTCCATCTGCCCGTCTTCATCAACAACGACGCCGATTTGTTCACCTACGGCGAAGCACTGGCCGGCGCCCTACCCTACGTCAACCAGCGGCTCCGCGATGCCGGCAGCGTGAAAGAATACCAAAACCTCATCGGCTTCATCCTTGGCACTGGCTTCGGCATCGGCCTGACCTCCCACCAGAACCTCTACATCGGTGACAATTGCTGCTCGGAGACCTACTGCGTGCCCGCCAAGCTGGAACCTGACCTTATCGCCGAAGAAGGAGTTTCACTTCGGGCCGTCTTACATTATTATAATATATATTGCAAAAACGATCCGAAGGCCGGCAGCTACACCGACAGCTACGACATCTTCCGCATTGCGGAGGGCGAGATCCCCGGCGACCGCGAAGCCGCCCAGCGGGCCTTCGCCACCTTCGGCGAGGCCGCCGGCTACACCATCGCGCAGATTGCCTGCATCCTCGACGGCATCATCGTGCTGGGCGGCGGCCTGTCCAAGGCGCACAAATATTTCATGCCCGCCATGCTACGGGAGCTACGCGCGGTGCAGCACACCCGCTCCGGCATCGCCATCCCGCGCGTGCCCTCGTACGTCTATAATCTGGAAGACGAGACGGAATTCGCCGAGTTCACCCGCGGCGAGACACGCTCCATACCCATATTCGGATCCGAGGAGACAATCCTTTGCGACACCCGCAAACGCCTCGGCATCATCACCTCCCGCATCGGCACCAGTACCGCCACCTCCATAGGCGCCTACTGCTTCGCCCTGCACCAACTCGATAACACTCCCCAATAATCCCACGCAATGGAAGAGGCTCCCTTTATCGGCATCGTTCGGCACCGGATACAGACCGACGGCAAGGGGGTGAGCACACTCGCGGCCTTCTACGGTTGTCCCCTGCGCTGCCGGTACTGCCTCAACCCGCAATGTCACAGCGAGGGCGTCTGGCGCACCTTCACGCCCGAAAGCCTCTATGAAAAGGTGAAGATCGACCAGCTTTACTTCCTCGCCACCGGCGGCGGCATCACCTTCGGCGGCGGCGAACCCGCCATGTACCCCGACTTCATCACTGACTTCCGTGAGATTTGCGGCCCGGAATGGAACCTCACGCTCGAAACCTCCCTCAACGTCCCTGCCGACAACATCCGCCGTTTATCCTCCGTCATCAACCAGTTCATCATCGACATCAAGGAGACCAACGACGAGATTTACCGACACTACACCGGCCTCAGCAGCCGGCGCGTGCTCGACAATCTGCAAGAACTCCTGAAAGAGGGGCGCGGCGACGACCTCATCGTGCGGCTCCCGCTCATCGAGGGCTATAACACCCAAGAGGACATTGAGCGGAGCACCGAAAAGCTCCGCGCAATGGGCGTGGAGCACTTTGACTTTTTCACGTACAGAACAGACATCCATAAATAAACACACTCTTATGACCCACGGCAAACAAACCTGCAAAATCCTCAAGGAGATCCGCAAGCAAATCGCGGAGAAGAACGACATTGCATTCGTCACGAAGGAGTGTCGCCACAAGGGCGACTGTGCCGGCACCTGCCCGGCGTGCGAGGCCGAGGTGCGCTACCTCGAACAGAAGCTGCGCGAACGGCAGCAGTTGGGCAAGACCGCCATTGTGGCGGGACTCTCCGTGGGGTTGATGTCCGCCCTGCCCATCGGTTTGTCCGCCCAAGTGAACAACGGCTGCGAACCGGCCGCCCCAAAAACGGAACAGCAATCCCAAACGACTGTCCGCGGAAATGTCGGGGGCTCGCAAACAGTGGTGGATGGGCAGCGCATAATCCCTCCTGAGACCTCGACTTTTGAAATAGTGGGGTATGCGCCACCTGTCTTCGATGAAGCAGCCGAAGAAGTCTCTCCCAGCAGCTATGACACCCCTCCCCGATTTGTGGGAGACGATATTGCGCTCCAACAATACTTGAAGCGCAACCTCGACTTTGAGGAGATCAACAAATACCAAATCGCAGGCACCGTGGTCGTTTCATTCAACGTGGACAAGAATGGCTTTGTGCGCCGGCCCACCATTGTCAGTTCCCTTTTCCCGCCCATTGACGAAGAAATATTGCGTGTTGTCAGAAAGATGCCACAATGGATACCTGCCCAAAAGGACGGTAAGCCCATATATAGCAGATACAAATTGCCCGTCACCATCGGCCCGACGGAATAACGGATGCAAAAAAGCATCCGTTATTTTTTTCAAAATTATATGTTTAACACACCTTGACATCGTCCTGTAATTTTTGTACTTTTGCAGCCATAAAATCTTAGATATGGAAGCATCAACTGAACAAAGAATCAACACTTGGTTAAACGAGAATTATGACCAAGAAACTAAAGACGAAATTCTCAAACTGCAAAAAGAGAACCCCCAGGAGCTGGTGGAGGCCTTCTACCGCAATCTTGAATTCGGCACGGGCGGCCTGCGCGGCATCATGGGCGTGGGTACCAACCGCATGAACAAATACACGGTCGGATTCGCCACCCAAGGCCTGGCAAACTACCTGACAGAATGTTTCCGCGACACGAAGGTCAGCGTGGTCATCTCGCACGACTCACGTCTGAACAGCCGCCAGTTCGCCGAGATTGCCGCCGACATCCTGTCGGCCAACAAGATCAAGGTTTACCTCTTTGAGGACCTCCGTCCCACACCGGAGCTCTCCTTCGCCGTGCGGCATCTGAAATGCAACGCCGGCATCATGATCACCGCCTCCCACAACCCCAGAGAATACAACGGCTACAAGGTCTATTGGCAGGACGGCGGCCAGTTGGTGCCCCCGCACGACAAAAACGTGATACAAGAAGTCAACAAGATCACCTCTATCCAACAGGTGAAATGGACCGGCAACAAACGCCTCATCCACATCATCGGCGAGCAGGTGGACAAGGCGTACCTCAAAAACATCCTCCGTCTGTCGGTCAACCCCGCCGCCGTCAAGAAAGCCAAGAGCCTCAAGATCGTCTATACACCACTGCACGGGACAGGTATCACCATGGTGCCCAAGGCTTTGGAGATGTATGGTTTCAACAACATCATCATCGAAGAACAACAGGCCATTCCCGACGGCAATTTCCCGACGGTGAAATCGCCGAACCCCGAGGAAAAATCCGCGCTGGAGCTCGCCTTGAAAAAAGCCGATGAAGTCAACGCCGACCTCATCCTCGCCACCGACCCTGACGCCGACCGCGTGGGCATCGCCGTGCGCGACACCGACGGCACCATGAAACTGCTCAACGGCAACCAGACAGGCACCCTGCTCTTCCATTACATGCTTTCCCAACTGCAAAGCAAGAAAAAGATGCCCGAAAACCCGTTTGTGGTGAAGACCATTGTCACCACCGACCTCATCAATCGCATCGCGATGGACTTCAACGTGGCTTGCGACGATGTGCTCACCGGATTCAAATACATCGCCGAGGACATCCTGCGCAACGAGGGCAAACAGCATTTCATTGTGGGCGGCGAGGAAAGCTACGGCTATTTAGTGGGCGACTTCGTGCGCGACAAGGATGCCGTGTCGGCCTGCTGCCTCATTGCTGAAATGGCCGCCTTCTACCACGCCTTTGGCAAGCCGAATCACAAACTGCTCATCGAGATCCTGCACGACATCTACCGTTCATACGGATTTTTCAAGGAAGACCTGCTCTCCCTCACCAAGAAGGGCAAGGCTGGCGTGGAAGAGATCCAGCAGATGATGGCCGATTACCGCAGCAACCCGCCCAAGACCTTGGGTGGACAGCCGGTTGTGATGATGAAGGACTACGCCGTCTCCAAAACTTACGACTTCACCTACAACACCAACAGCATCATCAACCTGCCAACGTCCAACGTGCTCCAGTTCTTCACCGCCGATGGCAGCAAGGTCACGGTGCGCCCCTCCGGCACCGAGCCGAAGATCAAGTTTTACTTCAGCGTGGTCAACCCCATCAAGAAACGCGCCAACATTGCTGAAGAAGAAGCCAAGCTGACGGAGAAGATAGAACAAATGAAAAAAGAGATGGTGCAATAATCCACGCATTCTAACCTGACAAACACGCAATTATTTTAATACAATTATATATATGATAAACAACAAGCTGATAAATCCCAAGAGCATCGTGGTGTGCGGTGCATCCAGTGACATCCACAAGCCGGGCGGCAAAGCCCTGAAAAATCTGTTGGAGAGCGCCTTCAAAGGCGAAGTATATGCCGTTAACCCCAAGGAAGACGAGGTACAGGGCATCAAATGTTACAAACAGGTGGAAGATCTGCCGCAAGTTGATTGCGCCATCCTCTGCATCGCGGCCAAGTTCTGCGCCCATACGGTGGACGTGCTGACGCAACAGAAAGGCACCCAAGGCTTCATCATCGTCAGTGCGGGATTCTCGGAGGAGAACGCCGAGGGCGCTGCCATTGAGAAGCACATCGTGGACTCCATCAACGCCGTGGGCGGCTCGCTCATCGGCCCCAATTGCACCGGTTTCCTCAACACCAACTACAGCGGCTGCTTCGACACGCCGATTCCGAGACTGGATCCCAAGGGGGTGGATTTCATTACGGGAAGCGGTGCCACCGCCGTGTTTATCAAGGAATACGGCATGAGTAATGGCTTGAAATTCAATAGTGTATGGGCCGTTGGCAACAGCGCACAACTCGGCATCGAGGATGTGCTCGAACATCTGGACGAGACTTTCGACCCGGAGAAATCGAGTCATGTCATCATGCTCTACATGGAGAAAATCGGCGACCCGCAACGTTTGCTGAAGCACAGCCGCAACCTCATCAACAAGGGTTGCAAGATTGCGGCCATCAAGTCGGGCGGCTCGGCTGCCGGCTCGCGTGCGGCCTCGTCGCATACCGGCGCCTTAGCCACCAACGACGCCGCCGTGGACGCCCTGTTCCAGAAAGCGGGCATCGTGCGCTGCCACAACCGCCAGGAACTCACCACCGTATGCGCCGTGTTCATGCACCCCGAATTGAAGGGTAATCGCTGCGCCATCATCACCCACGCCGGCGGACCCGCCGTGATGCTTACCGACGTGCTGAGCAACGGCGGAATGGAAGTCCCGCCACTCAAGGATCACCCCGCCAGCCCCGCCCTGCTCTCCAAACTCTTCGGAGGCTCTTCCGTGGGCAACCCCATCGACTTCCTTGCCACCGGCACCGCCGAACAGTTAGGCTATATCATCGACACGGTCGAAAACGAATACACCGACATCGACTTCTCCGTGGTCATCTTCGGCTCGCCGGGCCTCTTCTCCAACAAAGAAGTCTATGACTTACTTGACGAGAAGATGAAGACTTGCAAGAAGCCCATCTTCCCCGTGCTTCCGTCCATCATCAATGTGAAGCAAGAGATTGAGGACTTCATTGCCAAGGGACGCATCAACTTCCCGGAGGAGTGCGTGTTGGGCAACGCCCTCGTCAAAGTGTGGAACACCCCGAAACCGCAACCCGAGCATGTGGAACTGCCGCAGGTGGATGTGGCCCGCATTCGCAAGACCATCGACAAATGCGAGAGCGGCTATCTGGAGATTGCCGACTACAACGAGCTGTTGGACGCCGCTGGTATCTCCCGCAAGAAATCTGTGGAGGTGGACAAGAAAGAAGACGCCCTGGCATTCGCCAAGGAGGTGAACTGCGGCAAGGACACCCCATTGGTGATGAAGGTCGTGGGGCCGCTCCACAAGTCCGACGTGGGCGGCGTGACGCTCAATGTCAAGGATTTGGACACCGTCAGCAAGGAGTTCGACCGGCTGATGGCCATCAAGGACACCTACGCGGTGGAGATGTACCCGATGCTGGACGGCACGGACGTCTATATCGGGGCCATCCGCGACGACAAGTTCGGGCATCAGATCTTCTTCGGATTGGGCGGCATCTTCATCGAGGTGCTGAAAGACGTGCAGTCCGCCCTCGCGCCCATCACGGCTGACGAAGCCAAGCAAATGCTCACGAAGCTGCGCGGTTACAAGATTCTGCAAGGCGTGCGCGGCCAGGAACCCGTCAACATTGACCTTTACGCCGATCAGGTCGCGCGTGTGAGTGCATTGGTGCAGGCCGCTCCCGAAATCGTGGAGATGGACCTCAACCCGCTGCTCGGCAACCCGCGCTACGTGACCGCCGTGGATGCGAGAATCCGGATCGAGAAGTAAATCCCACTATCCATACGACAAGGGAGGCCGCCCGTTCGGGCGGCCTCCCTGCTATTTTTGTTTTACCAATATTCTGAAACACTAACAAGATCACATGTTCGTAATCTCTTTCCCATCCGATATTGCGGGACATCGGGATTGAGGAAACCGCCGTCATCACGCCACTTGCTTGCAATTCTAGCAAAATTGGCCTGTATCATAAGGGCATGGGAACACATAGGATCCTTGAGTATATCGTTGTTCTTAATAGTCAACAGCATTCGGGTCATTGTCTGGATAGCTTAATTCAATACGATGAAAGCCTGTTATATCAACATAGAAGCCCAAAAGGTAAGGCGCAACGGAGAATGTTGTGTTTATAACCCACAACACAAGTAATGTCAGCCAAACACTCTTGACAACTCTCTGCGTTTTTAAAGTGAATTTCTTTTTTGACAACAGATAAACAAGCGCTAAGATAATCAGAACAGGAAAAAGAAGAAGCGTCATCGTTTCAAACAAATCTTGCTCCCAACTATACATCCAATAGTACTCCCAATACATAATTGCTTTTATTTTGGCACATAATATCTAAATTTAGTCATTCCGTTATTATTATTCAGTACGGATTTTGGCCTTTGTCTGAAATCTCCATTCCCAGCACGCCCATCACTATAATTCAACAATGTATCTCCTTTTCTAATAGTATCTCCAAACAAATTTCAGTCCGTTTTTTTTTGCTGCAAAAATACAACAAGAAAAACCGATTCCCGTCAAAGGAAATGCGACATTTGGTGTTATAAAGCGCGACACTTTACAATCTACACAAAAGCACTAACAGATTTTGTGCATTTCCAAATATTACTGAAAACCGTTAGGATTGAGGGAAACAGCGCCGTTATTGGCATCACCCATTTCGCCTCCGGCATATATGTGGTGCACGCTAATACGTCCAACGGACCCGTTACGCGCAAGGTGGTGAGATAGTTCCCCAAAAACGTCACTGTGCAAACTGGTGCAATATGATGGCCGTGGCAATGGCGGCGTTCAGCGACTCGGCGGTGGCTCGCCCGTGCGCCGGCGATGGGATTGTGATCCGATGGCTGACTACTGCTTCCACTTCCGGCGAGATGCCGTTCGATTCGCTGCCGATGACAATGATGTCTGAGGACTGGAACGCGAACGTGTTGATGGAATCCCCCTCAAGAAACGCACCCAAAATACGCCGTTGGGAGGATTGCCGATGCAGGAAAGGCATCAAATCGGTATAATGTGGGACCAGATGTGCAAATGAGCCCATTGTGGCCTGGATGGTCTTGGGGTTGTAGAACTCCACGCAATCCGAGGAGCAGACGACATGCCGGAAATCGAACCAGTCGGCGGTGCGGATGATGGTGCCCATATTGCCCGGGTCGGCGATACGGTCAAGGACCAGCACCGGCTCGTTGTCGGGAATCGGCTGCGGTTGGGATGCCTGACGGGCCACGGCCATCAGGTCCGGCGGCGTGGCCAGCGTGCTGATACGTTCCATTTCCGCCGAAGAAACCATTGTAACAGACCGATTGTGCAACAGTTGTTGATTCTCTTCCGCGGCAGATTCCGTAGCGAAGATGTCCTGCACCTCAAAACCGGATTGCAGAAGCATATCCACACTCTTCCGGCCCTCCACTAAGAAAAGGCGTTCCGCATCCCGGAATTTCTTCTGGTGCAACTTGCGGATATCGGAAATCTTATGCTTGCTGATCATCGGGAAGATGTTCGAATTGGCCAAACAGTTTCTTGTACTCTTCCCGGATAGGAATCGACTGGTGGGTGACACGGTCAAAGCCCGCGAGAACGCTGTAGCATGTAGTTTTCACAACATTGGTGCGTGTGTCGCGCAACTGCTGCATCATCTTGACGCTTTTGTTTCCGATGGAAAGCACGCGGGTTTCGCAGACGATCTGGTTGTGGAATTCGATACCCTCACGGAAATCCATCTCCACATGCACGAGCACCATGTCCATGTCGCGCCAATCAATCGGCCTTTGGAACACATACTCGAAATAGGCGCTCCGTCCGAAGTCGAAATAGTTGCACTGGGCTCCGTTGTTCACATGTACAAACGGATCCAAATCGCTCATTCTCACTTGGATAGGAGTTGAAAACTTGTAATCGTCTGTCTGCATATTAAAAAAGGGGAATGTTGCTTCCCCGTTATTTTTTATGTTTATAATGTTTGGTTGTTGGTCTTTGGTTATTGGCATTTGGCATTCAATCCACCACCAACTCCCAATTCCTAATCACCAAATCCCAAATTACATGGCGTTGATTTTCTTCATCAAGCCAGACTTGAGGTTGGCGGCTTTGTTCTTGTGGATCATGCCTCTCTTGGCGAGTCTGTCGATCATGGAGGTCATAGCGGACAGCTTTTGGGAAGCCTCGTTCTTATCCTCGATGGCACGGATGTCGCGCAAGGCGTTGCGCATGGTTTTGGAATAGTAGCGGTTAGCCAATCTCTTACTCTCGTTTGCTCTAATTCTCTTAATGGATGACTTATGATTTGCCATTTCTAACTTTGATTTATAATATTTTACGTTTTAAATTTTCGGGCTGCAAAAGTACACTTTTTTTATTAAAGTTCAAGAGGCGCAGAAAAAAATAATTTAACAGGCTACAAAAACGGTGAAGCTCTGTTTTCGAGGTTTTCATAATCTTAAAAGTATATATGCTTCGTCTAGTATCTTGGGACGGAACTAGTAAAATTGTGAAGTTTGTGAAGAAGTAAGGGTGTACTGAAATTCGACCTCATAGGTCAACATCCATATTATCAACAAAATTCATAGTTCCGCGTCATTGTTCACAGTCCCAACAACAGCACTCCGCAAAGCAATCCCAACCCCATAGTGATACCCTTCATGATAAAAAAATTCTTGCGCGACTGCGCCAACAGCGGCAGGCCGGCGTGTCCGTTCTGCGCAATAGAGTTGGCCAGCAGGATGGCAAAGGGTATGTTCCCGTTCAGGAACATGATGATGAACACAAGGTTCGGGCCGGACTGTGGAATGAAGCCCACTCCCACGGCCACTAACAGAAGCACGAACAGGGCCCACTGGTTCTGTTGCAACAAGGCATTCAAATCCAACCAATGTTCCAGACCCTGCAGCACGAGCAGCACCCCGAACGACCATAGAAACACCTTCAGCAGATGCTGTCGGATGACATGGTTCCAGATGTGTTCTTTCAAGAAATGGAGCACCCTCACTTTTTGTTCGGGCTCTGCCTGGGCGTGTGGTTCCTCATCGTGCGTATGCTCGTGCGCGTGCGCATGTTCGTCCACATCCTGATGTATCTCAAACTCATGCGGTTCCAGCGTAAAATCCCATTTTTCACCCAAAAAAGCAAGCATAAGGCCCACCAGTACGGCAAGGACAAACAAGATGGACATGAGTATCAGTCCCCATTTCGGACTCGTTGCAAAAATGTAAAAAGCCTCATCGCCGAAGGTGGCGATCATGCCCGCTATCAGGGCCCCGAACGTCACCATGCGGTGGGTGAACATCGACACCACGGCGAAGCCTCCGGCACATCCCGGGATGGCACCGAGCAGGGCGGCAATGAACACCTGAATGACAGGCCGATGACGGAACTTCTCCATCAGTCGCCCCGAGGAGGAGACGTTGACCAGCTCTATCAGTGTCATCATCAGGATGACCCAGCCGGTAATCTCCAACGAGGCGGTGAGCGCATGCCACACCACAGACCACAACCCGCCAACGGCAAGGGTTAATACCGGAATCATAGTCAATGACGGCAGCACGGATGAGGATATTGGTTACAAATTCAGATTCTTGGCAATGGCGGGGTCATTCTTTTTCGTGCCCCAGATCTTCGTGTTGATATGCAACGTGTCCAGGATGGTCAGCTTTTCGGAATGCTCGAGGGCGCGCTGCACGAAGATGCACTGCTCCACGGAAGCCTTCTCGTTGACGACAGCCTCCGACAGGGCCTTGCACGACTGGTAGCCACAGATACGGCAATCCACCTGCGGCAAGTTCTGGTTTATCTCGAAGGCGCGACGCATCTTCTGCATGGCCACGGCCATATTGTCGTCCATCTTGTCCATCGACCGAGGCTCCACCGTACCCAACACACGCTTATGCTCGTTGAGGTAATCCACGTAGTTCAACAGGTCGTTGTCTTCCGAGTCCACCTCGTCCGGCGACTTCTGCATCCGTTTGTGCTGGCGTTCAGCCATGAGGAAGCGGTTGTTGGCGCAAAGGATGCCGCCGGCGCAACTTTGGTCGCAGGCGCGCAGCTCCAGGAAGTCAATATCCTGAATATCTTCATCTTCCAGTTTTTCTAAGAAATCCAGCACATTGTGGATGCCGTCGATGGCCAAGTTGCGGCCGGTAGAGAGCAGCCCCACCTCCCCGCCGGTCAGTGTGAAGTTGACGCTGGACTTCGAGAGGCGGTGATAGCGTGTGCGCGAATCCTCGCACAGTTTGTACTCGCCCTGCTTGATGACACGCATCACCTTGCTGTACAGGAAGTTCATATTGATCACCTGACTGACGGACGATTCCTCTTCCGTAGCCGGACTCTTGATAGCGGCGATCTTGGCGGCGCAAGGCGTCACATAGAAGATGCCGATGTCCTCCGCAGGAATATGGTCCTCTTCCGTAAGCAGTTTCTTGATATAGAGGGCGGTAAGGTCCAATGGGGGTTTCAGCAGATAGAGATTGGGCACCAAGACGGGGAATTTCACCTGAATGAGGCGCACGATGGCCGGACAGAAGGTGGAGATAATCGGTTTGTAGCCGTTGTTCGCGGCAACCGTACGTTGCATCTCCTCCTTGATGAAATCCACGCTCTTCTCCACCTCAAACACATGTTTGAATCCGATGTGGTACAATGCCGACAGGATGGTCTTCTCCTTGATCTTCTCCTCGAACTGGGCAATGAAGATGGACGGGAGCAGCAGTACGGGGTACTTGCAATTGTAAACCGTCTGGAAATCATCTTGTTCGATGTAGATGGCATTGACGGGGCAATGCTGGTAGCATCTGCCGCAGTCCACGCACCGGTTAGGATCCAGCTGCGGGTGACCGTCCTCGATGTGGATGGCGCCCGTGGGGCAGATGCCGGTACAGTGTGCGCATCCGATGCACAGATCGGACTTGAATTTAAGGGCATGGTGGAAATCTGCTACTGCCATAATGATACAATATTATTTATTAAAATAGTTGACGAATTCTATGGTGGTTCCTTTCCCCACCACGGAATTGATTTTCAGCTCGTCGGAGTTGTTCTGGATGTTAGGGAGGCCCATGCCGGCGCCGAACCCCATCTCGCGCACCTTCTGGGAAGCGGTGGAGTTGCCCTTCTGCATGGCCCATTCGATATTGGGGATGCCGGGACCTTCGTCGGCGAGCACGATGCGCACCTTGTCCTCCTCCAGGTCAACGTTGATGTCGCCCCGGTAGGCGTGGGCCACGATGTTCACCTCCGCCTCGTACAAGGCCACTACCGTCTTTTTCACGATATCAGGACTTACGCCGAGTTTCTTGAGCATTCGCTTGACTTCGCTGGAGGTGGAGCCGGCATTGGTGAAGTCACCTCCTTCTACATGGTAGGTAAAATCCATATTGACAATGGTTTGGTTAATAAATTGCTGGTATTCCGGCCCCATAGAGTATGCCGGCGGTTTTGTACAGGGAGAATGCGGTCCGGACAATGACCATGTCATTGTCCTCCGCCAACTCGATCATCTCGTCGGTCACCACCTTGCCGCGGACCACCAGCATCAACTGGATGTCCGACATCTCGCACGTGCGTATCGACTGGAGGTTGCACAATCCGGTGAGCAGCAGCAGGCCCTCGGTGTCCTTGATGGTGAGTACGTCACTCATCAGGTCGGAGGCGAACACCTTGGCCACCTCGCGGTTTTTATACGCTTCTCCGCATACAAACTCTCCCTGTACCAATGTTGAAATTTCCTCGATAGTCATTTTGCTTTTTGTATTAAAAACGGTTAAACAATTTGAGCGGCAAATATACAAATTAAATCGTATCTTTGCCGCCCAAAAATTACAGACAAAATATGGAAGAATTTAACGACAGGGACGCGAATAATCTGGAGAAGTTGGTGAAACGGTTCATCTCTGCCGTTGACAAGAATCAGACCATTTATCTGGACGGGGATGACTTGGAAGACATCATCCGTTCCTTATTGAATTATGAGCAGCTCCCTTACGCCCAAAAGGCCATCCGGCAAGCCGTTTCCCAATATCCCAACGACCCCCACTTCCGGATTTATTTGGCTCATTACTATCATCTCAAGCAAGAGTTTGACTCGGAGGAACGGGAACTGGACTATATAGAATCCCATTTCGAGCCGATTCCGGACACCTACTACCAGCGAGCGATCACCGCCTTGATAAACGATAAGGAGGTCGATGTCATCCTCCTGTTGGAAAAGGCCATCGCCATTGACGACGTGCTGCCGGAAGTGCGCTTGCTGCTGGCCTACGAATACATTGTGCGGCAGGAAACACGCAAGGCCGTGCCCCATGCCATCCGGGCATTCCAGCTGGAGCCCTCCATCTTCTTCGAGCTGCAAGCGCTTATCGACGAGGAGCCTTTCCCCAATCATATTGCGAAAAACGAAGACCTGATCACCTTCTATCGACTTCTGCTGGAGGAACTGCCGATGGAAGAGTCGCTCTGGTGCGGACTGGGCATCGCATACATGAGAGCCGAACAGTTTGACAACGCGTCCGAGGCTTTCGAGTTCCAGACATCCCTTGAGCCGGAAGCCCCCTTCGCCTACGTCAACCTCGCCGAATCCCTGTTCGCAGGCGGCAAATACCGCGAGGCCATCTCCCATTTCCAGACCGCCAACAAACTGACCGACCATTTCAATTTCTACGCTCAGATCGGGCGCTGCTACGCCAAACTCCACGACTACGACAACGCCTTGAAAAACCTCACCAAAGCGGACCCCGACGACCCCACCTACCCGTTTGTACTCCACGACATCGTCAGCATATTCACGTCACAGGGGGAGTTCGACAAGGCGCGCGATTACCTTCGCAACAACATCCTGCGGAACCCCGGCGATGTCGAGTCTATCCTTTCCCTGATTGATCTGCTGGACCCCGGGAAAAACGAGACGGAAATCCGCAACCTCTGCTTCATGGCCCTCCACCGCGAAGATCCCCCGATCCTCTACATTCTCTTTTTCCTTTCCAACTACGCCATCCGGAACAACATGTACGATCCGATCATCGATCTCTGCAGCGATTATCTGGGCAATCCGGATTTCCGCCCCAGTGTCCACTACTTCATGGCCGCCCTGTTTGTCAAAAAAGGCATGATCACTGAAGGATGCCGCTATTTAGAATATGCTCTCCAATGCGATCCCAGCCGGCTCCATCTGGACTTCCTGGAGATTGACGAGGACATGGCCAACATTCCCGAAGTGGCCGAGTTGCTTGACATCTACAACATTGAAGATTCATCCATTACGGATTCATTAAACTAATCCCCCAAAACGCCGATAGGCGTTACATATCTGTAGAAACGCGCGCACACACATCATCGCGGCGCGGCAGGCGCGTGCCACAGAGAACGGGAAGGGGCCGCCGCGAAACGACGGCACGATGAAAAGGGGTGTATAATTCGATGGCCATACGGTTCTGCTCGTTCACGAGCTTGTTCATCT
>JAEEQE010000012.1 GCA_016285145.1 Bacteroidales bacterium | reverse complement strand
GTCCGCACTTGAAAAAGTTCCTCTCAGAAAACTCCTTTCAAAACCCTCCGAATCAATCAATTCAAATCAAAATGTCAAAGAACCTACTTTATTTGATAGTTTATGAAAATTTATTGCGACAGTACTATAACATTTTAATACGCAACATCATGTCCAATTTAAGAACTCTTTTCCAATCCAGCGGATACCAGGCATTCATGAAAAAATTAGTGTTGTATGCGGTTATCGAAATTGTCATCGGAGTGCTTTTCCTGTTCATGCACTGGCCCGGTGGCAAGACCATCACCATAGTGGGCGTAGGCACCTTGATGGTCTGGGCAATATTTGACATTTTGGAAAAGATAATGATGCGCTCATAGTATGGTCAGCATCCTTTTTGTGTGCCATGGCAACATCTGCCGCAGTCCGATGGCCGAGTTTGTGATGAAACGGAAGGTGGAAGAACGCGGTCTTTCCGCCCAATTCGAGATTGCTTCCGCCGCCACAAGCCGCGAGGAGATCGGTAATCCCGTCTATCCGCCTGCACGCAGGATGTTGCAGGCGCATGGCATCTCTTGCACTGGCAAGACCGCCCGCCAGATGACACGTGCCGACTACGAGCATTACGACTACATCATCGCCATGGACCGCAATAATCTTCGGAATATGCAACGCATTATAGGACAGGATGTTGATGGTAAGATTTCGTTGCTGATGGATTACACGGCCACCCCGCGCGACGTGGCCGACCCTTGGTACACCGGCGATTTTCAAGCCACATGGGACGATGTGCAGGAGGGGTGTGACGGACTGCTGGACTACATCTGTGGGAATCAATAGCAGCAAATATCAAAATGGCACAGGGGTGATGATGTGCTACAATATAAAATATATGTTGTGGAACGCCATTTTTTCATATCTTTGCTGCCTCAAAATCACTTTTTGATTTTCATTTTTTTTTTTACATTATAAACAATGAACACCGAACTTACAAAAGAAGAATTCCTCCTGCTGGTGATGTTGTATGCGGCCAGCATTGATGGCAGAATCCAACCCGAAGAATGGCAGTCGATTCGTGGAAAATATGATGCGGAAACGATTCAACGGATGCACCGTCAGTTCGAGAAGATGAAAGATGCTGAGATTCTTGAATGTATCGAGCATAACAAGCATCATCTGCTACCCACTGACGCCGATCGTCAGCAGTTTGTGGCGGATTTGCATCATCTTGTGGATGCTGATGATAAAAACTCTCCCATGGAGGTCTATCTGCTCAATCTTGTGGAGCAGCTTTTGTCATAATCCGGTTGTTTTTCCTTATTTAACTGATGACGCTCCAGTTGGTGTCGCGGTCGATTAATTGTGCCACCATTTCCGCCAGACGGCGGTTTTCGGGAAGGGCAAGGTCGGGGTCGCGATTCAACACTTGGATGGCTAAGTTGCGGGTGTAAGTGACCAACTTCTCGTCTTTGGAGATGTCGGCGATTTTGAAGTCGAGCATACCGCTCTGCTGGGTGCCTTGGATGTCGCCGGGGCCGCGCAGCTGGAGGTCGAAGTTGGCAATCTCAAAGCCGTCGTTGGTCTGCACCATGGCGTTGAGGCGTTTGCGGCTGTCGGCGGTGAGTTCGTATTTGGACATGAGGATGCAAAACGACTGGTTGCCGCCGCGACCCACGCGGCCACGCAACTGGTGCAGTTGCGAGAGACCGAACCGCTCGGCGTTCTCAATCACCATCACGGTGGCGTTGGGCACGTCAATGCCCACTTCAATGACGGTGGTGGAGAGCAGAATCTGTGTCTCGTTGCGGGCGAACCGCTGCATCTCGTAGTCTTTCACCTCCGGTTTCATCTTGCCATGTACTACGCCGATGGCATACTGGGGCAGCGGAAAATCGTGTTCCATGGCTTCGTAGCCCGCCATCAAGTCCAGCAAGTCCATCTTTTCAGATTCCTGAATCAGTGGATAGACCACGAAGACTTGCCGTCCTTCAGCGATTTGCTCCTTCATGAATCCGAACAAGCGCACTCGGTCTTTTTCATATAAATGCTTGGTGATGATGGGTTTCCGTCCCGAGGGTAGCTCGTCGATGACCGACACGTCAAGGTCGCCGTAGAGGGTCATGGCCAGTGTGCGGGGAATGGGGGTGGCCGTCATCACGAGGATGTGCGGCGGCACGGCACTCTTGCGCCATAGCTTGGCACGCTGTTCCACTCCGAAACGGTGTTGCTCGTCGATGACCACCAGTCCGAGGTTCTGGAACTGCACGTTATCCTCAATCAGAGCGTGTGTGCCGATCAGGATATCCACATCGCCGTTTTCCAGGCCTGCCAGTATCTGCCGCCGCTTGGCGGTCTTGGTGGAACCGGACAGGAACTCCACACGCAGTCCTAAGGGAGCTACCTGCCGGCTGATTTTCTCGTAATGCTGGGTGGCCAGGATTTCGGTGGGGGCCATCAGACAGGACTGGTAACCGTTGTCTTTGGCCAACAGCATGATAAACAGAGCGATAATCGTTTTTCCGCTGCCTACGTCGCCCTGTAGCAGGCGGTTCATTTGGTGACCGCTGCCGAGGTCGCCCCGAATTTCCCGGATAACTCTTTTCTGAGCATTTGTCAATTCAAAGGGGAGGTGGTTTTTATAAAAGCTGTTAAAAAATTGTCCTACCAGCGGGAAACGGTGCCCTGCCGTCTTTTGGGTGTTGATCTGTTTCAGCTTCAACATCTTGAGCTGAAGGAAAAAGAGCTCGTCGAATTTGAGTCGCAGGGTGGCGCGGGACAGTTGTTCGTGGCTTTCTGGGTAGTGGATCTGGCAGAGTGCGTCGCGCAGGGGCATCAGGTGCAGCTGGCGGAGCATCTCCTCTGGCAACGTCTCGGGAATCACGTCGTGGACAACTGGCAATAGGTTAGCGATGATTTTGGCCAACGCCTTGGAATCCAAGGTTTTCTTCTTGGCCAGGTCGGAGGTGTTGTAGAGAGGTAGGAAAGCCATCGGCACCTGCGATTCCTGCTGGGCGTTGGGATCTATCAACTCCGGATGTGTCATGTTCCAGTGTCCGTAATAGAGTGTGGGTTTCCCGAAAATGATGAATTCGTGCTTTTTTTGCAACAGCTCCTGCACCCACTTGATGCCGTTGAACCAGACCAGTTCCAAGGTGCCGCTCTCGTCGGTGAACTGGGCAGTGAGGCGCTTGCCGCGCTGCTGGCCCACCACCTGCAGGTTCGAGATGCGCCCGCGCAACTGGATGTAACTGCCGTCTTCCACAATGTCGGACACCTTGAAAATCTGCGATTTGTCCACATGACGGTAGGGATAATAGTGCAGCAGGTCGTCAAATGTGTGGATGTCGAACTCCTTCCGAAACACCTCGGCGCGCTTCGGTCCCACACCTTTCAGAAATTCGATGGGTGTCTTCAGTATGTCGTATTCTGCAGCCATGGCTGTTATGCTTGGAGTTCACTTTTTAACGGGAGCAAAAATACGAAAAAATGTTGATTTTTTCCGCACCTTTTGTTTTCAACAATCAACTTGGAATGTTTATTTTTGTACCTTTACCGCCCGAAAAAAGTCACACATCACATGTTCCCGGTTGGCACAATTTTTGATGTGTTCTTTTTCTAAAATGTTTGGATATGAAACCTAAGATTACGTTGTCGGTAGATAAAACCCGTGTCACGGAAGGCGATGTCGTGGAGTTGAAATGGTCGTGCGAGAATGTTGATTCCGTGCAGTTTACATTGGATAACGGATACAAAGCGAACACCATTCCAGTGGAATCTTCTGGCACTAAGAAGTTCCGTCTCAATCGTTCCAAAGGCCGTACACATTTGGTCATCAGTGCCACATTGAACGGGAAAACTTATTATGAATCCGTTCGTGTGCGGGTGCGCAAAATGAAGGCCACAAAGGCGGAGAATGTGTACGACTATACCGGCACCCGGGGAGTGCGTCATAATGGAATTAGGACCACCTGGTGGAACATCGAATCGAGATTCCGGATGACATGGGAGCATCTGCCTGAGAACAAACGTTTGGCTTATAAGATGTTGCTTTCCCTGCTTCTGATTCTGACGGTGTCGGCATTCTGGCCGCCTTTCTTCAGAATAGCTTCGTTTCTGCTGATAGGCTATCTCTTTTGGGTGATAGTGAAGAGGTAGTTTTGGAAAAAAAAGAAACCTTTAGGGATGAGGACGGAATCTGCTTTTGCGATAAGATGTTCCGTCGTTGATGTTTACGTACACAACACGTACAAATCCTCGCGGGGGTTGATGCACAGCACGGGGAACTGCTGCGGGTTGGCGATGATTTTCCGCTCCCGCGGACCGGTGAGCCAATCGCCCAACGTGCGGTAACCCGTCATCATGGCCACGGAAAGGGTGGCCCCCAATGATTCTGCATAGGTGATGGAGAACAAGTCCATATTGCGGGGCGGCTTTACGTTGTGCATTTCGTATTTGATGTCGAGATTCTGATAGAGTTTCTCTACAAAAGCAACATTATCAGTTACTTGTTTTTTTAATCCGCTATCTTGATAGTCGGGATACACGATGTGGATGGCAGCCTGGTAAAAGCGGCTGAAATAGCCGGCCCAGAGGGCTTTCTCCTTCGACTGCCGCTCAATGTCGAGGGGCAAAACCACTTGTTGGAACGCTGTTTCTGTCGGAAGTGTGCGTCCGACCGTCATGACAGGCAGTCGTGAGGGCTGGATGAAGCGGACCGCCTGCCGGACATGGAAAAGTCCGTCTTCCCCGTCACGCGCCACCCCGATGACAAACATGATGGTGTTGGTCTTCTCTGCGTAAGAATAGAGGATTTCAGGAAAGAAATAACCATCGGGAAGAATCAGATTTTCAGATGTAGAAGCTTTGATTTCCGTCTCGGGAAGTGTCGATAGAACCTTGTCTTCCAGGGTGAAGCCGAAGCGTGTGACCACCGTCAGGGAGGCGCCGAATATGCGGGCCAGCACATGACCATAGGCCAGCGCCGACCGACCGTAGCCGGAGTCGTCGGCAATGGCGATGATGTTCAGTCTCTTCTGATGGTCAATAGGTTCGTGAATTTCCATTAGGCGTGCAATCCTTTTACATTCGGTTTGGCGGGCACATATTCTTTTAGGTAGAACGGCTCGAAATAGGCCACATCGGCAAAATCCTGCTGTTGCCATTTGCGGAGGGCCGACGGAAGCAGATAGCGGGCCGACAGTTCGACGTCGGCAAAGCGGGCGTTGGGCAAACGGGCTAATAATTCCTTGCATTTGGGCATCCCGTTGCCGCAGAACACCACAGTCTGGTTGTCCGGCAAATCGCGATAGGCATCCTCATCTACAATGACCGGGGCCACCTCGTCAAGGAGTTGCAGTTGTCGGTCGTAGCGGGCGGCGAAGACCTCCATTCGTCGTGCATCAATCATGGGAACGATCTGGAAATCATCGGCTTCCGATGGCAGATGTTGCAATGCCCCTTGGGCCAGACTCTCCAACGTGCTGACGGTCAGCACGGGAATCTCCAGCGTGTAGGCGAGACTTTTCGCCGTGGAAACGCCGATGCGCAATCCTGTATAGGAGCCGGGACCGATACTGACGGCCACCGCATCCAGGTCGCGTGGGGTGAGGCCTGCCTCTTTCAGCATCTTGTCGATAAAAGGTAGCAGGTTTTTGGAGTGCGAATTGCCGTCGCGCCCTTCGCAAACACCTAAAAGCGTGTCGCCACGGGTCAGAGCCACCGAGCACACCTCCGTAGCGGTTTCAATATGTAGCAGAATAGGGTTTTCTTTCATAAAAAACAAACATTAATGCGTTATGGCAGACGATACAGGATTTCGTGCGATTTGAGTCGTATTTGGCTTTTGGATAATTTGTTAGGATAACAAGACGGATACACGCGGTTGGAGAGGAACACATAGATCAGTTTAGTGTCCGGATCACACCAGACGACGGCTCCGGTGAAGCCCTGGTGTCCGAAGATGCGCTTGCACGCCTTGGCAGGCACAATGGTGGATGTGCCCGGGGCTTTGGGCGTATGGAATCCTAATCCGCGCACATTGCATCCATGCAGCGGATATACGTTGGTGAACACTCGCACCGTCTCCTCCGACAGCAAACGCCGGCCTTTGAAGATTCCGCCATTCATCAGCATCTGGAATATGTCGGCCAGCTCTTCTGCCGTGGTGAAGAGTCCGGCATTGCCGGCATTGCCGTTCATGAGCGCGGCGGTTTGGTCGTGTACATAGCCTTGCACCACCTGCTTGCGGAAATCCAAATCCTTTTCCGTGGGGGCGATATCCTCTTTGCTGAAACCATGTGCAAGCGGGTTGAAACAGGTGTGAGTCAACCCCATAGGAGTGTAATACTTCTCGGCAAGGTATCTGTCCATCGGCTGGCCCGTAATATGTTCCACCATATCTTTCAGAAGCAGGAAGTTGAGGTCGCTGTACAGATACTGGTGCTGCCCGAGTTTGCAATGGGCGATGGCGTGACGCATGGTGTCGGGATAGTCGTTGCGCAGATACAGGTCGTCGGCCACCTTGATTTCGAAATTGGGCGTTTTATATGGGCGCAGATAAGCCTCTTTCCCTTGTATGTCTTTATAAAATGGTATAAATGCCGGCAGGCCTGAGGTGTGGGTCAGCAACTCGGCCAAGGTGAGATGGGCTTTGGTGGTGCCTTTCAGATAGGGCAGGTATTCTCCGATGTGGTCGGAGAGTTGGATTTTCTTTTCGTCATAGAGTTTCATCACCGCCAAGGTGGTGGCGGCCACCTTGGTGATGGAGGCCACATCAAACATTGTCTGGGTGGTCATCTTATTCTGATGGTCGTAGGTATAATATCCGAAAGCCTTATGGTATAGTGTTTTGCCATCTTTCACGGCGATAGCTGCGCAGCCGGGGTAAACCTGGTCGCGGACACCGTTTTCCAGCAAGCGGTCGAGGGCTTGGGTGAGGGTGTCGGGCAGGAGCGAGAAGTTGGCCGGCTCTTTCTTGTCCACAATGCCCGCGCCGGCGGGGTAGGCGTCAATGCTGACGGGCAAAGTGCCTTCGCAACGACGCTCGCCAAAACAGGCCTCAAGGGCGCTCTGCACGCTGTTCGGCGTAGCCTGATAGGTGACCATCAAGGCTTTGTAATCCGACAGGTTGCCGAAATAATTCAGGGCATACGGGTTGTTGGTGTGAATCAGAACCACCTCTTTCTTGCCGGCTATCTGGTTGAGCAGATTCAGCATCTTGGCATCGGTGCCGTATTGGGTCTTGGCCATCTGGTTGGAACCGCCATACACCACCACCACACGCCGATAGGGTGCAAGGGCGTCTTTCAGCTTTTGGCAGAAAAGATCGGCGTTCTTCGCGGGCACGGCCTTGGGCTGGCTCATGAAAACCATATTGTAGCGGGTTGCGATGCGGTTGTATTCCTTGTTGTATTCTGTTCTTCCAATACTCAAAAACACCACACTGTCGGTTTTTGTCGTATTGTTTTTATTATTAAAAGGAAGAAAATGATCCTCGTTTTTCAAGAGAGTAACGGCTTTCTGCTCAATGCTGTTGTTGATGTGGATGGCATTCTCGCTGTTCATGCGATTTTTCACGGCGGAAAGATCCACCGGTTGGCTGTCGAGCAGCCCTTTGCTCTCCTTGAATTTCAGAATGCGCATGCAGCGGTCGTTGATCAGCTCCACCGGAACGATGCCGCTGTCCACCGCCTGACGGATAGCCTGGATGGCCAACGAAGGGGTGTTCGGCAGCAGCAGGATATCCACGCCGGCCAGCAGGGCCCGGATTTCGACATCACCCTCGAAGCGGTTCTGCTTGCGCACGCCCTGCATCTCCATGCCATCTGTAATAATAAGTCCGGTGTAGCCGTATTCGCGTTTCAACAGCTCGGATACAATGGGAAACGAGAGGGAGGATACCGAGTTGGGTGTGGAATCCAATGCCGGAACGTTCAGGTGGGCCACCATTACCATGTCCGTGTTCCCGTTTAGGAGTTGACGATACGGGTATAATTCCAGTTCATCGAGTTCGATGCGGCTCTTCCGGATGCTGGGCAGGCCGAGATGGGAATCCGTCTCCGTGTCGCCGTGACCGGGGAAATGCTTGATACAGCCGATGATGCCGCCATCCTGCATTCCGTTGAGGTAAAGGAAGGCCTTCCGACTGACCTTCTCGCGGCTTTCACCGAACGAGCGGCTGTTGATGACCGGATTTCTCGCGTTGTTGTTGATGTCCACACAGGGAGCAAAATTGAGATTCACCCCGATGGCGCGGCACTGGGCCGCCACCTCCCGTCCCATCTGATAGATCAGCGAATCGTTTTCGTCTGACAAGGCCCCCATGGTCATCTGGCGGGGGAATGCCACACAGCTGTCCAGACGCATGGCTGGTCCCCACTCGCCATCAATGGAGACGAACATCGGGACTTTGCTGAGCGCCTGCATCCGGTTGGTAAGCTGGGCCTCCCACACCGGCCCGCACTTCGGGACCTTGAAGAAACAGACCCCGCCCGGCTGGTACTGGGCAATGTCGTTCAGCATCTTGAGGTTGTCGGCAGCGGTGCCCGTGGTGTTGACGCGCACAATCATCAGCTGCGCGATCTTCTCCTCCAAGGTCATCTTCGAGAACAGCTCCTCCGCCCGGCCGGATTGGGCTTTCACCGCCAGAATCGACAGCAGGCATACGAAAAGAAGGACAATGCGCCTCATGCCTTAAAAGACTTTCGGTTCGTACAGACCCTGTTCGTTGATCAGGATGAAGTCGGACAGAATGTAGGGCGTGTCATCGTCGCCAAACTCGGAAGGACGGGCGATTTTCACCTCCCGCGTGTTCCAGTTGACAGCCAATTCCACATCTGTGGCATATTGCGTATGATGAGCAAGATATTCTTTTACAGCATTATACAATTCATCGCTGATTTCATGAAAACGTTCTGTATTATCCATAGTGTAACGGTTTTATTTTCAAAAAGATTTTAAATGTCAAAATGCGCTGCAAAGATACAAAATCGGGGGGCACTAACCATGAACTTTTTTGTATTTTTGCACCTGTCAATACCAAAACCCTAATGAACGCGAAAATCAACATTATCGTCATCCTCGCAGGCCTTCTTTTGCTTGCCGGATGCCGCAACAAATCCAACAAAGAGGAAAACAAGGACGACAATTTCGTCGATTATCCTGTCGTCATCCTGCCCGACACGCTCCACACCAGTGTGTCGGACCAGAACACCCTTTATCCGCTTTCGGAAGATTTCATGGATCGTTTTTTTGAAAAGGCGCAGACCTATATCGGCAGCCATGTGCAGGCCAAGGCCGAATTTCCCACGGAGTGGGGCGTGCGCTGCAAGGAGCGTCTGCCCGAAGGCCGCGAGTTATGGCTGCTGCAGTCGCAGTCGCGCGAGTGGATGTATCTCGTCATCACTTCGGGGTTCGGCACCCAGCGCATCCTTGACCTGATGCCCGTGGCTGTCAATGTGGCCATCCAGAAGCAGGACGTGCTCGAAACGGAACTGTGGAACGCCTACCGCCAAGCCGATGGCAACACCTTTACCATCACCAAGGAGTATGAGTGGATCAGATCCCTCACCAAAGCCACCAAGCAGGGCTTCATGGAAGATCCGGAAAAATATCATCGTAAAAGCATCGTCAGTGAGCAATTCGTAATCAACACGTCCGGTCGGTTCGAGATGGTGGAGATAGCTGACACCCTTCCCGATTACGATGCCATCATTTTTTTCTATAACAGAAATGAAAAACCCGAAATGTGGGACGAATGCATTCCGCGCCTGCAGGCTTTCTGCGAGGAGAACCATGTGCTTTACGAAGAGGTGTACCAGAATTACCAGCAGATTACCGTGCGCGATTATGACATGACCTCGCAATTCGACTGCGACATCACCCCGTACATCAACGGAATGTCGTGCGGCATGGTGATGTTCAAGAAAGGCGAAGCCCCTAAATCGGTCAACTTCGGCAGTTTCGAGTACATGCAGATGTGCATGAGGCGTTATTTTAAGATCAGCAACCCGGTGGTGTTATGATGGAGCGATTCCGCACGGCGTTGGAGGAGCTGACGGGCGGGGCTGATGGCTGCCGTTACCTGTTGGCCGTGAGCGGTGGGGCCGACTCCACCGTCATGGCTCATCTGTTCCATGCGGCGGGCCTGGATATAGCCATCGCCCACTGCAACTTCCATCTCCGGGGCGAGGACTCCAACCACGACATGCGCTTTGTGCAGCAGTTGGCCGAACAGCTGAACGCGCCGCTCTTCCTCCGCGAGTTCGACACCATCGGCATCCGGAAAAATTCCGGGCTTTCCATAGAGATGACAGCCCGAAAGCTGCGCTACGACTGGTTTGACGAAATTGGCCAAGAATTCGATTTCATCGTGACCGCCCATCAGGCCAACGATGTGGCGGAAACCCTTCTGCTCAACTTATGCCGCGGCACCGGCCTCAAGGGATTGGCCTCCATTCCTCCGAAAAACGGAAAAATCATCCGCCCGATGCTGGACTTCACCGCCGTGGAAATCCGCGAGTATGCCCGTCGGCACAAGATACCCTTCGTCATCGACTGCACCAACGCCGACGAGTCTATCAAGCGCAACCGCTTACGGAACACGGTTATTCCTCAACTCGCCGACCTGAACCCCAACATTATCCACACATTTTCCCAAAACTGCAACATCTTCCGTCAGCAGTATGCTTTTTATAGGAAACAGATGGATGAAATAATGGATAAAATACGTGTTTCAACGGAACTGGGCGATCAAATCAATATTCATGCGTTGGACGAACATCCCTGTAAAAGCCTTATTCTCTATGAGTTGTTGAATGAGTACGGCTTTGCGGCTGAGGTGGCGGAAGAGATGGTGCGCAACCCGCAAATTCAAAGCGGTATCCGCTACCTGTCGCCCACGCACACGCTTCTCGTCAACCGCGATCATCTTCTGGTTCGGCCCAACAAGTTGGAACAGGACGAAGAGATAGTGATCCATTCGGTTGAGGAGCTGCAAAATCATTTTCGGGTGGAATGTTGCACGGCAGAAGAATCTGTCCGATACCCGAAAGACAACCATACGCTTTTCATCCCGGAGGAAAAGCTCGTATTTCCGTTGACGCTGCGCCATTGGCACCATGGCGATTTTTTCTACCCCTTGGGTGGAAAAGGCAAACAAAAGCTCAGCGACTTCTTCACCGACCATAAAATCAGCATTTTCCAAAAACAGGAAGTGATGTTGCTTTGTTCGGGCAACGATATCATCTGGATTGTCGGGCTCCGTTCCGATGAACGCTATAAAATTGATTGTAACAGTCATTATTACTATAAAATAAAACTAAAATGAACACTCCTGATTCTACAACAAACAGAGCCAAACGTGGATTGCTGCTCTGGATTCTGTCCATTTGCACCATGATACAGGCGGGTAACAACATTCTGCTTTACGCCCTGTTTCTGTTGTTCCCAGACAAGATGGGACAGGCGGTTGGCAACTTGACGCAGGTACCCTTTTTTGATGAGGAGGCTTTTAAAGAGATTATCCAGATATTCCAATCCATCGCCGGCTGGCAGTATGGTTTGCTGATACTGGTGGAAGTAGCCATCTTCGCCGGAGCACTGATTATGCTTTGGAAACTGAAACCCATAGGTTTTCATATTTACATGATTGGGCAAATAGGGCTTTTCTGTGTTCTCAATTTCGTCATTGGCGGCAATTTGATGATGACATGGGATGCTATCATCTGGACTGTTTTCATCATCCTGCTATTTGCCTCACAGCTCAAATACATGAGCGAGCCCGATGAAAACACCAAGAATCAATAATTAATTAAAAAAAACAACAACCTGACACGTATGAACCGGAACGATTTTCCCATATTGGACCAACAAGTGTATCACAAGCCGTTAGTGTATTTCGACAATGCCGCCACCACGCAAAAGCCGTTGCCGGTGATTGAGGCCTTGTCGGATTATTACAGGAGTATCAACAGCAACATCCACCGCGGCGTGCATTTCTTGAGCCAGAAGGCCACGGAAGAGTTTGAGGTGGCCCGCAAGGCGGTACAACAGTTCATCCATGCGGCGCACGATTACGAGGTGATCTTCACCCGTGGGGCCACGGAATCCATCAACCTGGTGGCAGCCTCGTTTGGCAGAACCTATATCCATTCCGGTGACGAGATTATTGTTTCGGAAATGGAGCATCATTCCAACATCGTACCATGGCAGTTCCTGTGCGAAGACCGAGGCGCGGTACTCAAGGTGCTGCCGTTTCAGGATAACGGTGAACTATGCTTGCAGCAGTTGGAAACCTTGATTACCCCGAAAACAAAGATTGTGGCTATTACCCATGTCTCCAATTCATTAGGTACGATAAACCCGATTCAGGAAATAATACGCACGGCCCATGCACACGGAGTGCCCGTTATGGTGGACGGGGCGCAGGCGGTGGCCCATTGTCCCGTGGATGTGCAGACCTTGGACTGTGATTTCTATTGTTTCTCCGGTCATAAGATGTACGGTCCGATGGGCATCGGCGTCATGTACGGCAAAGAAAAATGGCTGCGGGAGATGAAACCCTATCAAGGCGGTGGCGAGATGATCAGCAATGTGACGTTTGAGAAGACCACGTACAATGACCTCCCGTTCAAATTCGAGGCGGGTACGCCAGCCGTGGGCGATGTCATCGGGCTTCGGAAAGCCATCGAATACATGCAGCAGGTCGGGGTGGAAAAAATTGCAGAATATGAAGAGGGCTTGCGACAATACGCCACTCAACAGCTGTTGCAGATAGAGGGCCTTCGCATCATCGGACAGGCTAAGGAGAAGGCGGCTGTTATTTCATTTCTGGTGGGAGACATCCACCCGTATGATATGGGCGTACTCCTTGATCATCAGGGAATTGCTGTGCGCACGGGCCACCACTGCACCCAGCCGGTGATGAACCATTACCAGATTCCGGGCACCGTGCGCGCCTCGTTTGCCCTGTACAATACCCAAGAGGAAATCGACCGCATGGTGGAAGCCGTCCGCAAGGCAAAAGCCATGCTGGAATAAGATGGGCGATTGTAGTGATTATTTTTGTATCTTTGCCGCTCAATAATTTAAAATCCATAATACAATGAAAAGACTATTCCCTGTTTTTCTGCTTATCGTGTTAGGCTTCTCGGCCTGTACCACAGGTGAAGGTTCAAAGTATGCCGGCAAATATGTGGGTACCTTCACGTTCATTAAAGACGGCCATACCAAAGACGGTTCGGTACGCATTACGAATAACCCATTGTCCCAGAATGGTGTGTTGCTGTACGCCTGCCTTCCCTTGGAGTATGTCTCCACGGGCGTTTACAAGGCCAATAGTGACAATGTGGAGTATATGAAAACGATTCTCGAATCCATTGTGGGTGGCAACAATTATATCGATGCCACCACAGAAGCGGTGAAGAACATCCAGGTAGAGACTATGTTCTCGGGCGATTACATGGAGATGACGGTCTATTATACTATCCAAATTCTTTCCACATTGCAAACCAGAGTGGAGATTATTAATTTCTCGGGAACGCGATAGTCTTTGATCCTTTATAATTAAACATTGTAGAGACGTGCCATGGCATGTCTCTACAATTTATTTATATGGCGCGCCTCTACAATAATTATTTATACATGTAAAAAATGCCCTTGAAATCCGTTCTTCCGGTATTGCTTCTTTTGGCCACGGTGTGCTGCCGTGCCCAGGATACGCTTGCGCCTGCGGATGTGACGGTTTTCTATTACCCTTCCGGAGTGAAATCCAGCGAAGGGCGCATGGTCAACGGCAAGCCCGACGGCTGGTGGCGCTCGTACAATGAGAAAGGACAGCTGGTGTCGGAGGGCAACCGGAAGGATTTCCTGTTGGATAGCCTTTGGACGTTTTATAATGATGGAAAACCTTATTTGACAATTAATTACAAGGCTGGAGAAAAGCATGGCGAACAAGTTCAGTATGCCCCTAAAGAGTACACCAAAACCCAATGGCGGCACGACACCATCGTGGGCACGGTGAACACCTTCGATCAGGCTGGTTGGCTGAAACGGATTGTGCCCTACGAATCGGGCAAACCCCACGGATTGGCCAAGGAATACAACCAAGAGGGTCGGGTGGTGGCCGTTACCACCTATTATCACGGTGTGATGAGCCGCAGCGAACGCATCAACCGCATCGACGATTTCGGTTATAAGCAGGGCAACTGGAAATATTTCTGGCCTAATGGCAACATCCGGCTGGAAGGAACCTTCCTTAACGACAAGAAACACGGTTTCTTCAAATATTATGATGAAAACGGAATGTTCTTGTCCGTGGAGAAATACGACCACGATGAGTTAGTGAAGGATGCCAAGGAGACTCGTCAGTTGGACAAACGCACGGCCTATCATTCCAATGGAAGACCTTCTATTGTGGCTACTTACTACCAAAACAAGCCCGAGGGCATTCGTCGTGAGTTTGACACCGCCGGTCACATCACCAAAGGGTATGTCTTCGCCGACGGCATTCTCCGCTACGAGGGCATCACCGACATGAACGGGCTGCGACAGGGCCTCTGGAAAGAGTATTATCCCAGCGGGGAACTGCGTTCAAAAGGCAATTACAAAAACTCCCGTCCCATCGGAGAGTGGCTTTTCTTTTTTGAGGATAAAACGGTGGAAATCCAAGGCGAATACAACAGCAAAGGCCAGAAAACCGGTGAATGGATCTGGTTTTATCCAAACGGAGACACCATGTCGAAGGCGACGTACGACGACGGCGACCTTGATGGCGAGTACGTGGAGTACGATGAGCACGGGAAACCGCTGGTCAAAGGGCAGTATGTGGCCGGATTGGAAGAGGGTGACTGGTATTACCGGAACGGCACCTCCGAAGAGACCGGCAAATACGAAGGTGGCAGGAAGGAGGGATTGTGGACCACCACCTACGAACCCGGCAAGGTGGCCTTCAAAATCCAATACCGGCAGGATGTCCGTGACGGGAAATACACCGCCTTCTGGGAAAACGGCAACGTGAAGGTCTCCGGAAAGTATGTAGATGGTCTTCAGGAGAGCGCGTGGTCCTATTATAACGAAGAGGGAATACAGTTTTTAACGACTTTGTTTAAAGAAGGAAAAGAATTAAAATGGAATAACTATACAATAAAATGACGGTTTTAACGTAAGACATATTGCGCTTTTGTTGTCGGGACGAGTCCGATGACGTTTTTCGTAGGAGAAAGAAAATTGTCTCCTGCATTTTGTTTTTTGTTTAACGAAATTTACTTGAATGAAATATAAAATCGGGTTGTTGCTGCTTTTATGGTGTATGTTGATGTCAAATACATACGCACAGAATGTCACGTTCAATAGCCCGGATTCCGCCGCAGGCCCGAATGAGTCCGACCTGACTAATGCTGCCATCAACCGTGAAATGGTGCTGATGGATTCCATGCTGAATGTGTGGTACGTCAAAAGTGAAATGAAAAAGGGCAATTCCATCCTGTCCAAACTGAAAGACGACACCACTGCCTACGACAACAACGATTCCATGATATTCAAACGACTGTCGCGCATTGTGACGGCGGTGCCGTTAGCGTACAACGATAAGGTGAAGCGTTTCATCGAGTTGTATTCCGTACAAAGGCAGCGCTCGTCATCGGTCATTTTGGGGTTGGCGCAGTATTATTATCCATGGATGAAGGAGATTTTCGACAAGTACGATGTTCCGGAGGAGTTGGTTTATATCACCATCATCGAGTCGGCGTTGAACCCGCAGGCGGTCTCGCCGGCGGGTGCCACCGGAATCTGGCAGTTTATGTACGGCACGGGAAAACTGTATGGTTTGGAGGTCAACACGTTTGTGGATGACCGTCGAGACCCATACAAGGCCACCGATGCCGCCGCCCGCCATCTCCGCGACCTGTACAAGATCTTCAACGACTGGGGCTTGGCTATCTCTGCCTACAACTGCGGGGCCGGCAATGTGCGGAAAGCCATCCAGCGCTCCGGCGGCAAGACGAACTTCTGGGGCGTGTCACCCTATCTGCCCCGTGAGACACAGAACTACTTTCCTGCCTATATCGGGGCGTTGTACATGATGACCTACCATAATCTGTATGGCATCAACCCGGCCCAGATATCAATTCCGACCAACGTGGATACGGTAATGGTGGATAAAGAACTTCATTTTGAGCAGATTGCAGAAGTCTTGAATATCAGTTTGGATGAAATCAAATCGCTGAATCCGCAATACAAGAAATACATCATCCCCGCTTACACGCAGCAATTCCCGTTGCGCCTCCAATCCAACGATGTGATCCGGTATTTGGATATGAAGGATTCCATCCACGCTTACCGCTACGATGATTTCTTCAATCCAACCAAGAACCTGAATGTCACGACCAATGAGAACGGAGAGGTGGTGCAAGTGACGCCCAACAAGTATCACACCGTACGTAAAGGAGAGACCTTGTCGCGCATCGCCTCCAAATATAAAGTGTCGGTCAACCATCTGAAGTCGCTCAACCATCTGCGCAGCAATTCCTTGCGGGTGGGGCAGAGACTTCTGATTCGGAAGGGAACGACCATTGTACGTCCTGTGACCCCCGCACCGGCGGTAACCGACAGTACAAGGACCGTTTTGGACTCCTCTCTTGTGACGACAACTTCCACTACGCCCAAAGATTCTGTACAAACGCAGCCGGTTAAGCCGCAGGGAGATATCATCTATGTGGTGAAAAAGGGAGATACCCTCTCTTCCATCGGACGGAAATATGGCGTTTCAATGACGGAAATCGCCAAATATAACCGCATCACCAATGTGAATTCCTTGCAGGTAGGTCAGAAAATCAAGATCAAGAGGTAATTGTTTTCGGGAAAGTACCGATTATATTGTCAAGGCTTTAATGCCCTTGGAATCTGATAGACGTAACTGGCGGTATCCTGAATGTAAAGACATTGGCTTCCCAAATGGAATGAGCGGTATGTCGAGACGGGCAGATCGCTGTCATGATAGGTGTGCTGTCGCATATTGTAAAATCGTAGAATGCCATTTTGCAGATATACCAGCTCATCCCCGACAATTTGCGTGCAAATGGTATTTGGCAGCATGATTTTTTGCTGAAAAGAACCGAGAATATCAAATAGATATACCCCTTTTGTGGTATCTGTAAGCATGATGGTCTTCTCTTGTGAGGATTGCATCGAGGTGGGATGGAAATCGCTTTCCATCTGGCAGTGTGCCGTTCCTGTGATGTTGAGTTGTATGTCGGAAAGAATCAGTGTCTGATTCTGCTGGTCATACAATACGATTTTGCTGGTGCCGGCCATGGCGGCCATGGATATGGTGAACAGATTGTGATCCAATAGGTTCAATGTGTTTCCGATTGGTGAAAGCTGATTGTCGAGCAGGACGATGCAGCCCGCTTCTTGATAAAAAACCAGGATTTTGGATGGATAGGAAGCATCCACGTATGTGATGGTCCCAAGGGCCGGGTTACTGTAATGGCGCAGCGTGTTCCCGGTACGATCATATTGCACCATGGATGTCCCGTCCCAGGCATAAACGTTGTCGAAAAGATCGACCGTGTAGTTCTCTATGGGCGTTGTATTAAACAACCGTCGCTCTTGGGCATTGGTGACGCCCAGAGCGACGAGGGTATAGAGCAATATGAGAAATCTTTTCATGAAAAATTAGAATTTACAGCCGATGGTGGCCACAATTCTATGGGTGGTGTTTTCATACTCCACGGCGCTGGCCGCGGGGTCGTTGCTGTCGTAAAGCCAGAAACTGTCTTTGCTGAGTTTCAGCACGTAAGCAAGATCAGCGAAGAAGTATTTGGACTTGAATCCCAGTCCGACAGAAGCGTAGTGGGCAGAGCCGTTATACGGGCCGGTGGTGAGCTTGTAAGGACTGCTCTTGAAGTTGTATCCGGCACGCAGGGCGAACTGCGGGGCAAGGTTGACCTCTGCACCCACGCGCAATGTGTGACAGATACCGTATTTGTCAGTAATTGCTTGATTCTCCGTTGTGTAGTTGTATTCGTTGGAATAGAGATTGGCCATGCCGAAATCGCAGAAATTATATTCGGCGGAGATGAATGCGCGCTTCTTGATGAGGAAGGTGGCTCCAATGTTGAACTTCAAAGGCGTGGTGAGCTGGAAATTGTTCCGATTGGTGTAGGACCATGTCTTGGAGTTCGTGCCGTCAAAGTATTGTGCCAGCATCTCGCGGTCATACGTGTCTTTGATTTTCCAAAAATAGGTCGGGGTTTGGAATCCGGCGCCAATGCGGAGGAAACTAAGCGGCTGGTAAATGATGCCTAATTTGAGGTTGATACCGCCTCCCGCATCACGCTGAGTGGCCACTGTTTGGAAGGATGTCAGATAATCACCCACACCAGGATCATTGGACAAGGCTTCCGAATAGGTGATACGCTCTTTGTAGTCAATGATAGGGATGCCCAGGCTGCCTCCGATATACAATTTGTCTTGGTAATTGCCTCCAAAGGAGATAGAGATTTCGTCAATGGCACCGAATTGTTCTATTAAAGCACTGTGATTCAGTTCGTTGTTTTCAAACGGACTGTAATAATGGTCGGGTTGGTTGGGGAATGTGTCAATTGCCCAGGTGCTCCAGAACAGTCCTGCATCGCCGGCAAGTGCCGTGTAGGGGATGCCTTGGGCGTGGCGCAGGATGGCGTTCACTATAGAATTGTTCACGTGTTGCGCATCGGCGCGGAACGTGTTGTTGTAATCCATGATGCGGTTGTATCCGAAACCGAATTGCCAATTTTTCCAATTGGAATTATCAATGGCGCTGGTGATCACCAATCCGCACTCGGGTACCGTGTATTTGGTGTTTCTTGCATAGTTGCCGTTGCCGTAATACTGTGAAGTGCTTTTCGAGAAAGCCAGCGACATGGGGGTTATGGTCACCTCATGGCGTTTGTACAGGCCGATGGCGGCAGGGTTAAGGCTGAGGGCGGAAAATTCACCGCCGGTGGTGCTGAAGGCACCGCCCGCACCCATGAATCGCGCCGTGCCGGAAATGTCCGTCTGGGTGAAACGGAAAGCCTCGTAATCGCCTTGCGCAAAGGAAAATGCACAAAATGCAGTCAAAACGAAAATGCCGATTATCTTTTTCATTGTTTTGTGTTTTTTTACTTCATTATTTATCTTCTGCCTCCACCATACGAGCCACTGCTGTGCGAGGAGGAACTGCTACTGGAACTGTGGGATGAGCTGCCGGAGTAGGAACTTCTGGAAGAGGAACTGCTACCAGAATAGGAACTACGGGAAGAACTGCCGGAGTAGGAACTTCTGGAAGAGGAGCTGCTGCCGGAATAGGAGCTACGGGAAGAGGAACTCCCACTTGAATAGGAACTTCTGGATGGAGAGCTGCTGCCAGAGTAGGAACTGCGGGAAGGTGTGCTGTAGGACGACCGGCTGCTGGAGCTGGAAGGTGTAGTAGTAGGACGAGAGGTATTAGAACTTCCTGAATAAGAGGGTCTTGCGGAAGAAGAGGAAGCGGGTCTTGAGCTGCTGCTCGGAGTGGTCGTGCTTCTTGAGGGGGTGGAGTTGTAGCGTTGCTGTGAGTTGGAAGGAGAGGTGGTCGTGGTACGGCTGGGGGTGGTTGTTGTGCCTGTGTTGTTGGCTGGCCGTGCCGTCGGTTGGGAAGGAACAGTCCGGTTGATAATCGTGGGAGATTTGGTGGAACTGCTGTTAATGTTTGTGGTAGTGTTTGTGCGACTTGCACCGTTGGATTCTATATGTGTCGTTGTGTTGGTTCGAATTGTGCTGGGAACCTCGGTGCGGGAGTTTGCAGCAGGTCTTGTGACGGAGCTTGTGGCTGGCATTGATTGGTTCTCGCGCATCATATTGCTGTTGGACGGCTTCTCGACATTCTGTGTGGATACGCGATTGTTGATCATGGAAGGTGTTGTGGGTCTGCTTGTTGGAGCAGATGGGGTTGCCGAAGACGAACCGCCGCCACCGCCGCGTGTGCTATATTGGGCTGCGATGTTGTCGTAGCGCTGGTTGAATGAAGGAGCCGTTGAGGTGACGGAATAGTGGTTGTTGTTGTCGTTGTTGCCAGCCAGACCGAAGCCTTCAGGTCTGTCCTCACGTCCGGGATTGCCTACGGAAGGTCCAATGCTGTTTCGGTGACCATAATAATAGGAATGGTTGGGGTCTAAATGGTTATGCCAATAGTCGGACGCATAATAATGGTGTGGATTGTGCCAAGGGTGGTAGCCATAATCCCAGCATCCGTAGGGATGATGCCAGCCCCATCCGTAATGGAATCCGTAGTGATACCATCCATAATCATAATAATAAGGACGATAGTAGTAGCTTGGCCACCACCAGTTGTAACCCATGTAAATACTTAATCCCCAGTTTCCTGGATAGCTGTCATACCAATAAAGGTTGGTAAAGTAAGGGTCATAGTAGCCGTAGTTACAATAAAGATTTGTGTGGAAACGGCGCAAACGGGAGGTGTAATAGTAGTCGTAGCAGTCGTCATCATAGTCGGTGACTGCGTACGAACTCTCCTCTACAGGCACCTCGTAATAGGTGACTTTCGGATTTGTTTGGCCGGGATAATAGGTCTTGGTGTCAAGCAGATTCCCGTTCTCATCATACTCGTAAACGATAGAGTCGGGCTGTAATTCCGCAGGAGCGCTTTTGGTGGTTGCGGGGGCAGATGTGCTGTATTGCGCATCAGAGGATGTGGTGTAGATGTCGTCGTAATAAGCGAGCGAACTTGTTGAACATGCTGTGAGCAAGACAATTGCACATCCAAGGACAATGGAAAATAGTTTTCTCATAATAACCTCCTATATCTTTTTATTTTCGTATTTTTGCAAAACTTTTCATTGACGGCAAAAATACTAAAAAGTTAATTCTAATACTAAAAATAATGGCAAAAAGTTTTTCGACTCGAGAAGAGAGTTATTCACAATGGTACAATGATATTGTAAAGAAAGCTGATCTGGCTGAAAATTCCTCTGTGAGAGGTTGTATGGTGATAAAACCGTACGGATATGCGATTTGGGAGAAGATCCAGTCCACTTTGGACGGAATGTTCAAGGAAACGGGCCATACCAATGCCTATTTCCCGATTTTCATCCCGAAATCCTTCTTCAGCCGTGAGGCCAGTCATGTGGAAGGTTTCGCCAAGGAGTGCGCTGTGGTCACTCATTACCGTCTGAAGAACGACCCGAACGGCGGTGGTGTGGTGGTGGATCCCGAGGCCAAACTGGAGGAGGAACTGATTGTGCGCCCCACTTCGGAAACCATCATCTGGGATACCTATAAGGATTGGATTCATTCCTATCGCGATCTGCCTATTTTGTGCAACCAGTGGGCCAACGTGGTCCGTTGGGAAATGCGTACCCGTCTGTTCTTGAGAACGGCCGAGTTCCTTTGGCAGGAAGGTCATACCGCACACGCCACCCGCGAGGAAGCGGTGGAGGAAACGGAGCGGATGTTGCATGTATATGCCGATTTTGTGGAGAATTTCATGGCAATCCCCGTCGTAAAGGGCGTGAAATCGCCGAACGAGCGCTTCGCGGGCGCCATTGACACCTATTGCATCGAGGCGTTGATGCAGGATGGCAAGGCGTTGCAGGCCGGAACGTCCCACTTCCTCGGACAGAATTTTGCCAAGGCTTTCGATGTGAAATATCTGAACAAAGAGAACCAGTTGGAATATGTGTGGGCTACCTCGTGGGGCGTTTCCACCCGTCTTATCGGAGCCCTGATTATGACCCATTCGGATGACAACGGTCTGGTGCTTCCTCCGAATCTTGCTCCTATACAAGTAGTTATCGTCCCGATTTATAAGAGTGAGGAACAACGTCAGGCGATTGCCGAAAAGGTGAAACCGCTGATTGAACAACTGAAGGCTCTCCGTATCTCTGTCAAATTCGATGATGACGACACTAAGCGCTCCGGATGGAAATTCAATGAGTATGAGTTGAAGGGTGTGCCAGTGCGCATCGCTGTGGGCCCGCGCGATTTGGAGAACAATGAGGCAGAAGTTGCCCGCCGTGACACGCTCGCGAAAGAACAGGTTTCCTTCGACGGCTTGGTCGAACATGTGCAGCAGCTCCTGAAGGACATCCAGCAGAATCTGTTCCAAAAGGCGTTGAAATTCCGTGAGGAAAATACCCGTAAGGCGGATACGTGGGACGAATTCGTGGATCTGCTCGACAATCACCCGGGCTTTATCTATGCCCATTGGGACGGAACTGCTGAGACGGAAGCCAAAATCAAGGAGTTGACGAAAGCCACCATCCGATGCATCCCGTTCAACAATCCGTTGGAGGAGGGCAAATGCATCCTGACGGGCAAACCGTCGAAACAAAGGGTACTCTTTGCCCGTTCGTATTAATCTTTTGCCCGTTTTTATACTATGGATAAACGATTGGAAGCTTTCCAGCGCCTGTTAGACATCATGGATGAACTCCGTGAAAAGTGTCCGTGGGATAGCAAGCAGACCTTCGAAACGTTGCGTTGCCTCACCATCGAGGAAACGTATGAACTGTCGGAGGCGATTGTGGACCAGAATGCGGACGATATGTGTAAGGAGTTGGGAGATATTATGTTGCATATTGTTTTCTATGCTAAAATCGCATCCGAAAAAGGACTTTTCGACATTACAGCTGTCTTAAATCAGATCTGCGAGAAGTTGATCCGCCGTCATCCGCATATCTATGGCACGGAAACAGCACAGGATGCGCAGCAGGTACATGAGAATTGGGAAAAGATCAAATTGCAGAAGGAGGGGAATCGTACCGTGCTCGGTGGGGTTCCCAAAAGTGTTCCTTCTCTGGTCAAAGCATACCGCATACAGGAAAAAGCTAACGGCGTAGGTTTCGATTGGTCTGATTCACAGGAGGTTTGGAATAAGGTGCAAGAAGAACTTGCTGAATTGAAGGCCGAAGTGGATAATGATTCCGACAAGAAAGAAGATGAATTGGGTGATGTGCTGTTCTCTATTGTCAATTATGCTCGTTTTATCCATGTGAATCCTGATGATGCCTTGGAGAAAACCAACAAGAAATTCATTTCTCGTTTTAACTATATTGAAGAGAAGGCAAAGTCGGAAGGCCGGCGGATTACCGAGCTTTCGTTGGAGGAGATGGAGGCATATTGGCAGCAGGCGAAAAATCAAGAACGTTCATAATACCATTTTGTAAATGTATTATAAAATAGTATATATAATATTATTGTACGGATTATTTCTATTTCCCGTTAATTCCTATGCTCAAAAACCAGGAAAGGCGGCTGCGTTATGCGAGAAAGCGAAAACGTCCATTAACGCCCATGATTTTGACAAAGCATTCGCCTTGCTGACACAAGCAAGGTCAAAAGACCCGCTTTATCCTGACACTTATATCCTGTTGGGGGATCTGTATAATTTCACCTTGAGGTCGGATTCGGCAGAAGCCTGTTATATCCACGCCATTGATTTGATTGGGAATCCGGATCCGCTTTTGTATTATATTGCAGCTACAGAAGGGGCCAAGTGCGGACATTATGAGTCGGCATTGGGCAACTATGAGATCTTCATGCAGCGTGGACTTCAATATACGGAGGTGCTGACGGATGCCCAGAAGGGCATCGCCAACTGCCGTTTTGCCATTGAGGCGATGAAACATCCGGTGCCGTTCCAGTTGCAGAATTTGGGCGGCAGTGTCAATTCGGAGTGGGATGAGTCGCTGGCGGCGCTCACGGCAGATAATAGCCGGTTGGTCTTCACGGTGAAACGCCCGAAGGACTCCAAGACGGTATGCGCTTTCTGTTTGAATGAGGAGGATTTGTACTATTGTGATCAGAAGGGGGGAGAGTGGCTTTCGCGCACACCTTTTGCCTCTCCGATCAAGACCGGGTACAATGAGGGGGCACAGACAATCTCCCCTGATGGGGTGTATCTGCTTTATACCATGTGTGATGCGGATTTCGGGATGGGCAGTTGCGACCTCTATTGGTCGAAAAAGATGGGCGACAAATGGTCGCGCCCCCGCAATTTCGGTGCTCCAGTGAACACGAACGCCTGGGAAAGCCAACCCACGATAGCGACTGATGGGCATACGATCTATTTCGTGTCCAACCGGTCGGGCGGCTACGGGGGGATGGATATTTGGAAGACGACGATGACAGCAGAGGGAGCTTTTACCGCGCCCGAAAATCTTGGAGCCACCATCAATACGCCGGGTGATGATGCCGCCCCGTTCATCCACAGTGACGGACGCACACTCTATTTCGCCTCGAACGGAAGAGTGGGCATGGGCGGCTACGACATCTACTATTCCACACTACAGCCGGATGGCACGTGGAGCGAGCCCCAGAATATGGGTTATCCCATTAACACACCGGCGGATGAGATCAATATCTTTATTGATGCAGCCGGCTCGATGGCCTATATTTCCTCTGATAAAGAGGGCGGCTTCGGCGGACTTGACCTCTATAGTTTCGAGTTGGCTGAAAGTTTGCGTCCCAACCCGGTTACCTACATCAAGGGGGTGGTGCGGGATGCTGAAAGCGGACTCCCGCTTACGGCAGACATCGAGATGGTGGATCTGAGTACGCGCCAGGTGCTGACACATACCGCTTCGGATGCCGAGACAGGCGCCTTCCTGGCTTGCATCCACACGGGCAGCAATGTTATGCTCAATGTATCCAATCCGAATTATCCGTTTTATTCCGAGAACTTCCAGGTGGAGAAATCCTACACCGAGTTGGAGCCTTATATAAAAGATATTGTATTGCAGCGTGCCGATGTGGGCACTACGGTGGTGTTGAAGAACATCTTCTTTGACTTCAACGAGAGTACATTGAAGAAAGAGTCGTTTGAGGAACTGGACCGTCTGGTGGACTACCTCAACCATCATAAGGTGAAGATCGAGATTGGCGGACACACGGATGACCAGGGCTCGGACGAGTACAACGACCGTCTCTCCCAGAACCGTGCCAAGGCGGTGTATGACTATTTGGTGGGGAAGGGGATTTCTGCTGACCGGTTGGAGTACCATGGCTACGGCAAGCGCAAACCCATCGCCGACAATGCCACCGAAGAGGGTAGGGCGGCCAACCGGCGTACCGAATTCCGAATCATCAGCCGTTAAAACTTGCCACGTAGGCGGTATATCCTATAGGGGAATGTCCGATTTTAAGGGGCGTTCCCTTTTTTTCTGTGTAACATTTCAAAAAAAACAAGGTAAAAAGTTCATGATAATATGTTTATAAACCAAAAGAGTGTTTAATATGTAAGGTAGTGATTTATAGTAATATAACATCTGATTTTGCAACAATTCCAGTGCAAAAGCCGCGTGAATGCGACGGGTTTGCGCTGAAATTCGCTGAAAAAAATTCAAAAAAAAAAATACAGGAGAGATAAGTAATCAAAAAAAATGTATTTTTGCAAGTTGAAATTTTAGTGAAATGTATAGTAGTGTATAGTACTATAAAAGATTGAGTATAAAGAAGAGAAATAATAATAATTAATAACAATCAAAAAATAAAAGTATGAAAAAACTATTATCAATTTGCTTCTTAAGCATCTTACTGACGCTGGCGGGCTTTGTTGCCCGGGCGCAGTCGCCTTGCTGCGTATGGCTGGAGAACATGAATCCAGACACACTGACAGGCATCGCGAACGTCCCTGGAGGGCAGTTGGTGTTGAACAACGCCATGAACCCCGTGAACTCTGGTTACTACACCCAGACGGACGTGTACAAAATCCATTTCATCAACAGCTGTAACATTGACAAGCTGTCTATTGACTGGAAAGTGTATCGCGACGGCCAGTTGGTGAACGGCAATTTGTCCGATTATGCGGACTTCAGCATCTACACGTTCTACAACCGCCTCAACCAACCTGGTCCGGGAGTTCAGATTCCGTGGCTTGGTGGTCAGGTGTTGGATGGACATGGTATTCCTGTGCAAGGTGTGCCGTGCTATAACGCCCAAAGCCAGACGGCATCTTGCAAGGAAGGCTATCCTGGTGCCATGTCTCCTGACACTACTTTTTCCTACTCGAATGATTACCAGTATGCCGGCGGCTATACAGGTATCTATTCCCAACATCTCGACTATTTGAATGCAGAATTCTTTGAGCAAACTGAAAATATTATCATCATCAACTGGAAGCAAGTTGGTGATTACTCCTTGGTGATTAGCATCCGCGAACGTACTGGTGGTTCTGATTGGACAAACCTCTACTGGAATCAGAACCAAGACAAATACATCGGTGGTCACATGAGTACCCCCGGCCGTATCGTTGCTACGGACTCTATTGCTCCTTTCAATAACTATGGTGCCTTCGACAAAGAGATTTGCGACGGCGGCACCTTTGAATATGGCAAACCTGCCATGACCTTCGACGCCACGGGCGACTATGTTGTTGCTTTCATCGATACCCTTTGTGGTGGTCACTGCAGCGTGACAGCTATCGACACCCTGCACCTCTATGTGCGCACCAACCCGGTGGCTGCTTTCCTTGATGCCAGCGGCAACGATCTCGACACGGTGGAGAACTGCTTCGGCGGCAACCTTACCCAAGCAGACTTGGAAGGCTATGCCCACTTCGCCACTCCCGATGCCGATGGCCTCACCTATAAAGAAATTCAATGGGCCACGACCAATCACCCTGATTCTTTCAAGGCGGTGGTTCCCACCCCAGTGAACACGGTTGGTACTTATACGTTCTTCATGCGTCAGGTGAACTTGTATGCGAACTTCAATGAAGACTCCGTATGGTGCGAAGGTCCGGTTGATACATTAACATATATAGTACATCAAATCCCGGGCAAGCCGACCATCGGAACCCCGAATTACTATTACTGCGTTGGCTCGACGGCCACGTCGGTTGACGAGAATGTGACTCCTGCTCAGGATTGCAAACTGCACTGGGCTATGGACAACACCTTCAACCCGGAAATCTCGGGCGCTGCCCTGATCCCGTCCACGACCGCCGCAGGTGTCCAGACATTCTATGTCTATCAGAATGACACACTGACGGGCTGCTTCTCGAAAGACAGTTTCGACATCGTCACGGTTACCGTTTATGACAACCCTGTTGTAACGGTTGCCGCCAATCCTACGGCTGCTTGTCTGGGTACTGAGTTCACGCTGACCGCCACGGCTGGTTTCGACAGCTATGCTTGGGTGAAGAAAGGCAATACCACCACGCTGGGTACCGCTAACGTTCTCAAGATTACGCCGACGGCTGCTGGCGACAGCATCTATTCGGTTACGGTTGGTGAAGACCACAAGGTTAACAATGTCGTTGTTGTCACTTGTAACACCACGGCTGATGTTACCATCACCATCTATCCTATCCCTGCTCAGCCGACTCTTCCGGCCACGACTTCCAAATCCTACTGTTTGAATGAGGACATTCCTGCTACCTATCCGTTGACCGCCACCGCTCCTACGGGTGCTGTCTGTGTTTGGTTCGACGAAGCCGGCAATCCTCTGGATACCGCCAACAGCTACACGGTGGATTTGAACTCCATTAAACCGACTGGCAATGAATATAAGACGGTGAAATACTATGTGGCTTCCTACAATCCGACCACGACCTGTATTTCTGACCAGAAACTGGCCTTCACCTTCGATTTCTACAAATATCCTGTTTTGGCTGTGGCTCCGAAGACATCTACAGTATGTCCGGGCGTGTCTGTGAATCTGACCGCCAGCCTGACCACTGAGTCCAAAGCTACTTATACCTATACTTGGTCTGGTGATGTGAACACTTCCGTTACTACCAATACCAACACCATCAATACGAGCGATAACGATTGCACGGGCAAGATTTACAAAGGTATGGTTTATGTGACCGACGGTAATGGTTGTAAGTCCAACACCGATACGGCTGTTGTGAATGTGAAAGATTCCGTTAAGCCGGTTGTCTCCACAACTGCGAAGTCTTTCAACCTCTATGGTTGCAACACGGTGATCGTTCCTGCCGCTTACACCACGCTTGCCGCCCTCACCTCCGGTGCCGGTATCACCGTTACCGATGCTTGCGGTAAACTGGAAACCAGCGTTTCCCACTCTGATGTTATTAACGCAGGTCTTTGCACCTCCACGCTCACCCGTACTTATACGGTTTCTGACCACTGTGGCAACACCGCCACCTATGTTGAGACTTATACGGTGACGGATACGACAAGACCTACACTGACGGTCACGCCTTCTCAGGTGGATCCTGTTCCGGCTATGAATTGTACGTACATCATGCCGGATGACACTGTCTTCGTCAACTTGGTGAAGGGTAATGTCAGCGACAACTGCACACCGGATACCGAGCTGGTTGCTTCCGTTAAGTTCTTCAATGGTATGAACACCGACCTCGCATCCGCCAATACCGACATCTTCGCCGACTCCCTTACTGTTAATATCTATGCCCAGATTTCTGACAGATGCGGTAACAAGTCCAATAAGGTGCATATCGCTACGCTGGTGCGTCCTGAACCGATGTACATCAAACATGGTTCTGTTTCTATCGACAGAAATGAGCTCTGTCTCTATGATACGGTTAATTTGAGTTTCTCTACGGATTCTATCGCCGGTTACAACCATGCTCCGTACTCCTTCTTGTGGACGGGCAGACCGAACGACGGTACGATTATCCACCATACCTGGCAGAATGCTCTCGGTATTCCGGCTCTGCCTGACACGAACTTCGTTTACACGATTACGGTTACCGACAAATATGGTTGTGTTGCAAAAGATTCCTCTGATCCTGTTCATGTTTGGAACCTGCCTACCGTTTATATCCACGAAGATATCCGTAATGGTGCCACCTTCCCGCTTTGCCCGAACTACGGTGTGCTGACCGTTGAGGCTGTTGCCGTTGGCAGAATCCCGGGTGACAACAGTGTTACCTATGAGTGGTCTGGCGAAAGTGTGAATATCTATTCTCACAATGATACGACGGGTGTTTACATCCTGCCTGACAGCTGTAACTACACGTACTATCCGCATGTGAAAGTTACGAACATCAAGGGTTGTGTGGCTGAAGCTGAATTCCCGTTCAACGTGGTTGACACCACCGCTCCTGTTGTGGATGCTTCCGCTATTATCAGCGACACCACGCTGATCCGTCAGCCGGGTTGTAAGTTCTTTGTTCCTGACATGATCCCGCTCTTCAACAATAATAATGTTTCTGACAACTGCTACAAGGTTGGTACGATGACGCTGACGCAGACTCCTGTTGCCGGTACGGAAATTACCGAGAACAAGGTCGTCACGATTACTCTCACAGACCATTGTGGCAATTCAAGCACTTTCAACATCACGGCTAAATTGCCTTCTGACAATATTGCAATTACTAATATTGCTGTTGTTGATGACACTGCATTCTGTTTGAATGGCTCTGCAACTCTTACACCGAGCACCACCAATGTTTTGGGTACTCCCAGATATACTTGGACGGAAGGTTCCAATACTCTTGGTACCGACGCTGTCCTGACGGTTACCCCGACCACAGCTGGTGTTCATACGTATCAGCTTTCTGTTGTGGATTCTCTTGACTGCGAGGCTACCAAGTCTGTTAACATTACGGTTTATCCGTTGCCGGCAGCTGCTGATGTAACGCTCGCTTCCACTCCGAACGAGTTCTGTAAGAATGCATACAATGTGAATAACGAGTTCAATGGTACGATTTCTGTGACGAACATCACGCCGGGTTACCAATACAAACTCTCCACTGATACCACTTGGCGTGACGCCAACTATGTTTATACTGGCCTTAACAACGGTACATACGACATTGACTTGAAGTCTAATCATGATTGTGAGACTATGAATGCTGCCACCATCGTGGTGGATTCTGTGAACAATATGATTCTGTCCACAGCCACGGGTACGGCCAACTATCGTTGTGCTGATCCTTACGATGGTACCATCACGGTTAACAATCCTCAAGTGAACTACACCTATGAGATCATCAATGTTCCGAATTCCGAGCGTGTTTACACCTCTGGTGTCCTGAAATATGAAGGTCTGCGTAATGGTGACTACCTCATCCAGGTTGTTTCCGACAAATATTGTCCGTACAGCATCTACAACACGATTGTGGCTGACAGCACGAAACTTCCGGAACTTCCTTCTTACGTCACCACGCCTAAGACGAGCTGTGTGGCTCCGAACGGTGCTATCACTATCCAAAACTCCAATCCTGATTTTGAATATACTTTGAATAATGTCACGCTGACCGGTAATGGCAGCGACTTGACGTTCGGTCAATTGAATGGTGGTGACTACACATTGGCTATCGTTTCCACGGTTACCGCTTGTAGTCAGCAGTTCGCTGGTATCAATGTTCCTACGACCACGCAGGATCCTGCCAGACCGTTGGTTGATTCTGTTCCTAACACGGTTTGCGATCTGGCCATCACGCCGAACGGTTCCATCACGGTGACCAACCCGATCAACGGCTACACCTATCAGATTGGCGATTCTGTTTACACGTATGATGGTACGAACGTTATCAAGTTTGTTAACCTGATTGATGCTAACAGCCATATCATGACGGTGACGTCAGATCTTGGTTGCGCCAAGGATTACACCTTCGAGGTTACTTCCAATATTGTCAATCCGGCCAAGGCTACCTTCGTCTCCACGAACAATACGGTTTGCACGGCTACGCTTCCTACTTGCGTTTCCATTGCTACTCCTCCGACGGTGAATGGTACGATTTCTCTGACCAACACGGATGATAACCATTATACCTACAAGCTGCTGCAAGGTAACACGGAAATCCTTCCGACTTCCGGCCATTCTTATACTGGACTTGCTGCCGGTACCTACACTATCCGTGTCCGTGACAATGCCACGGGTTGTGAAAGCGACACTCTTTGGACTATTTTGGATGAAGCCGCTGCCCTTACGATTGCTGCGGGTGAATACACCACCTCTCCGCGTACCAGCTGCACCACCTATGACGGTTCCATTACCATCAATGCTGCAAATGGTTATAACTATTATATCTGCAATGTTTCCAACCAGGCTATTACAGGTACCCAAGGCAATTTGGATGCCGGTAAGTATAATATTGTGAAATACAACATTGCTACAGGTTGCTTCCGCGAAGATACGGTTACCGTTGAAGACGCAAGAGCAAGATATGATACGATTAAGTACGACATGGTTGGCGACATTGTTTGTGATAACGCTACCTTCACCGGTACTGGTTCCATCACAGTGACCAACCTCTCCACCTCTGATTTCACCTTCTTCATCAATGGTGCAATCAACACGAATACGCCTGCCAATGTGTTTGTTAACCTGCATGATGGCGATTACATTATCAGTGTTGTCAACAATGCTACGCAGTGCCCTGGTCAGAAGACCATTTCTGTTAGCGACATCACGACCAAGCCGGTTATCAAATTCAACACTACGGCTAACACCTATTGTACAGATACGATTCATGATGGTACTGTGACCATCACTCCGGAAGCCAACTGCGCTTACACGCTGTTTGCCGCTGACAGTGTTTATGGTACGACCACCACAATCACAGGTCTTAAGGATGGTGATTACAAATTGGCTGCTTACAACACGTTGACTGGTTGTACGGATACAGCGAATGTTACGATTAACCATACTCCGATTATCCCGACCGCTACGGTTGCTGCTACGGCTGCTAACTACAACTGTAAACCTGAGAAGAACGGTTCCGTTACGATCACCTCTTCTCTGACTGACGTTACCTACTATTTGGTTTCCGCTATGCCTGACACTATGAGCAGCATTACTCCGACCTTCAACAGCTTGGACAGCGGCACCTACACCTATTATGTGATTAGCAGCAAGGGTTGTGTTTCTGCCGAGGGTACGGTTACCGTGGCTGATAGCGCTCACATCTATGAACTTGAGCTTTCACAGACTCCGAACACAATGTGTGTTCCTACGTTTGAACATCCGGGTAACGGTACCATCGTGGTTGAAAAACCGCAGGCTCGTCATTACACCTACTCCTTCTATGACAATGCCGGTGCTCAGATCGATGTGAACTACTTCAATCCTGACTCCTACACCATGTACCACTTGAAAGACATGCTCTACAAAGTGGTGGTGAACGATACGATTACCAAGTGTACGGCTTCTGATACCATCAGCGTGCTTCTGCACCACGATGACATCACGGTTACGGCTGACTCCACCGACAATGACCGCTGCGTTGCTCCTTACAACGGTACGGTTACGGTGAACATGGTTAACCCGAACATCGACGGTGTTTATCGTTACAAGATTGATGGTGGTGCTTACCAGATCAGTAATGTTTTCGATGGTTTGAAAGAAGGCGACCACGAGGTCCTCATCTGGGATACCACGACCAACTGTACTTATCCTGTTGCTGGTCCGCTGAAGATCACGGTCAACAAGAAAGACTACAACGTTACGATTAATCCGAGCATCAAGGACAACGATTTCTGTGTTGCTCCGTTCAATGGTGCTATCGGCCTTTCTTCCGACAGTGTGACGAGTGATGTGCCGACACCGACCTATCTCTTCGCTATGGATACGAATGCTTCCGTTGATCTTGCTTCGCTGAACTATACCAGCGACACGGTTTACGAGCAGCTTGGTGCGGATGTTTATTACATCTGGGTGAAAGAAACCTCTACCGAATGTGTCTATGGCCCTTTCACAGCCTCTATCAACACGGTTAGCGCTAATGCTCCGATTATTGATACGATTATCTCCAGTGGCTACAATAACGTTAGCGAATATAACTTCTGTCCGAATTCCGATGCTAAGCTGTGTGCTGAAGTAAGCGCCCAGGTTGCAAGCGACACGCTTGGTTATGGCTATCTGTGGTCTTGCAACTGCTTCCCGTGGACAGTTCTCTCAGATTCCAGTTGTGTTGATGTTATCACCTCTGCTGAGCGTCTCCACTGCGAATATACAGTTGAAGTGACCAGTCTCGCCACCGGTTGTGTGACGACCAAGACGATTGCTGTCACCATTGACACGACCCCGGTTGTCCACTTCTATTTCGAGAATCCTGCACGTATTTCTGTTCCGAGCCATGGCGTTGCCTATAACTGCGAGAACAATGATTACGTTGTTGGTGTAACCAATCCGATTGCTGATTACGATTCCATCTTCTGGACACAGCCTGTTTACGTTTCTGGTACCCATGTCGATGTCCCGGCTAACACCTATACCGCCCCGACGGAGATTTCCTACTGCGTGAACTTGGTTGACCACAATGGTTGTATCGCTCACGACTATATGAATGTCAATATCAAGCCGGTTGCAAATCACCAGATCACTCAGGTTGTTTGTGACAGTACTACTTATAGAGATCAGAAGGGTCTTGAACATAAGTTCTACTTCGTGGAAGGTGGTCCGAACTATCATACGTTCGTTGATACCTTCGCCAACGGCGCTGCTAATGGTTGCGACAGCTTCCTTACGGTCAACATCATTGTTAACAGCAGCCCGATCCTCACGGTTGATTCTAGCGCCAATTACATTGAGCGTCACATCTGCCACGGCAATCCGCTTCATACAGACAACATGCTCAAGGTGAAATACACGAGCGATTATGGTTGGAAGTTTGGTACGGCCTACAACTCTGCAGATGCCGCTTTCGATCCTACGGCTAACTTGAACTTCGCCGATAGTGGTAGAACAGTGTATGCTTATGCTGTGAACAATTGCGACACTGTGGTTTACGGACCTTACACATTGAATATCGACTCTCTGCCTATCGTTCCGAATATTACAACCAACAGTCCGTATTGCGACAGCACCGACTTTGACTTGACGGTTCCTGTTTATACCTGCAACGGTGTTGCTTGCACGGGTAAATGGCAGCTGAATGCTGTTGATACGATTATCAGCAAGTTTGTCTATGGCATGAATAACGGTGTCATCCGTTACGCTGTCACCAACGCTTGCGGTACCTCTTACTCCAATGAGCTGACTCTGACGGTTTACAATACAGCTAAGCTGGATCTCACCTACACCTTCGATTCCTTGTGTGTGGGTACTACGGGTGATATCACCTTCACGGTGAATCCGGGTAACACCGATACCCTGGTCTTCGATTCCAAGTACTTCAAGGTTGCTAAGAATGGCAACACCTATACCATTACGCCTGACTCCGCCAATGTGGGTGTCTCCTCCGTTGATATCTATTCCTTCCAGGAGCCTACAGTTCCTGCTGGTCTGCAATCAGCTTGTCAGTTTGTGAAGAAGACGGTTGAGTTCTACATCGTTGATAAGCCGGTGGTTGACGTGGTTGCCAATCCGGATAGCATCTGTGCTGGTGATGTTCTCAAACGTCTGGTTGCTCCGTCGTACAATGCTAAGAATGGTGATGTTCTCTCTGAGGGCTGGCTCATCAAACATGGTACGGGCAACTATGAGGATTTCGATCCTATCACTCCGCTGTATATGATCAATCATGGTGACTCCATCAAGTATCAGGTGACCAACCGCTGCGGTACCTCCTACTCCAACGCCGTTCCGGTGGTGGTTGACACGGTGCCTTCCGCTTTGCTTTCTCCTGCTACAATTACCTATTGTGTTGGTGATTCCATTCACATCACTTCTGATTTGACACTCTCTGTTACTACCACTCCGACGGCTCCGCTTACTATTGCTCCGGTGCTGAAACTGGATGGTAATGACTATACTGCTGGTAATGCTCTCACAATGGCTGATTCCAATAAGAATGTTTGGTACGTTGTGACCAACAAGTGTGGCTCTGCTGAATCCAACACCATTAAGGTTGTTGTGAACGACACCGCTTCCCTTGTGACAGAAAAACTCAATTTGGTTGATACCATTTGTGTTGGTTCCACGATGGACTTCAAGGTTACGGTTCACAAGTCCAATGTGATGACGTATCAGGTTTCTAGCACCACCGACTTCGAAGTTGCTACAACCGAGAATGTGACGGCTGATGTGAAAGAGACGAAGTTCGACATTACGCCGAAGGTTGCTACGGATGGTGCTGTGTGCGCTATCTACGTTAAGGTTGAGTCTGCTGTGGCCGCTTGCGACCGCGAGAAGTTTGACACGATCCGCTTCACGATTGCTGATACGGCTCACTTCTCCACGGCTCCTAAGGCTGACACGGTTTGCGAGGGTACTGCTCTTACGCTTGTTAAACCTTCCTTCACCACGCCGAACGCTCCGGTTCTCGTGGAGAAATGGGAGAGCAATGTGAGCGGTTCTTGGGCTGATTTCACCGAGACTACTCCGATGACGAAGGACTACAACGGTAAGTATCTGCGTTACTCTGTTGAGACACGTTGTGGTGTCAACTACTCTGATTCTATCCAGTTGATGGTTTATGACACTGTGAAACTGACCACGGTTTCTCCGAACAAGGATACGCTGTGCTCCGGTACTGCTATGGATGATCAAGTGTATAGCTTCGAGGGTACTTATGTACAAATCGGTTATACCTTCAATCCTGCATCTATCACGGGTGTAAGCAGAGATTCTGTTGCTACAACGACAGACGAAATTCATACCGCTGGTACTTATACTATCAAGGGTACGGATGTCCAGGCTTCTCACGGTATCTATGAGGCTACGGTGACGGCTACCAGCACGGTTTGTCCGGCTACGAACAAGTCTCTCACCTTCGAGCTCTACATTGATACGCTGCCGACCATCACATTCAATAATGCTGATCAACTCTACTGCATTGATGAAACGCCGAACTTCAAACGTGGTGAGGTTGTTACATTGAATGCTTACAACACTGCTGATTCTGCTGTTGTTGGTTACATTAAGAAGAATGTCTCCGGCATCTACACGGATTGGTCTAAGGCTGACTATGAGGCCATCACCAAGATTACTGCTGAGCTTGACAGTGCATTTGTTACCTTCAGAGCTGTCAACCATTGCGACACGTCTGTCATCATTGACAGCATCCTGATCGTGGTGGAAGGCAAGCCGACGGTTACGGCACCGGTTGTTACCGACACCTGTGTTGGTTCTCCGCTGATTGACTTTGTCAAGACGGTTCCGGTTGTTACTCTGCCGACCAGATCCTCCAGAATCACGGCTCAAGGCTGGTTAGTGGAGAACGCTTCCGGTGATTATGTGCCGGTCGCTGAAACCACACCTATCACACAAGACACGAACGTCAAGTACTATGCTGCTACTCGTTGCGGTTATGACACTTGCGTTGCCGTGAGACTTGTTGTGACGAAACTTCCTGAGATTACGGATACGTTGTACACCAGCGAGTTCACTATCTGCTCTGGCGATACGTTCGCTTCCAAGACGATGCATTATGTCAATGTTGCTAAGGATACGACCACTCTCTGGACGATTACTAAGGCTGGTTCCACGACAGATGAGACGTTAGTCTTCGGTCAGCCGTACGACACCAGCTACAATAACGCTACCATCCGTTACATCGTGGTGAACGAGTGCGGTGCTGATACGGTGTTTGCTTACGCTCACGTTGACACGCTGCCTGTTCCGGTTATCCTTGGTGACACCACGGTTTGTGCTACCGGTTCCACCACGCTTTCTGTGACGGAAACTGGCTATGTGACCTATCAGTGGTTCATGGATGGCGACACGATTGTGGGTGCTACCGCTCCTACCTATGACTATACATCTGCTGGTGAGGGCTCTCACACCTTCACGGTCAGTGTTAAGGATGGCAATGGTTGCTACTCTACCTACAATATCAATGGTACTTACGATAAGGATTCCAAGCTGTACAAGTCTGATAGCTTAACGGTTGAAGCTACCGATGCTCCGAGATTCATCTTCAAGGATGTGAACGGAACGACCACGCACAGACTGCCGGATGCTACTACATCTACAGACATGGCTAATAAGTTCAACTACACTTGGATGGTTAGCGCTCCGTGCTCCGGTGGTGATGAGTTGGTATTCGTTACCTTCGACTTCTATCATGATGGTCAGCTTATCTCGAATGACTCCATCGGCGTTTACTTCAAGGAAGAAGAACAAGGTATGGGTGTGAATTACCAGAAGTGGATGTCCACCGACTACATCGAGTGGTTGACCTACAGTCCTAATTCTCACCTTACTAACGCCGAAACGAGATATGACTTTGCTCAAGCTAGTAACACTAACACTTTGCAAATGGGTAATCACTTCCCGAACAAGAATCTGGCTGGTGGTAACTTTATTTACGATGATGTTTATCTGCACTTCTTGAACAATCGTCCGGTTAGTAAGACAGTATCTCCTGCCATGAAAGCTGGTGAGTACAAGATTGTGTACAGACTCATCTCCACAAGTCGTGTGAACTTGAATGGTGACTTGTATTACAATGTTGATTCTGCTCGTAACCTTACGATTGGTGGTTACAACTCTATCGCAAGTAACGCTACTCTTACCGAGTTGGTTGTGGATACCTTGAAGTTCACGGTAACTGGCGAGGATCTGCACTACACGCCGTCTCCGGCTGTTGAGCCCGAACCCGAACCGATTCTCAATGTGGTTGACGAACCCACCGTTAAGGTTTATCCGAACCCGACTTCCGGCGATGTCAATGCTAACATCGAAGGCTTCGAGGGTGCTGCAGTCGTCAGAATTGTGACGCTGGCCGGTAAGGTTGTCTCCGAGGAGACTGTCTCCACGACGAAGGGTGCTTCCTTCATCTACTCTCGTACCACGGCTGATCTCACACCTGGTGTGTACTTCCTCACGGTTCAGAGTGGTGATGCTAAGGTCTCCAAGAAACTCGTTGTGACCAGATAATGTAATTCATCATACTTTTAAGGGAGTTGTGCCTTAACACACAACTCCCTTTTTTTTACCCATAATATGAAAAACAACAACTTCATGCTTTCGCTCTTCCGCCGGTATCCCGGACGGTTGTTTGTTGTTTTTCTGCTAAACCTATGTTCCGTTCTGCTCACCATTCTGGTTTTCCTTCTGATTGAGCCTTTTTGCAAGATACTCTTTCATGTCTCTATGCATGACCTCAGTCCTGTAACCTCCTTTTTCATGAATCGTCTGCTCCCATGGTTGCATTTCGATTCGGGGACGTTGCCCCTTTTCGGGTTACTGCTATTTGCTTTGCTGCTGTATTTTCTGAAAGATTTCTTCGCATATGCGTCGCAATGGGTGATGGCTTCCATGCGCAGCCATCTGCTGATGACTCTCCGCAATGAGGTGTATGACAAGATCCTGAATCTGCCGTTGGGCTTTTTCGCTTCTCGCCAGCGCGGGGATGTTGTTTCCCGTGCTGTGAACGACACTCAGGAGGTGGAGCATACCACGCTCACTTCGTTGCGTTCTTTCATGACGGATCCGGTGACCCTGCTTATTTTTCTTGTGGCGCTTTTTATGATTAACGCTCCGCTCACCGTTTTCTCCTTGTTGCTGATGCCTTTGGCATTCTTCATCATCAGCCGGGTATCAAAACGGCTTCGCAGGCAGACGCGTGCCTCGAAGGAACGACTTGGCTCGATGCTCTCGCATGTGGAGGAGAGTGTTGGCGGTTTGCGTATCATAAAAAGTTTCAATGCTCAACGGAATGCAAAAGCTGTATTCGATCGGTTGAACGATGATTTTACCGATGTTCAGACACGCATATACCGGCGCACCGATTTGGCTTCCCCACTGAGCGAGTTCTTGGGGGTGACTATTGTGATGATTGTTTTAGTGGTGGGTGGTAATATGGTGTTGGCGCATAAGATGGACTTGACCGCAGAGATGTTCATCACCTATATAGCGATGTTCACCCAGGTGATTGAACCGTTGAAGTCGCTTTCCACGGCAGGGGCCAATTATCGTCGCGGCTTGGCCGCATTGGATCGCGTGCGTGAATTGCTCAATGCAGACGAGCAGATTCCGGAGGCGGTAAATCCAATAGCTGTTGACACCTTCCGCGAATCTCTGCGCTTTGATCATCTGACCTTCTCGTACGGGGAGAATCCCGTAATCCGGGATGTGAACTTTCAGATCCGGCGTGGCGAGATGGTGGCGTTGGTGGGAGCCTCCGGAGCCGGCAAGAGCACGCTGACCGATCTTGTGGAGCGCTTTTACGATCCGACAGACGGACGGATCCTGTTGGATGGAATTGACATCCGGGAGTACCGGCTGCAGGACTATCGCTCTTTGTTCGCCTTGGTGTCGCAGGATGTTGTCTTGTTCAATGATACGCTTTATCGTAACGTGACGATGGGTCGGATGGACATTCCGGAAGAGGATGTGATGCGGGCGTTGGAGGTGGCCAATCTGGGGGATTTTGTCTTTACGCTTCCCAACGGGTTGCAACATGCCATCGGCGACCGCGGGCTCAATCTCTCGGGCGGGCAGCGGCAACGCATCAGCATTGCGCGTGCCGTGGTGCGCAACTCGCCTATCCTGATCTTGGATGAGGCCACTTCGGCCATGGATACCGAGTCGGAAAAGAGTGTGCAGGAGGCCCTTGACCGCGTGATGAAGGATCGCACTGTGCTGGTGGTTGCACACAGGCTCAGTACCATCCGCCATGCTGACAAGATTATCGTCCTGGATAACGGTCGCGTGGTGGAAACAGGCACGCACGAGGAATTGCTTGCGCGTGGTGGCGTGTACCGGAACATGATAGAGAGTGGGGAAGGGGTTCGAAGTTCATAAGGTTTGAGAGTATAAAAGTGTGAAAGTAACGGGTAATATGGTTCAATGTCAAAGTTCATAGTTTTTGATTATTAACTTCTACAATTCAATCCTAAAATTCAAAATAACATGTCAAAGCACAAATTAGCACGTTTCGCCGAAAATGAGACTTTCGGCAATCTGTTCCAGCATACAAACTATGATCGTCAGGGGATTCCGTTTCCGCTGAAAGGGCAGTGGGGTAGGGACTATTTCCACAACGACAATCCCATTGTGGTGGAGTTGGGTTGTGGCAAGGGCGACTACACGTTAGCGTTGGCCCGCCGCAATCCGGATGTGAACTACATCGGAGTGGATCGCAAAGGGGCTCGCTTGTGGCGCGGTTGCAAGGATGCTTTGGAGGAAGGGTTGCAGAATGTGGCTTTTCTTCGTATTCCCATCGATAATATCGGTTATTACTTTGCGCCGGGCGAGGTGAGTGAGATATGGGTCACATTTCCCGACCCGCAGCCCAAGAGTGAGCGCCGGCGTTTGGTGTCACCGCGTTTCGTGGGCTATTACCGCGCGGTGTTGCCGGCGGAGGGAGGTGTCCTGAATTTGAAAACGGACAGTCGGATGTTGTATGCGTATGTGTTGGAAACGGCTCCGTTGGCGGGGTGGCAAGTGCTTGAGGATGTGGAGGATGTGTATGCGCAGCCGTGTGCCGACATCCTGACGGGGATACAGACTTTTTATGAGAAAATGTGGTTGGCGGAGGGGCGCACCATTTCGTATGTGCGACTCGCTGTCGGGGGTGCCGGGGAGGCTTCCAAACAAAAATGATGCCACAAATAAAAAAAACTTTTTTTTAAGGTATTCGGAATAAAAAAAATGCTATATTTGCCAACTTGTTAGAAAATCGGCAAAAGGCCTTGTGTGTTTGAGTTGGTTTGTTTTGTAAGTGTGTGGTTCAAGGCAAGTTGAGGCGATGTTTTTTAACAATGGTTGGTTAGTATGGGTTGGGTGTTCAGTGCAAAATGTGCGAAAAAAGTTTCTAAAAATACGAATAATATAAAAATCGAAGAAGATGAAAATAGTTAATTATTTTAAGGAAATGTATGATGAGCTGGTTCACAAGACGAGTTGGCCCACCATGCAGGAGCTTGGAAATAGTGTTGTAGTGGTGTCTATTGCTTCCCTAATAATCGCGTTAATCGTGTTTTTGATGGACATCATCTTCAATGCCGGCATGGGGCTTGTATTCCCGGCCACGGCTGTTTAGTTTTCTTCATAGTCAGTGTTATATCCTAAATACCGAGTCATGGCAGAAGTTGAACGCAAGTGGTATGTGATCAAGGCGGTCACGGGTACTGAGAAGAAGGTGAAGCAGAACATCGAGACAGAGGTTGAGCTTTCCCATTTGAAGGACCAGGTGACGAAGGTTCTGATTCCGACCGAGAAAGTTTTCCACAGCACGAAGAGCGGTAAGAAGGTGGTGACCGAGCGCAATTATTTCCCGAGCTACATCTTTGTTGAGGCGGCTATGACGGGGGAGGTTGCCGGTGCGCTGCTGGACGTTCCGGGTGTGTTGGGCTTTGTGGGCTGCAAGCACAAGAGCGACCCTCCGGTCGCCCTGCGTCCGGCTGAAGTCTCTCGCCTGTTAGGCAAGGTGGATGAGCTCATGTCGCAAGACGAGACGTTCATGCAGCCTTACGTGGTGGGCGAGGAGATCAAGGTTATTGACGGGCCTTTCAACACCTTCAACGGCATCATCGAAGAGATCGATACGGAGAAGAAGAAGCTGAAGATCATGGTGAAGATCTTCGGCCGTAAGACCCCGCTGGAGCTGGGTTTTATGCAAGTTGAGAAAATATAACACGGCTGAATAGTTACAAACAATAAAATTCATTAAAAAATGGCAAAAGAAGTAGCTGGATTAATTAAGTTACAAATCAAGGGAGGTGCCGCCAATCCGTCACCGCCAGTTGGTCCTGCATTGGGTTCCAAGGGCGTGAACATCATGGAGTTCTGCAAACAGTTCAATTCCCGTACACAGGATTTGGCTGGTAAGATCATTCCCGTGGTGATTACGGTTTACAAGGATAAGTCGTTCGACTTCATCACGAAGACCCCCCCTGTAGCTGTCCAAGTTAAGGAAGCAGCAAAACTTCAAAAAGGTTCTGGAGAGCCCAACCGTAACAAGGTGGGTACCATCACGTGGGACCAGGTCCGCAGCATCGCTGAACTCAAACTGCCGGATCTGAACTGTTTCGAGCTGGAGTCCGCCATGTCGATGGTGGCCGGTACGGCCCGCAGTATGGGTGTCAACGTCAAGGGAGGCCAGAATCCTTTTGAAAAGAATTAATAACAAGTAAAACACAATCAAATGGCTAAAATATCAAAAAAACGCAAAGAGGCTTTTGCTAAATTTGATAAGAGTAAAGTGTACAACCTGCCGGAAGCTGTCCAGACGGTGAAAGACCTTACCTACACCAAATTTGATGCTTCTTTCGACATTGACGTCCGTTTGGGCGTTGACCCTCGAAAGGCCAACCAGATGGTGCGTGGTATCGTGACGCTGCCTCATGGAACAGGCAAGGTGGTCCGTGTGCTGGCACTCTGCACCCCCGACAAGGAGGAGGAAGCGAAAGCCGCCGGAGCTGATTACGTGGGCCTGGACGAGTACGTTGACAAGATCAAGCAAGGCTGGACCGACGTTGACGTGATCATCACCATGCCGAGCGTGATGCCGAAGATAGGTGCCCTGGGACGTATTCTCGGTCCCCGTGGTTTGATGCCGAACCCCAAGTCCGGCACCGTGACCATGGAAGTGGGCAAGGCCGTTTCCGAGGTGAAGGGCGGTAAGATCGACTTCAAGGTGGACAAGTATGGTATCATCCATTCGTCCGTCGGCAAGAACCGCTTCACGGTTGACCAGTTGGTGGACAACGTGCGCGAAATGATGGGCACGATCATCAAGCTGAAACCGACTTCCGCCAAGGGTACGTATATCAAGAGCATCTACCTCTCCACGACGATGAGCCCTGGAGTACAAGTGGATCCCAAATCCGTTACATTATAATCTTAAAGTTTAGTTAGTATGAAAAAAGAACAGAAAAGCCAAATCATTGAGGAAATAGCTCAGGACTTAGCTAACTATGCCAACGTATATGTAACAGACATTTCCGGTTTCACAGTTAGTACGGTCAACCAACTGCGCAGACAGTGTTTCAAGCGCGATGTCAAGCTGAAAGTGGTGAAGAACACGCTGCTGAAGCGCGCCATGGACCAGTCCGCGTCTGACTATTCCGAACTCTATCCCACGCTGAACGGAGCCACCGCCATCATGCTTTGCAACACGGGCAACGTGCCCGCGAAGATGATCAAGGAGTTCCGCGCCAAGAACGCGAAACCCATCATCAAGGCCGCCTTCATTGAGGAGACCGCCTACATCGGCGATGAGAACCTGGAAGCGCTGTGCAACATCAAGTCCCGCGAGGAGTTGATCGGCGACATCGTCGGCTTGCTCCAGTCACCGGCCAAGAATGTGATTTCCGCATTGCAGTCTGGTGGCGGCAAACTGGCTGGCATCGTCAAAACACTGTCCGAAAGAGCAGAATAATTACAATTAATAAAAATCATTTAGTAAAAACATTTAAAAAAATACAATTATGGCAGATTTGAAAGCATTTGCAGAACAGTTAGTGAACTTGACCGTTAAAGAAGTTAACGAGTTAGCTCAGATTTTGAAAGAAGAATACGGTATTGAGCCCGCCGCCGCCGCAGTCGCCGTGGCCGCTGGTCCCGCAGCTGGCGCCGCAGCCGCCGCTGAAGAAAAGACCGAATTCGATGTGATTCTGAAAGCCGCTGGCGCTCAGAAATTGCAGGTCGTTAAACTCGTGAAGGAACTGACAAGCCTTGGCCTGAAGGAAGCTAAGGAGTTGGTTGACGGTGCTCCCAAGGCCGTTAAGGAAGGCGTTTCCAAAGACGAAGCCGAATCTCTCAAGAAATCTCTTGAAGAGGCCGGCGCCGAAGTGGAGATTAAATAGTTTTCCCTATAATCTTTGCAATAGTACAACACTTCCACTCCGGTGGAAGTGATTGTACTTATTGTCGTTTTAAATACCCGCTGATTGGTATTCCCGAAAAGTCAGAGAATTATATTTCCAAAATTAATTGTTATAGCCTTGGCAACTAATAGTAACAACAGAATAAGCTTTGCAACCACGAGACCGGTGCCCTATCCGGATTTTCTGGATATCCAACTCAAGTCGTTCGAGGAGTTCTTCCAAATTGACACGGATGCCGAATGCCGCCACAACGAGGGCCTGTACCGCGCGTTTGCCGAAAATTTCCCCATCACGGATGCGAGAGGCAGTTATGTCCTTGAGTTCTTGGATTACTCCATCGACGCCCCTCGCTACACTATGGATGAATGCCTGGAAAGAGGCCTGACTTTCAGTGTCCCCCTGAAGGCGAAACTCAAGCTCTCCTGCAACGATGTCGAGCATGAGGACTTCGAGACCATCATCCAAGATGTCTATCTGGGCATGATCCCCTACATGACCCCTCGCGGCACCTTCATCATCAACGGCGCCGAGCGTGTGGTCGTGTCACAGTTGCACCGTTCACCGGGTGTGTTCTTCGGGTTCTCCTACCACACCAACGGCACGCCGCTGTACTCCGCCCGTATCATCCCCTTCAAGGGTTCCTGGATGGAGTTCACCACCGACATCAACAATGTGATGTACGCTTATATCGACCGGAAGAAGAAATTGCCGGTGACCACTTTGCTCCGTGCCATCGGTTATGAGACCGACAAGGACATCCTGAGCATCTTCGACATCGCCCATGAGGTCAAGGCTACCAAGGCGAACCTGAAGAAGTTCTTAGGCGAGAAGTTCGCCGCCGCCGTCACCAAGACATGGTGCGAGGACTTCGTCGATGACGAAACCGGTGAGGTCGTCAATATTGAGCGTACCGAGGTGATCATCGACCGTGAGACCGTTTTTGAGAAACAGCATATCAACATGATCACGGATGCAAACATCAAGACGGTGCTCTTCCACAAGACAGACGAGAAGCAGATTGACTACTCTGTGATTTTCAACACGTTGCAGAAAGACCCGACCAATTCTGGTCGTGAGGCTATCGATTATATCTATCTGCAGTTGAAGAGCACGGCGGCTCCCGACGAGGAGACGGCCCGTGCCACGTTGGACAAGCTCTTCTTCTCCGACAAACGTTACGATCTCGGCGAAGTGGGCCGTTATCGTATCAACAAGAAATTGAATCTGAACATCCCCATGGAAACGGGCGTGCTCACCAACGAGGACATCATCTCCATCATTCGTTATTTGATTGAGTTGATCAACTCCAAGACCGAAGTGGACGATATCGACCACTTGAGCAACCGTCGTATCCGTACCGTAGGGGAGCAATTATACAACCAGTTCAGCGTGGGTTTGAACCGTATGGCCCGCACCATCCGTGAGAAGATGAACGTGCGCGACCACGAGGTGTTCGCCCCGGTGGACTTGATCAACGCCAAGACACTTTCGTCTGTGGTGAATTCCTTCTTCGGAACCAACCAGTTGTCCCAGTTCATGGACCAGACGAACCCGCTGTCTGAAATCACCCACAAGCGCAGGATTTCCGCTTTGGGTCCTGGCGGTCTCTCCCGTGAGCGCGCCGGCTTTGAGGTCCGTGACGTACACTACACGCACTATGGTCGTCTGTGTACCATCGAGACCCCTGAAGGTCCGAACATCGGTCTTATCTCCTCTCTTTGTGTGTTCGCCAAGATCAACAACCTCGGCTTCATCGCCACGCCGTACCGTCGCGTGGTCAACGGTCAGGTTCGTTTCGACGAGCCGCCCGTGTTCCTGACCGCCGAGGAGGAGGATAACCTCTGTATCGCACAGGCCAACACGCCGATGGATGAGAATGGCTTGCTGGGTGAAAAGGTGAAAGCCCGTCGTCTGGCCGATTACCCGATCCTTCCGCGTGAGGAAATCGACATGATCGACATTGCGCCGAACCAGATTGCCTCCATCGCCGCCTCCTTGATTCCGTTCCTGGAAAACGACGATGCTAACCGTGCGTTGATGGGTTCCAACATGATGCGCCAGGCCGTGCCTTTGCTTCGTCCGGAAGCCCCCATCGTGGGTACGGGCCTGGAACACCAGGTGGCTGTCGATTCCCGCGTCGTCCTCGTGGCCGAGGGTACCGGTGTGGTGAAATCCGTGGATGCCACTCATATTGAAATCGAATACGAAGAAACGGAAACCGAGCGTCTGGTCAGCTTCGATTCCAACGTGAAGAATTACGAGCTGCTCAAGTTCAGAAGAACGAACCAGAACTCATGCATCAACATGCGTCCGATCGTGGTGAAGGGACAGAAAGTGCAGAAGGGCGATGTTCTCACCGAAGGTTATGCCACGGAGAACGGCGAGCTGGCCTTGGGTCGAAACCTGATGGTGGCTTTCATGCCTTGGAAGGGCTACAACTTCGAGGATGCTGTCGTGATTTCCGAAAAAGCCGTCAACGACGACTTATATACATCTATTCATATTGAATCGTTCACCTTGGAGGTGCGTGACACCAAGCGCGGTATCGAGGAACTGACCAACGATATTCCCAACGTGTCCAGCGAGGCCACCAAGGACTTGAACGAGGACGGTCTTATCCGTGTCGGTGCCGAGGTCAATGAGGGCGATATCCTCATCGGTAAGATCACGCCGAAGGGCGAATCCTATCCGACACCGGAAGAGAAGCTGCTCCGCGCCATCTTCGGCGACAAGGCCGGCGATGTGAAGGACGCTTCCCTGAAGGCCACCCCGGGCATGAAGGGTGTGGTCATCGGCTCCAAGTCCCTGTCCCGCCTGGTGAAGGACCGCAAGTCCAAAGCCAAAGACAAGGATTTGGTCAAGTCCATCGAGGACAAGTATCAGGTGGAGTACGACAAACTGCACGAAGTGGCCGTCACCAAGTTGTACCGAATTCTGGAAGGCAAGATTGCCCATAACATCCATGACAATGCCAAGAATGTGGTTATCCAAAAGGGTGCCAAGTTCTCTCAGAAACTGTTGAACACGGTTGATTTCACCACGGTGGCCATCACCAAGTGGACGAACGACAGCAAGGTCAACGGTCTGGTGGCTGACATCATCCGCAACTATCTGGTCAAGGTTCGTGACATCACGGCGCGGAAGACCCGCGAGGTGTTCGACGCGACCATTGGTACGGAGTTGCCCGCCGGCATTGTGCAAATGGCCAAGGTCTATATCGCCAACAAGCGCAAACTGCGCATCGGTGACAAGATGGCAGGTCGTCACGGTAACAAGGGTTGTGTGGCCAAGATCGTGAAGCAGGAAGATCTCCCGTTCCTTGCGGACGGTCGTCCTGTGGATGTGGTGCTGAACCCGTTAGGTGTGCCTTCCCGTATGAACTTGGGACAGATTTATGAGACGGTTCTTGGTTGGGCCGGCAAGAAGCTGGGTGTCAAGTTCGCCACCCCGATTTTCGACGGTGCCTCCATCGACCAGATCAACGAGTACATGCGTCAGGCCGGGCTGCCCGAAAACGGTAGTACCCAGCTGTACGATGGTGAAACCGGCGAGCCGTTCCATCAGAAGGCCACAGTCGGTTACATCTATTATCTCAAATTACACCACATGGTGGACGACAAGATGCACGCCCGTTCCATCGGACCGTACTCTCTGATTACGCAGCAGCCGCTTGGCGGTAAGGCCCAATTCGGTGGTCAGCGTTTCGGTGAGATGGAGGTCTGGGCTATCGAAGCCTATGGTGCATCCAACGTGCTTCAGGAGATCCTGACGGTGAAGTCCGACGACGTGGTCGGCAGAGCCAAGGCATACGAGGCCATCGTGAAGGGCGACAACATGCCGCAGTCCGGCATTCCCGAGTCCTTCAACGTGCTGGTCAACGAGTTGCGCGGTCTCGGTTTGGATGTTAAATTTGAATAAGACAATTAAAAATCATATCGTATATTATGGCTTTTAGAAAAGACAATAATACAAGAAAAGAATTCCAAAAGATCACCATCAGCCTGGCTTCCCCCGAAACCATCCTGAAACAATCTCATGGTGAGGTTCTGAAGCCGGAAACCATCAACTACCGGACCTACAAGCCCGAGCGTGATGGTTTGTTCTGCGAAAAGATTTTCGGTCCTACCAAAGACTGGGAATGCCATTGCGGTAAGTACAAGAGAATCCGCTACAAGGGCATCATCTGCGACCGTTGCGGCGTGGAAGTCACGGAACGCAAGGTGCGTCGCGAGCGCATGGGACACATCCAGTTGGTTGTGCCTGTGGCCCATATTTGGTTTTTCAAATCCCTTCCGAACAAGATCGGCGCACTCCTCGGACTTGCCTCCAAGGATATTGACGCCATCATCTATTATGAAAAATACATCGTCATCCAACCCGGTGTGGCGGAAAGCGACAAGGTGAAGAAGAGCACGATGCTCACCGAAGAGGAGTATTTCGACATTGTGGACAACCTGCCTGCCGACAACCGTCTGCTGGACGAGAACGACCCCAACAAGTTCATCGCCAAGATGGGTGCCGAGGCCATCTATGATTTGCTCTGCAAGGTGGATCTGGATGCCGAGTCCTACGAGTTGCGCGACCGCGCCAACCGTGAGACTTCCCAGCAGCGCAAGAAAGACCTGCTGAAACGTCTTCATGTGTTCGAGGCTTTCCGCGACAGCCGCAAGCGTGCCGAGAACAGACCGGAATGGATGATCATCAAGACGGTGCCGGTGATTCCGCCCGATTTGCGCCCGCTCGTTCCACTGGATGGTGGCCGTTTTGCCACCTCCGACCTGAACGATCTCTACCGCCGGGTCATCATCCGTAACAACCGTCTCAAACGATTGATCGAAATCAAAGCTCCCGATGTCATCATGCGTAATGAGAAGCGTATGCTTCAGGAAGCTGTTGATTCCCTTTTCGATAATTCCAAGAAATCCAGCGCGGTGAAGACGGAATCCAACCGTGCCCTCAAGTCCCTTTCCGATAGCTTGAAAGGTAAACAGGGCCGTTTCCGTCAGAACCTCCTTGGTAAACGTGTGGATTACTCCGGCCGTTCCGTTATCGTTGTCGGTCCTGACTTGCATTTGAATGAATGCGGTCTGCCGAAGGATATGGCTGCCGAGTTGTTCAAACCGTTTGTCATCCGCAAGATCCTCGAAAGAGGCATTGTCAAGACGGTGAAATCTGCCAAGAAGATTGTGGATCGCAAGGATCCCGTCGTGTGGGAGATTCTGGAAAACATTCTGAAGGGTCATCCCGTGCTGTTGAACCGTGCTCCTACGCTGCACCGTCTGGGTATCCAGGCCTTCCAGCCTCGATTGGTGGAAGGTAAGGCTATCCGTTTGCACCCGTTGTGCTGTACGGCTTTCAACGCTGACTTCGATGGTGACCAGATGGCTGTGCACGTGCCCCTGGGCAATGCTGCTATCATGGAAGCCCAGATGTTGATGATGGCTTCTCACAACATCCTCAATCCGGCTAACGGTGCGCCCGTCACGGTGCCTTCCCAGGACATGGTGTTGGGTTTGTACTATATCACAAAAGAACTCCCTTCTACCCCCGAACATCATGTTCAAGGTGAAGGCGGTATCTTCTATGGTCCGGAAGAGGTTATGATTGCCTACAACGAAAAGAAAGTCCATCTGAACGCCAAGATCAAATGCCGTGTGGATGTGGACGGTCAGGGTACATGCAAGATCATCGACACCACGGTAGGTCGTGTGATGTTCAATCAAGTGGTTCCCAAGGACTACGGTTATGTGAACATGTTGCTGACCAAGAAAGCCCTGCGTGACATCATCGGCGACGTGCTGTTGAAATGCGGTAACAAAGCTTGTGCCCAGTTCCTGGACGACATCATGACGCTCGGTTATCGTATGGCTTTCGAGGGTGGTATGTCCTTCAACTTGGGCGACGTGATCATCCCGGCCGAGAAGCCGAAATTGATTGCCGAGGCCAACGCCCAGGTGGATGAAATCACGATGAACTATAACATGGGTTTCATCACCAACACTGAGCGTTACAACCAGGTCATCGACGTATGGTCGCAGTGTAACGCACGCCTTTCCAAGATTTTGATGAAGGAAATCGAATCCGATCGTCAGGGCTTCAACCCGGTGCACATGATGCGTGACTCCGGAGCCCGTGGTTCTGCCGAGCAGATCCGTCAGCTTTCCGGTATGCGTGGTTTGATGGCCAAGCCGAGTAAGGCCGGTTCCACAGGTGGTGAGATTATTGAGAACCCGATTTTGTCCAACTTCAAGGAGGGCCTTTCCGTGCAAGAGTACTTCATCTCCACACACGGTGCCCGTAAGGGTTTGGCTGATACCGCTTTGAAGACGGCTGACGCTGGTTACTTGACCCGTCGTCTGGTGGACGTCTCCCACGATGTCATCATCACGGAAGAGGATTGCGGCACGTTGCGCGGCATGACTGTGAGCGCATTGAAGAACAACGAGGAGGTGGTGGAAACGCTCTACGACCGCTTGTTGGGCCGTGTAACCCTCCATGATGTGTATCATCCGCAGACGGGCGAGCTGATTATCAAGGCTGGTGAGCAGCTGACAGAGGAATATTGCAAGATTATTGAGGAGTCTCCGATTGAGGAGGTGGAAATCCGTTCAGTGCCCACTTGTGAGGCCAAACACGGTATCTGCCAGAAGTGCTACGGACGTAACCTGGCTACGGGCAAGATGGTTCAGATTGGTGAGGCTGTTGGCGTCATTGCTGCACAGTCCATCGGTGAGCCTGGTACGCAGCTGACGCTCCGTACATTCCACGTCGGTGGTGTGGCCGGTAACGTGGCCGCCAACAGTTCCATCCAGGCATCCTACGACGGTGTGTTGAGCATTGATGAGCTTCGTGCTTTGGAGAAAACCGACGCGCTGGGCAAGACCTATTACAAGGTGATTGGCCGTACCGCTGAAATCAAGATCATTGATGTGAAGACGGGCATTGCGTTGGCATCCTCCAACGTGCCGTATGGTTCCAACCTGTACTTCAAACATGGCGATACCATCAAGAAGGGCGACTTGATTGCCGATTGGGATCCGTTCAATGCCGTCATCCTCTCTGATGTGGCTGGTAAAGTCGTTTATAACGATATTATAGAAGGCGTCACCTATCGTGTGGAGACGGACGAACAGACCAACATCCACGACAAGGTGATTATCGAAAGCCGTTTGAAAACCAAAAACCCGAGCATTTCCATTGCAGACAAGAATGGCGAAATCATTAAGAGTTTCGACGTGCCGGTAGGTGCCCGTCTCGCCGTGGAAGAGGGTCAGGAAATCGATTCAGGTGAAATCCTCGTCAAGATTCTGCGTTCCTTTGGCAAGTCGGGCGATATCACGGGCGGTCTGCCGCGTGTGACCGAGTTGTTCGAGGCCCGTAATCCCTCCGACCCCGCTGTGGTTTCCGAAATCGACGGTGTGGTTTCCTTCGAGAAGAAACTCAAACGTGGTAATCGTGTGGTGAAGATCACGCCGAGAAACGATGATGGTGAGGGTGCCAAGACTTATCTCATCCCGACATCCAAGCAGATTCTGGCGCAGGAGAACGACTTTGTGAAGGCTGGTACGCCGCTTTCCGAAGGTTCGCTCACGCCGGTTGACATCCTCAATATCAAGGGTGCCCAGAAGGTGCAGGAGTACATCATCAACGAAATCCAGGAGGTGTATCGTCTCCAAGGTGTGAAGATCAATGACAAACATTTCGAGGTCATTGTCCGCCAGATGATGCGCAAGATGGAAATCGAGGATCCCGGTGATACCAAGTTCCTCCAGGGCGAGTTAATCAATAAGATTGACTTCCAGGAAGAGAACGATATGATTTGGGACAAGAAGGTGGTGGAAGATCCGGGCGAGTCCGAAGAGGTGCGCCAAGGTCAGATTATCACGGCCAAGAAATTGCGTGATGTCAACTCCATCCTCAAGCGTAAGGATATGAAGCTCGTGCAGGTGCGTGACGCGCGTCCGGCCACGGGTAAGCCCATCCTGCAAGGTATCACCCGCGCCTCCCTGCAGACGCACAGCTTCATTTCCGCTGCGTCATTCCAGGAGACCACCAAGGTGCTGACCGAAGCGGCTATTAACGCGAAGAGCGACGATCTGATCGGTATGAAGGAGAACGTTATCGTGGGCCAGAAGATTCCGGCCGGCACGGGTATCCGTTCGTTCCAGACGGTGGAGGTCGGCTCCCGCGAAGAGTACGAATCCCTCATGGCTTCCAAACTGGAAGAACTGATGGAAGGTAATAACCAGTAAATTTTGAAACTATGCCTGATCAGAAAATCGATATCAATCTGCCCGAAGAGGTCTCTCAGGGTGTATATTCCAATCTGGCGATCATATCCCATTCCAACAGCGAGTTCATCGTGGATTTCGTGTCCATGATGCCCGGTGTGCAAAAAGGCCAGGTGCGTTCAAGAGTCATTATGACCCCCCAGAACACCAAACGCCTGCTGAACGCACTCGCCGACAATGTGGCCAAGTTTGAGAGCCAGAACGGTATGATTGAAGACAATCCCCAGAGCACGCTTCCCCCGATGATGGGCGGTGGCGGCATGGCGTAAAAATGAAACGTTCAAATTTCGCTATAAATAATGATAGGGTGATCGCTCCGGCATCACCCTTTTTGTTGTACTTTTGCACGCTGTTTTTGAACCCCGTCGTATTAAGGCATCTGTTTCGTGCGGCGGCTTTTTGAAAAGACTGAGAAAGATGATCCAACTGAATAAACTGTCTGTGAATTTCACGGGCGATTTCCTGTTCCGCGACATATCCTTCGTGGCTGGCGACCGCGACCGTATCGGCCTGGTGGGGCACAATGGTGCCGGAAAGTCCACCTTGTTGAAAATCATCCACCGTGAGATGGAGCCCGCCTCCGGCACGATGGTGATCACCTCCGGCTTCAAGACCGGCTACCTGCCGCAGGAACTGGCCGAGACATCCTACAAGACGGTGTGGGAAGAGACCATGTCGGCCTTCGTGGAGGTGAAACAGCTGGAAAGCAAGATACAACGCCTTACCAACGAGTTGTCCGTGCGCACCGACTACGAGTCGGAGGAGTACGCCATGCTGGCTCAGCAATTGTCGGATGCCAACGACCGTTTCCAGCATCTCGGCGGCAACACCATGGAAGGCGAGGCGGAGAAAGTGCTGGTGGGCATGGGCTTCAAGCGGAGCGATTTCCAGCGCCCGATGGCCGAGTTCAGCAACGGCTGGCAGATGCGCGTGTGCCTGAGCAAGATTCTTCTCCAGAAGCCTGAAATCGTGCTACTTGACGAGCCCACCAATCATCTCGACATTGAATCCATACAATGGTTAGAAGATTATTTAGCCAACTACGACGGCTGCGTTATCCTTGTCTCGCATGACCGAGCGTTTCTGGATCGTGTGACCAACCGCACCGTGGAAATCACTTGCGGTACCATCCAGGATTACAAATGCAGCTATTCGCAATATGTGGAGCAGCGGCTGGAACGCATTGAGCACCAGCAGGCTGCCTACGAAAACCAACAGCAGCAGATAGCGCAGATTGAGCGTTTTATAGAGCGTTTTCGCTATAAGGCCACCAAGGCACGGCAGGTGCAGAGCCGCATCAAGATGCTGGAGAAGATGGACCGGGTGGAGATTGACGATTATGACAGCAGTTCCATCACGTTTAAATTTCCGCCAGCGCCGCATTCGGGGCGTATGGTGGTGGATGCCAAACAGTTGTCGTTAGGTTATGGAGAGCTGAATGTGCTGGATAAAATAGACTTCCATCTGGAGCGTGGCGAGCGTGTGGCGTTCGTGGGTCGCAACGGCGAAGGTAAGTCCACCATGGTGAAGGCCATCGTGGGTGAACTGGCACCGCAGGGCGGACAATTGGAGCTTGGCTATCAGGTTGTAATAGGTTATTATGCTCAGAATCAGGCTAAGTTATTGGATCCGGAAAAGACGGTCTTTGAGACGATTGACGATGTGGCAGTAGGCGACATCCGACCCAAGATACGGACCATCCTTGGCAGTTTCCTGTTCGACACGGAAGCCACCGAGAAGAAGGTGAAAGTGCTCTCAGGCGGCGAGAAGGCGCGTTTGGCTTTGGCCAAGCTGTTGCTTTCCCCGTTCAACCTGCTCATTCTTGACGAGCCCACCAACCATCTCGACATGCCCTCCAAGGATGTGCTCAAAAACGCCTTGTTGCAATATGAGGGGAGTTTGATTCTCGTCTCCCACGACCGTGATTTCCTGCAGGGATTGTCCACGAAGACATATGAGTTTAAGGACAAGCAGTTGCGTGGCTACACGGGCGACGTGTACGACTTTCTGCAGCAGCGTAAGATCGAGACGCTCAATGAGTTGCAACGCAATGGATTGGCTTCTTCCGGCGGCGGGGAGAAAACTGTCTCCAGCAATAAGGAGAGTTATGAGCAGCGCAAGGCACAGGAGGCCGCCGACCGCAAGAAGAAGAACCGCCTGCGCAAGTTAGAGGATGAGGTGGAGCAGTTGCAGCAGCAGGTGGCGGAGATTGAAGAAAAACTGGCCCAACCCGATCAGTATTCAGCCGAAATAGCCAGCGGTGAGTTGTATCAGGCATACGAAGCTGCCAAACAGGCACTCGAGGAAAAGGAAATGGAGTGGCTGGAACTGAGCGAGTAGGGGAGAAGGCTGTTATAATTATAAATGTAAAGATATGAAACTGTTCAAGGAGATTTTCGCATACACCCTCGGCGGTGTGCTTTTTGTGGGTCTTATTCCTTTGCTGATGTGGCTCTGCTCTGGGAAGCCGGGAATGTGCCCGATGGCCGCTTGGCGTTTTATTCTTGGCATTCTGTTGATTGTTATTGGATTAGCACTAAGCATTTGGGCTATCGTGTATATGCGCCGCAAGGGCGACGGCAACCCGCTGGACGCTTTTGGGCACGAGGTTGCTCCGCGCACCAAGCACCTGATGACGGATGGGCCCTACAAGTTGAGCCGTAACCCTATGCTGACGGGTATCTTCATCTATTTGATTGGCATTTGTTTGTGGCTGTGGGCCTGGCAGGCGGTGATCTTCTTCGCGGTGTTTGTGATTATCATGTCGGTGCAGGTTTATACGGAGGAAAAACGCCTCCGTCGCGACTTTGGCGAGGAGTACAAGGCATACTGCCGCCAAACGGGTAGGTTTTTTCCTAAAAAGTGATGAATATGCTGACGTTAAATCATATTATTATAGTTTATTTAGTGATTATCAACGTTGTCGCGTTCTTCGCGTATGGCATTGATAAGTGGAAGGCGCAGCACGACCGGTGGCGCATTCCGGAAAGCGTGCTATTGGGGTTGGCGGCCGTCGGCGGCAGTGTCGGGGCGTGGTTAGGGATGCGGGTGTGGCATCACAAGACCCAGCACAAGAAGTTCAAGTACGGGGTGCCGGCGATATTTGTCGCGCAGGTGGCGCTGGCGGTATGGTGGCTGTCGGCGAATTGGGCGAATTAAGCGAATTACGCGTTTTCATTACCGCTGGTCCGCTTTTTGGCGCAGTCGGTTGATATTTTTGCCGCGTTTTAGGAGTTGCGGCATCCCTGTCGCAAAAAGCCCGTTAGGACTTCCGTATTTGTCGCAACTCCTAGGATGGTATCCTGTACAGTCGCGAGACGGGAAAGGAGGTGCTGGGGAAGGCGGGGAGGCCCGTTTCCGAATAAACAAAGTCAATTTTCCAAAAAAGAGTCTAGCGCACTTGTTATTCGTCAAGAAAATTGTATTTTTGCAGCGTTTGTTCGTCAATAAAAGTGTGTAAAAACATCAATTATTCGTCTGGAAAAATGCAATAGCGATGAAGAGAAATCTTTATAACCAGTTGGTTGAGTGGAAAAATAGCCCGGCAAGAAAGCCCCTGGTGCTGGAAGGTGCCCGACAGGTAGGAAAGACTTGGCTAATGAAGGAGTTCGGCAAAAACGAGTACGATAATATGGTATATGTCAACTGTGCCAACAATGACTTTGCCCGAAACTTGTTTCTGCACGACCTTGCGCCCCAGCGGATTATTCGGGATATTGTTGCGAACAGCGGCCAGCGCATTGTGCCGGGACGGACTCTCATTGTGTTTGACGAAATTCAAGATGCGCCCAATGCCGTCACATCGCTGAAGTATTTTTGCGAGGATGCTCCCGAGCAGCACGTCATGGCTGCCGGCTCTCTGCTGGGTGTTGTACACCATCCGGACGAGTCGTATCCTGTGGGCAAGGTCAACATACTCAAGCTGTTCCCTATGACTTTTGAGGAGTTTATATGGGCGAACGGCAACGAACCGCTTGCGGAAATACTGAATCATTGCGAATGGGAGTCAATGGCGGTTCTGGCACCTAAACTTGAGGACCTGTTGCGTCAATACTATTATGTGGGTGGTATGCCAGAAGTGGTGTTGGACTGGGTTACATCGGAAGACGTGCTGAATGTAAGGGAGATACAGAAGAGGATAATCACGTCGTATGCCAACGACATCTCCAAGCACGCGGGGGGTGAGGCGGAACGGATCCGGATGGTATGGAACAGCATACCCGCACAACTGGCCAAGGAGAACAAGAAATTCGTCTATGGGGCTGTGAAAAAGGGCAGTAGGGCGAGAGATTTTGAGATTGCCATACAGTGGCTGGTTGATGCAGGCCTCGTTTACAAGAAGCACCGTTGCAAATCACCCGAGATACCTCTGAAATTTTATGAGGATTTCGATGCGTTCAAACTCTACCTATTAGATGTCGGTCTGTTGGGCGCATTGTCGGAAACCCCTGCCGGACAAATGATTGTCAGCAACGACGTGTTCAAGGAGTACAAAGGCGCCTTTTCGGAGAACTATGTATTGCAACAGCTTGTGACAGAGGTTCCGGTCATCTACTATTACAGTAAGGAGAATTCGCGAGTGGAGGTTGACTTCCTCATTCAGATGGGGAGTCGTGTGATACCTGTTGAGGTGAAAGCGGAAGACAATGTGAAGAGCAAGTCGCTGAAGCAGTTCGTGACGATTGATTATGCAAACAAGGATCTGAAAGGGCTTAGATGCTCGATGAAACCATACGTTGACCAAGGCTGGATGGAGAACATCCCGCTTTATGGTGTGCTTGGGTATATGGGAATGCTATCCTGTAAGGAAAAGGTCTTGTTCAATGGGCCAGCACGGGACGATGAATAGTTCTACTGACGAAATCTTTATTGTTTTCGTTCATCGTCGTCAGCACTTTGGACTTGTACAATTATTTCGCGTCTGGTCCGCTTTTTGGCGCAGTCGGGTGGTAATTTTGCCGCGTTGAAAAAAAAGCAACGTCTGTTATGGGTACGGATATATCGCATATAGTAAAACATGATTTCAAACTGTTTCACGACAGGAACGCTTCGAGGGCATTTTGTGAAAAGATATATGAACATTTGCGCAAGGAATTGCTGTTAGGTGATGGCGACCCCGAATGGGATGAACCCGGAATTCGGGATGATGCAGAAGATTTCTTGCGAATCAGCATAGCGGATTATGATATGGATTTTCATCTTTTGCCTGATTTTTGGGAGATTGAATCCTACGATCGGTATTCTTTTTTATTGAGAGGAGATGGGGTGAGAAGGAAGGCTTTCGATGTCGTTCGTGCACTTGGGGCAAAAGAAGCTTGGCACGCCGAAGAATATTTTACATGGAATGGGGATGCTCTGGAATACCCGGGTTGTAACTTTGAGGAGTGGATGGCTTATCTTGAGCGCGAATATGAAAAGCCAATACAAGAGTTTAGTTCTTCCAATTATTGGAAATTGGATTCCAAAGGTTTTTTAGACATAGAACCCATATATCACGATTGTTTTAAAGAGTGCTTTGCTGAGTTTGACCGATTACAAAACAGCATTCCTGATTATCGTTTATTAGGAATTTCCCGTGTGGGCGACCATTCCCTTCGTTGTGAGAAAAACGGGGAATTGTATTTGATTGACGAGCGTTGGAAAACTCCCTTTATAGATGCTCCTGTACAAACTTATTGGACATTTGATGGGTATTTTGTAGTGATTAAAGACGGAAAATCGGCTTTGTATGATTCTCGTGGAGTTCGACTTACTCCTTTTGTGAAGGGATTTTTTAAATGGAAAAGAACCTGCGATAAAGTTCAACGCGGTGGCATCAAGATGCATCTTGAAAGAGAAATTATTGAAAATGTCGAGGCAAAGCTGAGTTTGATTGTATTTGAAAAATTTGATTATTAGTAACATGAGAACCATTGTCTTGACATGCACATCCGAATTTTTATCTAATTCATACGCGGATAGAATCTTTAAAAATGATGATTATTACAGGATACCCTATTGGACTGTTCATCAGCCGGATGGAATTGTTCAGGATGTCATTTTTTATATGCTGCGCATCGGTAAAAAAGATAAGGAGATAGTTGTGAAGGGGCGGTTTCGCTCTGCTCCCAATCCTGATTTATACTGGCGCGGAAATGGCCCACGGCGGTATTGGGTGGAACTTCTCGTTGAGCAATTGATACACCCAGTTATTGGTCCAACATTGGGGAAAGATCAACTCGCGGCCGCTATTCCAACTGTCAACAGGAATGACAGTCCTTTCGAAATGATACTTGCAGAAGATGAGTCTGAAAAGTTAGAGCAACTGTGGAATCGGCATGTTGAGCTTCATGCGGCTGATTTTCGGAACCCGAAGAAAGTACGCTATATTCGGGAAGAATATGAAAAGCTGGGCATAGGCGAACGTGCAAGGACAAAAATCAAAGGCGTGGAGAAATTGAGTGCATTCATGGACGATGGAACATGTTTTCATGACGCTGTGGTGCAAAAAATGGAATACGACAGGGACAAAAATGAGTTGTATTTGTTGCTCGATACATATTGCATACCCTATAACAGAGAGATTAAAAGTACCTTTTTGATTCCTTTTCATTTCAGGGATGTTGTTGAATTAAAAATAGATATGGAACCCTATAATGACTATGTCTGGCATACCCGGATTTATCAGGTCAACAATTTCATCACTGTCCATTTCGAGTCCGCCCATATAGAGGTGAGCAGCAGTGAACTGGAAATAGGGGAGATAGTGGAGGTGAAAGTGTGAGTTTTTGTAACACTAAATGTAATTATATATGAACACGGAAGGAGGTAGCAAAATGTTAGAACTCAGATGATGCTTAAGAATCTGAAGTCTTCAAAGATTGAAAAAATTTTATTCAATATGAAATTGTTTGATTAAATGACAAAGCCACCGGTCTCCGTATTCGTTCATCCATGATTTCAATGTGTCTCCGTCAAAATTTTGTTTCCCGATTCCGTCTGAGACTTCCCACCTTGAACCGGCAAACACTTGCGCCTCATAATTGTCTCCGTTCTTGTTATAGACAAGTCTCACACAGTTCTCATGATACTCCAAGACAAAACAAACATCAGCGGTTTTCTCAAACATTTCTCCTTCGACATACCTGACAATATCCATATCGTATGCCCACAGCAATGCAGATTCAACATGGACGTCGTATTCAACATGAAGGTTCTCGTAAGGGTCGTGAAGAGGGCACATAATTCAAAATAATTAAGATTATTACTACACCGCAAAAATACAAAAAACACTGTTCCGCTTTTTGGCGCAGTCGGGTGGTGATTTTGCCATAAAAAAACTTTTTTTTAATTACCTAAACTATCTTTGTTTTTTTTATGCTATTTTTGCAGTCTTAAAAGTTCACCAATTAGTGGACCACCAAATAGCGAACTCGATAACAGGTTTTCTAATAAACTATTATAAGCATGAAAAAGGAAGTGAATCCATCATTTTTATATGGTGTCTCTGTTGAGGGGGATAACTTCACCGACCGTACACAGGAAACGAGGCGGCTGAAATTGAACTTCGAAAACGGATTGAATGTGATTCTGATTTCCCCCCGCCGTATGGGAAAAACATCATTGGTGAAACACGTGATGCAAGTAGTGGACAAGGACATTGTACATCCTGTGTATATGGATATCTACGATTGCCGTTCCGAGTACGATTTCTACAATAAATTTGCCGAGACCATCCTGAAGCAGACATCCTCGAAAATTGAGATTCTGATGGAAAATGTACGCCGATTCCTCGCGCGTGTGTCACCAAAAATTTCAATGAGTCCGGATTCCATCACTGATTACTCCATCACTCTCGGCATCACCCCCAAGGAGTATTCACCCGAAGAAGTGCTTTCCTTGCCAGAACAGATAGCAAAACAAATGGGCAAACACATCGTGGTTTGTATTGACGAGTTCCAGCAACTGGCGGAATGGCCCGACAGTCTGCAAGTGCAAAAGCGGATGAGAGGTGTATGGCAACACCAGCAACATGTGTCGTATTGTTTGTTCGGTAGTCGCCAACACATGATGAACCAGCTTTTCCAAGATAAACGAATGCCGTTCTACCAGTTTGGAGAACCCAATTATCTGCAAGACATTTCCACAGACGATTGGATTCCGTTCATCCAGTCGAAATTCGAGAAAAAAGGACTGCATATCAACAGCAACTTTGTACAACAGATATGCGACACGGTGGAGAACCAGTCGTCGTATGTACAGCAACTGTCTTGGAATGTAATGCTCAACACTGAGAATGAGGTTGCTGAAGAGACCATTGAAATGGGAATTAGCGACCTTCTGATGCAATGCACGCCACTCTTTATGGAACAAACGGGCAGTCTTACCTCCTATCAGATGAATCTGTTGCGGGCCATAGTGGACGGACAGCACACCCATTGGTCTTCACAGGAGGTACTGACAAAATATAATCTCGGAACCAAGTCGAATGTTGCCAAGATGCAAAAAGTGCTAATGGAACGCGACTTCATCGTTTCCACCGAACAGGGTCTGTTCCTTTCGGATCCTGTGATGGGTTTGTGGTTCAAGAAAAAAGCATAACATTCCCTCATTTTCCTATTTTTGCCGCAAATATCGAATATGAAAGCATCCGCACTTTTCAAACAATACGTCTGGCTGGTGGGCACCATCAGCCGCGCCGGACGCATCACCCTGCGCGAAATCAACGAACGATGGCTCCGCACCGAGATGAGCGAGGGCATCCCCTTCAGCCGCACCACCTTCCGCCGGCACCGCGCCGAGGTGGAGGAAATGTTCGACATCATCATCGAATGCGACAATGAGAACCGCTACTACATCGATGACACCGAAATGCTCCGCGAGGACAGCGTGCAGCGATGGATGCTGGGCTCGCTCACCGTCAGCAACATCGTCAGCGAAGCCCGTGGACTGCACGATCGCATCCTGCTTGAAAGCATCCCGAGCGAAAGCGACCACCTGCAGACCGTGGTCGATGCGATGCGCGAAAATCGTTGTTTATTTGTCTGTTACAAGCGATACGGCAAGACCGAATCGAGTCAGTGGACGATAGAACCCTACTGCATCAAACTTTTCCGCCGCCGCTGGTACCTGCTCGGACGCCTGGAAGACGGCGGCTTCCTCACCCTCTCGTTCGACCGAGTCCAGGAGATGGCGATGACCGACAGAACGTTCGTTTTGGACAAGGATTTTGACGCGCAGAGCTACTTCTCGAACTATTACGGCATTATGCAGGGCGGGAACGAGCCGAAGCAGCGGATTGTGCTGCGCGCCTTCGGAAACGAGCGTTACGCCTTACGCGACCTGCCGCTGCACCACTCGCAAAAGGAGTTGGCTGTCTGCGATGACTATGTCGATTACGAGGTGAAACTGCACCCCACCAGCGACTTCCTGGCGCAAATTCTCTCCCGAGGCCGTTGGCTGAAAGTGTTGGAGCCGGAAGACATTGCATTGAAAATCAGACGGATGCACTTGGAAGCAGCGGAGGAATAATTTTTTTGAAAAAACATCTTTCATTGGTCCGCTTTTTGGCGTAGTGGGATTGTATTTTTGTCGCGTAATTTAAAACGACAAGATTATGAAAGCACAAAGCAAATTCTACATGGACTGCCATCTGGCGGGTCGCAAGTATCACGACGCAGACCTGGTGTGGGATCGTCTGCGCATTGGAATGCCGCTGCGCCTGGAGCGTGAGGCCGACAACCGCTACGACCCCGAGGCCGTGCAGGTCATCTTCAACAACGACGGCGAAGACTTCCTCCTCGGCTACATCCCCCGCGGCGACAACCGCAGTCTCGCCCCCTTCTTCGACATGGGCCACGACAACCTCTTTGAGTGTCGCATCAACCGTATCAACCCGGAAGCCCATCCGGAGGAGCAGGTGCAACTGACGGTGAGGATACGGAAAAAGGAAGAAACGGATGCCGAAATTGAAAAAGCTAACAATCGTTCAACACAAATAAATCGAAGAAAATGAGTGAATCGACCATAAAAGTAGTCGGCACAGGAAGCATACATGTGGTGCCCGATGTGACACGGCTGGAAGTTAGTATTGACCGTGTGTTAAAAAACTATGACGAGGCCTACGCCTGCGCCAAGGAGAACAGCTCCTGGATGGTTAAGATATTGGAATACAACCATCTATCGGGCAAATTGGCGAAAACGATCCGAATGGATATCTCTGAACACAGAGAGAGCATCTACGAAGAAGGAAATTATGTGGGTTCGAAGAAAGAGGGATATAATCTCGTCCAAAGGATCAAGGTTGACCTCGGGATGGATAATGTATTGGTGAACAATGTTGTGCGTGGAGTTGGAAAATTCATTGCGAATGCGCAAATCAATATTGGCTACACGCAGAAGGATCCGCGCCCGACGCAACTGAAGATGTTGGAGCGTGCGGTAACCGACGCCCGCGACAAAGCGGAAATTATGGCCAAGGCGGCAGGACGCGAATTAGGGGAGGTGAAAGAGATCGAATACGGCGAGATGGAGGTGCATATTTATTCGCAGGCTCGTGAGATTCGCTGCGCTGATGAAGCTAAAGCCAGCACGGTTGACAGTCTCGACATCACCCCCGACGACCTGGTGGTCAGCGACAATGTAAATGTGGTGTGGTGGCTGAAATAAAGACGCGGCGGAGCAAGCTTCGAATAATCGCGGGTTTTCGTGTTTTGAAAAAAATGTATTTTTGCGAATTAAATTGTAACGATATGGCCACAACAATTAGCGTCAACAAGCAGAATGTTCAAGATTTACTAAAGACAGGTAGAACAAAACCTTTTGTGATTCCCGAATATCAGCGTCCCTACGCATGGACAGATGAGCAAATAGAAACTCTTTTTGAAGACATTTGGGAGTTCGCGACCACAATTGGTGGCTTGAAAAGGAACGGTTCGTACTTTTTAGGAAGTATTGTGTCGTTTGAAAATGAACAAGGAGAGCAGGAAATCATTGATGGTCAGCAACGCATCACATCACTGTTTCTATTGTTGAGAGCTATATACACCAAACTTGTTCAGGGCGATGATTCAAATACGGAGGCCGCTCAAAATTTTATCAAGCAAATAGAACCTGCTATTTGGAGGACAGACAACCTTACGGGAAAAGTAGACTTTTCCGACATTCTTCTTACATCTAAAGTGGTAGATAATGATGGTAATATGATTTTGCGCGAAATTCTTAGAACCGGCATTGCCGAAGTCAAGGCAGATGACAACTACTCAAAGAACTACTTGCTTTTCCAGAAGCTTTACGATAACCACTGTGCGGAATCTCCACTGCAGATATATGATTTTATCTATGCTATTCTCAATCAGGCCATTTTGCTCCCTATTGGTGCAGATAGCCAAGATACAGCATTGACGATTTTTTCTACACTCAATAATAGAGGTTTACAACTGACCGATGCCGATATCTTCAAGGCCAAAATATACAATCATTTTAAGGAAAAGGATGAAAAAGATGATTTTATAGCTAAATGGAAACGGTTGGAGAGGGAAGCGACAGAAGCAAATGAGAGCATTCAGCGACTTTTCTACTACTATATGTTCTATTTGCGTGCTTGCGATGGCAATATTGATTCAACTGTTCAAGGTGTTCGGAAATATTTTTTGGCAGGGAAGGCCGAAAGACTTTATGAGGAAACTTTGATGGAGAGATTGAACAAGATTCTGAATTTATGGAAAGTAATTAACACAAATCACGATATTCCTGAGGAAGTTTGGGACAACAATGTTGAAATTCGAAAAGCATTGGACACATTAGTTTCATATCCGAATGAATTTTGGAAATATCCCGTCATCACTTATTATCTTTCACATTGGGAGGATCCCAATTTTGAAAATGAATTTCTCTTGTTCCTCAATAAGCTTATTGGAGAATTGCTGTCACGCTTTATCCTTTACCCTACCATCAATTTCGTGAAAGGTGATATTCTGAAACTGAATGTGGAAATCATAAAAGATTCTCATCCGAAGTTTGCTTTTAGACCGATAGACACTTCCGTCATAGGTGAACGAATTAAAAGTCCGCACCGCAACATCGTCAGAATGCTTTTGAAAATTTTCGCATATAACCATCAGCAAGAATTGCTTCCGCCTGAATGGCAAATTGAACACATTTTACCCCGTAAATGGCAATCATCGTTTTTCCCGGGTATAGAGGATTCTCTTGTCAACGACATGGTTGAGCACATTGGTAATAAAACACCATTTGAGAAAGTTCTGAATATTGTGGCTAGTAATGGCTATTTCGCTAAAAAGCAAGCAGAGTACAAAAAATCTTCAGTCGAAGTGACCAGGGTGTTGGTTACAAGTATCTCTGATGATTGGACGATCGGTAATATTCAACATCGTGATGGTGTCATCTCTGAAGAGATAATAAGCCTGTTGTCAGAGTGGAATGACAACTATAGCAAATCTGTAACGATGTCAACACCTATGCCTACTCCTGAGGAACAGGAAATGATTCGCAAATTAAAGGAAAAAGGGTTGATATAATTGTATAAATCTGCTTTGGATTTCCAACCGGAGTACAATTCGTGCCCCTTTTCGCCGCAAACAATGTAAAGATTAAACATTAAAACGAACTCAAATGTCCCCCAACTATTCAACCCCAACGTTCATCCTGTCCATATTGACGGCAAAATAGGTTTTATAAACCGAAACGGTGATATGGTAGTGAAACCCATATACGATTCGGTCAGCTATTACTTTTTTGCGGGTTTCTGGTATGTGGAGAAAGACGGTTTGCATGGGTGTGTTGATGCCGATGGCCATGAAACGATCAAGCCGCAATATGAGGATATGGATTGTTTTTATGAGGATTTATGCGGCGTGATGTCAGGTGGCAAGTTTGGTTTTATTGACAGAACCGGCAATATGGTTGTAAAACCGAAGTTTGACCATATTCAGGAGTTCCGGGAAGGCTTGGCCCCGGTTGAGATTGGTGAAAAGTGGGGTTACATTGACAATAAAGGGAATGTTGTCATTCCGTTAGAATACGATTATGCGGATGTGTTCCAAGGAGGTGTGGCTCAAGTGAAGCTCAATGGCGAGTATGTTTACATTGATCGGATCGGGAATAAGATTTGGCTCATATAGGGTAGGCTCGTTCAACGGCCTCGTGCTGAAAGCACGAAATTTTAATAACCCCACATAAGCATAACGAAGTGGAGCGCAGTGTGGGGCGAGACGGTCATCTGCGACCATCAGCGTGTTGAAAACACGCTACTGTCATTGTATAGTAGCGTGCATCCTGCACGCAACTTTGAGTCGCGTCAGCCAACCCCACACTGCGGCCTGTCGGCCTTAGTATGGGGTTACTAATATGACGTGCCTTTGGCACGAGAAGTTGAGGCCGTTACAAATTTGATGAGGACTCCTTGTTCTCCGCAAAAAATGCGGCGAATAAAACTTGTTTTCACCGCACCGACACCTCACTTTGGTCACAGATCTTCCGCACCAACCCCGTGATACACCAGCTCACAAAGCATATTGCCAGCAGCAGCAGTACTTTCGGGAGCAGCGAGAATGCGGGGAAGGACACCTCGACGGAGGCGGTCTGCGTTGGTAACAGCCATTGCGGGTGCAACAGCACGAGCACGATGCCGATGGCGCCCGTGACGATGCCCGAAATGAACACGGCCACCATCATCCGGCGGTAACGTCTCGTCTGCGCCTCACGATACCGTTTCGCATATTCCGCCGCCTCTAACTTCTTGGAAAGCTGCGTCATATATTCGTTACGGTCGCCCATGTCCGGCTGGTACTGGGCAAAAAGGTCTTCTATGGTGGTTTTCTCTTTCATCGTTCCAAAATTTGTCTAAGTTTAACTCTCCCCCTTGAAAGCTGCTGCTTCACAGCCAATTGGGAACCTCCCGTGATTTTCGCGATCTCCTTCACCGAGTAGCCGCTGACGTAGAACAGCAGGATGGCGCTCTTCTCCTTCAGCGGCAGCGTGCCGATAGCCTCGTACAATTCCTGGTATTGGAAGGCGTCGTCGGCACCCGGACCGCCCGGCATCTGCTCCGCCGCGTCCAAGTCCGTGCGGCGGTTCCATCCCGACCGCTGGTGGTCGAGGAAGGTGTTGTAGGCGATCTTGAACAGCCATGTGGCGAACTTGGCCCGCTCCACGAACCGCTCCATCGCGATGTACGCCTTCACCATCGCCTCCTGTGCGATGTCCTCCGCCTCCATCCGGTCGCCCTCACACAGGGCAAGCAGGAATCTCCGCAAAG
>JAEEQE010000011.1 GCA_016285145.1 Bacteroidales bacterium | reverse complement strand
GTTCGCCTACTACAACCAAGACATTCCGCCTTATTTCAAAATAGAGAACCCCCACGGCTTTCACGCCGACCTGGACGAGATTGCCTACCACGCACGCCCGTCGGACCCCTCCAAGATCGACGTGACGGGTGTCCTGCTCTCCTCCTCCGGCGAAGCCTACGAGGACCTCGATTTCGCACACAACAACCTCTCGCCGCACGATTCGGCCACGGTCTACAGGTGCGTGGGCGACACGCTGCTCCTGGATGCCAACACGCAGTGGGACTCCATCCCCTGCCTCTGGACCCTGGACGGCACGGACTACCCCGATATGCCCGTTGTGGCGGTGCCGCTCTTGGACACGGGCCTGCGGGTGGCGCGCCTCATCCTCTACGGAAACCCCAACTGCCCGGACACCACCACGACCTTCGTGCGCGTGCTGCCGCCGCCGGTGCTGCCCCTGCACGCCGACACCACCCTCTGCCGCGGCACACAGCTCTCCGTATGGGACGAGAACGCCATCCTCTACCGCTGGAGCAACGGCGCCGCCACACCCTCCATCACCATCGATTCGGCGGGCTTCTACTCCGTGACGGTAACCAACCGCGGATGCACGGCCCACTCCGACAGCGTGCTCGTGGACCTGTTCCCGCAGTCGGCGGTGGACTTCGGCGCGGACACCGCGCTCTGCTCCATGGCCACGCTCATCCTGGACGCGGGACAGCCGCACCCAGCCTCCTATCTCTGGCACGACGGCTCCACCAACCGCACCTACACCGTATATCAGGACGGCACCTACTGGGTGGTGGTCACCGACCACTGCACGGGCGTGAGCGACACCATAGCGGTGGAGTATCTGGAGGACTTCGACATAGAGCTGGGCAACGACACGACCCTGTGCACGGGCGAGGAACTGCGGCTGTCGGCCTACGTGCCGGGCGCGCAGTACCGCTGGCAGGACGGGAGCGCGCAGCCCGACTACGTGGTGCGCCACGCGGGCGAGTACAGCGTGAACGTGCAAAACGCCTGCTTCAGCCACGGCGACCGAATCTACGTCAGTTACGGCGACTGCGAACCGGAGTTCCGTATGCCCACGGCGTTCACCCCCGACGGCGACGGCCTCAACGACCGCCTGCTGCCGGTGTTCGAACACCCCGAGCAGGTGAAAGACTTCCGGATGATCGTTTTTGACCGCTGGGGCGCAATCCTGTTCGTGACGCGCGACCCCAACGAGGGCTGGGACGGATCGGGCGCGCCCACGGGACTGTATGTGGTGGAGATACGCTACTCGGGCCCCGACGGCTTTGAGGAAACCGTGCGCACCACCGTGACGTTGGTGAGGTGAAAGATTAGAGTTGATAGATTAGAGTTTAGAGGATATAGGGAGTTAAGGAGTTAAGGAACTAAGACCAGTGATCAGTGAATAGTGACAAACGGTCAACCTTATTCAGGCATTAACACAAAAGCTAACAGCCAACGGCCAATAGCTAATAGCCAATATCAAATCCCAAAAGCCAACGGCCAACGGCTAATGGCCAATAGCAACTCCCAGTATTTGTTAACCGAAAAAGTCGTATTTTTGCTGCCGAAAATTTTAACAGTTTGATTATGAATAACATCAAAAAATTCTACGCTTTGCTGCTGGTTTGTGTCATGGTGGTTTTGTTCGCCAATTGCCAAAAGAAACACAACTGCTCCTGTATGTCGGGCGGAAGCTATGAGATTATTGACACGGCCCGATACGAGGCGATGGGATTCCCCGTGCCCAACACGCCCTTCGACACCACCATCACCACAGACTGCTTCACGCTCAACCTTAGTGATACGGAAGGTGTGTACTATCCCTCGCATGGCGTGCTCTATTATCCTTTCGTCATTTGTCACGAAAAATAAGCCGACAACGCTCTTCCCCTTTTGGACCGATTTTGTGTCATATTTTATTAACAGTCTTTATATCAATAAAATAACTCTTATTTGGAAAGATTGTTTTATCTGATATATTTTGTATCTTTGCCGAAGAAAAAAAAATCAATCATTTTATTATAAAAAACACATAACCAATTAATTATGAAAGAAGTGCATAATTTTAATGCGGGACCGTGCGTCCTTCCGAAAGAAGCCGTTGAATCCACAATCAACGCCATCCGCAATTTTGACAACACCGGTGTAGGTCTGATGGAAATCTCCCATCGTACTCCGGGTTGGGAGCGTGTTATGGCTGAGACCCGCCAACTGTGGCGCGACCTGCTCAACATCCCCGACAATTACGAGGTGCTCTTCCTCGGTGGTGGTGCCAGCACCCAGTTCTTCATGGTGCCTGCCAACCTGATGAAGACCAAAGCCGCCTATCTGCAGACCGGCGTTTGGGCTAAGAAAGCCGCCAAAGAAGCCAAGAATTTCGGTAAAACGGAGATCATCGCCTCTTCCGAAGACAAGACTTACAACTACATCCCGAAAGGATGGACCGTTCCCGCTGATGCCGACTATTTCCACATCACAACCAACAACACCATCTATGGTACCGAGATCCGCAAAGACTTCACCGCTGAAGAGTGCAACAATGTGATGCTCGTGGCCGACATGAGTTCCGATATCATGAGCCGTCCCGTTGACGTGACCAAATACGGTCTCATCTACGGTGGTGCGCAGAAGAACGTGGGTCCTGCCGGCGTTACCTTTGTCATTGTACGCAAGGACATCCTCGGCCAGATCGGCGACCGCGCTTACATGAACCCGCTGCCCACCATGGTGGACTACCGCACGCACGCCGCAGAGGAAGCCAAGAACATCTCCATGTTCAACACACCTCCTGTGCTGCCCATCTTCGTGATGCATGAAACCCTCACCTGGCTGAAGAACACCATCGGCGGCGTTGAGGAAATGAACAAAATCAACATGAAGAAATCCAACCTCCTGTACGAAGAAATCGACCGCAACAGCATGTTCGTGGGCACCGTGGCCGACAAAGCCGACCGTTCCATCATGAACCATTGCTGGGTGATGGCTCCCGGTTACGAAGACAAGCAGGATGCTTTCATGGCTTTCGCCAAAGAGCGCGGCATGATCGGCATCAAGGGTCACCGTTCCGTGGGCGGTTTCCGCGCCTCCCTCTACAACGCCTGTACTGTGGAAGATGTCGAAGCTCTCGTCGCTTGTATGCAAGAGTTTGAGAAGGCAAATAAATAGTATTTACTAAGATATTAAATTATTAAATATTAAACTATAATGTCTGAAGATGGCAAGAAGGATGCTTTGAAGGATAATTCTTATCAATTTGCTCTAAAAATCATTCTTTTATGCAGAAAATTGCAGATTGAAGAAAAGGAATATATCATTTCAAAGCAACTTGCCAAATCCGGAACATCAATAGGAGCCAATATAGAAGAGGCATCTGGAGCACAGTCAACTAATGACTTCATTGCGAAATTTCATATATCACTGAAAGAAGCAAGGGAATCAAATTACTGGTTAAGATTGTTGAAGGATAGCGGTTTAATAACTTTGGAAGAGTATGATGAATTGATAAAAGAATTGAATTTCATTATTAATATGCTCACAAAAAGTTTAAAAACAGCAAAAAACAATCTCGAAATAGAAAAAGGCAAAAAATAATTTAATATCTTAATGATTTAACAATTTAATAATCAGAATAATGAAAGTATTAGTTGCAACCCAAAAACCTTTTGCAAAAGCCGCTGTCGATGGCATTCGCGCTATCGTGGAAAAAGCGGGTTATGAATTAGTTCTGCTGGAGAAATACGAGACTCCCGAAGAACTCTACGCCGCTGTCGCCGACGTGGACGCTATGATCGTCCGCTCCGACAAAGTGACGGCCCAAGTGATTGATGCCGCCAAGAATCTCAAGGTGGTCGTGCGCGCCGGCGCCGGCTTCGACAACCTCGACCTTGCCGCCTGCACCGCCAACAACATCGTGGCGATGAACACCCCCGGCCAAAACTCCAACGCCGTGGCCGAACTCGCCCTCGGCATGATGATCTACATGGCCCGCAACACTTTCAAACCCGGCACCGGCGCCGAGCTGAAGGGCAAGAAAGTCGGTATCCAGGCTTACGGCAACGTGGGTCGCCTCGTGGCTGAAAAGGCCCGCGCCCTCGGTATGGAAGTCTGGGCCTTCGACCCGTTTGTGCCGAAAGAGAAGATGGAAGCCGAAGGCGTTGTCGTTCCGGCTACCCTCGAAGAGATGTACAAGAACTGCAATTACATTTCCCTGCACATCCCGGCCAACGACCAGACTAAGAAGTCCATCAACAAGGCTCTGGTAGGTCTGATGCCGAAAGGCGGCTGCGTGATCAACACCGCCCGCAAGGAAGTCATCAACGAGGAAGAACTCATCGCCCTGATGGCTGAGCGCGAAGACCTCAAATACTGCACCGACATCGCTCCCGATGCCATGGAAGAGTTCAGCAAGTTTGAGAAACGCTTCTTCGCCACCCCGAAAAAACAGGGTGCCGAAACCGCCGAGGCCAACATCAACGCCGGTTTGGCCGCCGCCAACCAGATTGTGAACTTCTTCGTCAACGGTGACAAGAAATTCCAAGTGAACAAATAACAGTTCATGATTTCACTGAAAAAAAGGACGCGGTTTCCGCGTCCTTTTTTTTATTCCGTCTTCACATCCCCTATCACCTCCAAAGCCTTGGCTATGGTCTTGTCGGATTGGTTGATAACGGGATAGAAGGCATCGTTGCCGTAGAGGTTGCGCCCGATAAGAGCCTTCAACCACACTTTCAGTTCCTTTCTGGATTCTGTGGAGAGCGTTGGAGCCTGTTGTTTGCTTAAGGTTTGATAATACCGCAGCAGTTCGCTGATTTGCGCATCCGTGACGGTCATTTTAGACACAAAAGAAGCGGCATTCGGATAAGCTTTCGTCAACGATTCTTTGTGACTGTTCGTATAATGGAAGGAATACTGGTTGAGGGCGGCGGTGTTGGCCACCTGGTAATAGCCGTCCAAGGCGTTGCCGCGGTCAAGGGGCACGAAATAGTCAGGCATGACACCGCCGCCGCCATACACGCTACGACCACCCACAGTCTTGTACTCCAATGTTTTATCCATCTTAATACTGTCGGCATTTTCCATCTCGCCGCGCAAGTACCGTTCATAAAGTTCCTCATAGTAGGCTTCGATGCCTTTGCGGTAATCGCGCTGGATGCATCGTCCACTGGGCGTATGATAACGGGCTGTGGTAAGCCGTATGGTGGATTTGTCGGACAGGTCGAATTGTCTCTGCACCAACCCCTTGCCAAAGGAACGGCGACCCACCACATAGCCGCGGTCGTTGTCCTGCACGGCACCTGCCACAATCTCGGAGGCCGAGGCGCTGAAATCATCAATGAGGATCACTACCGCGCCTTGTTCAAAACTGCCCCTGCGGGTGGCTTTGAAGATTTCGGGCCGCACTTTCAACCCCTCTACCGACACGATGCGCTGCTGGTTGGGAAGCAGCTCGTCGCACACACCGATGGCCGCGTCCAGAAACCCGCCCGCATTGCCACGCAGGTCCAGCACCATCTGCCGCATCCCACTGCGCTGCAGCTTGGTAATGGCCTTCCGGAATTCTTCCGTCGTGGTGGCTCCAAACTCATTCAGCCGGATGTATCCCGTCTGCTTGTCCAACATATACGCCACATCTACAGTATACGTCGGAATTACGTCGCGTTTCACCTCGTATGTATAGGTCTCTGAAAATCCGGGCCGCCGGATACCCATCTTCACCTTGGTGCCCTTCTTGCCACGCAACATTTTAAAAACCTGTTCGTTTGTTGCTTTTATCATGGATTTTCCGTCCACACTCACGATGCGGTCGCCGGCGCGCACACCCGCCTTCTCCGAAGGTCCGCCCGAAATGGTGGCTATCACCATCACCGTGTCGTTCATGATGTTGAACTGTATGCCCACTCCTTCAAACGCCCCGTTCAGCGATTCCATCATGGTTTTATTATCTTCAAAAGAGGAATAGGCGGAGTGCGGATCCAGACTTTGCAACACTGTGCTGATGGCCAAGTCATACACCGAATCCATATCCACCGAATCCACGTAATAAGCATCAATATAATGCAACACCTCATCCAGCTTGCTTAGCTGACGATGTGCGTATGTCTGCTTTTTGGAAGGTAAAAAGTTCACCGCTACCGACACTCCGAATAAGAATGCGATAAGCAGATAGAGGAACAGAATCCAACCGTTGTATTGTTTAGTAGCCAAGGAATTATGTTTTTGTTATTAATAATATATGGTATAGTCGAATCAATCGTGTTGTTGGCGGGAGATGGATGCCTGGTGCAGAAGATCCAAGAACCGCTGTATAAATGCTTGATAGGCTTCATCTTGGGAGGGTTTGCGATAGCGTTCCACCACTTTTTGCCACTGCATCGGTTGGACCACCGGCAGATGGTTTTCCTGTTTTATCTTGGAAATATCGTCCACCACCTGCATTCGTTGTTCCAAGAGAGCACTAAGCTGGGTATCAATGTTTTCCAAAATGGCCCGCTGCCGTACCAGATCCAAGTTGGGTGCATTGGTCGTGAATTGGATTCCGTCAAGCATTTCTCCCCACTGTGCGGGTGTCATCTGCTGCGCGGCATCACTGAGTGCGTGTGTGGGATCGCAATGACACTCCACCATCAGTCCGTTGAAGCCATACACCTGCGACAGCTGTGCCATCTGCGGGATATAGCGCACATCGCCGCAGAGGTGCGAGGGATCGCAGAGAATAGGCAATTCCGGATAGCGGATTTTCAGCTCCACGGGAATCTCCCAGCAGGGAGCATTCCGATACACATTCTCATTGCGGTCGGAGAAGCCCCGGTGGATGGCCATCACGGCGGCAATGTCGGCATTCAGGAAGCGTTCCACATTGCCAACCCACAGTTTGAAATCCGCCACCAACGGGTTTTTCACCATTACCGTGAAAGGCTTGCCTTTTACCGCGTCGGCAATCTTCTGCACATCCAAGGGGTTCACGCCCGTGCGCGCACCCACCCAAAAAGCGGTGATGCCATGCTTTTCGCACAATTCCACCTGCTGTGCCGTCATCACCTCCACACAGATGTCAAATCCGAACTGCCGGTGTATTTCCGCCAACCAGGGAAGTGCCTGCTCCCCCAAGCCGGTGAAGCTGTCGGGATGGCTGCGCGGCTTCCAAACGCCAGCCCGGAAGAAGTCCAAGCGTCGCCCACGTGCCTGCACCGCATCATACAACTGCGTCGCAGTCCTGTTCAACTGCTGCTCGCTCTCCGCGGCGCAAGGTCCAGCTATGAGGATGGGATGAGACATAGGGTTGTATTCTTTTAGGTTTATGTTTTAAAAATGAGATGTAGAGACGCGCCATGGCACATCTCTACAAGGAAAGGTTATTCGTTGGTTTCGGTTTCGGGTTCGTCTTCCTCTTCCTCTTTATCTATGTTGGTAAAATAATTCTTCACAAATTTGTTCTTCCATCCACGGTTGCCCAACTTGTAGGAGAACGACGGAAGTCCTTTGGTATTGTCCGGAGCTAATGATTTGTTCTTGGGCTTGGTGTTCTTGATGGCATCGTTGAAGTTCTTGTCAGAAGAGAAAGCCGACACGACATTGTTGTCGAATTGGAAATAGTAGAACTGCTCGTCAAACTCGAAGTATAGATACAACTTGTTGCGGGAACCACGTTTTTCAATCACGATACGACCAGGGACCATCTTATATACCGTTTTGGACCCACAAATAATCAAAGGCAAAATAGTTTGCGATTTGAACGTGGATTTGTCCTTGTCCCATTCGAAATCGATATTGGAAAACAGGAAACGGACCTGCAATTTTTCAGGCAGACGACGCTGGTTACCCAACGCCACATTACGGGTATAGCGCTCGTATTCCGTCTTCCCTAATATGTTGTACAAAGCTTGGTCGTAAGCCTCATCGTTGGAGACATCCACAAAATCCAAGGTGGTGGTGTTTTCCAATGCCTTGTTCATAAGCCTCATGGACTCTTCATTGAAGAAGAAATCGATGGAGGTGGTGAGGTGCATTTCTGCCGAGTCGGCGGTGATGTAATTCACAATAGTACCATTCGTCACAAAATCCACACGGCCCAATTTGGTACCCATGTCAATTTTTCCGGTACCGGTGGCCACACAGTTGTCCTTGTTTACAGTGATGATATTACCCGGCACGGTGGGATCCATCAGCTTCTCTTTGGAGGCCGCCTTGAACTCATGCGTTTCCTTGTCGTAAGTGATATATCCGAACACGTTGATGTATTCAGCATCGTTGAATTGGTCCTTGGCCACGCCAAAAGCCGTATAGATGCGTCCGGTCTGGTTGGAGGAGGTGATGGCCACCACCACCTTGCGTTCGTCCATGTCCTTGGTGCGCTCATGCACCTGAAGCATGATGTTGTTGGGGTCCACCTGCTGCAGGATCTTCATGCGTGCGTGACGGAGCGTGTCGCAGCCTGTACGGATTTCCACGCCACCGAAATAGGAAAGGAATGGTTGCGTGCTGTGCAGCTCCGCCCGACCGTCAAAGCCAAACTGGTCGCTGAATTGGAAGTCCTTCTCCCGAGGGATTTTCGCCTCACCGAAGGTCTCCTTCATAAAATATACGGTGTCAAAATAAAGCTGCTGCACCAGTTTGTTCTCATCCACATAATCGTAATAGCCGTTGCCATAAAACTTGGTGGCTGTCTGCAGACGCACGTTGCAGTCGTACAATTCATGGTATTTGTTTTCGCGACCGGCAAGAATCCTCGATTTTTGCAGCAGGTCGATGGTGGCTTTCTTCCGGATGACCACCTCACCGTCGTGGGGAATCACCGCCGCATCGCCCACATTGATATAGCGTACACCATGAGCATAGATGACATTTTTCGTGAAATCAAATTCCGCACTCAGCGCGGTGAAACGGAAGCCTTTGGATGGGTCGGAGGCATAAAGTTCGTTGCCCTGGCTCCGCATGTCCACCAACTCCCGCGAGGGCGTGTTGTTGATATCCACATCCTTGTAAGGATCGTCCCACTTGAAACGTAACAAGGTGGAGTCGATGGGATCCCAGTCAAACTCATGGGCTTTGGCCTTAAACTCGTTTTTCACAAAGAAGACCTCTGAAGCCTCGCCATTGGCTTTGAAATTACCCTTGCGGGTTTCGAAGTCGATGTGAGAGCGGTAGTTGTCGGTAGAGAAGGCAATGTTGTCATTGCCATTGCTGATATCGTAGATTCGCAGGTCGGCTGTGTCCGCCAGCAGCTCATGATGTTTGTACGAGAATCGCTTGGAGGTGATGTCGGCCCGTCCGAAGGTCTGCGTGCCGGCACCGTACATGCCGTGCGGTGTGATTTCCGTGTTGCCGGCCAACTTGGTCTCCTTGAAGATGTCCACTGGTTCCGAAACAGAGTGGATGAACATCCTGTCTTTGTACGGTTCCCAGTGCAGATAGGCGTCGTTCACAGAGGCAGGCGGGAATTCCGTGCCGGCCACCTGCTCATCCACAATATGCTTGTCGGCGCTTCCGTTGGTGGAATCCAGATAGAAGACTATGCTGTCGGATGTGGTGTGCGAGGTCACGTAGTCGATGTTGCCCCGCCCGCGCAGACCACGGTTGCTCAAGTCCACCAGACCCTGATAGTTGCCACGACCGGCATACATCGGCAGTCCGGCGGTCCTGTGACGGAAGCCTAACGAGAAGTCGGGACGTACCTGCAAGGGCTCGGCAATGTCGGGGAAGATGCCGCCGGAGACGAGAGCGCCGGTGAATTTCATAGAGTCGATTTCGAAGTTGTCGAGATTCACCACCCTGAACTGATTCACCGCATAGTAGAAGCGGTCGCGATTGTAAACGCCGTTCAGCACGTAAGGCTGGTCATAGAAGACCTTGCCGCCTTTGCGGGCCTCGAAGATAGGATACTCGGGGTAGTCGGTCATGCCGCTCTTATTGCCCGGCGCGTCGATGTAGAGGATACCGGAGATCTCCTCGATGGCGCTGCGCACGCGCCGCAACTGGTAGTCGCCGTACATATCCTGCGGGCCGTTTTTGTCCTCCACATACATGATGAGCGTGTCAATGACCTTCATATCCACTTGGAAACGGTCATAGTCAAAATAGCAGTTGTGGGCCACGAAATCGAACAATCCACCAATCACCCGACCCGAGAAGGTCATGTCGCGGTTCTTCTTGACGGTCACCACCTCGTTACTCGGATAAACGTTCACAATCTGCGGATCGCTATAGACGAAAAAGTCACATCCCGTGATTTTCAAATCGTTGGTAAGCAAATCCATGGAGGCATAATGGGTCTTGGACTCCAATTTGATGTAGTCGTAGTCTTTCTTTTTCACCTGATTGTTCAGATAACGGGCGATTTTGCTACGATAACGGATATGGTTCTGGTTGATGTCGTACTCCACAAAACCCCTGGCGGCAAAGTCAATCATCATGGCCTTGATGTCCAACGGCGGCTTGTTGAACCAACGGATCACATCCTCGATGGTGAGATCCTCGTAGCCGGCACTGTTGAACAACTGCCAGAGCGTGTAAAGCGGGTTCACATTGTTGTAGCCTTCAATCTCATGCATCACCGATTTGTCAAAATAGTTTTGAGATTCGAAGAATGCAGGCTGCTCGCTGGTCTTACCCACGATGGGCTTGAATTCGATGCGGGCCTCCTCCGTGTTCCACTGCACGGATTCAACCGTAATATCCAATTTATGATAAGAATCGAAAAACGGCGAACGTCCCACACCCTGTTTGGGTCTGGAAATCAACAGGTTCTTTTTTTCATTATCATATTTGAAATTGGCAGCAGGATGGTAAATGGAATCCTCGCCCAAGTAGATGCTCACCTTGGCATCTTCCGACAGGAGGTTGGTGGGCTTGATAAGGAAGCTGTGAGAGGAGGCGCTGATAATCGGTTTCCCTTCACGGAAAATGGTCACATAGGCTAACGTATCGCCAGTGGTAGTGCCATAGATGGACGCGCCACGCAGGTCGAAACCGCCCTGATAGTCCACATCCTTATACAGATTTTTGATTGTCAAGGTTTTATCATCACTTAAAAAACGGGGATAAACAGCCTTCTCTTCGGAAACTGGCAACATAGCCTTATCTTCCACCCGTCCCCGAATGGGGGTTGAGAAGAGCTGTGGGTAATGGAATAGCGCATGCTCCACCGTCACGTGCGGGAAGCGCAAATCAATGGTGTACTGACCATATTCGGCATACACATCCTCTCCAAGGCCGGCACGCTCCCAATAGGTCTTGCCACCACGTGCCTGGAATTTCAAGGTGCCTGGGAAATATCGACCGGAAACATTCTGGATGATCAGACTGTCTTTGTTGGAATAGCCCACTAAATCCACATCTTTGAAGTCCACGTACGGTTCCTTGTCAAAACCGATGGCTTCCGGCCATCCTTGCGACACCCACCGTACATTATCCTCTTTGTTTAATACATTATCCTTAAAGAACAGCACATACAGCTGCATTTTCGTTTGAAACTGCGTCACATTGTGCGTGGCATGATAATCCACGATCTTGTTCCACGTTTCCGTTTCAGTGGCAAAATCGCTGTGCACAAACGCCGAATAAGCATGGATGAGAGCCTGGAAGTGCGGAATGGGACGCATTTTCTTCTTCACCATCTTGTTGGCCGCCTCAATGAAAGCCTCCTGGGTCTCATAATCCACTGAGGTGGTCCAGAAAAGGGTGAACTCATCCAACAGGGCGGAGGCCTCCTTCTGACGCTCTTTGGGTACGGAAGAGAAAAAGGTTTTCATCTCCTCCACCGTCTGTTCGGGATTCGTGGAAAAAGAGGTGAAACGCTGCGCCTGACTCCATAAAACCGGGCACAACAGCACGAATAACAGCGCTAATTTTTTCATACTTATGCTTTAATGAATTTGACCGCCACCCATTGGTCTTTCACTTTGTGGGAGACATATTCCATGCCGTTTGCGGCGCAACATTTCCGGATGGCTTCCAAATCGTTACCGTCATAAAAGCCACTCATAAACAACAATCCTTTCGGATTCAGGCATTTCACGTATGTGGGAATGTCGTTCAGCAGGATATTCCGGTTGATATTGGCCAAAATGATGTCGTAGTTTTCGGTGCCAAGCAAAGATGCATCGCCCAAAAACACTTTGATGTCCGTACAATGATTGTGCTCCACATTTTCTAATGCATTCCGGTATGCCCACTCGTCATTGTCGATGGCGGTCACCGGCGACGCGCCCCTCATACGGGCCAGAATGGCCAGCACACCCGTCCCCGAGCCCATATCCAAGAGGGACTTGCCCTCCACGTCGGTCTCCATCACGTACTGTGCCATCTGGAAGGTGGTGGCGTGGTGTGCCGTTCCGAACGACATTTTGGGCTCGATGATGATTTCGTATTCGCTCTCCGGCATGGCGGGGTGGAACGGGGCGCGAATATAGCAACGGTCGTCAATCAGCACCGGGGTGTAATTCGCCTCCCATTCGGCGTTCCAATCCTTGTCAGGCATAGCCTGCACCGCACAGGTCACCTGCACGCCGTCGAAGCCGTGCTCTTCCACAATGCTGCGGATGACCGCCTCATCGTAATCTTTCACTGGTATATAACAGAGAAGCTCATTGTCGCTCTCCCCGTCCATAAAACTGTCACAGCCGGCATCGGCCATCATGGAGGTGAAAATATCCTTCCACGGATCGGCTGGCGTGATCGTGAGTTTGATCTCGTTGTATTGCATGGGTTGGTTAATGGTTTTGGTTTGGCTTACTTAGTATTCTACCGGTTTCCCCGACAGGTTGAACCACAAGACATCCTCTTCACCGGTTTTCTTATTCTGAATCAACACTTTGTATAAATTCAGTTTTTCGGCAATTTTCTTTACGGAGTAATATTCCACCACCTTGAATCCCTTATGGTCCTTCTTGATGTTGTCCTGAATCGTAGTGGAAAGGTTGTCCAACTTACCCATCACCATCGTCTCCACAATCTCGCCATAACTGTTGATGACGCATATCTCTTTTCCTCTCGCGCTGTAATAAACAGCCTGATAGTTCATATTATCGTCCTCTTTCCATTCCACATTGGCCACCTTGGGATATTTGAGTTTGAACACCGCCACCACATTTTCGGGCACACTGTGTGCATCGTCGCTCTCCAAACTCATGTTCATCTTTTCATAGTACTTGATCAGATCTTCATCCTCGCCATTGCCACCAGCTTTGCCTCCACCCAATTCGTAGTCGGGATCGATAGTGCGGATAAGCTTGCCGGTTTTGTCAAACAGGGCAGTGGTCACCAGCTTGGACTTGTAATTGGCCTTCTCATAAAACTCCACCATCGTCTTGTCGTTCTTGTCGGCGCGCTGCTCTTTCATGGCCGACTTGAATTTCCATCCTTTGTAGTAGTCGTTCAGATGTTTCAGCATCGGGCCTGTCACTGATTCTTCAGTAAGGGCCGTTAGGGTTTTCTCCCACATACCCTGCGGGGTGATGTAGCAGGCCGTTTTCTTGCCGGTGTTCAGGCACTTGGCCACATACATGCTGTCAATAAGGTACCAGTTCAGTTCCTCGGGGTGCATGATTTTCTTCGCCAGCGACTTCTTCACAAGCTCAGGTACAACATTGGGTTTGAGGGCCACATTGCCATGTTCGTCTGTGATAACCGGTTCTGGTTTCTCTTTTTTGGGCTTTTCAGGTTTGGCCTCTTTTTGGGGCTTAGGCTCTTCTGTCTTGGCGGCTACCGGCTTTGGTTTGGGTTCGGGTTTGGCCTCCGGCTTTTTGTTTTCGGGTTTCGGAGCGGGTTTTTCTGCAACCGGTTTCGATGGCGTAGCCGGCTTGGTCTGGGCAGGCTTGGCAGGAGTAGCAGGTTTTGTGGAAGCAGTGCTGGCGGGAGCCGGCTTGGTGTCTTTCTCCTTGGCGGCAACAGGCTTCGGAGCGGGTTTCTCCGCAGGAGCCAACGGGTCTTTGAAATTATCCGGATCCTTACGCGATATCAGCTCATTCTTGCCCGTTGTGCTGAACGTCAGCACAGATGCCTGCTGTCCCACACCGTCCGGTTTCACTTCCAGATAATAACGCGTCTTCTCATTCTCCTTTTCCTCCAAACAGGAAACAGCAATGATGAAGTCGGGATAATTGGTCTTCACATAATCCCAAATGGTAGTGGGAAGTTCGGATTGTGGCACATTGAAGGTGGTGCGCAGCCAAGTACCATTGGAAGAAATATAGACTTTCCCCGCAGATCCTTCATCTTTGATGTTGGCCACATAATTACCGCCATCTTTTACCCAACCTGTCACTTTGACGTACGGATATTGGAATTCCAACGTTTGCGTCACATCCGCAGGCACTTCCGAAGGCTTCAGTTTTTGGGCGGAAAGAATATTGTTTGATAAGATAACTACCTGTAAAACAAATAGTAAAAGTAACAGTCGACCTAATTTTTTCATACTTTCAATATTTTACAATTGGAGGGCAAAAATACAAAAAAAGCGCAAAATCACATTTTTTATTATTTTTGCATTCTATTTCACATTGTTATGGAACAAAACACATCCTGTCCCATCCGGATAATTCCGATGACCAAGGGCGAATTTTCCGGCAAGGAGAAGCGGCTGACCATCAACTATTGTCTGATCAATGTTGCCTCCCATCGATACCTGATTGCCTCCACCTCCAAGGGCATCTGCTACCTCATGCCCGGCGAGATGCGTTGGGAGCCTATCGAGCAGTTGAAACGGCATTTCCCGCACGCCCAGTTCCGATGCCGGCAGGTGGAGTTTCACCGTAAGGCGGTCTGGATGCTGAAACGGAAACCCGAAAAGGCGGGACATTTGGACCTGCACCTTTGGGGCACCGGATTCCAATTGGCCGTCTGGCGCGATCTTCTGACGATTCCTTCTGGCTTGGTCACCACGTATTTGAACATCGCCCGCCGCATCGGGATGCCCAAGGCGGCAAGGCCTGTGGGTGGGGCTGTCGGTAGCAACCCCGTGATGTACATCGTCCCCTGCCACCGCGTCATCTGTTCCAACGGCAATCTGGGCGGTTACCGCTGGGGCATCAACCGGAAAATCAAATTCCTCAACCAGGAGGCCCGCGCTTTCATTCGGACCGACGGAAAAACTCATTGGGAACCCACTCTTTTCTGATATACTAAAACGCTCATTATTCCGTTATTGACACATGTTTTTAGTAATTGACATAGGCAACACACGGCAGAAAGCCGCCATCTTCAACAAACACGGCGAGGTTGTGGAATTATACCAAAGTACGCTGCTTTCTCCCGAGGAGCTGCAGCCCTTGCTTGCCCGTCATGCGGTACAGGCCGCCATCCTCTCCTCCGTGGGGAACCCACATCCGCAACTCTCAGAATGGCTCGCTGGCCAAGTGAACACCCTTACATTCTCTACCCGCCTGAGATTGCCTCTGACTATTGGATACCATACGCCCGAAACTCTCGGCACCGACCGTATTGCCGCCGCCATCGGAGCCAACTCATTGTACAACAACACTTCCGTTCTTGTCATCCAAGCCGGCACCTGTCTGGTGACGGATTTCGTCAGTCGCGACAACGAATACCGGGGCGGCAGCATCTCCCCGGGTTTGCGGATGCGCTGCGCCGCCCTGCCGCACTTCACCGCCCGGCTACCGCTGGTGGAACCTATCCTGCCCACGCCCATCACGGGACAAACCACCGAGGAGTCCATCCTTTCCGGCACGGTCAACGGGTTCCTGTTTGAAATCGAAGGCTTCATTCATCAGTATCAGACCCAATATCCCGACTTAATCACACTCCTGACAGGTGGTGATGCTCCAATGCTTTCGGGAATGATAAAAAATCGTATATTTGCCGCCCCAAATTTAGTTCTTTTGGGTTTGTTTAAAACCTTGATTTTAAATGTTTCTGAAACACAATAGGTTCATATTTACGATCTTGCTTCTGCTGGGCATTGCCTCCGTTCTTCGGGCGCAAAACGAAATCAGTATGCCCTATTCGAGCTTCGGGGTGGGATTGCTGAACACAACCTCCAATGGCCATCTGGATGGCATGGGCGGTGTTTCCTACGCCATGCAGAACCCCTACCGCATCAATTTCAGGAACCCCGCCTCATACGCCGCTTTCGACTCGCTCTCGTTTGTAGCCGACGCCGCAGCTTCCCTGTATGTGTCCAATATCCGGCAGGGAAACCTCACCCAGAAGAACTCATTCGCCAAAGCCGGCTACCTCACCATCGGACTGCCGGTAACCAAACATTGGCGGACATCTGTCGGCATTGTGCCCTACAGCACCGTAGGATACGACATTGCCGACAAGCAGACCCTCGAGGACGTGGGCGGAGTTTCCTACAACTACACGGGCAAGGGCGGCCTCAATCAACTCTATTGGGGCAATGCATTCCGCATCTGCAAAGGCCTCTCCATTGGCTTGAACGCCTCCTATATGTTCGGCTCGCTCTACTATTCCAGTAACACCTCTTTCGATGGCAGCAACTACTTCAACACATATATACTCCATTCTTACAATATTGACGGCATTTATCTTTCCGGAGGCTTGCAATATCTGGTGAAAATAAAGGACAACCACACCCTTGGCTTGGGTGCCACTTATAGCAACTCCGCTTATATCTGGGCCAAGGAAAAGACGTTTATCAACTATTACACAGGCGATTACAGCACTACCACCACGTACGACACACTCCTTTTGGACGAGCATAAGGGGGGCAGACTTGTCCTCCCGCAGGCCATCGGCGGCGGACTTTCCTATACTTATAAGGACAAGCTGACCGTGGCCGCCGATGTGACTTGGCAGAATTGGGCCAAATACAGCCTGATGGGTCGTGGCGACTCCACCAAAAACGCCATCATATCCTCCGTGGGGGTCCAATATGTGCCCAACGCCCAGTCCACCAAATTCGTACAGCGGATGTCGTTCCGCTTGGGTGCCAAGTATTCCACCGGTATTTTTATGATACGCAATAAACCTGTCACCGAATTTGCAGTCTCTCTCGGCGTTGGATTCCCCCTGACCACCTTCAATACACATTCATCTATCAATATTGCATTAGAATACGGAAAGATGGGAACTTTGGTCAACAACTTGATTCGGCAGAACTACTTCAGATGCACCTTGAACTTCACCTTGCAGGAGAGATGGTACCAACGGTTGAAAATGGATTAAAAGACAAAAACAAACTGAATATAAACCTATTTTAAAACATAAAGAGATGAAAAAATTAATTGTAGCCGCATTTTTGCTTTTAGCCAGCACTTCCTTGTTTGCCCAATGCCCGTACAAATACGGTGCTACGGAAGAAGACTCGTTGAAATGTCTGGAACAGATGACTAATTTCAACATGTTTTACAAGGCTAAAAACTACACCGATGCCTACGAGGCCTGGCAGTATATCGTTCAAAAATGCCCTTGCGCATGGGACGGCATTTTCACCAACGCCCAAACGCTTTTCGATGCTCTTATCAAGAACGAAAAAGACTCCTTGAAGAAAGAGCAGCTGATCGATGACCTGTTGGCCACGTTTGACACGCGGAACAACTACTTCCCGAACAAGTTCAGCAAAGGTTACTGCATGGGATTCAAGGCATACAACACATTGAAATACAGAGGAAAACAATTATCCAAAGATTTCAATCTCATCCAAGAGAACCTGAACCTGTTCATCCAATCAGTTGAATTGGAAAAGGAAAAGACGCAACCCGCCATCTGGGATGCCTATTTCCGCTTGGCCGAGCAGGTGACCAAGGCCACCAAGGACACCTCCATCGTGATTGAATCATACGGTCGTGCCACCGACTATCTGGGTATCTCCATCGACAACGCCCAAGTGCAGTACGAGAAGGCCGTCGCAGAAATCGACAGTCTTACGGAACTCTACAACAAAGGCCAGCTGGACGGTGTCAACTACGATCGTCAGACCAAGGCTTTGGGCAAAGACACGGCCCGTCAGATGAAATACATCGTGAACTACAGGAAATCGTTGAGCAAGATTGAAAAGTCCATCACGCCGTATGCTTCCTGCCAGGTGCTGGAAGATGTTTACGGTAAGAAATTGCCGCAAATCAAAGATGACCTTTCCGCTGTCAACAAGATCGTCATCACCATGTCGAAGAGCAACAATGGCGAATGCGTTACCAGCCCTGTCTTCAAGGAAGCTTTGGAAATCCTGCACAAGTCCAACCCGAACCGCAGTTCCGCCTACTGGATGGGTAACCTCTCTTTGAGAAGTTTCACGAAAGAAAAAGACCCGGCCGAATTGGATGCTGCCATCAACTACTTCACGGAAGCTGTGAGACTGAGCGAAACCAACGAGCAGAAAGGCGATGCCAACTACATGCTTGCCCTGGCCTATCAGCTGAAAAACTCTTACGCCGAGGCCCGTTCCGCCGCTCTGGCTGCCCTCAAGGCACAACCCAACATGGGCAAAGCTTATATCCTGATTGGCGACCTTTATGCCAATTCTTACGGAAGATGCGGTGGTGAGGAAATCCCGGCCGCCTGCGCATGGGCCGCTGCCGACAAATACGCCAGAGCCGCTGCCGTTGACCCGAGTTGCGCTGAAAAGGCCAACCAGCAACGCGCCAAGCTGAGATTCCCGAGCAAGGAAGAACTCTTCAAACGCGGTCTCAACGCAGGTTCTTCTTACCATGTTGGTTGCTGGATTCAGGAAAACACCACTGTCAGATAATCAGATATGACGGCTTGGTCTCTTTCCCGACAAACAAGTCCAATCACAAAAAACATCATAACGGCTTTATGCCTTATGATGTTTTTTGTTGGTTGCAGTTCTTCGTCCAAGGAGAAACAGTTGCTGGAATACAACGGCCGCTTCCCCGACGAGTCGGCGGAGAACATGGTAATCACCACCAGCGATTCGGGAAGAACCAGCTTCATCGTCAAAGCCCCGCTGATGAACAGCTATTCGGGGGACTCCACCTATATGGACTGTCCGAAAGGCGTTACCATCATCTCGTTCAACGAGATGGGTCGGAAGCAGGCCATCCTCACTGCCGGATATGCCTGTGCTATCAACAACGCTATTTATAAGGCCTCCAAAAATGTTGTCATCTGCGATGTGATACAAGGCGACACATTGGAAACGGAGGAAATCAATTGGGACCAGCGCACCAAGACCATCTATTCCAATGTGTTGGTGAAGCAGAAGAAAGCCGACGGATCCGTTAATTACGGCGACGGGTTCACCGCCGACGAGCATTTTACCAAATACATCATCATTCACCCACGCGGGGAAATCAACAGCTTTGATTTTTAAACCAACGGAAGAAGAAAGCGCTCCGATTTTTTCCCATCATCCCTTTCAAAAAATTATCAACATCCCCAACGGTTTGATAACAAAATTTTTGTACTTTTGTCGCCCCAAAAAAGACGAGTTCTTTACAGGGATTATTATTAACATAATTATCTAAAAATTAAAATTTTATGGCAACAAGAATCAGATTACAGAGAAGAGGTAAAAAGAACCAACCTTTCTACCACCTTGTAATTGCGGATGGTCGTGCACCACGTGACGGACGTTTTATCGAAGATCTTGGTACTTACAATCCCCTGACCAATCCGGCAACGCTTAACATCAATTTTGACCGCGCCCTCTATTGGTTGGAGACCGGTGCCACGCCTACGGATACGGCCCGTGCGATTCTCAAACGTGAAGGCGTTTATTTGATGAAGCACCTCAGAGGCGGTATCGCCAAGGGTGCTCTCTCCGAAGCTCAGGCCCAGCAGAAGTTCGAGGCTTGGAAGAAGGAGAAAGACAGCAAGTTGAACAATGTGGCTATTGAAGAGCGCGACAAGAAACGCGCCATCGTCAAGGAGCGTCTGGCTGCCGAGACCAAGGTCAAGGAAGCCATGGCTGCCAAGATAGCCGCCCACAACGCCGAACTGGCCGCTGCCGCCGCCAAGGCCGCTCAGGAAGCCGCCGAAGCCGCTGCCGCAGAGGCTGCCGCAAACGCTGAAGCTGAAGCCCAAACCGAAGAGGCTCCGGCCGCTGAAGAAGCCGCTCCCGCTGAAGCATAATGAAAGACGAATTCTTCTATTTAGGCACACTGACCAAACCTTTCGGACTGAAAGGCGGTTTGTGTGCCTTTTTTGATACCGACAACCCTGAAAACTACCTCAACCTCCCCGCCGTGTTCCTCGACATCGACGGCGAGAAAATCCCCTACACCATCGAAAGCATCATCTGCCGCGGCAACAACCAGTTCATCCTCCAGTTCGAGGGTGTGGGCGTCAACGAGGCCCGCGACTTTGTGGGCACAGAGCTGTACCTGCCCCTCAGCGACCTCCCCAAGCTGCCCGACAACCGCTTCTATTTCCATGAAGTCATCGGCTTCACCGTGACGGATGCCGCAAAAGGCGACATCGGCACATGCCGCGAGTTCTTGGAAGTCAGCAACAACCCCATCATGGTGGTGGACCACGACGGCACCGACATCCTCATCCCCGCCAACCACCAGTTCATCGCGCGCGTGGACCGCGACAACAAGACGCTGCACATCAACGCCCCGGAAGGGCTTATTGACGTGTATCTGTCGTAGGGGCAAGGAATCCCGTATCACGTCCATGTATCCGTCGCCATAATTCTAGAAATCAGTTTTGGCGAAATATAGAAGTTGCTTCCATAATGACAAGCATACACCACTGCTAATTAAACTCGTGGCACATTGGTGCCACGCAGGATTAATTCCCCTTCTATTTTAGAAGTACCGAATCGGCCATACCTATAATAAATAGAAAATAACAACCACCGCAGACAATCTGAAACAAAGATTTATGAAACAGCGAGTTAAAATAAGTTATATAGAAGGAGTGGCCGTAGGCCAAGGTAGTAATATGATGTGTTATTCCTTATGGATTCTCTTCATGTCTTAAATTAAGGTATTCTTATGATTCATTATTCCAGAGATATTACGCTTATTCAGCTATAGAGGATTTCTTCACTTTAGACATAGGTGATGGACTGAAGCTCACAGAAACCGCAAATCCGAAACTACTAAAAATATATAATAGCCAAACTGACGGAAGAGGATTGCACTACATCACAAAAGAGCAACAAGACAATGCAATAAATCAGAGGCTAAGCATTGACTATGACAATTCAAAAACGGCATACAATCGAATAATAAAGGAAACATTTGGGGAATATAATGCATGGGATAAATTAAATGCAAAAGAAAAGGCCTACCTGATGGATTTTGAATATAATGTCAAAGGGGGTGTCGCCACATTCCCGAATCTGATGAAAGCTATGTTCAAGAAGGATGTTGAATCAATAAAGAATGAAAGTCTGCGTTATGAGATTAAAAGAGACAAAAATGGAAATGTCATTTCAAAAGAACCTCTTGGAAGAAACAAGGAAATGCTTAAAAGAGCTGAAGAATTGTATTCTGATTAGTTTTTGCTGTCTGGTTTTTGTAGGATGCAATAATAAAACCAACCATGCAAGTACAATCAACAACACCGATTTTACTGCTGAAGAGCTTGAAATGATTCGACAAAATGATTCGGCATTCAAGGCTTTTATTATAAATGCCAAACAACTTAGAGACTCCATCAAATGTGCCTATATTGAAAATGACCATGACAAAGCAGCCGCATCGCAATACCTTTTATTGCGATCTGGCGATAACTACTATGACCTTACTTGTCACTATCAAGCGATGATCATATTTTCCCACGAATTTGACAGCATGGCTGTCTGGTTTCCGGTAGAGGATGCCATCTTGAAAAAACACTGGCTTGTTGAAGCGGAAGAATGATTTCCAAATGATTCGACATTCTCCCCTTTGATTATTGAACTTTTTTCCCTATATTTGCAGCCGTGTTTGACACGGCTTTTTTAGTCTATAACCAATAATTTGTTTTATGAAAAAAATACTTGCCATCAACCCCGGTTCAACATCCACGAAGATAGCCATTTTCGAGGGTAACGAACAGAAATTCGTCAAGAACATCAAACATTCCACAGAAGAGCTTTCCGGCTACGCCACGATTGCTGACCAATACGAGTTCCGCCGCGACGTCATCATTTCGGTGCTGGAAGCCGAAAACATAGACCTGCACTCCATCGACTTAGTCATGGGTCGTGGCGGTTTGATCAAGCCCTTGAAATCCGGCGTTTACCGCATCAACGAGCTCATGAAAGAGCATCTCATGATGGGCTATAACGGCCAGCACGCCTGTAACTTGGGCGGCCTCATCGCCGACAGCATCGCGAAGTTCATCGGTCTGAAGGAAGCCTACATCGCCGATCCTGTGATTGTGGACGAGATGGAAGAGGTGGCCCGCATCACCGGCCATCCCGACTTCGAGCGCAAGTCCATTTTCCATGCCCTGAACCAGAAGGCCATCGCCCGCATGTACGCCAAAGACAGCGGCAAGAAATATGAGGAGCTGAACCTCATTGTCTGCCACATGGGCGGCGGCGTGAGCGTGGGTGCCCATCGTCAGGGCCGCGTCATCGACGTAAACCAAGCCTTGGACGGCGAAGGCCCGTTCTCTCCGGAACGCTCCGGAAGCCTGCCGATGAACCAGTTCTTAAAAGCTTGTTTCAGCGGCAAATACACCCAGGAAGACATGCAGAAAATATTAGTGGGCAAAGGTGGATATGTCGGTTATTTTGGCAGCAACGACGCCTTGGCGGTTGAGAAGGCAGCCATCGCCGGCGACCCGAAAGCCGAGTTATTAGAGGAGGCTTTCGCCTATCAGGTGGCCAAGCAGATCGGCGAAAACGCCGTGGTGCTCAAGGGCAAGATCGACGCCATCATCCTGACGGGCGGCATCGCCTACGGAAAGCCTGTCATCGCCCGCATCAAACGCTACATCGACTGGATTGCCCCGGTGGCCGTATATCCCGGCGAGGACGAGATGGCCGCCATGGCCCTCAATGCCAACATGATCCTGAACAGCGAAGTGGAAGTGCAAGACTACGTCTAATGAAAATCGCGCTTTACAGCCGCCAGAATGGTGCGGAGGAACAGGCTTTCATCTGCACGGTCATCGAACATCTGCAATCGCAGCAATTCGACTTAATCATTCATGGCAACTGCCCGGAGGTGGGCGGTTGCCATGCTTTTTTCCACAATCATGAGGAGCTTTCCCGCCATCTGCCCATCGACTTCATGGTCTCCATCGGGGGCGACGGCTCCTTCATCGACGCCGCCAATTTAGTCGGGAATCTGAACATCCCGTTAGTGGGCATCAACACCGGGCGTATAGGCTTCCTCTCGGGCATCAAGAAGGATAACTTCAAAGAGTGTTTCCAGATGTTGAAGGAGCGTCGTTACTCACTTGAACAGAGGTCGTTGCTGCATGTGGACAGCAGCGAGCCGATGGCCTTGTCGGGCACGTTTGCCGTGAACGACATCACCATCCGGGCCACCGACACGGACTCCATCAGTGCCATCACCGTGTGGGCCGACGGCCAGAAGGTCAACACCTACTGGGCCGACGGGCTGATCATTTCCACCCCCACGGGCTCCACCGCCTACTCGATGAGTTGTGGCGGACCCATCCTGCATCCGCAGTCGCAGGTCAACGTGCTGACCCCCATCGCTCCGCACTCGCTGAGTGTACGCCCGTTAGTCATCCCGTCCGACACGACGCTCACCATCGAGGTGGAAAGCCGTAACGGACGGTTCACCCTTTGCACCGACACCCGCAAGGTCATTGTGGATAACCGGACCCGACTGAGCATCCGGCAGGAGGATTTCCAAATCCAGACGGTCCTTTTCCATAACAACAACTTTTACAACATTATACGGGAAAAATTGTTGTGGGGATTGGACAAACGCAACGCCTAACATTTTTTTACATTATCAACACTTTTTTGTTTATTTTTTATGCGGACGGCCTTTTATGTCTCGCCGCTAAATGCTATTTTTGTAGCTATTCTACAGTATTATAGCAGCCAAATGAGATACGTTAAAGCAATTACCCGTATTATTTTGATTATCAGCGTATTGATAATTATCATTTGGGCTATTGTATCTGTACCGAAACACCAATGCGAGAGCATAACCGTAGCCCCGCACACGCAGAATGAGAGCTTGGTGCTCGGTCAGGCGGAGGTGGATCGGATGTTGTCGGCGGACAGCATCGCCATTCTCGGTATGCCGATGAAGGACATTGACGTGGCGGCCATCACCCACTTGCTGTCAGCGAACCCGTACGTGGAGGAGGTGAACTTCATCCACTTCTCAGGCAGCCGTTTAGTGATTGACTACACGCTGAAGCACATCATCCTGCACGCCTTCAGCCAGGACGGGGACCAGTATTTCGTGGACGACAGCGGCTGTCTTCTGCCCTTCACCGCCAAGATGCAGGACGATCTGCCCATCGCCAACGGCCACATCCACCAGCATTACAAGCAGGGAGATACTGCCCGCGGGCGGCTCGCCGAGATGGTGAACATTGCCAACGCCATCCAAAAGGACGAGTTCTGCCAAGCGCAGTTCCAACAGCTCTACCTCAACGAACACAACCAGATAGAGTTGGTGCCGTCAGTAGGGAACCATGTGGTGCTTTTCGGGGACGACCAAAACATAGAGGAGAAGTTAGAAAACCTCAAACTGGTCTATCAGGAGGGATTGACGCGGAAGGGATTTGACACGTATGCGCAACTGGATGTGCGTTTTAAGAACAGGATAATAGCAAAACGAAAATAAATTCAACTGTCTATGGAGAACGTTTACAACAATGACAACATGATTGTCGGTCTGGACATCGGCACCACCAAGATCGCCACCGTTATCGGCTATCGGAACGAGAACGGTCAGATTGACATTATCGGCTACGGCAAAAGCGAGTCCACCGGTGTGGAGTTCGGCGAGATCCGCAACATCAACAAAACCGTCACCGGCATAACGCTCTCCACCAGCATGGCCAGCCAGCGTTCCAACCAGGAGATCAAAAGCGTGTATGTGGGCATTGCCGGCCATCACATCAAGACCAGCCGGTACAACCACCACCTTTTCCGCCAGGGCAAGAAGACGCCCATCACCAGCGAAGAGATTGAGAACCTGAAGAACGAGGTTTTCCACGCCACCGTGCCTCCCGGCGAAGAGATCATCGACGTTATTCCGCAGAAATATCTCATTGACAAGGATCGTGTCACCTTCGAACCCGTGGGTGAGCTCGGCAACGAAGTCATTGGAACCTACCAGCTCATCACAGGCAAGATCTCCGAAATCGACCGCATCAAAATGTGCGGTGAAGAATCGGGCATTCATCTGAACGACATTATACTGGAGCCCATCGCCTCCGGCATAGCCTGCCTCACCGAGGAGGAGAAACGCCATGGCGTGGCACTGGTCGATATCGGCGGCGGCACCTCCGACCTTATCATCTTCGTGGACGGAAATCCCGTTTATACCAAAGTCATCGCCATGGGCGGCAACGTCATCACCCGCGACATCGCGCAGGTATGCAAAATCTCCGAGGATGTGGCCGAGAAACTGAAGATCTCCTACGGCACCTGCATTGTGGAGAAGAGCCATTCCAACAACCTCATCACCATCCCCAAGCCGCACGGCCAGGAGCCCATCCAGATCAACGAAAACTATTTGGCGCAGATCATCAACAGCCGCGTGCAGGGCGAGATTCTCAGCGCCATCCAGAAAGAGATTGACAACTCCGGCTATAAGGATCGCCTCTTCGCAGGCCTCGTCCTCACGGGTGGCGGCTCTAACCTCCGCCACATCAAGGAGCTGTGCCAATACATGCTCCAGATGCCCACCCGCATCGGCATCCCCGACAACGGGTTCGCACACTCCATCCCCACGGAATTGAAGCAGCCGGCCTTCTCCACAGCCCTCGGCTTGCTCAAATACGGCATCGAGACCGAAGAGAACCTGCATCTGACCACCTCGGAACGCGGCACCACACCCATTCAAAACCCAGGTCCGGACTCAGATCCGAAACCCGATGGTGCTTCACGGTGGGGCCTCTTCAAAAAAGTACATGACTATCTGAAGGAGATGTTAGAAAACGTCTCCTAACCCCATATCATCCAAACCAAACCGAATCATTAACCTTTTTTAAGATAATTAAGAACATAAACAGATATGACAGACAGAATTGACATTACAGCGGATTACGGCGCAAGAGAGAACTCCTCCATCATCAAAGTTATCGGTGTCGGCGGCGGCGGCAGCAATGCGGTCAAGCACATGTACAGCGAAGGCATTGTGGGTGTGGACTTTCTGGTGTGCAACACCGACCAGGGGCATTTGAGCAAGAGCCCCGTTCCCGAGAAGCTTTTGTTGGGCACCGGCCTCGGAGCCGGCGCGAAACCCGAAATCGCCCGCCAATATGCTTTGGACAGCAAGGAGAAGATCATGGACTTCATCGGTCGGGAGACCAAGATGCTGTTCATCACTGCCGGTATGGGCAAGGGTACCGGTACAGGAGCCTCCCCGGTGATTGCTGAAATCGCCCATGAGATGGGCATCCTCACCATCGGTGTGGTTACCGCCCCCTTCAAGTTCGAAGGGTCCGCCCGTATCAAACAAGCCGAAAGGGGAATCGCCGAACTGGACAAATACGTGGACTCCCTGATTGTGGTCAAGAACCAGAACATCCTCAAATTCTATCAGGAAGACACTTTGAGCAAAGCCTACAGCTATGCCGATGACGTGCTGAAGAATGCCGTCAAGTGCATCGCCGAGCTTATCACTGTCAACTACGAGCAGAATGTGGACTTCCACGATATCGAGACCATCATGAAGGAGAGCGGCAAGGCCATGTTGGGCTTAGCCGTGGCCAGCGGTGCCGACCGTGTGGAACGTGTGGTGGACGACGCCCTGCGCTGCCCGCTGTTGGACAACCCCGTCATCGCCGACGCCCAGAACTTCCTCTTCTTCATCAGCTACGGTCCCGACAACGAGCTTAAGGTTTCCGAACTGGAAGCCCTTACCGAGAAGTTCGAAGCCGTCAAGAGTCCGGAAGCGGAAGTCATTTGGGGCCGTGGCGTGGACGAGAGCCTTGGCGACGCCCTCAAGCTGTCGGTCATCGTGACCAACTTCAACTCCCAGGCCCGCGAAATCTTGGAGAAGGAGCTCACCACGGTCGTTACCGACGACAAAAAGCAGGATGATATTTTCAAGACCGACATCCAGATGGGCACGAAAGTGGAAGCCAACAACGCGCCCGCTGCGCCCAAGGCGGATGATTATGAGACCCTGACCACCCCTCGTGAGGAGGCCAACGTACAGCAGACTCCGAATGTATCCATTTTCGACTATCAGGAGCCAGCTGTTGCCATGGAGCCGCAGGTGCAACCCGCACCGCAATCCTTCTTCACCCCGGGAAGCGGTCCCCAACGCATTGAAGAACCCGTTGACCCGCTGTTCCACGATGAAGAAGATTTCCAATACAAGATAGAGACCCCCGCCATCCTGCGCCAGACACAGCAGCGCGTAAGCACGCTGCAGACCACTGCCACGCCCGCCACGCCCACCATGGAATACACCCCCATGTACGAGGTGGCCAACGATCTCAGCGAGTTCTTCAGCGACTTGGCGGACTAATTTGCCGCGATACAATTGCAATATATAAAAAAGAGGGCTTTTTAGGCCCTCTTTTGCGTATTAGGCATTAAAAAAGGCTGCCCCATTCATAATGAAGCAGCCTATATGTTTTTAGCAAAGAACAACTACCCGTTCACAACCCTGTTGACGGTAATCGGATAATATTGGTGTTCTAACTGATGTATTTTGGTCTCGATTTCCTCCAGCGTTTCGTTGCCATCGGCGTGGAAGGCGAACTGGTCGATGATACGGCCAGTGTCCACCCCTTCATCCACAAAGTGGATGGTGATGCCGAACACCTTCACGCCGTGATGATAGGCGTCGGCGATGCCGTGCGCGCCCGGGAACGAAGGCAGCAGTGCCGGATGGAGGTTGATGATGCGCATCGGGAAGTTCTCCAAAAGCACCTTGCCGATATAACGCATGTAGCCGGCCAAGACAATGTATTCAACCCCCCGCTGGCGGAGTTCCTGCAAGATAGCCGTCTCGTATGCCTCCTTGCCGTTGTAATCCTTCGAGGAGAAGGCAAACACATCAATTCCGTGACTGACAGCTCTTTGCTCGGCCTTGCAGCCTGGCTTGTCGGTAACTAAAAGAGCGATGCGGGCATCCAGCGTATGCTGCTGCACCGCCTCAATCAAGGCTTGGAAGTTGGAGCCGAAGCCCGAAGCGAAAACTGCGATTGTATGCATTATTTCTTGTCTTTGTCAGTGGTTTCGTCGCCTTCGTCAGAACTTTTGACCTCACTTTTGCTATTGGGCTTGGCTGGAGCCAAGAGGTCGAAGGCGGCTCTTCGTTCATCCAGGGAGAGGTTGTCCCAATTGGCCAGAGCCTCTTCAAATTTGGCCTTGCGGGCCTCTTTCTCCTCCTGGGCGGCTTTACGTTTTTCATAAGCCGTTTTGCTCTTGTTCAGCAGCTCGGCCTTACGCTCATCAGTCTGATTCTCCCAATTGTTCCAATCCTCGCGGTCCTTCATGAACTGTTTTTGCTTTTCAGCCATTTCCTGTTGTTCCGGGGTGAGGGCGGGTTCTTCCTTCTGTTTGTTGTCACAAGATGCGAACACGAGGCAACATACCGCCATCAGAATCATTAACTTTTTCATTTTTAAAGAGTTTTATTTCAAAATTATAGAGGCGCAAAAATAGCAAAAAAAACAAGAAAGGTCGCATCCAAAGTTTGTTTTGTTTATCTTTGCCGCCTTAATTGAAATTATGGCAACAACAAACACTCAAAGAGGTTTTACCTCCAACCTTGGTGCGATTTTGGCGGCGGCCGGTGGGGCTGTCGGTTTGGGTAATATCTGGCGCTTCCCCTACATGTTAGGGCAAAACGGCGGCGGCGCATTCCTGCTCGTCTATGTTTTCTTCGTCCTACTCATCGGGGTGCCTTTGATGATGACGGAGTTCATCATCGGGCGCCGTTCGCAGAGCAACGTGGTGGGCGCCTACCGCAAGCTGAGCAACGGCAGCAAAGGCTGGATGTTGCTGGGCGTGTTCGGCATTGTGGCCGCCTTCCTTATATATGCTTTTTACAGCGTGGTGGCCGGCTGGACGCTCAACTACATTGTGCTCTCCTGCAGCGGCGGCCTTGCCGGCAAAGACCCGACAGCCATCACAACCCTGTTCTCCGACTTCACGCAAGGCTCTTTCTGGCCGTTGTTGTATCAGCTGTTGTTTCTGTCGCTAACCGCCACCGTCATCACCATGGGAGTGCAAAAAGGCATTGAAAAGGTAAGCAAAGTGCTGATGCCCATACTCTTCCTGCTCCTTCTGCTTATGTGCGTGCGCTCGGTCACCCTCGACGGAGCCGCTGAAGGCCTTCGTTTCCTGTTCAAACCCGATTTCAGCAAACTCAATGGCACCTGCATTCTATCCGCCTTGGGACAATCCTTTTTCTCTCTCAGCATCGGCATGGGCGCCATGGTGACCTACGGATCCTACATCCGCAAGCAGGACAAGCTCTTCCCCACCAGTCTTTGGATTGCCGGCTGTGATTCTCTGGTGGCCATCTTAGCGGGCATCGTCATCTTTCCGGCGGTGTTTGCCTTCGGGATGAACCCGGCCAGCGGTCCGGAACTCGTCTATATTGTACTGCCCAACGTGTTCAACAGTATGCCGGCGGGTACGCTCTTTGCCGTCATTTTCTTCATGTTACTGGGCATTGCCGCACTCACCTCCACCATTTCCCTATTGGAAATCTTGGTGGCCTTTGGCGTGGAGGAACTCCATTGGAAACGGCGCACAGCCTCCTTTGTCAGCACGCTGCTGGTCTTCGTCATCGGCATATTCTGCACCCTTTCATTCGGCATCCTGAAAGATTTCCACATCTTCAGCCGCACCATCTTCGACCTCTTCGACCTCATCACCGCCTCTTACCTGATGCCCATCGGGGCACTGATGATGACCATTTTCTTGGGCTGGTTCTTCCCGAAGGCGGAAGTGCGCGACGAGCTTTCCAACGGCGGAGCCATCAAGGCCAAGGCATTCGAACTGTACTATTTCGTGCTGCGCTACTTGTCCCCGTTGGCCCTCATTATCATCATCATTTCCGGTATTATAGGGTAAATATCGGATTTTGTAGTATCTTTGCACGCTTTTAATAAATGAGAATATGCGCAACTTATCTCTTGTAATCCTCCTGGCATGGATATGCTTGACCGCCAGTGCCCAAGATACGGTTAAGACCTATTGGAAAAACAACAAACTGATGTCGGTGGGCGTGGAAGCCCAAGGCCTGGAACAGGGCCGCTGGGTCTATTATCACATCAATGGGATGAAATGGACCGAAGGCGACTATCGCGACGGGAAAAAGGTCGGTGTCTGGAAAGTCTGGTTCGACAACGGTAAACTGGCCCAGGAATACAACGCCGAAAACGGTCCCTTCACCAGCTGGTACCAATCGGGCCAAGTGGAATCGAAAGGCCAGTTCGCCAACGGCAAACGCAGTGGCAACTGGACATTTTACCACACCAACGGCAAAATTTTCAAAGAGGTAACTTATGTAGCCGACAGCGTGGACGGGCATGTGACAGAATACTTTGACGACGGAGCCAAATATTTTGAAGGCACTTACCAAATGGGCGAATTAGAAGGCTATGCCTGCTGGTGGACCCGCACCGGCCAGAAAGACATGGAAGGCTCGTCGGTGAAAGGATTGCAACAGGGCGAATGGAAATTCTACCATGAGAACGGCACACTCGGCAGCCGGGGCATTTTCGAAAAAGGATTGCAACAGGGTGAGTGGACCTATTATTATGAAAACGGGAAAGTATGGAAGAAAGGCAGTTATGTAAACGGAAAGCGGGAAGGCATTTGGAAAGCCTGGTATGAGGACGGCCGCCTGCAGCGTGAAGGGCCTTTTGCCCACGACAAGGAAAACGGTCTTTGGACCTCCTATTACCACAACGGCCAAACCCAAGACAAAGGCACATTCAAGGATGGTGAGATGGACGGCCAGTGGCAAGGATGGTACGACGACGGCAAACAGAAATACATCATCACCTATAAGCAGAACAAATGGAACGGCCCGTACACCTATTTCTGGGAGGAAAACGGGAAAATGTCACACAAGGGCACCTATAAGGACAATCTCAAAAACGGACCCTGGACCGATTACGCACAGAACGGGAAAGCGGTGGCCAAAGGCAAATATGTCAACGACCTGAAAGAGGGCAAATGGGTGTTTTACAATGTGCAGGAGGTCAAGGTGCGGGAGCAGAATTTCGTGCACGACATCCCCAACGGCACCTTCATCGAATATTATAATAATGGTAAGAAGCACTTCCAAGGCCAGTTCAAGAATCATCTGCGCGAGGGCAAGTGGTCGTGCTGGAAACCCGACGGCACCCTCCACTACAGCGCTTTGTTTGAAAACGGCAACAAAGTGAAAGACCTCTACGTTTCCGACCCCAAGTCCAAGACTTTCTAACATGGGGAAGAAACACATCTCGATTTCGGAATTCATGAACGCGCTAAACCAGAACATGGAGAACATCAACATACGGATATTCCATTTCAACCCCATACAAGTCAACACGTTGGTGCTGCACGATGACACAGGGGAGGCCATCCTTGTGGATCCTGGCAACTGCCAGTCGTACGAGGATGCCCAGTTGGAGGAGTACGTGCGGCAGCACGGGCTGTCCGTCAAAGCCATCGTGAACACGCACCCGCACATCGACCATATTGCCGGCAACAACTGGTGCCACAGAACCTTTGAGGCTCCCGTCTGGTGCCACGAGGCAGGCATGCCCATCTACAACAAGTCATACGCCTACGCGATGGCGTTCGGGCTATCGGTGGATGAGATGCCGCAGCCGGACCGCTATCTGCACGAGGGCGACGAGGTGCGTTTCGGGAAGCAGGCCCTGCAAGTGCTGTACACGCCGGGCCATTGCGACGGCAGCATCTCCCTCTACGATGCCGCCAACGGGTATGTGATCTGCGGCGACCTGCTCTTCGAAGGCAGCGTGGGCCGCAGCGACCTGCCTACCGGCAACGGACGGCTGCTGATCGAGATGATCAAAACCAAAATCCTAACCCTCCCGGACACCACAACGGTATATCCCGGCCACGGCGGACTCACCACGGTCGGCGATGAGAAACTGTATAATCCTTACTTAGTATAAAAAATATGAAAATCACCGACTCTATCAATGTGATACCCAAGCTATCGGAAGACAATCTGACAGCGCTCTCCGAAAGCTATCGTTCGCTCTTGCAAAATATTGGCGAAGACCCCAAGCGGGAGGGCCTGATCAAGACGCCGATGCGGGCCGCCAAATCCCTTGACTTCCTCACCCACGGCTATCGACTGGATCCCAAGGCCATCTTGAAAAGTGCCTTGTTTCATGAGGATTACAAACAGATTGTAGTGGTGAAAGACATCGAAATATACTCGTTGTGCGAGCATCATCTATTGCCATTTTTCGGAAAAGCGCACATCGGATACATCCCCAACGGCACCATCGTGGGACTGAGCAAGATTCCCCGCGTGGTGGAGTGTTTCGCCCGCCGTCTGCAACTGCAGGAACGCCTCACCACTCAAATCAAGGACTGCCTCCAAGAGGTCTTGAACCCTCTGGGAGTGGCCGTCGTCATCGAAGCCCAGCACCTCTGCATGTCCATGCGGGGCATCCAGAAACAGAACTCTGTGACCACCACATCGGAATTCACCGGGGCCTTCCTGAAAAACGAAAACACCCGTCAGGAATTCATGCACCTCATCGGAGCAGACCTGCATTAGAGAATCACATCGACACTCTTTTTACGCAAACGGTGCCGACGGGGACGACGACCACGCTTGGCCCACCGGTAGCGTTCCGCCTGGTAACCGATGGACACATCACTTACATACGAGATCATCCCCTCGTCTTGTTCGTCCGGATCCTTCAAAATACAGACAAGCGGTTTGCCTACCCAGTCCGGCGGCAGGCAAATGGTCAATGTGTCTTTTTTCGGAGTTAGGATTAGTTTTTTCATCTGTTTTAAGAGACATTTATGATTGCAGTTTTTCGGTGTCATTTGTTTGAAAAATTACATTTTTCCTCTCATCTCCGACACAAATGCCCTGTTTTCCCACAATCGGTTGCAAAAAATAGAACAACATTTTTAACATATTTATATCCAATATGTTAAAACACAAATATAGAAAAAACTCGCACTCTATGGTTTGTTTTTAGTTTTTATTAAAAATTATAATTAACAGAATGATTATCAGTAAGATAAAATATTATACCAAAAAAATTACCGAGAATGAATAGAGTGTAATGAAAAAATCGTACTTTTGCAGCCGCTAAAAGCGAAAGGATGTCCCAGTAGCTCAGCAGGTAGAGCACATCCCTTTTAAGGATGGGGTCCTGGGTTCGAATCCCAGCTGAGACACCAGGCAGGCAGCAGATTTGCTGCCTGTTTTTTTTATGTCCTTTGCAAACCAAATGTTTTTTGTACTTTTGCGCTTTCTATGGAAAAACTGCTCGAAATTACGGATCTGGCGCTGGAGATGAAGCGGGATGAGGAATGGAATCCCATTCTTCACGGTCTATCATTCCACATCGGACGAGGCGAGACCCTTGGTGTGGTGGGCGAATCGGGTTCCGGCAAGTCGGTGACGGCGCTGTCGGTGATGCGTTTGCTCAACGCTTCCGTCGCGCGCTATCCCGACGGGCAGATTCTGTTCCACGACCCCGCCCAGCCCGACACGACGGTCAACCTGTCGCGCTGCACGGAAAAGGAGATGGAACGCATCCGTGGCAACAAGATCGCCATGATTTTCCAGGAGCCGATGACTTCGCTAAATCCGGTTATCCGGTGCGGGCAGCAGATCACGGAGCAGATGCTTTTGCACACCCGTATGGACAAGGAGGCCGCCCGCAAGCATGTTATCGAGCTCTTCAAGGAGGTGATGCTCCCGCGCCCGGAGCAGATTTTCGACTCCTACCCGCACGAGCTTTCCGGCGGGCAGAAGCAGCGCGTGATGATCGCCATGGCCATGAGCTGCCAGCCCGACCTGCTGATTGCCGACGAGCCGACCACCGCCTTGGACGTAACCGTGCAAAAGGGAATCCTCGAACTCATCCGCAAACTGCAGGCCAAATACGGCATGAGTGTCCTGTTCATCACCCACGATTTGGGCGTGGTGGCGGAGATCGCCGACCGCGTCCTGGTGATGTACAAAGGGAACATTGTGGAGGAAGGCTCCGTGAGAGACCTGTTCTTAAATCCAAAACATCCTTATACACAAGGGCTTTTAGCGTGCAGGCCCTCCATGCGCGTGCGCCTGCGCCAGCTGCCCACGGTGGACGACTTCATGCAGCACAGGCAGGAGGGCATCCGCGAAACCTTCGAAAAACTGTGCGTGTCCGCCGACGAGCGTCAGGCGTTTCACACCAAGTTGTATGCTGAAAAACCGCTTATTTCCATCCGCAACATCTCCAAACTGTACCCTGTGCGCAAGCGGAAGCTCTTTGAGAAAAGACAATATGTGCAGGCTTTGGAGAACATCACCTTCGATGTTTATGAGGGGGAAACGCTCGGACTGGTGGGCGAATCCGGCTGCGGCAAGACCACCTTGGGACGCTGCATGATACGACTGATAGAGGCCACCTCCGGGGAGGTCCACTATCGCGGCACCAACCTGATGAGCCTCAACAGCGCCGATATGCGTCGGATGCGCAAAGAATTGCAGATCATCCTGCAAGACCCTTATTCATCGCTGAACCAGCGGCTTACCGTTGGCGATGCGCTCATTGAGCCCATGCGGGTACACGGTATTGGCCACAACGACAAAGAGCGGCGCGCGAAAGCCATCGCCCTATTGGAACGGGTGAACCTCAACGAATCGCACTTCTACCGCTATCCGCACGAGTTCTCCGGCGGCCAGCGCCAGCGCATCTCCATCGCCCGCGCCCTGGCCGTCAACCCGCGCTTCATCATCTGCGACGAATCAGTCTCCGCCCTTGATGTGTCAGTACAAGCCCAGGTGCTGAACCTGCTGAACGAACTGAAGCAGGAATACCATTTCACCTATATTTTCATCTCGCACGACCTCTCCGTGGTCCGCTTCATGTCGGACCGCATTGCCGTCATGCAGAACGGACGCATCGTGGAAATGGATGACGCCGACGCCATCTGCGACCATCCGCAGACGGATTACACCAAAAAACTGATTGGGGCCATCCCCAAAGGAATAGAACCCGATATTATCTGAAGTTATGAATGAAATTATCCAAGAACCCGTAACCGAATATGACCTTAACAATCAACCCGAAGAGGTAACCCGTCGCTGGCAGCCAGTGCGCGTGCTGAAGCTTATACTCCGCCTGCTGATTGGTGCCTTCTTCATCACCACGGGTATTTTGAAACTGCTCTCCCTTGACAGTTTCGAACTGTACATTTACAGTTTCCATCTGTTCAACTATTTACTATGCACCGTGATAGCCCGCCTGGTGATTATGGCTGAACTGCTGCTTGGTGCCTTCCTCATCCTGAAAATCCTGTACAAACCCGTCTGGTGGACAACGATGGCCATGCTGGTGGGTTTCACCCTCCTTCTGATTTATGTGGCCCTTTTCCGGCAAGATGCCAACTGCCATTGTATGGGCGAGTTAGTGGAACTGAACCCCACTTGGTCCATCTTCAAGAACATCATAACCATGGCGTTGATGCTGCTGATACGGAAAGAGGAAACTGCGCGGTTCAAGGGTTGGAAAGCCGTTGGGATTGTGTTAGCCGTGGCCGCCTTCGCCGCGCCCTTCGCCCTGTTTCCCATGGACTCCGTATGGAATCTTTTTGACCGCGACGGTCAATCCATAAACGAACCACGTTTTGAAGAATTCATGCAGGATACCATTGCACTATCTCTGGATATTGATGACGGCAATTATATCTTAGGATATGTGGCTGCCGGATGCAAATATTGCAAAACCAGCGGCAAAAAACTCAACTCCATCGTTGAAAACAACCATTTGGACACCAACAAGGTCATATTCTTCATCTGGGGCAAGGATGAGAGCATCCAAAAATTCAAGGAAGAGAGCGGCGCCACCCATTTCCGGTATGTCACCATTGACCCTTTCACTGCTATTGAAGTGGTGAACGGGAAATTCCCCACCTTCCTTTATATACATGATGGAAAACAAGTTAAGGCTGTCGACCTTCACAGCATGGTGGAATCCGAGGTGGTGAAACATCTTTCAAAGCCCAACTAAAGACATCCTCCATGAAACGACCACTGAATCAACAGAAGACGTTCGATATTTTCCACTATTATCTCAAAAACGGTTTCGACCATACGACCGATGAGATTGTAGCCGGCATGGGCATCAGCCGGAAAACCTTTTTCAACCGTTATGAGGGGAAAGCCCAGTCGGTGGAGATCGCGCGGCGGTTCTGGCACACGTGCATTCAGGAACGCATCCGGGAGAAGAGCCTTGAATGCAACCATCCGGTGGAAGAACTGCTGTTGTTTGTATGGGAGATGCGCAATATCCGGGAAACAGAAAGTACCTTTTTCCAACATGCGCTACAGCACAAGCTCTTCACCACAAACGACTCACCCTTTATGAGCATTTTGAACACATTGATTCAAAAGGGAATACGACAATATCATTTCCAAGAGAATATCAATATACCCTTATATTCCATCTTTTTCCTGCACAATGTATGTGTGGAAGAAGACTGGGGGGTGAATCAAGAACAGATAATCCGCTATTTGCTCCTTCCCCTGCTTACGGAGCGCGGAATGGAGTTGTTGAATGATGTGGATATGGCTTATCTTTTTAGCCTTCCTCAATAAGACGTAACACTTCCTGAACGGCATCAGGCACGCCAGCAGGGTTTTTGCCGCCTGCCATGGAGAGCGTAGGTTGTCCGCCGCCGCCACCTTGTATGAGTTTGCCAGCGGCACGCACTAACTTCGGAGCCTCAAAACGGCCCACCAGGTCATCGGAAACCGCCACCGCCAAATTCGGCTTGTTGTCAAACACACTGCCTAACACCACGATACGGTTGGGCCTCACACGCAACATGAAAGCCGCATTACGCAGGATGTCAGGACTAAACGTGGTCGTCTGCGCAATCACTTGAATACCATTGATGCATTGAGCTGCCTCTTCGGATTCCTTGCAAAACTCCAAAACTTTCTGTTTTTCGAAATCTTCAATTTTATGACGGAATTGCAGATTGTCGTCGGTGAGTTTCTGTACAGCTTGTTCAAGGTTATTGGATCCGAGCATCTCCTTGATATGCTTGATGAGGTTCTGATTGGCATACACGATGGCCTCTGCGGCGGTGCCGGTGACGGCCTCGATACGGCGCACGCCGGCGGCCACGGCCCCTTCAGACACAATCTTGAAGAAGCCGATATTGCCCGTGGCGGACGTGTGTGTGCCCCCGCACAACTCCACGGCATCGCCAAACTGGATTACCCGCACGAATTTGCCGTATTTCTCGCCAAACAAAGCGATGGCCCCCTTGGCACGGGCTTCCTCAATGGGGATGTCCACATGCTCCTGTAATGGCAGGTTCTTACGAATCAAGGCGTTAACCATCTTTTCAGTCTGGATGATCTCCTCTTCCGTCATCTTGGCAAAATGCGAGAAATCGAAACGCAGACGGTCGGAAGCCACCATCGAACCTTTCTGCTCCACATGGGTACCGAGCACAGCGCGCAACGCATGGTCCAACAAGTGCGTGGCAGAGTGGTTGTTAGCCGTCATCTGCCGCTTGACCACGTCAATCTTGGCGGTCATCGGAGCCTCCATGTTTTCAGGCAGACGGGCAGTATGATGAATGGTCAGATTATTCTCTTTGGTGGTGTTGTAAACCTCAACGGCATCATTTACACCTTCCAAGATCCCTGTGTCGCCCACCTGACCACCAGATTCGGCATAGAAGGGCGTTTTGTCTAACACAACCTGGAAATAGGTCTTGCCTTTGGCGGACACTTTCCGGTACTTCACCACGTGACATTCACATTGATTTTCATGATAACCAACAAATTGAGTCGGTGTATCCGTATGGATTAGCTCCACCCAGTCATCGGTGGTGACGGTGGCGGCGGCACGAGAACGTTCCTTTTGCTGTTGCAGACCGCGTTGGAAGCCCTCCATGTCCACCGTTTTACCTTTTTCGGAGGCCAGCAGTTGCGTAAGGTCCACCGGAAAGCCGTATGTGTCGAACAATTCGAAGGCGAAGTCGCCGTCAATTTGGTCGTTATTGGATTTGGCCACATACTCTTCAAAGCGATTGATGCCCTTGGCCAAGGTCTTCAGGAATGACTGTTCTTCCTCCAGCATGATGCGCTGGATGAGCTCCTGCTGCCGCTGCAACTCGGGGAACTGGTGTCCCATTTGGGCAACCAAATCAGGAACAAGACTGTGCATGAAAGGATCTTTGAAGCCCAAGAAGGTGAAGCCGTAGCGGATAGCACGGCGCAGGATGCGGCGGATGACGTAGCCGGCTCCCGTGTTAGAGGGCAACTGACCGTCGGCAATGGCGAAACTCACGGCCCGCAGATGGTCGGCCACCACGCGCAAGGCAATGTCCGTCTCTGTCTTGTCACCATAGCGGACGTTAGCGCTGGCGGCGATTTTTTGGATAATGGGCTGAAACACATCCGTATCATAGTTTGACTTCTTGTTCTGCACCGCCATGCAGAGGCGCTCGAAGCCCATGCCCGTGTCCACATGCTTGGCAGCCAAGGGTTTCAGCTCACCGGAGGCTATCCGGTTGAACTGCATGAACACAAGGTTCCAAATCTCAATTACCAGCGGATTGTCCTTGTTGACCAACTCGTGGCCGGGCACCTTGGCCCGCTCGCTGTCATCGCGCAGGTCGATGTGGATTTCCGAGCAAGGGCCGCAAGGACCGGTGTCGCCCATTTCCCAGAAGTTGTCTTTCTTGTTGCCTTTCAAGATGCGGTCTTCAGGAAGATGTTCCTTCCAAAAGTCATAAGCCTCCTGGTCAAATTGGGTACCGTCTTTTTCATCACCTTGGAAAACAGTGGCATAGAGGCGGTTTTTATCCAGTTTCATCACCTCGGTGAGAAACTCCCACGCGTAGGCGATAGCCTCTTTTTTGAAATAATCGCCAAACGACCAGTTGCCGAGCATCTCGAACATGGTATGGTGGTACGTGTCGCGGCCCACCTCTTCCAGATCGTTATGTTTGCCCGACACGCGCAGACACTTCTGCGAGTCGGCCACGCGGGGATGTTCCGGTTTCTGATTCCCTAAAAAGATATCCTTAAACTGGTTCATGCCGGCATTGGTGAACATCAGTGTGGGGTCGTTTTTAATGACCATCGGGGCGGAAGGAACGATGGTATGTTCTTTGGAATTAAAGAATTGCAAAAATGCGTTACGAATTTCGGAAGAAGTCATAAAATTGCTGGTTTTAAGAGGCGCAAAGATACAATTTTAATCGTATCTTTGCGCCCGTCTTTAAAATCCTTACACAATGGCAGCTATTACCCATACAGAATTCAATTTTCCGAATCAGAAAAGTGTTTATCACGGCAAAGTCCGCGATGTGTATAATATCAATGACGAAGTGCTGGCCATGGTCGCGTCCGACCGCATCTCCGCCTTTGACGTCATCCTGCCCGAGGGCATTCCCTGCAAGGGTCAGATTCTGAATCAGATTGCCGCCCGTTTCTTAGATGCCACGGCCGACATCTGCCCCAACTGGAAGTTAGCCACTCCCGATCCGATGGTAACGGTGGGCGTTCTTTGTCAAGGTTTTCCGGTGGAGATGATTGTGCGTGGCTATCTGTGCGGCAGCGCCTGGCGTTTCTACAAGAACGGCGGTCGCAACCTGTGCGGCAATATCCTGCCCGAAGGGATGCGCGAGAACCAGAAATTCCCCACTCCCATCATCACCCCCACCACCAAGGCTGAACAAGGCGAACACGACGCCGACATCTCCAAGGAGGAAATACTGGCCAAAGGTCTTGTCAGTCCCGAAGATTATGCCATCATTGAAGATTACACCATGAAGCTCTTCCAGCGCGGCACGGAAATGGCTGCCAAGCAGGGCCTCATCCTGGTGGACACCAAATACGAGTTCGGCAAGGCCGGCGACAAAATCTACCTCATCGACGAAATCCACACCCCCGACTCTTCCCGTTATTTCTATGCGAAAGGATACGAAGAGAATTTTGCCCAAGGCAAACCTCAAAAGCAATTGTCAAAGGAGTTTGTGCGTGAGTGGCTGATGGCCAACGGATTCCAAGGTCAGGAGGGACAACAGGTGCCGGATATGACTCCCGAAGTGGTGAAGGGAATCACGGAACGTTATATAGAATTGTATGAAAACATCACCGGGGAGAAATTCGTGCCAGCTGACACCGAGAACGCCGCCGACCGGATTTACCATAATGTGATGCAGTGGCTGAACAACCGATAGGTTAGCGGTTCTCTTTTTTCAAAGCTTCATTAAAACAATGGCGACAAAGGGGCTCATACGCCTCTTTCTCGCCTAAAAGCACTTGTCCGTCGCCGGCCACGATGCGGTGGGAATATTGGGCCAGGTCGCCGCAGTGGGTGCAGATGGCGTGTTGTTTGCTCACATACTCCGCCACCGCGATCAGCTTCGGCATCGGTCCAAAAGGATTGCCCAAATAGTCCATATCCAACCCACTGACAATCACACGGATACCCGCATTGGCCAACGTATTGCACACATCCACGATACCATCATCGAAAAACTGGATTTCATCAATGGCCACCACCTGTACCGATTCCATATTCACATACAGAAGGATCTCCGAGGAGTTATGGACAGGCGTGGAGACCCTGGAGGCCTCGTCATGCGACACCACATCCACCTCGTCGTAGCGGGTGTCGATGGCGGGCTTGAAAAGCTCGATCTGCTGGTTGGCAAACTCCGCACGGCGGATGCGCCGGAGCAACTCCTCCGTCTTGCCGGAAAACATTGACCCGCATATCACCTCAATCCATCCCCGTTGATTATTTCTACTCGCTTTATTTTCTAAAAACATGCGCCTGTTTCGATTAAAAGAATTTTGTATTTTTGTCCGTTTTTTCGGAACGGCAAAATTATAATAATTTGTCTTTCCAACAACCATTAATTCTTACTAAAATGCAGAATAGTTTTGCACAAATCATCGAAATTCTTGACAACCTTGAACTTATATGTGGCGAAACATCCGTCATGCCCCCCATTGAACGGGATGCCGTTCTGGAACGACTCCGTCACATCTATGTAGAATTGCAGACGAAAAAGCCCGTTCAGGGGACATCATCGGAGCCGGAAACTGCTGTGGATTCTCCCGTTCCGGCCACGCCGCAAAAGCCCGAACCGGAACCGCAAGCGCAGGAAGAGCCCCGCGAATATGCCGTGCACCCGGGCTTGACGGAGGATGTGGACCTCTTTTTTGACACGGAACACGAAAGCTACCAACCGAAGGAAGAAGAGCCCGTTGACGTGCAGATTGTGGATGATGTAGCTGAGGATATTCCGCAACCAGTGGCTGAAACGCCGCAACCGGAAGCGAAACCGGCAGAACCCGAGAAAGAAATGCCGAAACCCGAGGAGAAACCTGTCCAGCAGGAAGCGCCAGCGCCGCAACAGGAAGAGAAAAAAGTGATTTCTGAGCCCGCGCGCCCCTCAATCGCCGAGCGAGTGCCCACCTCCAAGCCCAAACGCGACGACCAGATAGAGCCGGAATCTTTGTTCTCCAACGAAGAGGATGATTTGCTGCAATTCATTCCACGTCCCAAACGGCATGAGCAGCCCGAAGCGGCCCCCAAGGCTCCCGTGGCCCAACCGGCCCCTGCAGCTCCGTCAAGACCCGAACCCGCAACACCCGCACAACCGGTCAAACCGGCGGAGAAGCCCTCCATATCGGCAGCCGCCCCCCAACGTTCACTGAACGACCTGTTCAACGAGCAGAAGGAGGACCGCTCCCTGAGCGCGCAATACCAGCACGCGAAAGTCCACGACCTGACGAAGGCCATCTCCATCAACGACAAGTTCACCTTTATCAAAGAACTGTTCCAAAACCGGGGCGAAGAGTTCAGCGCGGCCATCCAGAAACTCAACCAGTGCCCCAACTTGGAGGCGGCATTCGACTGTCTGGAGAATTACAAAAAGCAGTATTTCTGGGATTCCACCTCCACCGCCTATCTGGCCTTGTGCGACCTTTTACGTCGGAAATTCATGTAACAGGTTATGAGCAGGGGATTTGTAAAAGAAGGAGACCAGGAAGAGGTCCCGTTGGTACCGCCGCGTGCTTTCCTGCCTGCAGGAGTCGTCAACTATGTGACGCCCGCCGGCATGGAGCAGTTGCTGCAAGAACGGGAAGATCTGCTGAACGAGCGTGACGGCATCCGCGCCGACGGGCAGGAAACCGACGCCCGCGTGACCCGCAACTTCCTCAACGCCAAACTGGAACTACTAGAAAACCGCATCAAAATCGCAAAAGTGATGGAACCCAAAAAAACGGGTGAAATCGCGTTCGGCTCCACCGTGGCCATGCGCATGAACGGGCAGGAGATACGCATCCAGATCACCGGCGTGGACGAGGCCAACGCCACCAAAGGCAAGGTCCCCTTCACCTCTCCGATGGCCAAGGCTCTGTTCGGCCACCGTCCGAACGACATCTTCGACATACAGCTCCCCGCCGGAATGCGGACCATCAAGATTCTATCAGTAGAATGACAAAATACGAATCATCATTAATAATCAATAAAAAAAGCATTTTATGAAAAAATCCTTTCTCCTCACCCTTGTGCTGGGCCTGATGGCATTCACCACCTCGATGGCCTGCACCAACTTCATCGTGACGAAGGGTGCCAGCAAAGACGGCTCCTGCTTCCTCACTTACGCCGCCGATTCGCACCAGCTGTACGGCGAACTCTATTACCGTCCTGCTAAAGATTATCCCGCCGGCACCATGATGGACGTCATCGAATGGGACACTGGCAAGCTGCTGGGTCAGATTCCGCAGGTGGCCCACACCTACTCGGTCATCGGCAACATGAACGAATGGCAGTTAGCCATCGGCGAGACCACTTACGGCGGCATCGAAGAACTGGAACAGGGCCAGGGCATGATTGACTACGGTTCCCTGATATACATCGCGTTGCAACGGGCCAAGAACGCCCGTGAGGCCATCAAGGTCATTGCCGAACTGATGGACACCTACGGCTACGCCAGCGAGGGCGAGTCGTTCTCCATCGTGGATCCCAACGAGGCGTGGGTCATGGACCTCATCGGCAAGGGCGAGAAGATGCTGGATGCCAAAGGCAAAATCGTGAAAGGCTGGAGCAACGGCGCCGTGTGGGTGGCCCGTCGCATCCCCGACGGATACATCAGCGGCCACGCCAACCAATCACGCATCTCCACTTTCCCGCTGCGTGACGGCAAGACCTCCATCACCAGCAAGGAGCTGGACAAGATCTTCTTGCCATCTGTGGAGACTGTCTATTCCTATGATGTCATTTCGTTTGCCAGAATGAAAGGGCTCTATCCGAAAGACCCCAAACAGGCTCCGGATGCCGACTTCAGCTTCTGCGACACCTACAATCCCATCAACTTCGACGGTGCCCGTTTCTGCGAAGCGCGCGTATGGGCTTTCTTCAACCACTGCAACCATGCCGAAATGGCTCAGTATGAGGATTATGCTCGCGGCGATAACCTCAAGCACCGCTTCCCGCTGTGGATCAAGCCTGCCGACAAGAGCAAGATTGACGCACAGTTTATGATGCAGATGATGCGCGACCATTTCGAGGGTACCTCCATGGACATGACCAAGGATCTCGGTGCCGGCCCGTTCAAATGCCCGTACCGCTGGCGTCCGATGACCTGGGAATATGACGGCAAAGGATACGTCCACGAGCGCGCCACCGCCACCCAGCAGACCGGCTTCTCCTTCGTGGCCCAATGCCGCAACTGGCTGCCCAACTGGTTCGGTGGCATCTTCTGGTTCGGCGTGGACGATGCGGCAAGCTGCTGCTACGTGCCCATGTTCTGCGGCATCACCGACATCCCGATGGAATATGCCCAAGGCAACGGTTCCATGGTGGAATACTCCAACACCGCCGCCTTCTGGACCTTTACCAAAGTCAGCAACTTCGTCTATTCCCGCTACTGCGACATGATCAAGCATGTGAACGAAAAACAGGCCTACTGGGAAGGCAAATTCGTGAAGGACATCAACAATATGGCATCCTCCATGAAGGACCTTTGCGAAAACAACCCCGACAAGGCCCGCAAGGAACTCAACCGCTACTCCAACGATGCCGCCAAGAAGGTGTGCGCCGACTGGAACGATCTCTTCATTTACCTGTTAGTGAAATACCATGACGGAAATGTCAAGAAGGAAGAAAACGGCAAATTCCAGGTCTCCGACACGAAAATTCCGCAATGCGCCTTCCCCGACCAACCGAAATACCGCAAAGAATGGTACAAGATGATTGTCGATGACTGCGGCAAGAACATCCAAGCGAAGTAAATACAACCTGTAGAGACGCGCTATGGCGCGTCTCTACAATCTAACAAAAATACCCGTCCGTGTTTTTGAAAAATATGTACCTTTGCACCCCCAATATAATGTAAAGAAGATTCAATACTATGCGTCCTGATTTTACCAACGTAGATTTTAAGAAAACCCCTGAAAATCAAGAGGATTTTCAGAAATGGGAACAAGAACACCACATCTCCGAATCGTGGATGACCGCTGAGCAGATTCCCGTCAAGCAGGTGTATGGCAAGGAAGATTTGGAAGGTATGGAGCACTTGAACTATACCGCCGGTATTCCGCCGTTCCTGCGCGGACCTTATTCCATGATGTACGCCTTCCGTCCGTGGACCATCCGCCAATATGCCGGATTCTCCACCGCAGAAGAATCCAACGCCTTCTACCGCCGCAACTTGGCCGCCGGTCAGAAGGGTTTGTCCATCGCCTTCGACTTGGCCACCCACCGTGGCTATGACTCCGACCACCCGCGTGTGGTGGGCGACGTGGGCAAGGCCGGTGTGGCCGTGGATTCCATCCTCGACATGAAAATCCTGTTCGACCAGATTCCATTGGACAAGATGTCCGTCTCCATGACCATGAACGGCGCTGTGCTGCCGGTGTTGGCCTTCTACATCGTGGCCGCCGAAGAACAGGGCGTAAGCATGGATCAGTTGTCGGGCACCATCCAGAACGACATCCTCAAGGAGTTCATGGTGCGCAACACCTACATCTACCCGCCGTTGCACTCCATGAAGATCATCGCTGATATCTTCGAGTTCACCTCCAAGAACATGCCCAAGTTCAACTCCATCTCCATCTCCGGCTACCACATGCAGGAGGCGGGTGCCACCAGCGACATCGAGCTGGCGTACACGCTGGCCGACGGTTTGGAGTATCTCCGCGCCGGTGTCAACGCGGGCATGAGCGTTGATGACTTCGCCCCGCGGCTCTCCTTCTTCTGGGCTGTGGGCATGAACCACTTCATGGAAATCGCCAAGATGCGGGCCGCCCGTATGTTGTGGGCCAAGATTGTGAAGCAGTTCAACCCCAAGAATCCCAAATCCTTGGCATTGCGCACGCACTGCCAGACCTCCGGCTGGTCGCTCACCGAGCAGGACCCGTTCAACAACGTATGCCGCACATGCGTGGAGGCCATGGGCGCCGCCCTGGGCCATACACAGTCGCTGCACACCAACGCCCTGGACGAGGCCATCGCACTGCCCACCGACTTCTCGGCACGTATTGCACGTAACACGCAGATTTACATTCAGGAAGAAACCAAGATCTGCAAGTCCATCGACCCGTGGGCCGGCTCCTACTACGTGGAGAGCCTAACACACCAGATTGCCCATCGCGCCTGGAAGCACATCCAGGAAATCGAATCCCTGGGTGGCATGGCCAAGGCCATCGAGACCGGCATCCCCAAGATGCGTATCGAAGAGGCTTCCGCCCGCAAGCAGGCCCGTATCGACTCCGGCAAGGAGGCCATCATCGGCGTCAGCAAGTACAAGCTGGACAAGGAATCCCCCATCGAGACCCTGGAAGTGGACAACACCACCGTCCGTGAGGCGCAGATCAAGCGTCTGGCCGAGCTTCGCGCCAACCGCAACGAGGCTGACGTGAAAGCAGCCTTGGCCGCTCTGACCGAGTGCGCCAAGACCGGCAACGGCAACCTGCTCGACCTCTCCATCAAGGCCGCGCGCGTGCGTGCCTCCCTCGGCGAGATCTCCGATGCCCTTGAAGAAGTTTACGGACGTTATAAAGCAAAAATAAATCTTATTTCCGGCGTGTATAGTGCAGAACAACAAAACAATGCTGCCTTCAAGAAGGCGTGCGAGATGTGCGATGAGTTCGCCAAGAAAGAGGGCCGTCGTCCTCGTATCATGATTGCCAAGATGGGCCAGGACGGCCATGACCGCGGCGCCAAAGTGGTGGCCACCGGTTATGCCGACATCGGCTTCGACGTGGACATGGGACCGCTGTTCCAAACACCCGCTGAAGCGGCCAAGCAAGCCGTGGAGAACGACGTCCACATCCTGGGCGTTTCCTCTTTAGCTGCCGGACACAAAACGCTGGTACCCCAAGTTATCGAAGAACTCAAAAAACTCGGTCGCGAGGACATCATGGTCATCGTGGGCGGTGTAATCCCGCCGCAGGACTACGACTTCCTCTACAAAGCCGGCGCCGCCTGCATCTTCGGACCCGGATCCATCATCAGCGACTGCGCCATCAAGATGTTAGAGATTTTGATGCAAGAGTAAACCATTTTTTTATAATGCAAAAAAGAGGCGCTTAAGCGCCTCTTTTTTTTACTTGTAAATCTTGTCAATCAAATCACTATACCGTTGCTGCACGATGAAGCGTTTCACCTTGAGCGTTGGCGTGAGGATGTTGTTTTGTTGCGTCCAGGCTTCCGGCACCAGTTCGAACTTCTTGATCTGCTCGGCGGCACCGAAAAGCGGGTTGTATTTGGCGATTTCCGTGGCAAACGCCTTCACCACCTCACTGTTCCGTATCATCTCCTCATTGTCGGCACAGGTAATGTTCTGCTGGCGGCACCAGGATTTCAGATACTCGAAGTCGGGCGAGATGATGGCGGCGGCAAATTTTTGGTTCTCGCCCACCACAACCATATTTTCGATGAACGGCGACTCGCAGAATTTCTCCTCAATGATCTGCGGGTTCACATACTTGCCGAAGGAGGTCTTGAAGAGGTTCTTGATACGTCCGGTGATGACCACTTGCCCGTACTTGGTGAAGCGGCCCGTATCGCCGGTATGATACCAGCCTTCGTCATCAATTACCTCGGCGGTGAGGTCGGGGGCCTTGTAGTAGCCCATCATCACATTGTGCCCGCGGCACAGGATCTCGCCGCTTTCCGCAATGCGCACTTCCACGCCCGGCAGCGGGAATCCCACCGTGCCCACCTCACGACCGTTGCGGTCGCGGCAGCTGACGGCAATCACCGGTGAGGTCTCCGTGGCACCATAACCCTCGAACACCGGCATCCCGATGGCGGAAAAGAAAGAAGCCAACTTGGGCTGAATGCTGGCCGCACCCGACACCACAATGTCGAAATTGCCACCCACATTCTTCCGTATCTTTCTATAAATCAACTTATCGGCAAACCAATGACGGAAATTGTACCAGCCCGTTCTGTCCTGATCCTGCAGTTTGTACTCCTGCGCCAGGTCCATGGCCCACGTGAAAATCTTGCGCGGCAGGGGCTTCATGCTCTTCTTGGCACTCATGATCTTGTCGAACATCTTTTCCAACACGCGAGGCACGGCCGACATCATGGTGGGCTGTACTTCTTTGATGTTCTCCCCTATCGTGGCCAGACTCTGCACATAATAGACCGTCATGCCGAGATATTGGTACAAGAACACCAACATACGTTCGTACGCGTGACACAAAGGCAGGAAGCTCAACGCCTTGTCGGACCAGAGGGCCGGCGTCTGGCGCAGGTTCATCAACTGGCTTACAATATTATAATGGGACAGCATCACGCCTTTGGGCAATCCCGTGGTGCCCGACGTGTACATGATGGTGCTGCAGTCCTCGGGTTTCACACTGTCTCTCCGACGCTTCAGCTCTTCCGGGTTCGGATTCTCTTCGCCCAACTGCACCAACTGCGCAAAATATGGGAAGCGCTTGCGGTCCTTGAACGTATAGACCAACTTCAGGTTGGGCGTCTCGGAAATTATATTACTGAACTTCGTCATCACCTCATGACCTTCAATCACAGCCAACTTCATCTCTGAATGGTTGATGATGTATTTATAGTCATCCTCGCTGATGGTCGGATACACCGGCACCGTGATGGCCCCGATCTGCATAATGGCCATATCCAGCATGTTCCACTCGGGACGGTTGGTGGAGATGATGCCCACCTTGTCACCCTGCTCAATGCCGAGCTTTATGAATGCGTAACTTAATTTGTCTGTGATGCTTTTGTATTCCTGAGGGGAATAGGAATCCCATCCTTTGCTGGTTCGGATGGACAAAGCCGTTGTTTGCTTGGGAAAAGTTTCAGAATAATACGTCAAGATATCAAACAATCTTGAGATGTCGCGCGTGTTCCTTGCAAAAGGTTTTTGTTTTTTACTCATAAAAAAAATTTGATTATTATTAGAATTAATGGTTGTTTTCAATCAATTTGCAAAAGAACACTTTTTATAACTTTTTATCAAAAAAAAGTGGCGAAACAAAGCCAAAATGGGGTGAAAATTCAATATATGGGGTGAAAATTAAAATACAGGGGTGAAAATTATTTTAGTATCTTTGCACCCCAAAATAAAAAGGGCTTTTATGACGAAAAAAATACCCGAATTCCTGGCGAAAAAAAGCACCAACATCAACCTGTTGGTCTTTGTCTTTATTTTCTCCATGTTCTTTGTAAACGTCTATACACCCTTTGAATTTTCCACCTGGTTCAACTCCAACAGCGAATCGCTGAACTTCCTCTACTCCACCTGCACAATTCTGGGCGGTATGGTGGTGCTTATCATCAGCCGTATCATTATGTATTATGTCAATAAAAAAGAGCTCATCTCCTTAATCTCATACGTATTGTGGTTAGCCGCGGAGATTATGGTCATCGTGATGCTTTACACCCTGATAACCAAGGTATTCCTGCACGACTCCCGTAACCCCTCCATCATCTTCCAGCGGGCTCTGATTTTCGTGCCGGCTATCCTGACCATCCCCTACCTCGTTTCCTACCTTTTCCTGGGATTGCGCTCCAAGGATGCGGCCATCAACCAACTGATAGAACAGGGGAAAAACGAGGTGAAAACACCCAATGTCAGTTTGGACGACACCCTCACCTTCTTCGACACCAACGGAAAGGCACGTATTTCCCTCAAAAGAAACAACCTCCTGTATTTGGGTGCCAATGATAACTACGTGAATATCTATTATTTAGATAACGATACGGTAGGTTACACCATGCTGCGCAACAACCTGAAATCGTTAGAGGAAACCATCACATCCAACACAATTGTGCGATGCCACCGCTCCTATATGGTCAACCTCCAAAACGTGAAAATGATCAATTACGAGAAAGACGGTTTGTATATAACCTTTAACACCAACGCAGTCAGCAAGATACCAATTTCCAAATCATACGCGGAAGAGGTTATGAAACGTTTTTCCGACCTTTAGTCTCTCATTTTTTGACAATTATTTAAAACATTAAATATGAAAAAGATAGCCCGTCACACGATTACCTCCGCCCTTCCTTACGCTAATGGCCCCGTCCATATCGGTCACCTGGCCGGCGTATATATCCCTGCCGACATCTATGCGCGCTACCTGCGCAACAACGGTGAGGAGGTACTCTTCATCGGCGGCTCCGACGAACACGGCGTCCCCATCACCATCAAGGCCCGCAAAGAGGGCGTTACCCCGCAAGACATCGTGGACCGCTACCATAACATTATCAAGAAGTCCTTCGAAGACCTCGGCATCTCGTTCGACATCTACTCGCGGACGTCCAACCCCACGCACCACGAGACGGCATCCGCCTATTTCAAGAAACTGTATGACGAGGGCAAGTTGATTGAGAAGACCTCCATGCAATATTACGACGAGGAGGCCAAACAGTTCCTCGCCGACCGCTACATCACCGGCACATGCCCGCACTGCAAGAACGAGCACGCCTATGGCGACCAGTGTGAAGTGTGCGGCACGTCGCTCAACGCCACCGACCTCATCAACCCTCGGTCGGCACTCAGCGGCAACACACCGGTGCTGAAAGAGACCAAACACTGGTATCTTCCGTTGGATCAATACGATCCTTGGCTGCGCGAGTGGATTCTCAAAGGCCATAAAGACGATTGGCGTCCTACCGTTTACGGCCAATGCAAATCATGGATTGATCAGGGCCTGCAACCCCGCGCCGTGACCCGTGACCTCAACTGGGGCGTGAAAGTGCCGCTGCCCGATGCCGATGGCAAGGTGCTCTATGTCTGGTTTGACGCTCCCATTGGCTATATCTCCGCCACCAAGGAGTGGGCCGCCGAGCATCAGACCGATTGGGAAAAATGGTGGAAAGACGACGAGACCAAGCTGGTACACTTCATCGGCAAGGACAACATCGTGTTCCACTGCATCATTTTCCCCTGCATGTTGAAAGCCGACGGATCCTACATTCTGCCCGACAATGTGCCCGCTAACGAGTTCCTCAACCTTGAGGGAGACAAGATCTCCACTTCCCGCAACTGGGCCGTGTGGGCACACGAGTACGTGGAAGATTTCCCGGGCAAGCAGGACGTATTACGCTACACACTCACCGCCATCGCGCCGGAAACAAAAGACGCTGATTTCACATGGGCTGACTTCCAGGCGCGCAACAACAACGAACTGTTAGCCATCTTCGGCAACTTCGTGAACCGAACGGTCGTACTCACACATAAATATTACGGTGGCATCGTGCCCGCGCCCGGCGAATATTCCGACTATGAGAAGGAAATCGTGGCCAAGATGGCCGAATTCCCCAAACTGATTGGCGATTCCATCGAACATTTCCGCTTCCGTGAGGCTTTGCAGGAGTTCATGAACCTGGCCCGTATCGGCAACAAGTACCTCACCGATACTGAACCGTGGAAGAAACAAAAAGAAGATCCGGAAACCGTAAAGACGATTCTGCACCTTTCTTTGCAAATTTGCGCTTCCTTATCCGTGCTGTGCGAGCCGTTCCTGCCTTTCACCGCCAAGAAACTGCAACATATCTTGAACATCGACAACAAGAACTGGAAAGATGGCGGCCGTGCCGACCTCCTTCAGGTGGGCAGACAGCTCAATCCGGCAGAATATCTGTTTGAAAAAATTGATGATGAAACTATTGCACGACAGGTTCAGAAGTTGCAGGACACCAAGAAGGCCAACGAGATTGCCGCTGCTGATGCCGTTCCCGCCAAGGACGATGTCTCTTTTGACGATTTCCAGAAAATGGACTTGAGAGTGGTCACCGTTTTGGAAGCCGAAAAAGTGGCGAAGACCAAAAAACTGCTCAAACTGAAAGTGAACACGGGTGTGGACACTCGCGAAATCGTGTCCGGCATAGCGGAATATTACGAGCCGCAGGACCTCATCGGCAAGCAAGTGCTGATGCTGATCAACCTCGCCCCGAAGAACATCAAGGGCGTGGAATCGCACGGCATGGTGCTGATGGCCGAAAACGCCGACGGCAGCCTCAGCCTGATGCAACCGCAAAAACCTCTCAAAGAGGGAAGTACAGTAAAATAGCCTCTTCTCTACCGCAGACGGTTTTTCAGATAGTGTCCCCGCACATACGCGAAAAAGGCGGATACGCCGACAAGATTCACAAGCCAGGCGGCCCAAAAGGCCCAATGGTATCCTATATGCTCGGAAATCACCCCACCGACCAAGACACCCAATCCGATTCCGATATCCCAGCTGATAAGGATAGAGGAATTGGCCGTTCCTCGTTGCGTGTGCGGGGCCAAGTTGATGAACATAGTCTGATACGCAGGCCACATGTGCCCGTTGCCTAAACCAATGATGAACGCAGCCCCATAATAGCCTATGGGATTGTGCAGTGCGGCAAACACCATATATCCACACAACGACACCAACACACCCACAGCCGCATTTTGGGTGATTTTGCCCTGCCGCAATGTCCGGCTGCCCACCAGCCGTGAAAGAATCAGGCCTATGGATAACAACATGAAAAAGAGTGCCGAACCGCCACGGATTCCCAACTCTTCCTTGCCATAAATGGCCACGTATGTGGACAACACCCCATACGAAAAGGCAAAACAGGCCATGGTCATTGCCTGGCTCCATCCTTTTAGGAGAAAGAAACGGTCAAGGGAAATCTTAGGCTTATCCTTTACCAGTTCCCTCTTTTCTAATTGCAAAGAGCTGTTAATGGCAAAACCAATTGCCGACGTGCCCAAAGAAATCCAGAAGAGCAAAGGGAAATTGTTGGTGATATTCAACACATAGATGGCAAATGCCGGAGCAATAGCCGAAGCGATATTGTTACTAAGTCCATAATAACCAATTCCTTCCGCCCTTCGTGTAGGATGCAGCACATCGATAGCCACCGTGCTGTTGGCCACCGTCACCGCACCGAACGGAGCCCCGTGCAGCGTACGCACGATGGCAAACAGAAGCAGTGATCCGGCAACAAGATATCCGCCAAACAAAAGACTGAATACTCCATAACAAATCAGCAGCACTATCTTTCGGGGGAAACTATCCACAAAAAAACCGCTGAAAGGCCTGATCAGCAGGGCCGTCAGCGTATATCCTGAAAGCACAATGCCAATCATTTGCTTGTCAGCACCAAATGTCTCATTCAGATACAGGGGCAATAGCGGTGTGAGCAACATGAACGAAAAGAAAATCATGAAATTGGCAATCCAGATTTTCAAGTAGTTACTGTTCCAAAGCTGTTCCTGATTCTGATATTCCTGCGCTTCTTGCATGTCTGAAAAATTCGGCTGCAAAGGTACGGTTTAACGATTAAATATTTTATTTTTGCACCCTATAAAATAAACAACAATATGAAAAAAACAGCTTTCCTTCTTTGCCTTGCGATATTCTGCCTTGCCGGATGCCATTCCAACAGCAAACAAAACCCCTCTCCAACCTCCCCCGAACCGCCGAAAGACACCACCATCATAGCCGGTGTCTATCATTTTCATTTCGATGATTTCGACCTTTGGACCCTTCAGGACAAGCAAAACACGATGTCCGCATCTCTTTTTCCGACAGCGGACAAAAAAATATTGGCCGAACTGATGCCCAACGGGGAGGCCGAATCCGCCATCAACGGATTCCTTTTGAGAAAAAATGGCAAATATATTCTATTCGACAGCGGTCTTGGCTTGGACAAGGGCGGAGCATTGTTGGACAAGCTCACTATGCTCAACATTAAGCCCGAAGAAATTGAAGCTGTGTGTATTACGCATTGTCACAGAGACCATATCGGCGGTATGCTGACCAATGGGCAGGCCTCCTTCCCGAATGCGAAGGTGTATTGTGCCGACAAGGAACTCAAGAGTTTCCAGGGCGACAAGACCACGCAAGAGATGTTGAAGGTTTACGGCGACCGTGTGCACCGGTTCACCGCCGGAGACACGCTGTTAGGATTTATTGCTACCATTGATGCGCCAGGGCACACACCGGGGCACACTATTTACGAAATCGGACCGGTGCTCATTGTGGGCGACCTGCTCCACGCGGCGGCGTTGCAGATTCCGCACCCCGAATACTGCGCCCGTTATGATATGGACCAAAAGAAAGCCGTCGCCACGCGCCAGCAGATGTACCAATACATCAAAGACCACCACAAAGTGGTGGCCGGAATGCACCTTCCCTACTCTGGCGTAATGGAGAAGTTCGGGGAAGAATAAGGATAAATGTGAGAAACAACTATTTACAAACTATTCCCATACTTATCCAACCACGCCTGTGCTTGCTCTCCATCTGGACAATGTGAACGAAGCAAAGTGTAAAAACGGGCACTGTGATTCATAATGACAGTATGGCACAGTTCGTGAATGATAACATAGTCAATGACAAACTCGGGAGCTTTAATCAGTCGCCAATTGATAGAGATGTTTTTTTCAGACGAGCAATTCCCCCACTTCCGTTTCTGACTGCGAATGTAAAGTTTGTTGTAAGGCAGAAGCAGCGCCTCGGAAAGCGTCTCGACTCGTGATAAGATATACTTCCGTGCCACCGATTTCAGCCATTTTTCCTGTACTTTCGCATCCAACAAGTCACGTTTTGCCTGAATGGTCTTGCTTTCGTGATTGACGACCACCTTATTCTGATATTGGGACGAATAAAAATAGGCATAACGGTTGCCAAAAAGCAATATTTCGTTGCGTCGCAGTTTGATCTTGGTTTTCTGCTCAAAGAATTGCCGTTTCGAGGCTATCCATTGTGCCTTTTTCTCCAAAAGCTTTTCGACATCCTCATCTGTGAACGCCACAGGGACAAACAACTGCACAGTGCCATCTTCGCGAACACGAAGACGGGCATTCTTGACTTCTCGACGTATGACTGAGCAATTATCAGGCAGCATATCAATTCAAACTGAAATTTCTCACAATAGAATCCATGATGGTCTCATGTAAAATGTCTTTTCCGTACACGTCCAAGGCATCATATTTTTCGTTGGCCGCCAATAAAGCCACCTCGCCCAACAAACGGTTGTATTCCTGTGTGACTTCCTGCCAACCGATATAAATTCTCGACTGAATTTTGGCTGCCAATTCGTTGGCAAATTCTCTTGCCAATGATTCATCGAAATGCGGAAGTTCATTTTTGAGAATCTGATAAATTTCAAAAGTGCCTTTGTCATCAAAACCCATCTTTTTGGGGATTTCAACCGCCTCATCCACTTCGGTGTAAAGCTCGCTGAGTTTCTTCAAAAGCCCCTCAATCTCAATGGCATTGGCGTTCTTCAAGCGGATAAGCGCATCCAAGCGTTCCTGAAACTCGATATAGATGGCACTACTGTTCTGGTTGGTGCGAATCATCGTCTCAATGTCGCGGATAATCTTCTCGGCTTTGTCGGAAGGCGACAACCGAGTTTCCTGCAATTTGGCGAGATAGTCCGCATCAATGGCGATTTCGGGCAAATGGCCTCGGAAATCCAGCAAGGTGGCACTCTCTTCCAACAACTTGCGCGTCTGTGCAGCATAGAACTCGGCATCGAAATCCACGCGACGGAATTCCTCCATGTAGAGTTCGTAAATAGTCACTAACCACAGGTATTTTGTACGGAACGGACGCAAACCTGGATTGGGACTGATAGCTTCCCAAAGCTGCACTACGCGATGGAAACGATTTTCAAACAGCCCGTGGTCAATCTCGCTCAACTTGCGAATGATAGCTATTTCGCACTCGTAACTGTCCTCCAACTTGATTTCGGCAAAAGGCTCAAAAGCAGCATCGAGTTCCTTGGGGAATACCTCCAATAAAGCATCCACATCCTCAAACTCACCAATGTCTTCGGGATCATAGTTCAAGGCTTCCTTATAGTTCTGGAATACGCCCACATAATCGACGATGCGACCAAACTCTTTGGAGAGTTTGTTTTCGCCCTCGCCATAGTCATACGGGCGGTTAGTGCGTGCCACGGCTTGCAAGAGGTTATGGTCGCGCAAAGGACTGTCGAGATACATGGTCTGCTCGATGGGTGCGTCAAATCCCGTGAGCAGCATATTGCAGACAATGAAGATTTTCAGGTTGTTGCCTTTGGCAATCTCTTCATCAGAAATCCGCTTCTTGAAGTTGTCGATCAGGCGTTTGCGCTCCTTGTCGTCGATGTAGAACGGCGAAAACAGGTCGTAACGCTCACTGGTTTCGTATTGTCCTGTGGAAAAGATGATGCGGATTTCCGATGGGTCGAAATAGTTGAGCAATTCGTTGTAATACAACACACATGCCTCCTTGTCGATGGCCACCACTTGCGCCTTGAAGCCTTGCGGCTCCAAACGTTCGCGAAAGTCCTTGGCGATGTCGGCGGCCAAGGTCTTGATGCGCTCAGGCTTTTTCATCAGGGTTTTCCAGGGCTGCACGCGTTGTTCCACTAAGCGTTTCTGGTCTTCCTCCAACTCGGCAGTGATTTCGGCATAGCCTTGTTTGAGGTTTTCCTTGTCCAAGAACCACTGCGAAGGGCCCAAAGTGTAGCGGATGGGCTTGGTGGCCCCGTCGTTGATGGCATCGATGACGCTGTATTTGTCCAAATAATACTCTATCTTGCCGTTCTCATCCTTGATGCCAAACTCCCGATGGGTCTTGGGAATCGGCGTTCCCGTGAATGCGAAACGCTTGGCGTTAGGCAACACGGCACGCAGTTCCATCTGATAGTCGCCGTATTCCGTACGATGGGCCTCATCGATGAGCACGATGACATTGTCGCGCTCGTCCTTGATCTCGCCCAACTCCTTGAACTTCTGAATGGTGGTGATGAACACGCCAGCGGGTTGGTTTCGGAGTATGCTTTTCAAGTCGCCGATACTCATCACCACCCTCGCATTCGGAAACACACAGTTGAAGAAGGTGTCGTCCATCTGGTCTTTCAGGTCCTTGCGGTCCACCACGATGAAAATGGTCGGGTCGTTCAAGGTTTCGGTCTTGCGGAGTTTGTAGGCAGTGTAAAGCATGGTGAGCGACTTGCCCGAACCTTGGGTGTGCCAAATCACGCCTTGCGCCTTGTCGGACTGCACTACCCTATCCACAATCTTGTTGGCGGCACGCAGTTGCTGGTAACGCGCCACTTTCTTGATGATCTTGTTGTCGTCGCGCTCAAATACGATGAAATGTTGCAGGATGTCGAGTACACGCTCAGGTTGCAACAAACCGATGATGCCGAACTTCATCTGCTCCAATAGCTGTCCGTTGGGCAGCCGTTCTACATCGAAGTGCATCAGGCCATCGTTTTCGTCCTTATAGACACGGCACAACTCGTTTTCGGGGTGCAACAACGGATTGTCGTATTTGTCGGCGATGACCGAATCCTTCCATTCGTTGAAATAGGACGACGACGCGCCCGGAATGCCGTATTTGCTCAGCCTTCCGTTGCAAGCAACGCCAAAGAGATGGCACATAAACAGTTTCTCGCTGCGGCGGTCGTAGGTCTGGAACTGACGCACACCTTCAAGCCAATTGGTGCCGCGCCGTGCGCACTGCTTAGCCTCGATGGGCACTAACGGTATGCCATTTACCAACAGGCAGATATCCGCACGAACCTGTTGCACCGCGTATTGGTTGGTGACGATAAGGCTGTTTTGCCATATATCCTCAAAGTTGATGAAGCGTATGGTGCGGTCTTTATGTTCAATCGTGATATTGACGCCGTCGCAGAGCTGGTTGAGGAACTTCTCGTTGCCCTCGATGGGGATGGGATTGCGCAGGTTGTTGAGCAAAGTCTCCACCGCCATCTTGGCCGCCTGCTGGCTGATGCTGTTCAGTGCCATCACCTGCTCCACCAGTATCGGCTCCACCACTGCGTTCATCTGCAAGCGGTTATAGGGTTTCAAATCCTCCGCCGAGCGATACTCCCAACCCAATTGGGTGAGCCATTCGGTGACTTTGGACTCTACGGATTTGGATTCGGATAATTTTGCCATATCAAAAAAAACGTATTATTATATTTCTTTGAATATCAAATTATTACAATAGAAAACGTTTAAAAATCGTCTAGAAATCGTCTAGAAATCGTCTAGAAATCGTCTAGAAATCGTCTGGAAAACATTAGGAAAACATTAGGAAAACATTAGGAAAACATCTGGAAAACATCTGGAAAACATCTGGAAAACGTCTGGAAAACGTCTGCTATGTCTTTAAATAATACCGTCTTTCTTTGGATACAATCATCTCTTCTACAACCATTTGATGAAGCATATTTCTAACAAAGTTTCGTTTTTGATCATCATTCAAGATCTTAGACAATTTTGGAATGATAAGAGAATCTATCTCTTTTCTGGTTGTTCCTTTTGCATTTTGCTTCTTAATGAGTTCGTATGACAAATCAATGTAATATTTCTTGTTGAAAGCCTTGTTCTGAACATATTCTACCATTTCTCCCACTTGTGCTGATGCTGTTTCCGACAAAAAGTAATTTCCCTTCCTTCCGTCAATCAACGTCTTTGACTTCAACAGTTTTGCCATCTTAGCATCAATCGGCTGTTGTTTCTGAACCTTATCCAAAGCAATAATGTGTGCAAGTGTAAGATTTTCGTCTTCCTTCAACAGCTTGACATACTTTTCGTTAATAACTTTGCCATAGATAGTTACTGAAACCTCTTTTTCTGTTATAGTATAATCTGGCAATGGGAAAAGACGTTTCCTTTGACAGACAAACATTCTTTTAATGCCGCTTCCTATGGTGTCAATCATGTTCAAATTGACCATTGCAACACATAGAAAGGTGTTGCGGTAATACCTTTGCGGAGCATCCTTTTCTATCACATTTTCAATAGTTTGTGGAATAAAGGCACCTCCATTCGAAAACAACAATGAATCTGGGGTTTCCACCACATTGATTCGTTCACTCAGCGAATAATCCTGATGGGCTATGCAATTGTGCAAAGCCTCTCGGATGACATAATTGTCGTATTTCATCACTTCGTCCGGAAACAAAGTGTTGTCAGGAAGATAGCGGAAAGTGATATTCCTGATTTGGGAGAGCAACTTGTCCACCGACATCAGGAAAGGCGGATAAAAGTGCTTGTAGTCCACTTCTATACCATCTTCATCTTTCAAAATCCAAGTCATTTGTGCAATTGCAGGCATAAGACGGACTGCCGATTCGGGTGTCCCTAAAAGGATGAGGGCTGCATTGGTAATCTTGCCGTTGACTGTCAGTCTTGCCTTGTTCAAGAAAGTTGCATCGCTCCAGTGGTTGATTTCATCGGCAATGTCGGGGTTTTTCTTTCTGAACTCAAACCGGGCTTTGTTCAATGCCTCGCTGTCCAAATCATCCATGGTAGCACCTTCTGCAACTTGAGCCGACCAGTCAAATGATCTCTGGTTCCGTATGGTTTCCATCTCTTGCAGGTTGAGGGCAACCAAACTCTCTCCATCTCGCCCATAGAAATGTCCGTCAAAAGCAATCGGAACGCCTTGCGGTGCGGCGGGTATCTCAAACAAAAGAACACGTTTGCCTTCCACTTCTAATTCAAAAACATTTGAAAACGTAAGATTTCCCGTTGTTTTTTGGGCAATTTCGTGTTTCAGCGATTGCAGTTTCTTTGGGTCGTTTCTGTAGGAGGTTCCGACCACTCCTCGCTTCTTGTCGTGAACCCCGAACACAAGCCAACCGCAACGCACACCTTGCAGATTGGCCTCGTTGCTCAAAGCGGAGAAATACTTGCCAAGTGTATTGAAATCAAAGTTTTCCTTGGCCTCCTTGAACTCAACCGTTTCATTCTCCGAAGTCGAACGGAGTTCTTCAAATTTGTTCCTTATATCTTCGATAGTCATAGGCTATGTTTGTTCTGCAAAAATAATCATTCTATTCGATTTGTTTCCTCGTAATAATATGAATAATCAATCCCTTTCATAAACAATTCTCGGTCGTCAATCTTGTCGGTAAGGGCTCCGGTTAACAACTGACGGATGAGAGTGGTGTCGGCGGCGCTTAGTTCCATAGCATGGAGATAGTCGTTCTTGTTGATCTTGCTCCAATCAATGCAACTTTTCAGCCGTTTTTTCAGGATCATGTCGAGCCAGATGCGCGTTGAGCGACCGTTGCCTTCCATAAAGGGGTGCGCCACGTTCATTTCCACGTATTTGTCCACGATTTCTTCAAAGGTGGTTTCGGGCATTTTGTCAATGGTTTGCAGGGCTTGGGGCAGGTATTGGGCCACACAGAATGTGAATCCGCCTTTTGAAATGGTCTTGGTGCGGATTTGACCCGCAAAATCGTACAAACCGCCAAACAGGTAGGCATGGATTTGTTGCAGGCCTTTGGTGGAGCCCACGTCGCTATCCTCCACTAGATGGCTTTCCCACAGTTCGTATGCTTTTTTGCGGCTCTGCCCGTCGATGGTGTTGTCGCTGTAGGTAAACCAGTCGAGGAAATCGGCAGTCTTTTTGCTGGGGATAAGTTTCACCAATTCAGTTATATCGTCTTGAGAAAAGCAATCGGTAGCGTATTTTTTACCATCTGCAGCGGTCATTTTGAGTTGGCTACATTTTGTAGTCAACTCGTTTCCGGCTTTTCTCAGTCGGGTTTTGAGCACGCTCCAATATTTTCTCGGATTGGGGCTTTCGGTGATGGCGGCAACAATGTCAACAGCCGAGAACCACCATTTGTTCTGGCTCTCGTCCCACACAGCCCGCACCTCGCGATCGTTATAAAAGCGGATGGAAGTTTTCATTTCAATTGACAATTAACAATTTACAATGTACAATTATTATTTGGGTGAGCCATTCGGTGACTTTGGATTCTACGGGCTTGTTTTCGTGCAGTTGTGACACATATTTTTTAGTTATGAGGATTTTCTATTAACATTTGGAATTTTAGCTACATCAATACTATCGTAAGACACCCCTGTTAAACGTTCAAATTCTGAAATCGCATAAGTATCCATCATACCAGCAATATAATCAATAACACATCTAGCAATCTGTTCTTGGCTGTCGCTTTCTTTTGGTCTGTAATCAGGTGGTAAAAGCAAGTAATTCTTATTTATATTCTTATCAACAAAGATATTGAACAAAGATTTGATAATTATTTCGCCTTTCAATTCATACAAAGCAATTGATGTGTTACGGGTTACTCCTTTGAATATAATTTTAGACAAAATGGAGCATAATACTCTATGCATTGAATCCATGCATAATTCGTTCTCATTTATATCTGCGTAATTTTCAAATACAATACTTCTTACAAAATCGTCAGTTAATTTCGATGTCAATTGTTTTCTGAACAGGTGTGAGTATTCTTGTATTGTAGTTGACTTTTCTTCATTATCAAGACCTTCTTTGATTCCTTTAACAATCTCCCAAAACTCATTTGCCGCTCTATCTATATCCTCTTTTTTTATTCTATCCTTTACGTCTTTAAATGTCTTGATTTCATGTGTGATCTCGTCAATTGTAAACAATCCTTGAGCCAAACCGTCTTCTAAATCATGTACAGCATAAGCAATATCATCGGCAATTTCTATTATTTGGACATCAAGAGTTCGATCTTTTATATCATTCTTTTGACGAAATTCATCCATAAAACAATAATCTTCATGATACATGAACTTTTTGGGATTACCTTTCTTTTCAATATTTTCATCAATGATATATTTATTGATTGCGAGTAATGTTCTGTGAGTCAAGTTAAGACCTTTTGGAGATGACCCATGTCTATCCAGTTTACGTAAAACTCTAAAATTTTGAGCATTGCCTTCAAACCTATGACCGTAGAGCCTTGCGATTTCATCTAACACCCGTTCACCTTTGTGTCCAAATGCAGGATGTCCAATATCATGTGCCAATGCTGCCGCATCTAAAAGATATAATTCCTCGTCACAATACATTTCATTTTCTTTTCCGCATTTCAATGCTAATGTTTTCGCCAAAGATCGTGCAATTTGAGACACTTCAAGGCTATGAGTCAATCGATTCCTATAAAATGCAGTTGTTTCAATTCCTAATATCTGCATTTTACCTTGAAGCCTACGAAACGACGATGAATATAATATTCTTGCATAATCCCTCGCATATTCGGATCTGCCATCAGCACTATCTTCAGTATATTCACGACCCTTACATTCAGGATTCTGGAGTTTTTCATATATATTCGAAATCTGTTCAATAATAGATGTTTCAAACTTATCCATAGCCATTACAATTAGGATTATTCATTAAACTCATCTTCAGAAATCTCAAATGCCTTTACAAATCCGGATGTCATTGCCGAATATACTTCATGATGACATTTTGGACAATAAGCTTCTTCCCGTTCTTTTCCTCCAGGAAATAACTCTCCTGTTTCATTAATCTTTAATAATGCGCCACAATTAGGGCATTTCATTTTAAAACTGTCTCCCATAATATTTTAAACTATTTATTAATACTCACTTTCCCCGTCAGCAAATTCTGCATCAATGACTTCTTCAGTCTTTCGAGGACGACGATTTTGTTTTGTTTGTTAATTATTTCGTTTTCAACATTATTTATTCTAGAAACAATTTCGTCTTGTTCCTTCTTATTCGTTGGAATAATGATAGAAGTATTCCTAAGACTTTTAGAATTAATATTTGCTTGACTTACAGCTGGTGTCGCCTTCGACCTTAACGAACATTGAATTGGATATGAATTCAATGCATAATTGACAAAATACGGATTGTTATCTTTCGAGACTCGAATTCTAATCAAATAGGAAGCAAATACGTAATCTCCGTCCAATTTAAAGACACCCACTTTGCCTACAAGATCCATACTATTGGTACGGTTGAACAATATATCCCCTTTTTCCAATTTGTATTGACACAATGCGGTTTCATTCAAGTTCACATAGACCAAAGGATAGTTTTGCATTTCACCATTCACAATGTTATTCATGCGAAACATTGGGATATTGCCAGTTTCAGATGAAGCTTGATTCAATCCATATTGCACAAAATCAGCAATCTCATCAATCCTCTTCACCTCCCACCCCACGGGCACTTTTCCGAACTTCTCATCCACATAAAACTCATCCTCTTTGCGAAGCGTGCCGTCGGGTTTCATGCGGCCGGTGAGGAGGTTCTGCATCAGGCTCTTCTTCAACCGCTCGGCGGCGGATATGCTGGCTTGCACTGTTGCTATCGCCTCGTCAACCTTGGAGAGAATGGCGGCTATGGCGGATTGCTCGGACTTGTCCTTTGGAAACATCAATTTCATATTGCGAATGTCACCATCTCCTATAGCAGGATAATTAGAACCTGCCACATAGCTATAAAATTGACTTTCACCGATTTCACTTAACAATTCATAATAGGAAAATAGATTGTCACTTTCTTCCTTTGCCGTAAGCACATAAAAACCTGTAGAACAAATCCAATTGCTATCATCGGGCTTTTTAAATACTGCAAAAGACTTCAGATTTGGTCTTACACCAGAAATGAGAATGTCATTTTCTCTAACAATACGCCTTGCTCTTCCTGGCGCATCTACAAAACGAAAGCTTTCACAATTCCCATAGTCAATATGATTCGTTGAAACAAATTCAATTGGAATATACTTGAACTTATAATTTGCGTCCGTGTTCGAAGGCAACGACAATTCATTAATGTGAAAAACCTCTTTAAGTTTCTTCACTTTCCATCCCTCGGGAATAGTTCCTATTTTAGTCTGTTTCTCCATCATTGTTCATTATCAATTGTACATTGTTCATTGTTAATTCTATAGGTTCTGTTCTTGTTTGCACCGTATGCAACTATTAGCCCGGATTTTACCATGGAATTTAGATAATAGCGCGTTCTCGACAGGCTTATTTTTAGAACCTCAGACATTTGATTCGTTGTAACATCGGTGTTCTTTGACAAGTATTCTAATATTATCGCCTGTTTATCGCTTGTTTTGTCGCCTGTTTTTGAATTTGTCGCCTGTTTGTCGCTTGCTTTATCGCCTGTTTTTAAATTTATCGCTTGCTTGTCGCTTGTCTTTGTGGTTTTACTCCTGCTATTTCGCGTACTTTTTGGTCCACTTCCCGACTTTGCATTTAACTCATATTCACACACTTCCCAACGGCCATCCTTGTCGGAGCCTACACGCTTGACAAGTCCCTTTTCACGCAGTCTGTTTAAAATCTTCCATACACCACTTCGTGATAATCCAGTGATTTTTTGAAAGATGGGAATTGGAGTAGATGGATTTGCCTTTATCGTTTCGATAATGAGCAGCTCATTCTTCATGTTACTTTTCATGTTACTTTTCATGTTACTTTTCATGTTACTTTCTTGAGAGTCCAAAAAAGTATCATGATACTTTTTTTTGGTAACATTGTCTTCTCGTAACGCAGAATTAAGTCTAACCTTCACCATAAAGTCCACCTGCTTAAATATTGGCGCAGGATTTCCCGCCTCGGCCATTTCGCGGAACAAACGGTCAACACCTTCGCCAAATTCCTTCACCAACTTGTACTGCTGCATAAACTGTACAATCTTGGGATTGCGTGAAAAATGCATCTGGCGGATATTGTCGATGCGCACCATACCCGGCAGTATGCCCGGACTTTCAACCTCATAATGGTGGTCGAATATTTTCACCATGATGTCGGTTCCCAAAATGCTGTAGTCGCGGTGGGCCACGGCATTCACGATGAGCTCTGTCCAGCAGAACGGTGGATATTGGGGAATGGTGACAAATCGGGCATCCTCCCCCAAAAAGCTGTACTCCTTGATCTGTGTATCCACAAAATCAATGGCTTTTTGGGTCATCTCTACAATGCGTCCCTCAAACCAGACATCTTTCACCACGTTCATTTCACGCCCGAAACGTTCCTCGTCGCCATCATAACGTACAATTCGGATTCGCGCTCGCTGGAAGAACTTCTGCGGGTCCTTGCCAAACAGCAAGATAGCTGCCCCGGAAACTTTATCCACTCCGTTTACAGCGGTAACATAATCTTTGTTGGTGCGAAGGTATGTCTCGGCATCTTTGGCGTAACCAATCTTGTCGCAATACTGCTTTACAAAATCAAGGTCCAAGTCGTCCATCGTAGCTCCATACACGGGTTCGTCCTCGAAATAGCGTCCCCCTTTGGCATAGAACAGCTGCATCCGCATCTCAAAGTTCAGCTTTTTCGACTTGTCGCCAACGCGATAATAAGCTTCGTCGGACTGGTTGGCATGAACGCGCATACTGGGTTCGATATGCATCACTAACACGCGGTTGGCATCTCCACCATCATCCGTACAATCCACAAAATGCGCTTCTGCATTGATCGAAGGAATACAAAAGTCAAATGGCACACGCAAAAGCTCATTCAAATGGTCTTCGTTTCCATTAACGCCTGTGATTCGTCCGTCATCCTCAATGCCGATTACGATATCGCCGCCGTCAGCATTGGCAAAAGCCACGGCAATCACCGCCAAGGCTTTCGGTTCAACACGAAAACTCTTGCGGTCAAACTGCTGACCCTCCGGCTGGTACTGTAAAGTATGTATATCGTACTGCATCATCGTTCATTGTAAATTCTTCAACAGTGTCTCCAACTCTTTCTCCACATCCGATTCCGTCTGCATCGCCTTTTGGAAATCGGCAATGGCTTCTTTCAGGTCAATCTGTTCCTCGGGCTCAAAGGTATCCACATAGCGCGGAATATTGAGGTTGAACTCGTTTTCCTCAATCTCGTCCATATCCACAATGGAGAAATAACGCTTGCGCAGTTCGGGGTCGGCGAACATCTGTAGCAGTTCGGTCTCCACATTGGCAATGGCTTGACGAATTTTTTCAGCTTTTTCCCGGAAGGCTGTTTCGCGGGCAGTCTTGTCGGAAGTCAGCTTTTCTAAAGCCTTCTGCGCTGTTTCCACTGCTTTTCTCTCACTTGCCGTCGTTTTCTTGCCTAAAGCCTCTTTCTCTTTTATGGTTGATTCCGCTTTTGCCAATCTGTCGCGCATCTTGGCCATCTCTTCCGCCGTGTCGTTCTCTACCTCAGACAGTTGAAAAACGAGTTCTTCGTCAATCTGATTATGAAGCCTGTTCTTTTGCTGTGCAATCCATTTCTGAGCCTTTTCAACATCGCCCCAGCTTTCGAGCATAGTGGAAATGCGCAACACATCCTGTGGCTCCAATACGCTCATGTTGGCCTCTTCGCGGTACCAGCCTTTCTTGGCGGCATACACCATCAGCACCTTGTTCTTACGCTCTTCGGGCTTATTCTTGTCGAAGAATATAATGGCACCTGGGATAGTGGTACCATAAAACAGGTTGCCCGGCAGCACCACGATGGCATCAATGATGTTGATATGCTGTTTGAAATCAACACCTTGCAGGAAACCACGCCGAATCGTGTACTCCACATCTGCCTTGCGGTTCTGTCCATCTTCCTCTTCGGTCTTCTCGGGTTGGCCGCGGAACAGCACGCCTTGCGGGCACACCACGCCTGCCTTGCCTTTCTGGTCAAGCGAGGCGATAATGTGCTGCAAGAAGGCAAAATCACCATTGCTGTAAGGTGGAATGCCATAGACCAAACGGTTATAGGGGTCGGTAAACTCTTTTTTGTATTCAATCTGCGGCGTGCCGTCCTTCTTGTTCACGGT
>JAEEQE010000044.1 GCA_016285145.1 Bacteroidales bacterium | reverse complement strand
ACGGGTTGTCCGCCGTGTCAAATGAGGACAGGGCGAGAATGACGGCGGCCAGCACCGCGATTATGGCAAGCAGATATTGTTTCATGTCCGTTTGTTTTTGGTTGTTGTTTGTTTTTTAAGTTGAAAACACCGCTAATTGACGACCATTTTGAGGATCTTGTGCTCGGAGGGCGAGGTGATGTCTATAAGATAGTGTCCGGCGGCCGATACGGAGTTCCCGAAACGGTAGGCGCTTTGTCCCTTGCCGCTCATGGTGAGCAGGAGCCGCCCGTCGGAATCGTGAACCGTGACAACCACGTCCTGCATTTCGGGATATGTTATCTCCACGGTGAAGTTCCCGTGGTTGGGGTTGGGGGACAACCTGTAACGGGGTGTGGCGGACGGGGAGTTGCCCGTATCCCCATCACCGTTCACCGCCAACGCCTTGGGCGTGCCCGTGGTGTCCGATATCGCCATGGCGAAGCAGAAAAAGTCGCGCCCGTTTCGGTCGGTGTCCCAATGGATGCCTTCATACACATGGTGCCCCAGGCTGTCCATGCCTGTGCAAGGCATATATTGTGTCTCCCCCGCAGGGAACTCTCCCGTACCGCTGCGGTCAATCAGCAGGACCGGCGCGATGCCGTCCCGCACCGACGATGTGTCCAAAAGGACAAATGTGCTGTAAATGTGCGCGTTGCCCGTCGCCTGCACCATGCCGCGTCCGACGGCCTCGCAGGTCGTCCCGTCCTGCGTGTAAACCGTGGAGACGCAATGCATTGTATCCCTGCACCCGAACAGGATGAAATCGCCGTCAGCGATGAATGCGGGGTTGTCTTCGTTGTTTTCCGTCAATGTGGAGCCGCCATAATATGGCGGCTCTGCAATCCCGATGATTATATGTCCGTCGGCGAAATATGTCTGTTTCTGGTACAGCCCCACAGAATCGTCCCTGCCCACGCCCGCGATGGAGGCGCAGTAGCCGGGATAATGTGTATGATCCCATATCACGTTCCGCCGGCTGTCCAGGTAGTCGGTCTGCGAGAGGGTGATGCCGTACTTGACGGCCAAGTAGCTGATCCACTGGATGACGGCGGTGTCGCCGATACGGCGGTCGAAACACAAGGCCTCGGCAATCCTGCCGTTGAGCGTCAGGGAGTCCGCCCCGCAGAGCGTGAGCGCGGGGGCGCAGACCTCGGGCGAGCGCCACGACTGCGCCAGGTAGTTGACGACGGGCTTCAGGCGGTTGGCCGTGTCGTAGGTGATCTGCCCGTTGTCGTTGAGGATGCGCCGCGTGGTCTGCCCGATGCGCCTGGCGGTGTCCAGCCGTATCTGCCACAGGGCGTTCTCATTGGCGGTGTCGCGGGTCTCATAGACCACGATCACGTCCGACTGCCGGGAGGTGCTGATGCCCAATGGCAGGTTGAAGGTCTCCGCGCCATTCACCTCAAGGCATTTGTTGAAGTTCATGCGGGAGAAGGCGGCGGGCATGGAACCCGACGAGGGCGTGGCGTCCAGCCCGTTGCCGGACACATCGTGCCACGATGGCGCATTTAATACTGCGCTGTCGGCGCGCAGCCATACGATGGGGTGCGGGACCTGCGCCCCGAGGATGGCGACTGACAGCAGGAGGATGCAAAGAATGAGTGCTTTTTTCATGGTTCGGATTTTTTTAATGTTGCGGCAAATATAGAAAATTTTCAGATATGTACGGCCATGTTTTTTCTTATAAACGCACCCTGTTGGCCGCCAGTATCCGTCTCGCATCCGACACGTGCGTGTAGCGCTCCGTCATGGACAGGGAGTGGTGCCCGGCGAGGTCCTTCACGAACTTCGACGGCATCCCCGCCTCCAGCATCTCGGTGATGCCCGTGTCCTTGAGCGAGTAGAAGTGGTAGCTGTCCGGCATGGACAGGCTCTCCCGCATCCGCTGCCATACGGCGAACAGGTTCTTCGTGGTGTAGGCCCGGCTTCCAGGCTTGAAGTCCGTGGAGAAGATGTATGTGCCGGAGGGCAGTCCCCGTCTCTGCAGCTCCCGGAAATACCTCATCACGTCGTGGCCGAGCGCGACGGTCCGCTCCCGGTGGTTCTTCGACACCTCCGGCGGGATGCGCAGCAGGCCGCTCTCGAAGTCGATGTCGTCCGCCCGCAGCATGAGCATCTCCTTGGGGCGGACCAGGTACCTGAAGCACAGGCGTGTCATGGCCACATATCCGGCCATACCCCTCTTGTGGAAATAGTTGAGGATGCGCCTGCGGTCCTGTCTGGGGATGGTGGTCCTGTGTTTGGCCTCCCGCCGTTTCCCCCTGAAGCCCGCGAACGGGTTGTGCGAAGCGTAACCGTCGCGGACGAAAGACAGGAACATGCCTTTCAGGTACTGGAGCATGCTGTTGAAGGCGTAGGCGCTGCGCCCGTGCCCGCCGTACTCGTCGAGGATGCCCGCGGCGTGGGTGCTGGTGAAACGCCCGCAGAGCCAGTCGGCGATGCCGGCCTTTTCGCACCATTGGGTGAAGAACGACAGCTTGGAGCGGTAGCTGCGCACGGAATCCTTGCGGAGGCCCTTCTCCTTCTGCCGTACATATTCGGCGGCCGCCTCCACGATGGTGACGTTTCTCCGGGTGCCGGGATCCTCGCCGGTGAGCGGGTTCCAGCCGTTGCACAGCTTGCGGTTCACCTCCGCGCAGAGCAGGGCGGCGTATCTTGAGCGCGCCCTGCGGCCCTTGATGCGGTTGCAGCGGATGCGCATGCGCTTGAGCCTGTTGCTGGTCGGGTCCAGGACGTAGTAGCAGACGTAAACTTCCTTGTTGCGCATCACCTGCGCGGGCCTGTAGTCGATGAATGGTGTTGCCATAAGGGAAAAGTGTTTGAAAGATAATTTTATTGTATATATCGTATTGATGTAGCAAAGACCTGCAAGACTGCGCATTTCCCCGCCGTGGCGCAGTTCCGGCGCAGTCATAGCGGCGGGGATCCCGCATGGACAGGGGCGTTCCGGGAAATGTCCATGAAAAACGGTGGCGCAAATATGGCCATTTTTTTCCATATCGGAAAAAACATTATCTTTGCCCACCGAATAATTCGATATGAATCAGCGCATTACATATACCAGTTCCTCGTCTTCCCGCACCCTTGCGGAGATGTTCACCTTCTCCGCAAAAGAACGCGACTCCGAAACCGGGCTATCTTACTTTGGCGCACGCTATTACAGTTCCGATTTGTCCATTTGGCTGAGCGTCGATCCGATGAGTGACAAATATCCCTCTTTGAGCCCGTATGTGTATTGCGCGAACAACCCTGTGAAGTTAGTGGATCCGAATGGGGAAGAGATAGGCAATTACTATGATGTATTTGGTCATTTACTTGGGAGTGATGGCAATGATGATAAAAAGATTTATCTTGTTAGTGATCAACAAGGTGTTTCTAAAGACAAACAAGGAAATATTGTCGTTAACAATTCTGAATCTGTTCACGAACTTCCTGATAAAAAAACACGAAATCAGATTATTGCACAACTGAAAAGCAATAATTCCAAGGATCCAAATTCCGAATCAGGGGGGTGTTATGGTGGACCTTGGTCTCCGGAAAATCAAGGTGTTGAGAATTATCACGTGGAATGGGGTGAAACCAACCATTACGACCCACCGTGTGATAAAAACAGCATGGATTATCATCAAATACGACCTGAAAATTTTGTAGTTGTGTTTGATTTTCATTGTCACGGAAGTGGCAGTTGTAAACTCGATTGGGGTGTGTTTGAAAATGTTTGGACTCAAGCTCCAAGTCCAAAAGACTGTGCCAATTCCTCAAGTAGAGCAGCTGGTGGGCGTACATTTGCTGTTTTTGGAATGAGGTCGGAGAAGGTCTATTTTTATAACAAAGACGGAACATACGCTGTGTGGAGCTTTGATCAATTTCGAGATAACGAATGACAACTAACAATATGAAAAAAGCATTTTACAAACTTCTTTTGCTGTGTCTATGCATAATCAATACGTCTATCTGTATGGCACAAAATGATGAGTCTCCGTATATGTTGGATGAGATAATACGCGAGATGGTCAACACCCGCATTGATGTGCTTGAGGATTCTGCGTATTACAATCAACAAATGCCGTACTATAGGATGTTTTATGATATGCTGAACGACAGCGTGAAGATAGAATTGCTGAAAAAATCAACAGAACTATGGTATAAAGAGGGTTTTCTGGATGGTATGGCTCCCATTAGAGGGAATAAACTTGATTTTTACATTAAGATTTCCGTGTTTTTCCAACATTTTTTTCAAGAAGAACAAACGAAGATGTATCGTGAAAAATGGGAAAAAGAAATTGGGGACTCTTTACACTTTATTTTCTATGTTGACAGCATTAAGATTCCAAGTGAAAAATATCAACTGTATTGCGTTGTCATAAAAAAAGAAGGTCAGGGAAAAACAGTTTATACCGCAAGCAAAGGTGCTTCATCGATAAGAATACCAAAAGACACATTTCCAGGCGACTATGTTGTTATTATCAAATATAAACGTAAATACGTTCCTGTTTACAGATGTGATAATATGGGAAGGTTCTGTGGTGCAATAGGTTGTTGTTATGTGTCTTCAAAAGGGAAATTAAGATCAATGGGTGATCCAGAACTTACAGAACAAGGATGTTTCGGGTTGGATGCTTTTATTCATACTCTTGTTGATTATTATGAAGGAACAGGAATAGAGACAATTATACGCATCCAGAATCTTCATAAAACATCAAAAGAATATAGGAAATTAACCAAATAGAACATTTGAGAGAGACTGTCAATGCATCGCCGCCGACCATATTGTTTTGTGAATCCCCTGACGGGGATTTGGGTCCCTTGCGGGACTGTCCTTGGCTACAACTATGCATCCCCTGACGGGGATTTTGGACCATACATTGTAACGCCCATTCCTACCGAGCTTCTTTCCCTGCAGGACTTGGTGGTCGTGAGGTGACGTTGTCTTACAGATTTGTATTCCCTGACGGGGATTTGGGAAACACGGCGAATTCATCGTTTACGAAATCCTATCAAAAAAAAGCCCGTTGAGACATCACATCTCACAGTCTCCTTTGAATCCCGTCAGGAATTCCATCTCGGTAGCACGCGGACGCCAACGCAAATCCCCTCGCGGCGCGGATGGTGCGTGCCACGAAGCAACAAGCCCTCACGCCGCGGAAGTGACGACCTGCAGCCATGGGGAAAAATGCCATTGCCCATACCCAACGTGAAAGAGGACAGGTTATTTGCAATTATTTTGTAATTTCGCGGCGGAATGGATGATCACACCCGCACATATTGCCCACCGATTGTGTCCGCCGCGCCCCGCAGGGGGCGCAAGCCCGGTAGGACGAACCACCTCGTCCGCACCCCAAGCCCCGGAGGGGCGGCACGGCGTCTATCCGTTTTCGCGGGCGGTGTGACGCAATTCCACATGGATGTCGGGGAACATTTTCCGCAGATGGCGGGCCGTCTGCTCGGCGAAATAGACAGAACGGTGTTGCCCGCCCGTGCATCCGAAACAGACCATCAGATGGTTGAATTTCCGTTCCACGTAGTTGCGTACCGCTTGGTCCACCAGCGCGAATGTGTGGTCTTTGAACGCCTGCACCTCCGGATAACGCTCCAAATACTCAATCACACATTCATCCCATCCAGTAAATGCGCGGTATTGGGGCTCGCGTCCCGGATTGGGCAGTGCCCGGCAGTCGAAGACGAATCCGCCGCCGTTTCCGGAAGGATCCATCGGCAGCGCACGGCGGAACGAGAAGCTCATCACCTGCACCGTCAGACAGTTGGCGGGGCGGTAGGGTTTCACGAAATCCGAAGCGATAACCGCCCGCAGCGCACGGGTCAATTCCGGCAGCTGGATGGGCATGTCCATCGTATCGAGCAATCCTTCTAAATTGCGCGCTGCATACGGCACACTCTGCAGAAAATGGGACTTCCGCTCAAAATAGCCCCGATAACCATATGCGCCCATCGCCTGCAAGATGCGAATCAGCACAAAACCTTGGAAATAAGACAGAAATTCCTCCCTGTTGACTTTGATGTGCTGCGACAGCGCCTCCAAATAGACCTCCAACAGGTGTGTTCGGACGGCGGGTGGCATGTCTGCCTTGCCGTCGTATAGCAAAGAGGCGAGGTCGTATTGCAACGCACCTTTTCTACCTCCTTGATAATCAATAAAGAAAACCTGGTCGTCGCGCACCATGATGTTTCGCGACTGGAAATCGCGATACAGGAAATAGTCGCTGTCCGCCGTCAGCAGATAGTCCATGAGGCGGTTATAATCGTCTTCCAGCAGCTGCTCGTTGAACGGCACATTGACCAATTTCAGGAAATAGTATTTGAAATAGTTCAGATCCCACTGCATGGATTGGCGGTCGAAGGCGGCGCGTGGGTAGGCTACGGAGAAATCAAAGCCCTCCTTGCCGCAGAGTTGCAGTTTGGGCAACGTGCGCACCACCTGCTCGTAGCAGGCCATCACTTTCGGTGAGAACGAGCCGTCCTCCAGACGCTCGGCGCACAGCAGGTCGTACAGCGTCTGCCTGCCGCAATCCTCCTGCAGGTAATGCTGCTGGTCAGGGGCAACCATATAAAGCTGAGGCACAGGTAATTGCTTTTGGGTGAAAAATTCCGTATAGGAGAAGAACGCCTTGTTTTCGGCAATATCGTCGTTGTAAGCGCCGATTAGTGTGCGCCCGTCCGCAAGCGTGAGGCGGTAGTAGCGGCGGTGCGACCCTGACAGGGGCAGCTGTTCACAGGAAACGACATCTTGGTTGGCGTATTCTTTGGCCATCCGGCTCAAAAGGGCGGGGGAGTCAATGGTTTTAGACATAGTATGAATGGTTTGCAGCCGCAAAGATACGACTTTTTTGTATGCACGGTGAATGATGTGAGATGTAAGACGTTAGACTTGAGATTTTAGATTTGAGTGTGATTTACCGGTTCGTCTTTACGGAAAAACTCTTGTTAAGCAAGACCTTGGCAATTCCCACCAGATAGCCCCAACCGTAGCTGACATGGATAACTGGAAAAACCGCCATCAGGATGGGGACGATTCTCGGATTCCGAGTGGATTTCAGACTGAAAAGGAAATCAGCAATCAGGTAGAGGGCAAGAACGATCAGATAAAGGGCGAGGAATACGGGGTGCAGACAGGCTAAGATTCCGCCGATGAGCAATCCAAGGACAAAGCCCGGTGGGAAGAACTGCCGGAGGGTGGCAGGCTTGCCCAACTTTTTGTTTACCAATGGTTTGAAAAGACCATACTGGTAAAACATCTTGCTCACTTTGCCTATCGTGTCGCGGGCGTAGTAGTTGATGACTACAGACGGAATCAGGTATATTTTCCCGCCATCGCGGATGATTCTGCCGTTGAATTCGTCGTCTTGGTTGCGCACCAACTCTTCATCGAAAAAGCCGATCTTCTCAAAAATAGTCTTGCGAAAACAGCCGAAGGGCACCGTGTCCACCAACATTTCCCGCTCTGCACCGATGCGGAAGTAGGAGTTGCCCATGCCAAAGGGAGAACTCAGCGCGAAGGCGATGGCCTGGCATACCGGCGTGTCGTTGATGGGAAGCGTGCGGCACACGCCGCCCACGTTGTCGGCCCCGAGCGCGTTGAGCCGCTCGGTCAAAACAGAGAAGTAGTTGTCGGGGTACTCCGCGTGCGCGTCCAGGCGGATGATGATGTCGCCCTTGGCCACCCGGATGCCGATGTTCAGCGCCACCGGCACAATCTTGTCGGGATTGTCCAACAGATGGATGAATGGATGCCGCTCCGAATACGCCTGCACCCGCTCCCGCGTGCGGTCGGTGCTCATGCCGTCCACAAAGAGCACTTCCATGTTCTCTTTTGGAAAGTCTTGAGCCAGAATGGATTCAATACATTTTCCGATGTATTTTTCTTCATTGTAAATGGGACAGATGATGGAAATCATACGGAAGGGAATTAGGCGTTTGGTATAATCTGGCGATAGATGTTCTGATAAGTTTGGGCTATGGATGTCCATTGGAAGGTTTGGAACCGTTCTTCGGGCAGAGTCTGGTAGTCTTCCGGGTGGGTGAGCAGTCTGCGCAGGGCCTCCCGAATGGAGTCGGTGGAGTTGGGATTGACACTTTCACCTACCGTTTCTTCAAAAAGCCCGTCGATGCCTTCGTTTTTCGTGTAAAGTACAGACAAACCTTGAGACAGGGCCTCCATATATACCAATCCGAAGGTCTCGTGGATAGAGGGCATGGCGAAGACGCTGTTTTCTTTATACAGTTTCTGTAAAATGTCTTTGTCGAAAATGCGTCCGTGGTAGGTGATGGTGTTGGAATGGACATTCACCTGATCCAAAACTTGCTGTTCGCACTCGCCGGTGCCGCCCACCAAGTTGAGATGTATGTCGGGGATGTCGTTTTTGAGTTGCAAAACAGCATCCATAAGCCGCAGCACGTTTTTATTATGGTCGAAATTGCCCACGAAGATAAGGGAGTGGTTTTGTCCGTGCTGTTGCGGGTCGGGATGCAATGCCGACAACCAGTAGTTGTTTAGTCCGTTGGGGATGACGAGGCTCTTGTCGCGGAGCAGGGAGCGCATTCCGATGAGGGTGAAGTTGTTGGTCAGGCGCTGTTGCAGCATCGGGGTGATGAAGACCACTTTTTCCGCCTCGCGGATGACAGCGCGGTGCACCCACCACAGATGGGGCGTGTATTTCAGGAAGGCGTTGAGGTCGCTGTTGCGCACGGCCACGATGTAAGGGATGCCATAGTGCCGCTTGAGCCACAAGGCCGCGGCTCCGTCGCTGAACAGGTTGGTGGCATGTACGCACGCCACATCGTCCAAATCCACCTGCTTGGCAATGTCTTTCCCGATATTGTCGATTTTACGGTTGAAAAACAATCGGTGCAACGGTTTCAGAATGAAGGAATAGATAATGCGGGTGTGCTCTCCTTCAAAGGCGTTTTGACCGGTAAGGGATTCGTTACGTATGGGGGTGTACACAATTTGTTGAACCCCTTCTTGGTCAAGATGTTGGTATAATTCCGTGTGTACTTTGCTGTAAGTGAAGTCGTTGCTGATATGCAGCACCGTGTTGCCGTGTGCGTCGCGGGCGGGTGCCTGCTGGTATTGGCGGAACGTGGCCCCGAGGAGCAGGAAGGCCATCATCTGCACCGAGCCTGGCCCATAGGGGAAGTTGGGTTCCACGAAGCTGACCATCAGGGGTATCGTACACGCCACGAAGCCCACATCGCGCAGGGCGGTCCACCGTTCCCGGAATAGAGCCACGATGGTGCGGATGCCGAAATAGAGGTAGAAGGCCACCAACGGGAACGACCAGATACCATAGCGCACCATGCGCAGCAGGATGTAGTTGTGGATGATCAGAATGCCCGACGATTCCTCCTGCTCGCCAAGGAGCGGGTCTTTGAGGAGGAACTCCAACCCTTTTTGATTCCGCTCCCAACGGTTGGAGGTCAGCACGTCAAGATCCGAGGAGGATTTGCCCCCAACCATAAAGCGCGTCAGCTCGTCGCTGATGAATCCTACATATATTATATAAGCAATCAGAAGAATACCAAGAATGGTGAGGATATTCTTCAGGGAGGGACGCCATTCCCAATGGATGTCTTTGACGGAAAGGAACAAGGCGCATGCCAGCAGTGCGAAGCAGTCGGAGCGTGCACGGATGAGCACGAGCAAAAGCAGGGTGAGGATGAAAAGAACCAGAAAATGCGTGCGTTGTTTGGGCAGTTTTAAGGTAAAGAAATACATGACGGAACCCGCAATGGCCACCATGCCGCCAATCTGGTTTTTGCCTTCGTCCAGCATGTAGTGTTCGGGCACAATGAGGTTGCCCGCCCAGAAGAAGCAGTTGATGACACACATGACGATGAGCCCCAGCGTGTAATAGTAGCAGATGTTTGCCCACTGTTCAAGGTCGTAATCCAAGGTCATGCCGATGCCGATGCACAGGCACGCCACCACCAGCTGCGACAGGTCGGCGAGACGGAACCGATGGCCAAGTAGTTTGAAGACGACAAATTCCACCGCCACAATTAGGATGGTGAGGATGAAAAGGCGCATGAAACGTTCGGAACAGTAGGTTTCGAGAGAAAAGGTGAGCACAAAGGAGGCGGCCATGCAGGCCATGATGGCATAGCGGAGGATGTAGTACGTGACGGTCAGATAGACCCATGGGAGGTAGGAGGCTACGACCATTCCCAAAGTGGCCAGAAGCAGATATTGGGCGATTTTCTTTTTCATTGCTGTAAAATCTATTTGATTTTGGAGATAGCTTTCAAACTATTTGGATGGATTGTTTTTCAATGCATGGATCAGCAGGTTTCGGCGGGTGTCGTTTTTCAACATCGTCAACAGACTTTGCTGCGATTTGGACGTGCACCCTGTCAGACGGTGGAGGATCCTCTTAAAGATGATTTGGATTCGGGTGCCCAATGGCAAACGGGCGTCGAAACGCTCAACGATAGGGAATTCTTGGGTGGTGGCCAGCTTTTGCACAGCTTCTTGGAGGTAACGGTCATAGGCTGGGACATCGTGCAGATAATGGCATAGCTGCTCATTGTGCCGCTGCCGTTCTTCGTTTTTGTCAATGGAGATTCTCCTGTTGGCGGTGTTCACCGTGTCCACGGTCTCGAAAGTGAGCTGTCCGTCGCAGAGGTGGCCGATGACGCAAAGTCCTTCGTACCAGTGCGGTTTGTCAGTTTTGAAGTCGGGACTTTTCTGACTGTTGAAGAAGAAATTGCCCAGGCTGTAGAAGATGGTTTTGCCCTTGTAGGTTTCCCATCCTTGCGGACAGTGGGGATGTGTGCCGATGACCGCATCGGCACCATAATCGATAAGGTCGCGGTAGCGTGCGATGGTCTCCGGCATGGGCACATCGAGGTATTCGATGCCGTCGTGCGGCAACACGAACAGGAAATCCACCTCTTTTTTCGCCGCCATGATGTCGTGGTTCACTCGTAAGTCGTTGAGGTAGGCGCAAGCCAAGCCGTCGCGTGGCTGTAGTTGGTCGAAGACGCCGTGCTTCGCAGCAAAGCATAACGCCATAAAGCCGATTTTCACCCCTTTGATTTCCACAATCTTAATCTTGTAGGCATCCTCGTAGCTGCCCGACCCGAAGGTGCGGTGCCCCAAAGCGGCTTCCGTTTTAAGGAATCCCTCCTTCCCGCAGTCGAAGATGTGGTTGTTGGCCATCGGGAAAAGATTGAAACCTAAGTCGGACAGGAATGCGGGCGCGTCGTCGTTTTGGTAAATCAGGACGTGCGGCTGTGTCGGTTCCGGCATCAGGGGCGCCTCAAAGTTGATGACACGCAGGTCGCAGCTCTCCAACAGGGCCTTCACATCCTCGGAAACGGAGATGTGGGCGGTGGAGGGCTTGGAGCAGAAGTCTCCGGCGAAAAAGATTCGGATGTTTCCCATTGCGGTGGATTTATCGGTTGTTTGGCGGTGGAAGGATGGTTTTCTGACCGAAAAGCAGGTCGGTTTCCGGCAGCCGTCCCCGGTCGAAACCGCCGCCGGGTGTGAAAGTGAGTTCGCCGAAATAGGCTTTGCCTTTTTCCAGGTAGAAGTCAGCACGTACGAACGGGAAAGGCTTGGAGAGTTTTTCCGCATAGTCGAAAAGCTGGTCTATACCCTCCGGTTTGGGCAGTGTGAAACCCTCCGGAGCCGCCTTGCCCTGCCGGTTCAGCCGTTGCAGTTGCCAATGGCGGTCAAAAAAGTAGAAATCAGGCTTTTCCTGCGTTCCCCTACCGATACAGCACAGGACGTATAAGGCTTCTCCGTTGAAACAGTAAAATTTGTAATCCACGGGCGAACGACCGTCTTCTGTTTCTATAAACTGCTCACATAGAATCCGTTTTTCTTTGAAGTCGTATTGCGGCTCGGCAGCGATGAGGTGGAATTTTATTTTCTCAAACCTGTCCAAGTCCCGCTTGGTGGCAGGAATGTCCAATTTGGACTTGTCGGGACAGATGACGTTGCCACCACAGCCGAAGTTCCATTTCAGCACAAACTTGTCGGGTAGCTCGTCCCAGTTGATTTCCGATGCGTGACGATATGTTTTAATCAGCGGATTCAGGATATGCTCCAGTCCGCAATCCCTCACGTATTCGCGTACACGGAACTTGTCGGCGCATTGCTTCACTAACTCGTTGTCTTTGTAGTAGTTGAGCTTCATCCATTGGATCTTTTCGTCCAAGGTTTGCGGGTTGTCGAGATTCAATTTCCGATGATGGTAGATCCGAAACAGAGTGCGCACACTCCATTCGGGCGACAAGGTCGTCAGCAGGTAGCGAAATGCAAGGTTTGTTTTGGAACGGAATTCCATAGTATGTTGATTTATAATATGTTACCAATATTCGTTTCTTGTATTGGGCTTCGTATAAGCCTCTTGGATGATGCGTTCGGTGAGGTCTCCGAAGGCAGGTCCGAAGGCCGATTGGCTGAGGTCGGGGTTGGCATTCCACTCAATGAGGATGGGGGTGCCGTCCTTGCCGACAGAGAAGTCCCACGCGGCAAGGTTGAAGTAGGGCAGACGGTAGTGCTGCTGCTTGGCGGTTTCCACCACAGCCTGGAAATTCGGAATCTCATACCCCTCCAGCGTAACACCTACGTCGGTTTTCTCCACCATGTCGTTGCCGGGCGCACCGTAAGCGTATTTGGCCAATGTCCCGTCCGGATTGATGCGTGCGCTGATGCCGCCAGAGCTCTCATTGTCAATCACTTGGTCTTTCTGTCCAATCCGAATGACAGCATATATGAGCATAACGTCCATGCCTGACCGGTAGGTGAGCAGCCGGATGGTGTTTGCCGAGGTCGGGTTCAATGCACTCATGGCAGGATGCTGCTCAATGAACTCCTGCACCAGGAAATCCTGCCCGTACGAGGAAAAAACGTCCCCGATACGTTTGCCGTCAAGGTTGGTGATGCCGTTTTCCACATGCAGCCGGCGTACTCCATGCCCCCGCGATTCCCGAGAGGGTTTGATGATGGCGGCATCCAGATTCGAGCAGATACGTTCCGCCTCCTCTTTTGTAATGGCCTTATCTCCAGTATAATAGTAACCATTGATGTTCTTTATGAAAGTGGAAGGCTGCGTCACATCGGGAAACAGCATCTCGGAGACATTCTTGTCGGCGTAGGCATCCATCATCCAATATTGGTTCATGCGTCCGATAAGTTCCGTGCGGTACAAGCTGAGCGGAATATATTTTTTTGAATACTCGTTTCTTCTGGAATACAGGAACTTATGCCAGATGAGGGGCACTCGGTGTCCGGTGAGTGATTTGTAATAATCTTGGATTTCACGCTTTTGTTCGGCCGTCAGTTCTCTGCGTACGCGCAGTTTGCGGTATTTGGCCGTGAGTTCAGCCACAAAGGAGTGTATGGATATCCTTTTGGTTATCTTGGCGAAACAGCGTTTATATAGATCCATGAACATAAGGGTGGAATTTATTCGTTGTGTATGATTTTTTGAAGATGTTTTGGGGACAAAGTGTGGGGAAGCCGGCCGAAATCATATCTTTTTCCGGTTTTTTTCCAGGCAAAAAAACAGTCACGGATTTCCGGTCTCCATCCCTTCCGGATGAAATATTGCCCTGTGCGATCCCAGAAGTCGTTGACTTCAATGACCACAGGCCCGTCGTTGGTGATAGCGATGTCCCAGCCGGCAGCTTTGATGAAGGGCAGTGCTTGCTGGAATTTCAATACCTCCTTTTTGATGTCCTGCCAATCATGAATTTGTACCCCGTTTATGGGATTTCCACTATCGGGATGCACATCAATGTCGCGGATATTTTGCCACCCGTCATATTGGATGGCGTATTGCAGAGTGCCGGTTTCGGTGTCAATGCAGGCATCCACATTACCGCCACCTCCCGCATTGTCCACACATTTGCCGGCCCGCCCGATTTTCGTGAAGGTGGCGATGATGCGCGCCTCCCCATCGGGATATAGCAAAGTCATAAAGCGCACTGTGTTGACTGAGCTGGCGTTCAGGGAAGCCATCTGGTCGGTTTGCACCACGATGCTTTCAAAGATGAGCGGCTCGTCGGCCAGCAGTTCGGACAGTCGCGTCACTTTCCCGTTAAAAAGGTGCAGCATGGCATCTTCCTCTAAATATTCAATCGAGTTGACGACTACCACATTGTCGCCATGGGAGCTTTCGGTGGTTTTGATGACGCATTTCTGTACTCCTTTTTCGCGCAGTACCCTACAAATGCCTGATGTTGAATTAGATACATTTTCCGATTCGACAGCTCCTTCCGGTTGGAAATAGGCATATAATTCGGAAGTCCGGATGCCGGCATTCTGCATCAGGGTGTGAGCCACGTATTTGTTGCGGGAAAGGATGTAGTATTTGTTGGGGTTCAGATAATCCAGATAGTAGCGTTGCTCATTTATGCCAAGGAACTGTTGCCGGAAGGCCTCGCTTCGGTTATACATGGAGAATTGGTCATATTCCTCCAACGTGATGCCTCTTTTTCTGTGAAGATGGAAATAGTCGCGCAATACGGGCAACCGTTTTCTTGCGGGAAAGCGAAGCAAGCAGTTGCGCAGATGCTTTGTTTTTCGAAATATTGTCTTAATTCTCATATTGTTACAAGTGAGCTCTGGTATATCCGTATTGCATGTCCAGCTCTTTTTCCCGTTGCACATCAAAAATCCGGTGAAATCCGGTAGCTTTTACGGAGGCGGGTGCGCCGGCAAGCAGAGAGTCGGGTTCTATATTGGAAAAGTCTTTGTTTATCAAACTGTTGGAGGCTATGACGGTTTGACTTGGCACAACCGATCCTTTGGAAATGGTAACACGGTTGCCCACCCAGATGTTGTCGCCCAAGGTGATGGGCTTGGTGAGTGGGGGTACTTGGTTGCCTTTGTGGGTGAGTTCGATGTAATGAAAGGAAGAGTCCATGATCTGGATGTCCCAGGCCATACGCACGTTGCGTCCGATGGTGATGCGGTCAAAGCAGAACATGCGAAGGTTGGTGCCGAAGATGCCGTCGCGTCCGCCAATTTCCAATATGGCGTTGTCGGCCACCAGCACGTATGAGCCTTGCATGAATTTGATGGGTCCATGAATGATCATTGTGCCCGATATGGTCCAGATGCACTTCTGTACCGCTGTGGCGATGTAGTAGTCCCGTTTCCCGATTTTCACCATGCCCGAAAAAATGTTGTCTGTGTCTAATATGATTTTCCCGCTCATCCGTCTGAACTCTGCTCTGCCATAGACGTACAGGGGCAACCGGATGGCTTGTTGGAATGGCAACATCTTGAAATTCAACCACAACGTTTTGATGAGGTTGGTTTTGAAAAGAATATGGAAAAACAGTTTTATATGGCTCATTTCTTCAGTTTGCTTAACAGAATTTCTTTATATGTTTGATAGCCTTCCATTTTGCAGGCAATGGAGAACAGCCAGTACAGACCGGCAAACAGGATGATTTGGATGAGCATCACCCAATAGGAATGCAGGGGAATGTATAATCCGATGAAATAGACGGCAAGACCTATGATGGCGGTGCCCAAGTAGCAGATGCCCACATCTTTGATCTGTTTTATCAGTCCGTATTTGATGAGTTTTCCATTTACTATAGCATTGATGATGAAGGAGATATATCCAACGGAGGTTACCGCCCAAAGCAGTCCGTATATGCCGAATTGGAATCCGGCCACGATGAGACCGATACCGATGAGGCGCTTGGAAAGCTGGACAATGAAGTAGATGGTGCTTTTTCCTAATGATTTTATGACATTGGTGTTCAATGTGTTAAGTGTGTAAATCATGCTGGAGATACACAAAATCTGGAAATAGGGGGCTGCGGTGATCCATTTGGCGCCATAAAGAAGCATGATGAGGGGTTGTGCGATGACCATCATCAGTACCATGAGCGGGAAGTTGAGGTATGTGATGGCTTTGATGTTCTTGCGCACGCCCGCTAAAAGTTTTTCTTTGTCATCCTGAAGGGCGGAAAATACGGGAAAGGAGACCTCATTGACAATCGCGGACAGGGAATTGGTGGGCACTTCTTCCAGTTTTTTCGCCTGGGTGAAATATCCTAAGTCTTTGGCGGAGTAGAATTTGCCGATAATCAGACTTTGAAGGTTCGTGTAAATGGTTTCCACGAGGGAGGAGAGCAGCATAAGTCCGCCGAAGCTGAAGAGTTCTTTCAGCGACTGCAGGCTGAACTCCAGGGTGGGTCGCCAGGTGCTCATTTTCCAGAGCAGCATCACGCTCACCATTGCACTCACTAACGCGGACGCCACAAGACTCCAGACGCCGTAGCCCAGAAAGGCCATGATGATGGCCACCGTCACGCCGCACAATGCGGAGACGATGTTCCGTATGGAGAGTTCCTTGAATCGTAATTGCTTCTGTAGTTGGTTGGATTGGACAATGGCAAACGATTGGATAAACAGGACGATACTTTGCACCCGGAGCACGTTTTTCAGCAGCGGTATGTCGTAGAAGCTGGCGATGGCTGGAGCGGAGAAAAAGAGGATGACGTAGAAGATGAGCGACATCACCAGGTTCCAGTAGAACACGGTGGTGTAGTCGATATGGGTGGGTTCCTTTTTCTGGATGAGGGCTTGTCCCAGGCCGCCGTTGATGAAAATGCTGGAGATGGCGATGAAGACATAGAGCATTCCGATGCAGCCGAAGTCATCGGGCATGAGCAGGCGGGCGAGCACGATGTTGGAGAGGAAGGAAATCCCCACCGTGCCGACACGTCCGATGCCGCTCCACAGCATTCCGGAGATGGTCTTCTGTTTCAAGTCGCTGTCAACCATTGCTTTAGTATGTTGATTTATTTATCACCTTGTGCGAACGGCTCCAGATAATCGAAATGCGGGGTCAGTTTCCCCTTTTCGAGAATGGTGGCGCGCTGGATGATGTTGGAGTGTTCGCGTTTGAGCAACGGGACAAGCACATGCTGCATCAGCATATCGCCGAAATAGGCGCTGGTGTCGAGGGCCAGGGCGTTGGGGCAAGTGTCCACGGCCATGATGGAGATGTTGCTCTCTTGGGAGAAAGCAGGTTCCTCTTTGCCTGTTTGCGGGTTGTAGTCGTAAAAGGGCTTGTCGTGGGTGGAGGATCGCAGGGTGGATTTCAGGCTCCCCTGTATGTCGCACGTCACATCCCCGATGAAGCGGATGCGCAGGGTGGGGTCGGCCAGGTCTTCACGGCTGAGGTAAACAGGGGCCTCCGGAGCCCAGAAGTGGGCGGAAACCAGGATGTCGGCTTTGCGGGCCCAACGCATGAAGTCGCTGCGGTAGGCGGTAGGATGATGGATGAAATCGTCCCAGGAGAACGCCCCTCCGTCGGGTCGGGCCACGAGGCGGTCTGCATCTGCCGAGCAGAAGGAGAGTGCGCTGACAGGGCTGTCGGCTAAAAACTGCTCTTCCGTGAGGCGGACGGCTCCGATTTCTTCCAGAATGTGCTGGGCACCGTGCGAGACACGCCCGTTGCCGCTAACCAGCAACTTGACCGTCGGCAGTTTCACGGATTTCAGCGCATTGGTGAGGGCTTCCAAGGTGAAGTGCTTGTCGGGTTTGGGCAGCTCATAGAGTTGGTTGCGCAGGCCGTAGCCGCGCAGGGTGTAGTATGTGCCCACGATGCCCGCCCACCAGCCGAACGCACACACGCGCCGGTTGTCGTCGTCCACCAGATACTCGTAATCCGAGAAGGTGATGCGCTTGGCCATCAGGGTTTGCAACAAAGGACGGTTATAAGCCTGCATTTTGGCAATATGTCCGAAGAAAAAGTAGTGCTTTTCTGGAATCAGGGTGCGGATATCCGCCTCCTTTATGCCGAACAGGATATCGCAGTCGTCCACATTGTCCGTTACCCGCACGCCCGCTTGCCGGTAGGCGTCATCGGAATAGGCACGTATGTCACTCGACTGCACGACAAACTCATCCTGAGGAAAACTGCGTTGCAGTTCAGCTAAATGGCTGGGTGTCAGCGCCACGCGATTATCCTCGGGAATCTTCGTCTCTTTGATAAGTCCGATTTTCATAATATGTTAAAGTGTATTTTTACCCATTATAATATACGGGGCAAAGATACAAAAAAAGGCTCAACATATTTTGGAGTATGGACTTTAGATTTAACCACGTTTACAAACTGCTTCGTTGCCCAAAAACAATGCCATTGTTGGTCTCGTCAGGAATGTCAAAGCAATGAGCAACAAGCGGGATAAAGTAGCAGATCAATACGCCTTTCTCACCGCAATCACCCTAAAGCCGATCAGCGGGGACGGGCCGTTGTAGGGCTTCTCGCTGTCGATGCGGATGTCGTAGCCGGGGTCGAGGTAGCTGCCGCCAAACGCGATACCCCGCTCAGCAACCATCTCCGCCACATTGCCGCACATGTTGAATAGACCGAGACCGTTTGGGTGAAACGAATAGACATGCAGTGGATGGCTTTGGTTATAATTGAGATCATTATTTACTATGAGTACGACATACTGACCATCCTGCACGGTGATATACGCATCACCCAGATTCAAGTAGTTGTATAAAGGCCTCCCATTATAATTGGTGAGATAGGGGGTGTCCATCGAGTATGGAGAGAAATGTCCCAAAGGGTTTCCTTCACGGGCAGCATATTTCCATTGCTCTTTCGTTGGCAGGGTATATTCCCACTCTCCGCCCATTTTCTCTGTCAGCCATTGGCAAAACAGCATCGCGCCCTCATGGCTGATACTCGCGACGGGACACTGTGGATATTGTGGATATGCCGGATGGGTGAAATATTTGGTGACCAACATCGCCTGTGCGGTGTCAATCTTTGCCGTTTCATATTCGGTCACACGTCCCTGCGCCTTCAGGTCGTCAAGGAAGAGGTTGTAAGACGCGTTGGTCACCTCTGTCGCTAACATTCGGAATGCCGCAATGGTCACCCTCGTCGTGTCTTTTTTTAGAATAGTTGTAAAATGTCCCGCCGGCACCTCCACGAAAGTCCCCACGAGCTGTTTCTCCATTTTTACGGTTTTCCTGTCGGGCTTCTGCGCCCAGGTCGCCGCCACAGCAGCAACCAAAAGGATGGTTAAGGTTATTTTTCTCATAACGGTTAAGGTTTTGATGAAAGGTTTCTATAAGTAATAACGTGATTTACGGGGAGATTCTTGGGTGGGAGGATGTTTTTATCATCGGGGCGTGTGCGATTTTTTCATCGAGGCGTATGCGATACGCCCCTACAGTCCGATTCCCCACAATTATCCATTATCAATTATCCCGCACCGTCTCCACCGGCTCGAACCGCAGCGACAACGCCGACTGCACCGTGACGACCAACACCGTGAGCGCCAGCAGGATAACGTACGCGAGGAGGAAAATCCAGACCGCAATGGGCGCGTGGCAGACGAAGAGCTTCAGCCATTGGCGGAGCAGCAGGAGGCTGACGGGCACGGAGAGCAGGAAGGCGACGGTGCAGAGGAGGGCGTACTTGCCGTTGGCGCGGGCGAGCAGCTGTCCCATGGAGGAGCCGAAAATCTGCCGCAAACCCAGCTCGGGACGGCGGTAGGTCATCTCCATCAGCAGCATCCCCGCCACGCCCATCAGCGCGAGCAACACCGCAATGCCGCAGAGGATGAACATCCCCTTCGACAGACCGGCCTCTTTGGCGTAAGAGCCCGCTATGTCATCGTCCAACGTACCGATTTCCAAATCGGTTTCGTGACCGTATTCAGCCGAGATGCGGCGGATTTCCCGAATCAGCGCGGCGGTGTCGGATCCCTCCTCGTACTTGATGAAGAATTGGCGCAACAC
>JAEEQE010000010.1 GCA_016285145.1 Bacteroidales bacterium | reverse complement strand
GCCTTTGTCTTGGCACAATGTTACGAAGAAGGCAAAGTGTTCCAGATCATTCAGATCACAGGATATCATGCTGGTTGGATGGCGGGATACGTAAACAAAGGAATCTTGCGTGATTCTTGTGTTGCTATAACATACGAAGAATTAGTCGAGGCCATCAAATACAATATCTCAGGGCCGGACTTCAGCACGTTACAGATTCTGGATAATGGATTGGAACTGAAAGATTTGTCAATGGACTGAAACGGGTTTGTTTACAAATTCTATGTTAATCAGCGAGTCCTGCAAGAAATTTCTCCCGCAGAACCCGCTGAATTGCGCAGAAAAAGGGTCTGCGTCAGTCTGCGGGAGAGAATTTTCGAAAGAGGAATTTAAACTTTATCAAGTAGGATTTTATATTTTTGCGTTGTTTTTTAAGACAATATTTAATAAACGATTGTTTAGGTTTATGGCCTTTGCAAGAAACACATTGAAAAATAAAGCGTTGTTTTCAGTATGCACTCTTGCGATAAGGTTCTCCGTTAGTTATTTGGCGCAAAAAAAGGACGGACAATCGGAACAGATGACAAAGGATGCGTGCGATTACAAAAAAATCCCCGTCGAAAGAAGCCGTATTGTATTTTTTTGTATTTTTGCGGCCTCAAAAATGAGACGTTCTTTGAACGCGCCGAAGTGGTGGAATGGTAGACACGAGGGACTTAAAATCCCTTGCCCATTGCGGGCGTGTGGGTTCAAGTCCCACCTTCGGTACTAAAAAATGGAGGAGTTCGGTTAAAAGAGCTCACCAATCCCCAAAACATTCCAAACGACAAGCTTAATCTCCCCAAGACATTATTTTATTTGGGCTGATTATGTATTTCCTTTATCATCACTTACTTCCCACCTGTATTCTGGTGCCGGCAGATTGCGCCCTGTACTCCGGAGCATACATGCACTCCACCGTGGTGGCACCAAGAGAAAAGTCGCCGGTCTGCGTGGCGAAAACATCGTACTCCAGCACAACCGTACCCTGCGGGAAACGGCTGAAGAAGAAGTTGGTGGAGGCGTCGCGGGGGCTCTCCACCCACCACACACCATCCTGCCGCCCGCTGCGCTCGTGGATGTTGACCGGCTCGAAGGCCGATGCCCGCGGGTCCTTGACCTGCACGTACTCCAAGTCGCGGTCGGAGGAGACGACCACCCGCACGGTGATGCGCTCGCCCAAATGGATGGGGTTGTCACCGGTCACCGGCTCGGCAGTACGACCGTCGCCGGCCGCCGGCTGGTGATACAATGTGCGCCGGACCGTAAGCCCGCTGCCGGCGGCCTCCACCTGATCCGGCACTTCCAGATACTGCCAATAACAAGCCCCGAAAACCGGATGTACACTGTCGGCGCGCACGTGAATCTCCGCCAGTTCAGGTGTCATTTCCTGTGGCTGCCAAACCTGTTGCAGATAACCAGTGCCCGCCTCGGCGCGAGCATCCTCCGCAGGCTTCAACGTCTCGCCACCCACCGTAACAACCGTGGTGGATGGCCGCAGCAAGTTCGCCGGAGCGTCAAGCAGCAACGCATACACAGCCTCCGAGGTGGCCTTGGTGCTGGGCCAGTTGTTGCCTCTCTTCTGACACAAAAGCCAATGCTTCATTGCGGTCAGCTCGTCCGCCCGCGGCGCAATTTCCGTGAAAGCCTCTATCAGCAACGCCTGCCGCTCAATAGGCGCCTCATACCAACAATAGAAGCTCCCACTGAACTCTTTGCGCCAATACATGCCCTTCTCACGATCCGTAACCGCCTGCTGGCGAATGTACTCCATGATCTCCTTCGCTTCTGCCTCACGGCCCGTGCGGTACAGAATCAACGCCACCTCCGCCTGACGGGTGAAGGAGGTTTTCCTCAAATCTTTTGTCATTAACGCCATTAAATTTTTCACAAAAGGCCTTGACAGCCAAGCCGCATCATACGGAGCAAAGGAGCGTGCGTACAGATAATACAAGTCCTCCTCGGAAAAGAAGAATTGCGCATCAGGTTCCTTCTCTTTTCGTTTAAGATAAGACTGGTAACGGTCTTCCTGTTCGTCGTCGGACCTGCGAATGGCTTTTCCCAACATCTTGTCCGCCTGCGGGATTTCCACACCCAAACGTTGTAGTTTATAGAAACCCGATACTATATAGTTGGTGATATATCGGGAATAATAGTTTTTACCGTACCAATCCCAACCGCCGTTCAGCAACTGATTATGCAACAATTTATTGATATTCTTTTCCAACTGCCGTTGGAGATTCTCGTCGGCGAAGAGTTTGGCGGTCTCCTGCCGTTGGCGCGATTCGCTCTGCGCGTCGTGAAGCCACGGGGTCTCTTCCAGAAGCATACTCTGCAACGACACATTCTTGAGCAACGGGGAGGCTAACGCCTCGTTCACCGTGTCATTCAGCCAGCTGTCGAACACCTCTCGAAGAGCTGGAGTTTGCGCCAGCATATGCTGCACGGTGGCGGCGGCGAAGATTTTGGAGAATATCTGCTCATTGCATTCGTATGGATAACGCATCAGGTAGGGCAATGCGCGGATGGCAAGCCACGCGGGATTGGTGGTCACCTCCAAAGTGTAGTTCAGCGGCTGCATCGTAGGCGTGGTGTGCGTGCGGTAGTGCTGGAACGTGAAGGCGGCATCCTGGCCTGCGGGCACCGTAAAAGTGCAGGCCTCCGTCACCAGCATCTTGTTGGGCAGTACGGGCAGGATGTTCTCTTCGCCGTCGCCGTAGCTGCCAGTCCGGGCCATCATCCGGTAGGTCACTGCCGACACGCCCTCGGGCACACGAATGCGGAATTGGACCACCTCAGATGTGCCAGCGGCCACATGGAAGGTTGCGCTTCCCTTTGCTGAAAGGTGCGGCACCATGCTCTCTTCACCCAATATCATTTCAAGCGGCCGGTTATCCTCCGCATTGAAAAACTCCAGCATCACATTCCCTTCCTGGCTTTCCTCGCCACAGTTGGTAATCTTGGCGCGGAGGGTGAGCGTATCACCCTCGCGGAAGAAGCGCGGCGCATTGCTCTGGAGCATCAGCGTGCGGCGGCTCTGCAACAGCGCACGCATACGGCTTGTGCGCATGTCTTTACTGTGCCCGAACGCATAGAATTCCCATCCGGTATATTGGTCCGGAAGGGTGAAGCGTATGTGCACTCGCCCACTGTCATCGGGATGCAGGCTCGGCTCGAAGAAAGCCGTTTCCACAAAATGGCTACGCACTTTCACCTCGGGCGCAAGCGACGGTTCTGGAACAGCCGGTTCCGCCACCGCCGGTTGCGGGAATGCCAATCCCGGACTGTCGTTCCTCACCCTCACACCATCCACGATAACCCTTGTGCCTTCGCTGCGATTGCCCCGCACAGAAGCCATCTGGCCATCCACCGAAGAAACACCCGCCATATTCGCCAAACTCCTTGCCACATTTGACTCACTGACGGTATTGTCCGTATCAAACACGGGCGGCTCATACTTAACAACGACCTCCTGCACATCAGCTGAACGGGATGAGTAATAGAAGTCCTGCATGGGTCGGATCACGCTTTCATAATAAAGCCTGGACTTGGGTGTTTTATTCTCTTTATTACAATAATAATTTGTATAAGAATTGGATATATCACGGCACTTTATCTGAGATCCATTGACATTCAAATAATCCGGAATCCTGACACGTTTGGGATAATAGTAGGCTCCATAATCCGTTTTCCACATTCCCAGTTCGTGCAAGCTGCCGTCAATCATCCATGCCAACAATTCCGCCTGCCGCATAGTTTTTCCCTTTCCGTCGGCAAGCGTGATCTCCCAATGTTCGTCGCTGCCAGGTTCAGACACGTCCCGATAGTGTGTCAGCTCGGCATTCATCATCAGTTTATGATAACGTCGAAGCAGTTTCCGGTGTGTGCTGTTGTCCATCTCTACGAACGTATCGCGGACCACGCTGTGCAGCTGTCCGTTCTGCACGATGCGTGCGCAGAGGCTGAGTCCGCGGTTCCCGTTGCTGTGCGTCCTCACCTTCACGGTCTTCTGCTCGCGGTTGAGCGGGATACTCCATGTCTTTAGCCTACGCTTCCCCTGATAGACATCGCAGACCATAACGGCCTTGTCAAGACTGCTACCCACACTTATTTGCAGCGGTTTCCCTTTCTTTGGGGGTACCGATATAAATTCCGCACGGATGGGCTGGAATGTCCGGAAATCCGTTCGTGATGAGTTGTTGACTGTAAAAAATGTAGTCTTAGAAACAGCATTCCCTACTTTATCCGTTGCATCCACCAGCATTTTATAGTTTCCCACATTCCAATTTTTTACAACAATTTTCAACAAAGAATCCGAAGATGATGTTGTCACACCTCGGAAGCAGGTATCCAACGCGGGCCAGTAGGCGGCATCGTTCGCATGAAGATTGAAGGTGAGGTGCGGAAATTCCCGCGCATACTCCTCCTCGCTGTGCAAGGGTCGCCAGTAGGCCGGTGTTTTATCGAAGGCGGGAATACGATACTCTTTCGGGGCATCCAGCCGCACGACGGTGATGCGCAGCGGCACATTCTGGACAATGTCGCAATAGTTGACCGCCGTCACCCGCCAACGAGCCGTATCGTCCAAAGCCAAATCCACGTCCTTGTCGTCCGACAGATGGATGGTCAACAGGTCTTGGGAAATCATCACCATGCTTTTGTCGCTATGCGTTTCACCATTGATGTCTGTCACGATAGCCTCCACATCCAAGCGATACGTGTTCCTAGTTACGGGGTATCGGTAGGCAAAACGTCCGTCCTGTTCTGTAACGACATCTAACCGCTCTTGCTTTGCGGTGAAATTCGTCTTCACATTCAACACCACAGCGGCATTTCTGACGGGCACCCCGTTGAGCGCAGTGACCTTGCCGCGGATGGTGAACGTGTCGCCGGCGGCCACCTGCTGCGAATCCGATTCGAGACGAACCTTGAAGGTGGGCAGCTTGTACTCGGCCACCTCTATTTGTTTTCTTTCTGCAAAAGAAAAGTATCGTCTTTGCTTTTTCTTATTTTTGTTCGATACCGGGGCCACCACCAATCTGTATTTACCCACCACCTTCGGCAGTTGGAACTCACCGGAAACGCTCCCGTACCTCGATGTGGTGAGACGCAACGTATCTGGCGCAGTGGATTTTTCTCCAAACAGGAGAGCCATCACGGATACATCCTTCAACGCCCTACCCTTCTTTGACAATATGTATTTAAAACGAACAATCTGTCCAGGACGGTACAGAGTCCTATCGGTGAACAAGTGTGCCCGCAAAGAATATCCATGGTGATGAAAAAGTGAAAACGGGTCAATCGGTTCCCAGTCGGTAGTGCTATAGGCCACCTTATTATCATAAACAGAACATGGGTCCCGATAAACCAAACCTCTCGCGTAGCGTATTTCGCCAAACCGGTTGGACAGATGTGGGAACAGGACCATATTCGCACCCCTTCCCCATTTTCCGGGCAGCGGTTCGCCGGTGCGACAATCATTCACAGCAATAACGCCCTTTTTCCTCATCACGGACCAAGTGGAGAGCTTGAGTCGGGTAACCCGGAAATCAGCCTCCATCAGCACTCCCGCCTCATCCAATTCGGGCTTGGTATGAAAGAAAAAACGGTAATTCCCCACCGGAAGGGAATCCATCCACAATTCCGTGGTGGCAAAGCGACCAGCCGCCGCCAAATCAAAACGCTGGGTACAGATCTTTTTTTCAAAAAATTCATCCCATTTAAAATAGGTCTGAAAAGATTCGATCTCCCTTCCCTCAACTTCTCTAAAATAAGTCTTATACGAAACAATATCCGAGAACGGGTAAACGCTGACATAAATCGTCTCCAAGTTGCTGTACTGTATCGGGATACGCAGTTTGTGACCAAGAGGAAGATCCAACGGGGCATTGACGAGTGCCAGCCTCGGACGAGTGAGTTTGTCCAAGTAGTAGGCGGCATTCTGTCCATAAAGATGCAGCAGAGGATTACCGCTTTCGTCTGTTTCACTCTGCCGGATCACCTTGTCAAAATATCCGACAGCGCGTTCCATGTAGTCCGTCTCCCGGCTCGTGAGCTGGTAGGCCACAGCGAGCTGCAATCCGCGCTCGTAGTCGAAGGCAACGTCCGCCCCGTATTTCTGTTCTAGCGAGTCGAGTTTCCGCCAGCTCGCGGAGGAGTCCACGTTCTCCTGCACGTGCGGAAAAATGAAGTGCAGGCGTTGTATTTCATAATCAACAAGGATGTTGCGTTCCGTGTGGGCAGCCATAGCCTCATCCACCAAAGCGCCGGCAAACTCAGGATCATCCTCGCCAAACAACGAAATACAACTCTGGTATAGAACGTCGTTGAGGGTTGGGCGCAGCGGACGGGTTTCCGGAATGGTGACCAGCAAAAAATCCCAGCGGCTCGTGTTCAAGGGGATGCCTTTGGGCAGACCGGCAAAGCAGGAGGCATATTGTTTTTTCGCCTCTTCATTAAAATTCTCCTTCGACCACTCCTCCATATTCCAGAAAGTGGCCGAATGAATGGTCGTCGTCTGGGTTTCATACGGGTATGCCGTGGCCAAAAGCAATCCGGTAAGATAGTGATAGAGGGAGTGGTAGATGGCGCTGTCGGGATCCCCCCAGCGGGCGGCCACATTGTCGCGCCGCAGCGAGTCAAGCCAAAGCACCGCATCCTGCAGGCTTAAGTCCTGTTGCTGGCGGCCAAGCAGCAGCCGTTTATGGTTCACGATGAAGAGCTGGTAAGCGTCATGTTCCGCTTCGGCTTTCCACTGGATGGTGTCGAGCATCTGCCGCTGGTCGCGCACATAGTTTTGACGGATGCCGTCGTACAACGTCCACAGATGCCCGAAGGAGCGGCTGTCGGCGCGCGGCTGTGCAAGCGACACCATCGTCACGCAAAGGCACACGCACAGGAAAAGGAGTCGAATTGTTCGGGTATGGGAGGCCATATTTTGTACAATAATATAATAAGGGTACAAAAATACTAAAAATACGATTCTGGACATCCGGCCTATTTTTATTCGGGCATTCGGAGTTGTGTGATTTTCGTAACTTCCAACTCCATACGATTGAATGCAAACAGTTACTTTCCTAGATCTTTAAGTGATGCTCCAAGGTGGTATACCGTATTGTCGATAATAAGAAATCGATCGTGAAATCGGTCGGATTCTGTGATAGAGATAGGCGGGTATTGCTGACTGTGCCGATTGATATCCAAAGATTGCAAGGCTTTCGCATTGCTATGGCTGCCTCGTGTAATAATCTCAGCTGAAACATCCTTATTTCGTTTTGACAGTATCAGCAAGACTGATTCGTCAATATAATTGTCAATGAGGATGATGCGTTTTTGTGCCGAGCGGATCAGATTGGATGCAAAGGCATAGGCATCAAAGATCTGACCATTGTAGAATACGCCTTCCTTCGGGAAATTATTCGCAACTTCCATTTGTTGAAAAACTTCTTCCAAACGTCGTTCGTTTGTCGCTTGACGGGAAAACAATTCTAATTAATTGTGCTCAAGATCTTCAACTCTTTGAAACAAAGATATATGATTGGCAAAAAATCGTCTCATTGCCACAAAGGCCTCCATAATACGAATGCTAACCTGTATGGCTGTCTGTCCGTGCAAAACGGCTGAAAGCATAGCAACACCTTGTTCAGTGAAAACAAATGGTAAAGAACTTGAGTGTTTTAATGATTCGAACCGGTCACAATCTGTGACCAGTTTAACAGTTTCTTCCTCAGATAGTTGAAATCTAAAATGGTTGGGAAAGCGTTCGACATTCCGTTTTACGGCCTGATTCAGCACCTTGGTTTCCACACCATAGAGCACAGCCAAATCACGATCAAGCAAAACTTGTAACCCACGAATCTCCATAATCATTGATTCGATTGGTATGCTGGTCGGTGAAATGCCTACATTTGTGTCTCTCAATCCCGGTGGATTTTTTTGTTCTTGCACTTTATCCTGTTTCATAACGGTTAATGATTCGTTAATTTGTATTATAAATTTAAGAAAACAAAGATACAACAAAACGGGGCGTTTGTCAAGAGGGGGAATATTTTTTTTATAAATATTTTTGTCATAGCATATTACATATCAAAAAAAGTGTATATTTGCAGGCTCATTAAAATAAACCGCAAAGAGCTGATAACTTCGTCTGTGTCAGAATGTTATCACGAAAGAATGGTTTACGAAAATGCGCTAAAAACATCAATTTATTAACAAACCAACTAAAAATGTCAGGATTAATAGGAAAAAAAATTGGTATGACTAGCATCTACGATGCCTCCGGCAAGATCGTGCCGTGCACAGTGATAGAGGCTGGTCCTTGCGTGGTCACGCAAGTCAAGACCGTCGAGAACGACGGTTACAGCGCCATCCAATTGGGCTACGACGAAAAGAAAGAGAAAAACACGACGAAACCTTTGAAGGGTCATTTCGCCAAGGCGGGCACCACGCCGAAAAAGATCTTACATGAGTTCACCCGTTTCGAGGAGGGTCACAAGAAGAGCTTCGGTGAAGTTCTGGACGTCACTGTTTTCGAAGAGGGCGAGTTCGTGGATGTCAGCGGCACTTCCAAGGGTAAAGGTTTCCAGGGCGTTGTGAAGCGTCACGGATTCGGTGGTGTTGGCGATGCCACGCACGGCCAGCACAACCGTCTGAGAGCTCCCGGTTCCATGGGTGCCTCCTCCTACCCTTCCCGCGTGTTCAAGGGCATGCGTATGGCCGGCCACATGGGTAATGCAAAGGTCAAGGTCATCAACCTTCAGATTCTGAAGATTGTCAAGGAAAAGAATTTATTAGTAGTTAAAGGTTCTGTACCCGGAGCCAACGGATCTTATTTAATTATTGAAAGATGGAGCTAACAGTATATAAAATAGACGGCAGTTCGACTGCAAGAACGGTTACCCTGAACGATCAGATCTTCAATGTGGAACCCAACGATCACGCCATCTGGCTTGACGTGAAGCAATATTTGGCCAACCAAAGACAAGGCACACATGACACGCTGGAGCGCTCCACCGTATCCGGCAGCACGCGCAAGCTGAAACGCCAGAAGGGCACGGGCGGCGCACGTGCCGGTAGCATCAAGAGCCCGACCATCCGCGGCGGTGCCACCGTGTTCGGACCGCACCCGAGAGACTACTCCTTCAAGCTGAACAAGAAGCTGAAGAGAGTGGCCCGCTTCTCCGCCCTCACCTACAAACAGCAGGAAGGCAAGATCACCGTGGTGGAGGACTTCACCTTCGACGCTCCCAAGACCAAGGCTTACAAGGAGATGCTCAAGAATCTCAACCTGGAAGGTCAGAAGACCCTGCTGCTCACGCCGGAGACGAACCGCAACGTGGTGCTTTCCGCCCGCAACCTGCAACGCACCCGCGTGATGCGCGCCATCGAGGCCAACACCTACCACGTGCTCAACGCCGGCCACCTCATCATCTGTGAGAACAGCCTGCCCGAGCTGGAGAAAATGTTAGGCGAATAATTTTCAAAACCTTAAAAAGAAACAACAATGAGTATCATTATAAAACCCATCATCAGCGAAAAAATGACGCAGACGGCTGACAAATACAACCGCTACGGTTTCATGGTGACCCGCGAAGCCACCAAACCCGAAATCAAGCGCGAAGTGGAAGCCGTTTATGGTGTTAAAGTAGTCCGCGTTAACACTCTGATCCAACGCGGTAAAGTCTCGAACCGTAATACTAAGGCTGGCGTCATAACAGGTCAAAAGAACAACTTCAAAAAGGCCTACGTGTTCGTGGACAAGGATCAAAAAATCGATTTTTACAGTAACATTTAAGAGAAATGGCATTAAAAAAGTACAAACCAGTAACGCCGGGTCAGCGCTTCAAAGTCATAAGCGCATTTGATGACATTACCACCAACAGACCGGAAAAGAGCCTGTTGTGTCCGAAACACCGGACAGGCGGAAGAAACAACAGTGGTAAAATGACGGTCCGCTACCGCGGTGGCGGCCACAAGCAGATGTACCGTATCATCGACTTCAAGAGAGAGAAGGACGGTATCCCTGCCACAGTGAAGACGATTGAATACGACCCCAACCGTTCCGCCCGTATCGCGTTGGTTTTCTACGCAGACGGTGAGAAACGCTACATCGTGGCTCCCCACGGCATGAAGGTCGGCCAGGTCATCGTCAGCGGTGCAGGCGTCTCTCCCGACTTGGGCAACTGTCTGCCCATCGGTGAGATCCCCTTCGGCTCCATCATCCACAATATTGAAATGCGTCCGGGCCAGGGTGCCAAGATCGCCCGCAGCGCCGGCTCCTACGCCCAGCTGATGTCCCGCGAAGGCAAATACGCCGTCATCAAGCTGCCTTCCGGCGAGACCCGCATGATCCTCTGCGCCTGCAAGGCCACCATCGGCATCGTGTCCAACGGTGACCACAGCCTCGAAGTCTCCGGCAAGGCCGGTAGAAGTCGCTGGTTAGGCAGACGTCCGCGCAACCGTGGTGTCGTCATGAACCCTGTCGATCACCCCATGGGTGGTGGTGAAGGCCGCGCCTCCGGTGGTCATCCTCGCTCCCGCAAGGGTATGCCTGCTAAGGGTTATAAGACCAGACATCCGAAGAAGAACTCTTCACAATACATCATCGAAAGAAGAAAGAAATAATCTAAAATCCTAACATTATGAGTCGTTCATTAAAAAAAGGTCCGTATATACATTACAAACTGGAACAACGTGTGATCGCCGCTCAGGAATCCGGCAAGAAGAGCACCATCAAGACATGGTCCCGCGCTTCCATGATCTCCCCTGACTTCGTCGGCCTCACCATCGCTGTCCACAACGGCAACAAATTCATCCCCGTGTATGTAACCGAAAACATGGTCGGCCACAAACTCGGCGAATTTGCTCCCACCCGTATCTTCCGCGGACACGCAGGACAAAAAGACAAAGGTTCTAAATAAAGAGACATCTCTGAAACCAGAACCGCTTCCTTCCTTCGATATTCAATTATCACACTATATCAGAAAATCCTTCTCCAATCGGAGAGGGATTTTTTTTATCAAGTAAACACCAAAATATTCCTTATTTTTGCAACTTCAACAAAAGTACCCACGATGCTGTTCAACTCCATAGAATTCGCCATCTTCCTACCCGTCGTGTTCCTGCTGTACTGGTTCGTGTTCAACCGCAACGTGAAATGGCAGAACCTTTTCATCGTGGCAGTCTCCTACATCTTCTACGGCTGGTGGGACTGGAGGTTCCTTTTCCTTATCGCCTTCACATCCTTCTGCAGCTGGGGAAGCGGCCTGTTGATTGCCCGATATCGACAACAACGCATCGCCAAAATTATCCACATCCTGAATATCGCTCTGAATTTAAGCATATTAGGACTTTTCAAATACTACGATTTCTTCGCCGACTCGTTTGCCAGACTGTTTCTTCAAGGCAATAGCGACAATCTGTTGCTGCATCTTATACTGCCTGTCGGCATCAGTTTCTACACATTCCAGGCGTTGAGCTACAGCATCGATGTCTACCGGCAGAAGCTGGAGCCCACCCGCGACATCGTGCAGTTCTTCGCCTTCGTGAGCTTCTTCCCGCAACTGGTGGCAGGCCCTATCGAGCGGGCCACCAACCTGCTGCCGCAATTCGAAAAACCCCGAACATTCGATTACACGCAAGGGGTGGACGGCATGCGGCAGATTCTATGGGGCCTGTTCAAGAAGGTGGCCGTGGCCGACACCTGCGCCCTGTATGTCAACTATGTGTTCGGCCATTACCAAACCCAAAGCGGACCCACCTTGGTGGTTGCCGCCGTCTTGTTCGCCATCCAAATCTACGGCGATTTCTCCGGCTATTCCGACATCGCCATTGGCACCGCCAAATTGTTCGGAATCACGCTGATTCGAAACTTCCGGAATCCCTATTTCAGCCGCGACATTGCCGAGTTCTGGCGCCGCTGGCACATCTCGCTGACCACCTGGTTCCGCGACTACGTCTATATTCCCCTCGGAGGAAGCCGCGTTCCGAAAGGCAAGGTTATTCGGAACACCTTCATTATTTTCCTGCTGAGCGGCTTCTGGCACGGCGCCAACTGGACGTTCATCGCATGGGGGGCTTATCATGCCCTTCTGTTCCTGCCTCTTATCCTGCTCGGGAAAAACCGTAAATACCTGAATGAGGTCGCAGAAGGCAAGCTGCTGCCCTCACTGAAAGAAACAGCACAAATACTGCTCACCTTCGCACTCGTCACCGTCGGCTGGATTCTGTTCCGGGCCGATTCCATCTCGCAGGCTTGGGACTACCTCCTCCGGATTCCGCATTGGGGGACCTTATACTCAAAAGGACTTCTCGCCGCCACTTTACTATCCATAGGAATGCTTGCAATAGAATGGCTGCAGCGTGCGCGGCAGCACGGTCTTGACCTCCGAAGCACACCACACATATGGCATTACATCCTCTATCTTATCCTGATTGCCATCCTTTTCTTCTCGTACTCCAACTCCGAAAGTTTCATTTATTTCCAATTCTGACATGAAAAAATTCCTTCTGCATATTATCCTGTTCTCCTGTATCCTGCTAACTATAGCGTTGATATTCGATACAATCCTGACTCAAAGGGCTTTGCGTATCCGCACTTCCCCGTTTGCCACATGGAACGACATATACCATGACAATATACACAGCGATGTGCTGGTCATGGGCAGTTCGCGGGCTTACGTGCATTTCAACCCGGCGATAATAGATTCAATACTGCATGTAAACAGCTACAATTTAGGAATGAATGGCCGGCCCGCTGATGCACAAATCATCAGATATCATTTATATAGACAACATGGCAACCCAAAACCAAGGCTCATCTTATACGAGGTCAGCCATGGCACCATGCAGAAAAGCAACGGATACGAACGGGACCAATTTGTGCCATATCTTCCTTTAGACAAAAACTTATGGAATTCATGCCATAAGCTGGAACATTTCTCATGGCCAGACCGATTCATACCCTGTTGGCGCTATCTCGGGCGAAAAGATCTCATGCGGAAGCTACTCACATCATCATCCTCTGCATCAAAGGATTACAGTGCAGGCTTATACAAAGGATTTCACGGGTTTGACAAGAAATGGGATGGCAATGCCTTGAAGAAACAAGCCAGCGTGACGTACACGAAAGACAGCACCATACTGCGACAGTTTCAGGAGTTTCTGACCGAATGCAGGCAGGAAAATGTGCCAGTGGTCCTCATTGTATCGCCATTTTATATCGGCGGTACGAAAAAAATGTCCGATTACGCCGGAATGCACAATATGTTTGCCGAAATCGCCCGCAAGAATGGCATTCCGCTGTTGGATTACACGTATGATGAATTAAGCTACGACACCACTTATTTCTACAACACTATGCATTTGAACAAGACCGGGGCAAATCTTTTCTCCCTAAAAGTCGCCCAAGCCATTGATTCACTTGGCGTGCTAAACACCTACTAAATTATTTTGCCATATAGGGTTTCTAAAACAACGGCAGTCCCAGTAGTGTGGCGAAAATCGAGCCCAAGTAAGTGCCGAGAGCATACCCCACCAACCCGATAGCGATGCCGCTGATCAGCACTTTACGGTTTCCGAGGGCCTCCACGATGGGCGGGACAAACGGGGGCGAACAGAGCAGGCTGATGTGCCCCACTGTGAACAAATCACCACTCACCTTGAACAGACGGCAGAAGACCAGATGCAGCACAATGGAGGTCATCATCACAAACAGGATGAACCACATGATATTCAGGGAGGAGTGGTCAATCTTAGTGACATCGAACATGGAGGCCACCACCACACTGAAGATCAGGATAAAGAACATGCCCAACTCGAATGTTTTGGGCAATTCTCGAATTTTCTTGCTGAAGGAGGCAATAATGGCCAATGTAGTAATAGTCAGAATAACAACCAGTTCGTTGATCTTTCCGACAATCAGCAGGGAGAGGCCCACCCCCACACCGAGCATCAGAATGGATAGCAGCAGACCGAGCATCATCTTGCCGAAGGTCTTGCCTTTAAGCATTCCCCGATAATTTTCGAAGGTGCCTTCCGCCACATCAGAGTGTTCATCCTGTTCGGAGAGGGAGGTCTCATCCTTGAAAGGCAGCAGTTTGCGGAAAAACTTGTAACCGCCAGCCAAGATGAAAATAATGAACGGCAGGGTGATGATTTCCTCAAAAGCCAGCGTGATACTGATGGTGTTGGGATCGGCGTGAACCATCTCGCCAAGGGCCGCGAAATTCATAGTGCCGCCGGTATAGATGCCTGTCATCATCACGGCCGCCTTCTTGAACTCCTCGGCGGAGCCGAAGTCGCGGGTCTGGAAGATGAAATAGCCGGCCACCAATGCGATAGTCACGGAGATAACACCACCCACGAGTACCGCGAGTGTCTTAGGCAGGGATTTCGTCCACAGTTTGAAATCCGAATTGAAGAGCATGAGGGGGATGGCCAGCGGCACGCACACGCTCATCAGGTTTTTCTGCACCGAAGTAAGCAGCTCGGCACCCGCCTCACCCTCCGCAGGGAAGAAGCCGAACGCCGTATTCAGCAGGGCAATGATGATACCCGCCGCGTACGCCAGAATAACGGTGCCGAATTTCTGGGCCCATTTCTTCTTGTTGAAAAGCAAAATTATCAGGACCGGAAGGATGAAATAACCGACAATCATAAGATAAACACTCGCCATAAGCAAAGGATTTTCAATTATTCTATTATTAAAAAGTAAACGCTTTTACGAGTTGCAAAAATACAAAAATAATTTTCAGTTTTTTCCCAAAGGTTTGGCTGAGTGAAAGAAAAAACATTATATTTGCACCCCGTATTAATCAGCACTATTATGAAAATAGGTTTTGACAACGGGAAGTATCTGAAAATCCAATCAGAGCACATCAAGGAGCGCATTGCCCAATTCGGCCACAAACTTTATCTGGAATTCGGCGGGAAATTGTTTGACGATTTCCATGCGAGCCGTGTATTGCCCGGTTTCCAGCCTGACAGCAAGCTGCGGATGCTGACGCAGCTGCAGGACGATGCGGAGATTGTCATCGTCATCAGTGCGGTGGACATCGAGAAGAACAAGATCCGGGGCGACCTTGGCATCACGTATGACGAGGATGTGCTGCGTCTGCGCGACATTTTCATGGAGCGAGGCTTTTTAGTCAGCGGCGTGGTCATCACCCACTACAACGGGCAGGCCAGTGCCATCGCCTACCGCGAGCGGCTGGAACGCCTCGGCATCAGCGTCTATTACCATTATATAATAGAAGGATACCCTACTAATGTCGATCTCATCGATTCCGACGAGGGTTTCGGTCGCAACGAATACGTGCAGACCACCCGTCCACTCGTGGTGGTCACGGCTCCCGGCCCCGGCAGCGGCAAGATGGCCGTTTGCCTGAGCCAGCTCTATCAAGAGAATCAGCGCGGCATCAAGGCCGGCTACGCCAAATTCGAGACATTCCCCATCTGGAACCTGTCGCTGAAACATCCCGTCAACATCGCCTACGAGGCCGCCACCGCCGACCTGGACGACGTGAACATGATCGACCCCTTCCATCTGGAGGCCTACGACAAGATGGCAGTCAACTACAACCGCGACATCGAGATATTCCCTGTCCTGAACGCCATTTTCGAAGGCATCTACGGCGAAAACCCGTACAAATCACCCACCGACATGGGGGTAAACATGGCCGGATACTGCATCTCCGATGACGAAGTATGCTGTGAGGCCTCCAAGGATGAGATCATCCGCCGCTACTTCACGGCATTGTGCAACGTGGTGGACGGCAAGGCCACCGAACACGAGGTCAACAAAATTTCCCTGCTGCTGAAGCGGGCGCAAGTCACCACCGACAACCGCAAGACCATCGTGGCAGCGCGCCAGCGCAAGGAAGAGACGGGCTTGGCCTCCTCCGCCATCGAGCTGGCCGACGGTTCCATCATCACAGCCAAGACCAGTCCGCTATTAGGACCCAGCGCCGCCCTGTTGCTCAACGCCACCAAGTATCTGGCCGGCATTGACCACAGCGTGAAACTCATCCCGCAGGAAATGATTGAGCCCATCCAGAAGACCAAGGTCAACCTGCTGCACGGACACAATCCGCGCCTGCACACCGACGAGGTGTTAGTGGCCCTCTCCATGCTCAGCCTGCATGACGAGAAGTGTCGCAAAGCACTGGAATGCCTACCACAACTACAAGGATGCCAAGCACATACCACCGTCATGCTAAGCGAGGTGGACCATAAGATATTCAAAAAGTTAGGCATTGGCCTCACCTGCGAACCTGTAAAGAAAAAGAAATAACCTCTCCATGAAGAAAATCATCCTACAGAAAGGCAAAGAAAAATCCGTCTTACGCTACCATCCCTGGGTATTCTCGGGGGCCATCGCCAAAGCCGACCGCGACATCGCCAACGGCGACATTGTGGAGGTGTGCGACCGTGACGGCAATTTCCTTGCCTTAGGCCACTACCACCATAACTCCATCGCCGTCCGCATCTTCACCTTCGACCACACCACTCCCGACTACGATTTCTGGAAATCCAAAGTGGAGAACGCTCTCTGTTTCCGCCGACATATCGGACTGGCCGACAATCCCGACACCACCATGTTCCGCCTCGTGAACGGCGAAGGCGACGGGCTGCCCGGCCTCATCATCGACTGCTACGACGGCAATGCCGTAATACAGTTCCACTCCTACGGCATGTATCTGTTACAAGACACCTTCGTCCGCATCCTCCGGGAGCTGTTGCCCAACTTGAAATCCATCTACAATAAAAGCGGCCTGACACTGACAGAAGACGGAGACGAGCCCATGGAAGAAGGCCTGCTTTCCGGCTCAATGCCCGATGACATTGTAGGACTGGAGAACGGCATCGGCTTCCATATCGACATCCCGGGTGGGCAGAAGACCGGCTTCTTCCTCGACCAGCGCGACAGCCGGGCGATGGTAGGACAGCTGGCCAAGGGCCGCCGCGTGCTCAACATGTTCTGCTATTCGGGCGGTTTTTCCGCGTATGCACTACGCGGGGGCGCCGCGCACGTGGATTCCGTTGACATTTCCCGCAAAGCCATCGACCTCACCGAACAGAACATCGCCCTGCTGGGAGAAGAGGCTGCCCGCCGGCACACGGCCTACTGTGAGGATGTGTTCAGATTCCTCGACAACCTTCCCGACCACAGCTACGACCTGATTGTCCTCGACCCACCCGCCTTCGCCAAGCACCACCGCGTGAAGGAGCAGGGCATCAAAGGATATCGCAACATCAACCGCAAGGCCATGCAGAAGCTCACCCCAGGCGGGCTACTCTTCACGTTCTCCTGCTCACAGGCCATCAGCCACGACGACTTCCGCACCATCGTATTCTCCTCCGCCGCCTTAGAGCATAAAAGTGTCCGGATTGTCCACCACATGCAGCACGCCCTCGACCATCCCGTCAGCATCTACCATCCCGAAGGCGAGTACCTGAAGGGGCTGCTGGTGGAGTGTTCGTAGGGTTTGCGGTTGGAGATTGGGATTTGGGACTATAGTTAAGAAGTTAAGGAACTAAAGAGTTAAGGCAGTTGGGATTTGGGGATTGGGATTCCCGATTTGCGGTTTACGGCATCCCGAATGTTTGGAGATTCCGCTCAACGCTATTGCGTTTCGTGGAATGGTGCGTGCCAACGAAGACAAAAATGCGGCGGCACAAGAATTTGGACTTTAGGGAAAGGCCATCTGCCGCCGTCTGGACAGCAAGTGCGACGTGCACCATTCCGCCAGCAACGACAGGAGCGGCGGAATCCCATCACGTCCCGATCAGATTTTTTCCAACTTTTTGGGTACAGTTTACAAAACATCCCCGTCAGGGGATGCATATCTGTAGCCGAGGACGTTCCCGTCCCGCCCTAACGCCGTTAGGCGTTGCATATCTGTAGGAATAGGGCCCCACGCAGACACAAATGCCCCGATTAGGGGCAAAAGCTCGGTAGAAATGATGACACAGCACGCCACACGTCCCAACAGGGACGAAAGTTCGGTAGAGATGTGCATATGCACACACCCTCGCGGCGCGGCAGGCGTGTGCCAAGAAGAACGGGATGGGGCCGCCGCGAAACGACGGCACGAGGGAAAGGGTATCTTATCCGATGACCATGCGGTTCTGCTCGTTCACGAGCTTGTTCATCTCGGAACGTATCTGCTTGACGGAGGCCTCCACCTCCTTGCCGTTGATGTAGATGGTTACCCTGCGGGTGCTTGACTTTGCCATTGTCTGACTCATGTTTCCATTAGATATGTATTTATTTAAGACGACACATGAAAAATGTATTTTTAGTCGCTTATATGCATAAGACTATCTTTTACATTTTTTGTCAGAGTGTCATCATAGTCACCAGTACTATTAGGAATATACTCGACTATTGAATAGCTCATAAAATCAACTTGAATAGAAGATGGGAGAATCTTTTTATCTTCAATGTAGAATAAACGATTGATTAGAATTTTATTACCTCTTGCAGAATGGACATTGGAATTAATGTCGTTGACCAGACTATCCAAATTATCATGTGAATAAAACTGACGTTTGACTCCTTTCTTGTTTATAAAGACATCTGGGGTTGTTGTATGCCATCCTTTTAACTGTTGTGTAATATCTTGTCCTTGAATATCATAAACACACAATGAGTTCAGCATTTCAGTAATTCCGTCTAATCCCAGTTCCACACCTCCAGCGAGAAAACCATAAGATGGGTTGCAAAATTGAACAGTGAAATGAAGTGTATAATAGTTGCCGGAGGGCAATGTGGTATCGGCAATTACGATTGGGTCCAGTGAAACATCAAGAATCTTGTAATTTCTATTATTTGGCTGCCAGCACAAAAAAAAAATAATTACAATTGGTGCAAAAACAATAATTCTTATCAGGTGATTTACAGCAGTTTGTCTCATAAGCCTATCGATATTATCATATAAAAACCATTCCTAAGAGAATTATTAATCGTTGAACCGTTTACCTTTTCTCCCCACGTCCAGTAATCCATTTTATTATTTCCAGATTTTAAGATTTGAATATAATGGTTCGGAAAACCACCTTCTATCGAATAATCATTTGAATGTACAATCCCTACAACAAAATGATTGACAAAATCTAAAGAATTAATGTATTCTGTTGTAGGAGAAAGCACACAATGGTAATTTGCTCCTAAAAAACCACTAACATAATAATTAAAATATCCAGGGTACATAAATGATTTGAATCCCGAACCATCTTTAAAAGGATTATAGTTGAATACTATATTCTGAGAATTGGTGAAGGCACCTTGCATTATTGCGTCCACGGAATTTATGCCGAGCTCGTTCAATTCTGTCATACTTCCAGAAAAAGCACTATTGGGAAGACTTAAAGAAACACCATTATGCGAAAATTTCCCAGTTGTATATAATGAAATAGCTTCTTCCGCATATAAAACAGGATGATTTTCAGCCATATATTTCGACAACACTGCTGCACCACACGTCCCGTTTCCTCCTTGCTGTATTGAAGCAGGGTCATTTATATGTTGAGTTAAATCTTCAATGAATTTACTTTTTGGAATGTTACGAAACACGGATGTTGTTGTTGAATGTTCAAAATCACTAATGACTTTTAATGCGTCCTCTATAGGATTTCCATACTCCATACCATTCGGATCCACCAGTTTGATGGGGTTGTTCGCACAATAAACGTATGGTGATAAGGAGGGATATTTCGAGGCCTTTGGATCCACACTGAGCCAGATGGACAAATCGCTGCTGTAATACCTTGCTCCAAAGTAAGATAGACCTGTCTCTAAGTCGCGTTCTTTTGCGGAGAAGGTGAAAGTCCAGCGGACAGGGGTTAGGGGACAGAGAACAGAAGGTGGTTGGGGAAAGGCGGAATGGCATCCCTTGATTTCGGATGACAAGGTTTCCCCGTAAGGGGATAAAGCCTGATAGGAAACGTCGGCATCTTGAGTTTCCCGAAGCTCCTTTAGGAGCAGCATTAGCCTTTGACGATATGGTCTGATGATGAACATTTACGGATTGTTAATCGGGGTCAGGGCTTTCATTTTGATTGTTTTTTCTGGGGAAAAATCGTATCAAACAAACATAGTTTGGCGTGTCATAAAAAGTATAAACACCCTCCTCATTGGTGGGTATTTTTAAGATGAAAATACCGCACTCATCCATCTCAACATCTAACGGCAATAGATAACAACGATGCCCAAACTGATACAATCTCGCCGCATGTATATCTTGTGGAAACGAGTAAATCATAGTTAAAATAGAATCTTTCCCGACTTTTTCTCCGCAACATGTAGTTAAGCATTCTCCAAGCAAAGAGTTTGCCACCTCCTCTTTACCTAAAAAAGTCCTACTGTCAGAATAACATCTGACACCTATTTCTATTGTGGAGTCGCCAATCTCATCCATGAATACATGCTGACTCAAGCCTGTTTCACGACAAAAATCCCAAAGCGTTAACGCAAACGATGCATGATATGCATTTCTTTGGTTTTCGTAACCTTGGATACAGGCGATTGTATGCTGGTTTATTTCAGCTATTTCTTCTTGACAAAACAACATATCACTCACTTTGATGAAGCTGTTTGTGTCCTCATCAAATAATGACGGTCCTTTTATTCGGTATTTTTGAGCATCCATTCGCGACAAATCCCTTTTATTCTGACCAAATAGAGGGAAACACCCAATCCCCAAAACGACAGACAGCATTATGGGTAAAACAATATATCTATCGATATACTCCATTGTTTAAATAATTCATGACACATTCTTTTGATTTTGCTAATGGAGCTACAGGTGGAAAATATTCTCCCTGACCTGCAAAATTCCCCCATGCGTTATTTTCTATTCTGGCTGCTGTACGATGAGCTCCAACGCCAAATCCACCTTGATAGTTCATTTGTTTGTCAGTTCTTAAAAAATTCTCTTCCAATTCATGGAAAACTATGTTCTTCCGAACGTCCTGTCCATACAACAAAAATCGTCCAGATTTGGCAATCACGACCTGTCCATCAAATTGTTCCATAGGAAGTTCTGAATGTTTTCCATTAGAATCTTTGCCATATCTCGACGCGTTTATCACCCCTTTGAAATCTTCGTTTGTTATAAAACGAATGACTCGTTTCCCAGATTCGTTGCAAAAAAAAGCATCATCAGAAGTTTCATAATAATACCTATAATCCGAATTAACCATATCTTTAATCAACGACAATCCAATATCCTTTTTAATGGCTTCTTCAGATAAACCATCAAGATTTACAGAAACTGAACCGTCATTATTAAAGATAACGCGATCTCGGTGTGTGTTACCAACGATAGACAACAAGTCTTTATGTGTATCTTCATCGTCAGCAACTTCCAAATACTCCCCATTCGGATCCACCAACTTAATTGGGTTGTTTGCACAGTAGGAATAAGGTGAAAGCGACGGATATTTCGCAGCCTGCGGATCCACGCTCAGCCAGATGCTCAAATCGCTGCTGTAATACCGTGAGCCAAACCGACGTATGAGCGAATGCCAAACCAAACTTGTTTGGGTTTGGCTGAGCGAAAAGGAGGAAACCGAGCGGAGCGAGGTAACTGATAAGCCGGTTTCCGAGTCCTTTTCTTTTGCGGAGAAGGTGTGCGTCTGCGCAAAAGGGGTGGCGGATGGCCGGATGTGGTATGTAAAACGCTGACTCATATCCTGTTGTTTGACGGTGCAAAGGTAATGAATTTTTCAAAAACCGTGAAAAAGGCTATTTTTGCGCCACCCCCTTTCTATCGTGCCGTCGTTTCGCGGCGGCCCCTTCCCGTTCTCCGTGGCACGCGCCTTCCGCACCGCGATGATGTGTGTGCGCGCAGCCCTGCCCCCACATTGCGCTCGCTACGCTCGCTTATGCGGGGTTATTGAGAGGATGTCTCTTCGAGACATTGCACGCCTCTGCCGCGCCGCGATATTGTGTGCACACGCACGTTTCTACAGATATGCAACGCCTACGGCGTTTTGGGGGATAAAGAACGAAGAACATAGAACGAAGAACAAAAAACAAAGAACATAGAACGGAGACCTAAGAACCGAGAACACAGAATCGGGAACCGAAAGCGCAAATCTCAATTCCCAACACCCAAAAACCAATCAAAATCCTCATTGGAAAATGCCGCCTTATTTTGTTTTGCGTGGAAGACGCAAGGCGGATTCCAAAAACGCGCCATCGTGGAGCGTTAAGAAAAATCGGCTGTCCGAAGCAACACGGCACTACGTTCCGTGTTGCAAGTTTCGATTTTTTAGCGTACGATGGCCGTTTTTTCAGCAAAACAAAATTCAGCGGCGAAAGCTACTTTTCTTTGCAACGTTGTATAAACTGCTTTCGTTCGAAAGAGTAAGCAAGCATACTCTTTGCTCACTTATCGCAGTTTTCTTTTGTAGCACCAAAAGAAAGTTGGAGAAAAATTCACTACCTTTGCCCCCGCAAAATCAGAACCTAATTATCAAAAGGGGCATTTCAAAGCTGAACTCGACAATACTATAAAATCATAAACATCACAAACATTATTAACCATTTCTCCCACCAACTCCGCCTGCTCAGAATGGAGCGGGACTACGACCGTCGCACCTTTGAACTGTCGATGCGGGCGGCGGTGGCCTCGCATTACAACACCGAGAGCAGCTGGTTCCCCATCCACACCAGCATCGGATTCTACAATGCACTCAACCAAGCGGTTATGGAGGTTGAATACACCGGAGGCTTTGGCATAAGCATTGATTGCGCCTTCGAACCGGGAAAGTCCGTTTCCTTCTTCTACACGGAAAAAGACAAACGCGACAGCCTCACCATGGTGCCCGGCAGCTGTTTCATTCAGCGCATCGACCAGAAGCGGATGATCGTGTCGGTGCCGGACATCACCTTCCCCACCCTGCTCGCACGCTTGGCGGAAAAACACGAGTTGGGAATGCAGTTGGGCATTGACGAAACCACATACGACGTGATGGAATCGGCCCTGCAGCGGGCCATGGACCGTGACGGCGAGAAATGGGTGCACCTGCGCGACACGCTGATCGGAATACTGAAGCCCCAGAGCCGCGAGCTTCCGCCTTTTCGGTTCAACAACCTGAATGACAGCCAGAACGAGGCCGTTAACCGGATTCTCCGCGCCCGCGAGGTGGCCGTTGTTCACGGGCCACCGGGCACGGGCAAGACCACCACGCTGGTGGAGGCCATCATTGAGACCACTCGGCGCGAGCCACAGGTGCTGGTGTGCGCGCCCAGCAACGCAGCGGTGGACTGGATCAGCGAGCAGTTGCTCAACCGGGGCATCAACGTGCTGCGCGTGGGCAACCCGCTGCGCATCAACAAGCCCCTTTTGGAATGCTCTTACGAACACAGATATTCTGTGCACCCCGACTACAGCGACCTGTGGGCCATCCGCAAACTTATCCGCGAAATCCATCAGTCCAAGACCACCGACAAGCACCATCGCCTCCAAAGTCTGCACCGTCGTGTGGAAGAATTGGAGGAACGTATCCGCGAGGATATCATGCAAGAGGCCGAGGTCATCACCTGCACCCTCATCGGCAGTGCCAACCCCGTGCTGTCATCGCGCCATTTCGGCACCGTCTTCATCGATGAGGCGAGCCAGGCCTTGGAGGCCGCCTGCTGGACCGCCATTCTCAAAGCCGACCGCGTGGTGTTCGCCGGCGACCACCAGCAGCTCCCGCCCACCATCAAGTGCATGGAGGCGACCAAAGGCGGACTGGACAAAACCCTGATGCAGAAGATTGTGGAAGAGAAGCCTGTGGCCGTCACTCTGCTGAACATCCAATACCGCATGAACGAGCAGATTATGAACTTCTCGTCCCGATGGTTTTACGAAGGGAAGCTGATAGCTGCGCCGGAAGTGGCCCACCGCACCCTTGCGCCCTGGGATGCACCGTTGGTGTGGGTTGACACCAGCCGGAGCCAATTCTCGGAACGTGTCAGTGCCTCACAAAGCCGCCTGAACCGCAACGAGGCAAATCTGCTCCTCAACATTCTGAAAAGCTATGTCCGGCAGCTGTTCGTGGACAGCAACCTGGTGGAGAGTACCACCTTCGGCATCATCTCGCCCTACAAGGCACAGGTGGGCATCCTGCGCCGCATGGCTGCTAAGAGCCGCACTCTCTCCACCATACGCAACCATTTGTCCATCAACACTGTTGACGGATTCCAAGGACAAGAGCGCGACATCATCCTCATCAGCATGGTGCGCGACAACGAACAAGGCAACATCGGTTTCCTGAAGGATTTAAGACGCATGAATGTGGCCATCACCCGTGCCCGACTGAAACTTATCATCGTGGGCAACTGCGACACGCTCTCAAAAACAACGTTTTACCAGGAGTTAATCCAGTATTTTTACGAAAACGGCATCGTCACGCAGGCGGAACCCTGATAAACAGGAAAACCCCCTTTTTTAATTATTCTATTCTGTCAGAGATCAGGTATTTGTTCCGGTCGGAGCCGTTGCGGGCAATCATCTCGCCGAGGAATCCGGCCAGGAACAGCATGAAGCCCAATACCATACCTAACAGGGCGATAAAGAACAACGGCTGGTCGGTCACCTGACGGAAGGGCAGTCCGTGTGACTGATGCACTAATTTGGCGACAATCAGCCAGATGGCGCACACAAATCCCACTAAGAATGCCACACTGCCCCAAAGACCGAAAGCGTGCATCGGTTTTTTGCCGAAACGCGTGGTAAAGGAAATGGTCAGCAGGTCCAGATAACCATTGACAAAACGGTTCCACCCGAACTTGGTGACTCCGTATTTGCGTTTTTGGTGAATCACCACCTTCTCCCCTATCTTACTGAAACCAGCCCATTTGGCAATCACCGGAATATAACGGTGCATCTCGCTATACACCTCAATGGACTTGACTACATCCTTGCGGTACGCTTTCAATCCGCAGTTGAAATCGTGCAGTTGGATGCCCGACATCTTCCGCGTGGTCCAGTTGAAGAACTTGGACGGGATATTCTTGGCCAGTTTGGAATCATAACGCACCTTCTTCCATCCGGAAACCAGATCATAGCCATCCTCCACAATCATGCGGTAGAGTTCGGGAATCTCGTCGGGGCTGTCCTGCAGATCGGCGTCCATCGTGATGACCACATCACCCTGACAGGCCTCAAAGCCGGTGTTGAGCGCCGCCGACTTGCCGTAATTGCGGCGGAAACGGATGCCCTTCACGTTCGGGTTCTGCTGGTGCAGTTCCTCAATGATGGCCCAGGAGTTGTCGGTGGAGCCGTCATCAATCATCAGCACCTCATAGGTGTACTGGTGCTCATCCATGACACGTTTGATCCATGCCACCAATTCAGGGATGGATTCAGATTCGTTCAAAAGGGGGACAATTACAGAAATATTCATATCATTCAAATTATCATTCTACTAATAAAAAATTACGGTTCAGGACGCGCCTCCTGTTCATCCGGTTCCGTCGGTTCAGCTTCCTCCTCTTCCGGAGTGGGTTCTTTGGAACGGTAATGGTACATGGCCACAAAAATGCTGAAGAACATACCGTACAACAAGTCCATGAGCGCAGCCACAGAGGCATACGTAAGCGCCTGATTGTAGTGCGGCACGTGCGACTTATTCAGCTCGAAACGGCGTTGTGCGGGATTGACCTGCCCGATGTTGACCAAAGCCCGTTGCACAATCTCCTTCACATCCGACGTGGATGCATGTTGTTCGTTTTGAGCCATATAAAGCTGCAACGTTTCCACCATCACGCCCTTAGCGTATGGAGCGAATTTTGACATCCGGTAATGGTCGGTGGTATCAGACGAACGACGCGCCACGACTTTGTCCGCAAAATAGGTGTTGATCAGCGACACTCCCTTATGCACATCCTGTTCCACGGAATCTGGTCGCGGATTCTGCTGAAGATAGTCCTTCTCCGCAGCTTCCACCAACACACGCACTGTATCCACATACCAAGCCAGTTCCTCGCTCTGTATGGTATCCTTGTCGATAACTTTACGGAAATTCTCCAAGGCCTTGTCGTATTTCTTTGCCAATCCGTCTTTTTCAATCACCTGATAATGAATCAGATTATAGCCAAAGAAAATAACAGAACCAACCACAGAGAGCAAAAGTCCGCACAAATAGGCCTTGGGGAACGTCAACCTTTTCGGGTATGAGGCCTTGAACTCCTTGATACCGGCATACAGAATCAGGATATAGCCGATAATCATGGCAAGATCGAACAGCTGGGCAGAGCCGTACTCCACCTGGCGGGCCACCATTTTGACCACCTCCAGTACAGACAGCATACCACCCAGCACCAGCCCCCATTTCAGGCAGATGCCCCACAGCTTCCTATTCATCATTGCGGGAAGCTATTCGGGTTTCGGACAGCAGAACTCGGTGAGCACACCACCGGTAGCCTTCGGGTGTGCGAATCCGATCAACAGACCTTCCGCACCACCGCGCGGAGCCTTGTCTATGAGACGCACCTCCTTTTCGGCCAGTTCGTTCAGAGCGGCACCCGTATCCGGAACGGCAAAAGCCACATGATGCAAGCCCTCGCCTTTGTTCTCCAAGAACTTGGCAATCGTGCTCTCCTCACAAGTGGGCTCCAAAAGCTCAATCTTGGTCTGTCCCACCTTGAAGAAGGCCGTCTTCACCTTCTGGTCGGCCACTTCCTCAATGTTGTAGCACTTGAGGCCGAGGATGTTCTCATAATACGGAATCGAAGTTTCCAAGCTCTTCACCGCAATGGCGATGTGTTCAATGTGTGTGATGTTCATGATATTTAGTTTAAATATTGATAAAATTCAAAAGTGAAAATGTTGAACGTTTATAATGATTCTTAACTTCTTAGTTTCTTAACTTCTTAGTTTCTTAACTCTTTAGTTTCTTAACTCCAAAATCAGTCTCTTCCAACATCTTTTTTCAGTATAGACGTATGGTGTTTGAGGGTACGGAGGATGAGGGTAATCACAAGGGCTACGGCCAACACGTAGAGGGATGGACGAACCCATTCGGAATAGGATAGGCGGCAGGGACAAAACTGCACGAATGAGAGGATGAACAGCGCGTAGTCCACCAGCACAAATGAGAACACCGTAGAGAAGAAGGTGGCGTATTCGCGGCGGAGGAATGTCTTAAAGGAAAACGACATGTCGCCCTTCTCAAACAGGGACCAATTGGGAATGACAGCCGGCACTCGGGAAGCCCATTCCTCAAAATCGGCACCGAAGCGGGAACGCAGGAAAGCCTCCTCCGCAAACATGATGCGTTCATAGTAAAGCCAATAGACCAGCGAAACGATGAGAAATGCCCAGATATTCAGGGAGAAGACCAACACACCGGCCCAAATCAAGTAGTTGGCCAGATAGAGCGGGTGGCGCACCACCGAATAGATGCCCTTGGTGTTGAGGCTGTCGGCCACCTGGCCGGAACGGTTGCGCCCGGACGTGCCCTTGGGGGTGGTGCTCACCGTGTAGGCGCGCAAGGCCAAGCCCGACAAGGAGATCAGCACGGCCACCACCGACCATATAAGACGCACAAGCGTGTATTTTCCAGCATAAAGGCCCTGGTAAAGCGGTTCGTTGGTCAGGAAAAGAATGGGCAGCGACAGCAGGAATATCAGCACGGGAATCTGTCCTCTGTACTTGAACAGCGTGTTGCCGGTTTTCTCAAAAGATTCTATCAGAGCCACTGCGAATAAAATTTACGACTGCAAAGATACAAAAAAACCTCTCCCGAAAGAGAGGTTTTATAAACCTTAATATGATAATTATTAACCTCTGCGTTCTTTGATACGAGCCTTCTTACCCGTGAGGTTACGAAGGTAGAAAATACGGGCGCGACGCACAACACCGCGTTTGTTCACCGTAAGGCCGGCGATCATCGGAGTGGCGAAGGGGAAGATTCTCTCAACACCGATACCTCCGGAGATCTTTCTCACCGTGAAGGTTTTGGTGGCGCCATTGCCATTGATTTGCAGCACAACACCCTGGAATTGCTGGATACGCTCTTTGGAGCCTTCCACAATTCTATACGATACGGTAACCGTATCACCTGCTTTGAATTTCGGGAATTCCTGTTTGGGAATGAAATTATCCTCAACGTATTGAATCAGTTCTTGTTTCATCTCTCTATATCTTTTCTGTTATTTTCTTTTTTGCGGGTGCAAAGATACATTTTTTTTGATAATGAACAAGTTATCCGACAGAGTTTTTTCTTTATCATTCCATTGTTTTAAACAATAATACTGTATTTTATTTAAAACCAATATATTACAAAACTTTTTAAACAACATAAAAGGGATATTTTCCAGATAAAATCTGATTCACCACGAGGAAATCCGGAAATTCATCGGGAAGATTTCGAAAACTGTTTTCATTTTCATGCGCAAAAATGAGAAGCAAGGATATAATGATGCGCAGCGGAACCTCCAACGGCTTCGCCCCTTACTGATCACTATTCACTGTTCACTAATCACTGATCAGTTGTCGCGGAGACAACGGACACTCAACGGATGGGGATTCCGCCGCACACTACGTGCGCGACGGAATGGTGCGAAGCGCAATTGTAACCCTTGCGGCGGCAGACATCCTTTTGAGGCCCCTAACTCCTGTGCCGCCGCTTTCCTGTCATAGCCATCTCGCACCATTCCGCGAAACGCGCCAGCGTTGAGCGGAATCTCCCTCCTATATAGCCTCGGGCTTTCCAAATCACGATTAGACGATTACTTAAAACACATAATCAACATCCATTCAAAATATCATATTGATTTTAACGTTATCTATAATAACTGCAAAAATAGGATCAAGTCGAACATGAAATCGGGATTCACATACATAATGACAAACAAGCACCACAATGTTCTCTATGTCGGGTGCACAGTTGATTTAGTTAAGCGAGTTGCACAACATAAGAATCATTTTTTCAAAGGATCATTCACCGACAAATACAACTGCGAATATTGCGTCTATTTTGAAACGTTCAACGATTACAATTCTGCCATACACCGGGAAAACCAGATGAAAAACATGCGGCGTGCAGAAAAAATCAAGCTTATCAACGCTCGAAATCCGGAGTGGAAAGAGTTAGTAACAGAAAATGGATTTACCGAAAAACCTGAATCATGGATGGACCAGGTAAAAAATGTACTGGAGGAGATTACAAAAAACATATTGACTGACGGGGATTCCGCCGCCTCCTACCGTCGCCAGCGGAATGGTGCGCAGCACTTGCCTAAACAAAACAGGAAGATGGGCGGCGGACTCCCAACGGCCGGAGATTCCGCCGCCTCCTACCGTCGTCAGCGGAATGGTGCGCAACGCAGCCTAAAAAAAACAGGAAGATGGGCGGCGGAGCATGAACAATGTCTATTAAAACATCCACCCCGCCGCCCATCTTCCCTCTCTACACTAAAAGGAGCGCGCCATTCCGGTGGTTTTTGCCAGCAAAAACCACCGGAATCTCCAATAAAACCCGCAAGCCATACAACAAAGGGCGCGACTCAACGGCCACGCCCCTTCTTTTTTTATTCTTAATTCCAAATTGGTTAGTCGCGGAGACAACGGACAGAATACCGCATTCCCAATTGAAGTGTGACCAACCCACATCGTGACCACTGCAAAGACATTAAAAAGACACAAAACAAACAATCCAATGTTAATAAAATAAAACCAAACAACCTCGAAAAATTATACTAAAACCACCAAACGCACGTTAAAAACATTTTCGACAAATCCGCCCTTATGATAAAACGCCTACCCCATTTTCTACTGCTCATCGTGCTGCTGACGGCACCAGGCTGGCTGAAGGCCCAGCGCGTCACGCTGTCGGGCACGGTACGCGACCAGGCCAGCGGCGAGAGCCTCATGGGGGCCTACATCATCCTCACCGACACCACCCGCCCGCAGGAGAAGCTGGGCTGCATCACCAACCAGGCCGGATTCTACTCCATCAGCGTGCCCAAAGGCGGCTACCGCCTGACTGCCAGTTTCCTCTCTTATCAGACGTTACAAACCGACATCACCCTCCAGGAGAACAGAACGTTCAACATCGAGCTGATGCCAAACGCCATTGCCGGCGAGGAGGTCGTCATCCAGGGAGTACGCAGCGACCAGAACGTGGCCAGCGCGGACGTGGGACGCATGGAGATGAAAATCGAGGCCATCAAGGCGATGCCTGCCCTTATGGGCGAAGCCGACGTCATCAAGTCCATCCAGCTGCTGCCAGGCGTGCAGTCGGGCGGCGAGGGCAACAGCGGCTACTACGTGCGCGGGAGCGGCACCGACCAGAACCTCATCCTCTTAGATGAGGCCACCGTCTATAATGCAGGACATCTGTTCGGTTTCTTCTCCATCTTCAACGCCGACGCTGTCAAGAATCTTGACATGATAAAGTCCGGAATGCCAGCCTACTACGGCGGGCGTGCCGCTTCCATCCTCAACGTTTATCAGAAAGACGGGAACCTGAAAAACTACAACGTGGAGGGCGGTGTGGGCCTCATCTTCTCGCACCTGACCGTGCAAGGACCCTTCAAGAAGAACAAGGCCTCCTTCATCATCTCCGGACGACGCACCTACGCCGACATCATCATCCAACCGTTCCTGAAAAAAGAATCGCCGCTCAAAGGCATGGACTTCTACTTCTACGACCTGAACGCCAAATTCAACGTCATCATCAACGACAAGCACCGTCTCTATTTCGGGGCGTACTACGGCAACGACGTGTATGGCTTCAAGTCGAACTCCGGGCAGACACAATGTACCTTCCGTTGGGGCAACGCGACGGCCTCCGCCCGTTGGAACTACATCATCAGCAACAAGTTATTCCTGAACACTTCCGGCACTTTCAGCTATTATGATTTCGGCACCGAAATGGGCATGGATGTGTTCGAGTTCAAGCTCACCTCCGGCATCCGCGACTACAGTCTGAAGAGCGAGCTTACCTGGATGCCGACCCCCAAGCACAACATACGTTTCGGCGTTCACGACGTGCTGCACCAGTGTCTGCCCGGGCAATACGCGGTGCAGGCCGGCGAAGGATTCGACTTCGCCCTGCCGAAAGTGCAACCCTACTTCGCCAACGAGCTGAGCCTATACGCCCATGACGAGTGGAACATCTCGCGCCGTTGGCTCCTCAACATGGGCCTGCGTTACACAAATTTCTGCCACATCGGCCCGTTCACCCGCTACGAATTGGACGAAATCGGCAACGTGCAAGACTCCATCACCTACCGGCCTGGCGAGCTAATCAAGACATACAACAAAGTAGAGCCTCGCCTCTCGCTCCGTTTCCTCATCGACTCCGCCACCTCCATCAAAGCATCGGCCACCCTGAACTACCAATTCCTGCACCAGATATCCATCGCTTCCATCTCGCTGCCCACCGACGTATGGATGCCTTCCACCGACATTCTGAAACCGCAAACCGTCCTGCAGTTCTCGTTAGGTGTGTTCCGCAACTTCCATCAGAACATGTTTGAAACCTATATTGATCTCTATTATAAACAGATGTACAACCTGGCAGAATACCGTGATGGACTGGATTTCAGCTCCTTGACCATCAATCCCGACCAGTTGTACGTGTTCGGCAAAGGCTGGGCCTGCGGGGCGGAGGTGTTCGTCAAGAAATCGCGCGGCAAGATCACCGGCTTCATCGGCTACACGTTAGGCTTCACCCGCAAGCAGTTCGCCGACCTGAACAACGGCGAGCCATTCTGGGCCAAATACGACCGCCGCCACGACGTCTCCATCAGCCTCGCCTACGAGATCCTGCGCAACAAGCTCACCGTGTCGGCCCTCTGGGTGTATCAGACCGGCAACACGATGACCATTCCCATCGGCTACTACTTCTACATGGGCTCGCTGATGACCGAATACAGCAGCCGCAACGCCTACCGGATGCCTCCGTACCACCGCCTCGACCTCGCCGTCAACTGGACCATCAAGAAGACACGTCGCTTCGAGACGGGACTGAATTTCTCCATATACAATGTTTATAATAGAAAGAACCCGTTCTTCATCTTCTTTGAGACCCATACCGACATCGACCCGGCCAATCTGGACTTCAATATCGACACAAAGGCCTACCAGATGAGCCTGTTCCCGATTATCCCGTCGGTAATGTGGTGGTTCAAATTTTAAAGAATGAATGACAACAGAAATGTAGAGACGCAATGATTGCGTCTCAAAAAATGAAAGGATGATTATTAATATTTAATGTATATAATGTCAGATATCGTGAGTGTTTTTCATCGTTATAGTAAGTTCCTCCTCTTGTTTCTCGGTGTGATTGTGGCAGGATGCCAGAGCGAGATTGACGTGGAGATGCCCGAATACGAGCCCAAATTAGTTATTGAGGGAACCATTGAGAACGGGCAGCCCGCCATCGTCATGCTGTCCAAGAGTATCTCCTATTTAGCGGAAATCGATCTGGACTATTTGCGCAACAATGTGATGATCACAGATGCGGAAGTCATCGTCACATCCTCCGACGGGGAGAGCGAGCGTCTGACATTCCAATTCTGCCCCGAGGCCCCGTTGTTCTTCGCCTTTAAGAGCACGAACTTGAAAGGGAAAGAGAACACCACGTACACCTTGACGGTGAATTATGCGGGCGAGCAATACACAGCGCAGACGACCATCCCCAGTACTTTCTCGCTGGACTCCGTCCGGTTTGACAATCCTTCTGAGTTCGTGAACTCCGATTCCATGCGGGTGATACGGGTTCAAATGACCGACAACCCCATAGAAAACAACTACTATGCCTTTTCGGTAAAAGTACACTGCCCGGTGTTCCAAGACCGCCTGTGGGTAAGCAGCATCCCTGTGGCCTTCGACGACAAGACCTTCAACGGACTCACATTCAACTATGAGATAGAGCGCTACGGGGTATCCATGCTGTTCGCATCAGCCATGTCGGAGGAGGAGCGCAAAGCCTACTCACGCATGACATTCCGTCCCGGCGACACAGTATATGTGCGTCACAGCCAGATGGACTACGACACGTACCGATTCATGGTCACGGGTGGCAGCGAAGCGGTGTTGGGCAGCAATCCCTTTACCAATCCGGCCCCGGTCGCCTCCAACATAAAAGGAGAGCGTGTCCTCGGCAACTGGAGTGGATTCGCCTCCGCCGTGGACACGCTCATCTGGTAGTATTCCTGCCAGCCTGAATCAGTTGACTATTGGATCTGGCCGTTCAAATTGATTACTTGAATGGCATTGTTCGGGTCGTTCGTGATGACCTCGAGAGTGCCTTTCTGCACACCCGGACGGGAGTTGGCCTTGAAGGTAATCGTGATGTTTGTGGAGCCGCCAGCGGGGACCTCCATCATCTGGGCACTGGCACGGAAAAAGCCTGTGCTCGGCGAAAGGGCGCGGATCTTCAGCGGGGTCTTGCCCTTGTTAACCAGCGTGACAACACCTTGCGTCTGGGAATTCTTGGCCACGGAGCCGAAGTTATACTCCAAAGCAGCCAATTCGGCCACAGGAGCGTTTTTCAGCTGTTTAGACGTCATCTTGGAGAAATCCTCCTTGACATTGATGGAATAGTGCAGCATCTTGCGGGCCTCTATGGAATCGTTCGTCATGTAGGTAACCGTTTCTTTGACCTGGCCGAATTTACCACATTTGGCGGCATCAAATTCCAGGATGATGAAGCCCTCCTGTCCAGGTGCGAGTTCCGTACCAAAGCTGCGATAGACCTCCGTGATGTAATCCTTGGGGGCATTCATTTCAAACTTCACCGGCTTTGTCCAGAAGTTGCGAACCTTGAACGTGTCCTTCACTTTCTGAGTGTTCAGTGCTTCGATCTTAACGTTCGGATCGAAGAAGCGGGCCATACCATTGGATTTGGTGTAACCGGCTTTCTCAAACTCTGTCGGGGGGCGTTTGATGACCTCGCCCTTAATGAAAATCATGTGCGGAGCGCTGTTGCTGCCGTCCGTGAAGCGCGGCTCGTTGGTTGTCACGCGGATGTTCTTGTTGAATCCGCCGGGACGGTTGTACGGATTGTAGGTGGCATCGATAAAGCCCTGCTGCCCGGGAGCCACCGGATCCTTGGTGTAATTGGCGGCGGTACATCCACAACCGGGACGCACATTCGTCAGGATAAGATCCTCCGTGCCGACATTGGTGAAGACGAAACGTCCAGTGACCTTTCCACCTTCTTCTTTGATTTTGCCGAAATCATGTGTGGTTTCTTGGAACTGAATCTGCGGCTGGGCGAAACAAAGAACCGCCGCCACAGCCAACAACATGGTTAAACAAATCTTTTTCATTTCTTATAGGTTTTTAGTTGTTTTTTAATCAAGCGTGCAAAGATATAATTTTTTCACCTAAAGCGGTCAAATCCACACCGTTAAAATCCCCTGAGGACATCATCAGGAAAACAGCATCTTTATCATTGATTTTCAATAGATTATCAATCATCGCAACCGAATCGTCGAACACCTGCAGGTCTTCCCGTCCGAAAGCGGAATAGATATTTTCGGAAGAAAGTGGGGGCAATTTTTTCAAGGCCACCGCCTCCGGGGAGAAATAGACCATAGCCGTATCGGCCACATCCATCGTCCCCCTGTACTGGGTGAGAAACTGTTCCGTGAGGCTGCTGAAAGTGTGCAGTTCCATGCAGGCCACTAATTTGCGGTTCGGGTATTGCTCGCGCACAGCCGCCAAGGTGGCCCTCAACTTGGAGGGCGAGTGGGCAAAGTCCTTATACACGGCGCAATGCGCGTTGCGAGCCACTAACTCCAACCGTTTGGAAGCACCCTTAAACGAGGAGATTGCCCGGTAGAAATCCTCCTCCGGCACCCCGATGGCTGCACATGCATAACGGGCCGCATTCAGGTTGGTAAGATTATGCTTCCCGAAGATATGCAACGGAATCTCACCGTATGGAGTCTCCAAATAGGTGACTTCGTCGCGGATATGATACGGGTGAACACTGTACGGCTGTTTTTTCGTCTGCGTGATCCGACCGGCCAACGACTGCAACACCTCATCATCCGAGCAATAGATGAAACATCCGTCCGCCGGAATCATCTTGGCGAAAATCTCAAACTGTTCCACATAGATGTCAAACGTCGGGAAGACGTTCACATGGTCCCAAGCGATACCGCTCACAATTCCGATGGTGGGCTGATAGACATGGAACTTGGGCCGGCGGTCAATGGGCGAGGTCAGATACTCATCCCCTTCAATCACCATCACGCGGGCCGAATCCGACAGGCGGACCATCACCTCAAAACCGTCTAACTGGGCACCCACCATGTAATCGCACTCTATATGGTTCTGCTGCAACACATGGATAATCATGGAGGTTATGGTTGTCTTGCCATGGCTTCCACCGATGACAATCCGCGTTTTGTCCTTGCTGTGTTCATACAGATATTCGGGATAGGAATAGATTTTAAGGCCGAGTTCCTTTGCCTTCAAAAGCTCGGGATTGTCAATGCGGGCGTGCATTCCAAGGATAATGGCATCCAGCTCCGGAGTAATCCTTTCGGGGTGCCATCCTATGGATTCCGGCAGCAGGCCATAGCGGGCCAAGCGTCCGCGTGCAGGCTCAAAAATCTCATCATCCGAACCCGTCACATGGTCACCCTTGAGATGCAAGGCAATGGCCAGATTGTGCATAGCACTACCGCCGATAGCAATAAAATGAACATTCATATTGTCAACACACTATATTATAACGGATTATTTTTTCAAGACCTTCATCCACTGGGAACCGGCACGAAGCAGATACACACCGGCATTCAGATGATTCAACGAAAGAGTTCCTTCCGTATTGGAAATCTCGCTTTCGGCCACCACGCGACCCGTCATGTCCACCAGCTGCATCGTGGAGCCTATAAGTTGCTCCGAAACGGAGTAGTTCAGTACATCAGCCACTGGGTTCGGATAGGCCTGCAGCCACTCGGTCTTGGCATTATCATGCTGTGCCACGCCTGCTGGGAATTCAGCGCCATTCACCACTTCGGCATTATACGAAACTTCGATATAGTTCTTGAAATTGTTGAGATTGGCCAGCACCACATACGTGCGTCCGCTTGTATGCGTCGGGATGCTGAAAGTACCGGCGGACAGGGAGCCGAAATCGTATTCCACATTGCCGGTGCGAGTGGCATTGCGGAAGGAAGCGATTTCGCTCTCGCTCACCACATACGTGCGCAAGCCTGCCAGATCATTCGTGCGTTCATAGAATGTGGACGATTGCGCATCCTCCGGGTTGGAATCCGAGGTCACGTTGCGGGCATCCAAGGAAATCTGAAGGCTGTTCTGGGCCTCGTATGCTTCCTGCGTAGAGGTGATATTATAACGGGCAGTTTGAGCGGAAGCCGGTATCTGGAACGTTTTGTTGTACACATGTCCAGCCGTGGTATTGGTCGAGATCAGCACATAAATTTGTCCCGATTCGGTAGGGAAACTGCCATATTTGGAGTGGCTGATTTTGAAATAATATTTCTTGCCCGTGCCCAATTTGACCGAAATTCTTCCCTGTGCATCCGTCCAAAGTTGACCTGCCGACAGTTTATATTCCGTGCCATATTGCGTATTGGTGGAATACAGGTTCACCCGAGCCCCGTCAACAGGGAATCCGTCTTGATCGGTAATCGTCAGATTAAGGGTACATGGATTCTGCTCCGAATAGGTCTCCGAGAGGTTCAGCAGATGTCCGTCTGGCACATAGCCCTGAACCAGGGAGCTGTTCCAACCATAATTGCCGTTGGTCTGCATATTGGTCATGCCCCAGTAGTAGGGTCTATTGGCGGAGCAGCCGCCACGGAAGAACTCAAAATGATGCCATATCGAATCGCCTCCGTCGTGGATGGCAGCCCACACATGGTCATCGCACAAGTCAGCCACATGGATACAGGGAATCAGCGCGGTGCGGGCGGCGGCCACCACCAACAAGGCATCCTCATGACAGTTGCCGACATGCTTCCAAGCAATATGGTTCGGCTCGGAAGGACGGTAGTCGCTGCTGCTGGTCACATCCTGCGGCACACAACGGGATGCCCAGTTACCCAGCACATTCAAAGCACTCTGTGAGGCCGAGAAAGGTCTGTTGAAGAAATAGATTGTCGGGTTCTCGTCCCAAAGGTAAGTCGGCATCTGCATGATCTCACCCAGACGAGGGATGGTGTCAATGCGGACCGTGTCGCGGGTACCGGAAGAGTTGATGGCGACATAACCCCATGTGTTCACGTTTTTGTATCCACGGTATTCCGTGTCAGCTGTGTTGACGGCACGGGCATAATCATTCCAAAGATAATCGCGCCAGAAATAGCCCCAGGTGCGGGAACTCGTGATGGATGTAAGATTGTCGGTAATGGCCAGCACTTCCTGTTCTATCTTGGGCATCACGATAAACTGGTAGTAATAATAGCGGTCCACCTCGCGCCATATATAGTTGGAACCCTGTTTGATACGGTATTGGGTTGTGGTGTACCAATCCTGGGTCGTGGTGTCGCCATGCTCCACAATCTGCACATATTGCAACGAATCGGCATGGGTGTAAATCCATCGGGCATTGTCAATCAGATAGCTCCAGTCGCTCGGAAGTCTCGAGCCAGACAAAACCTCCACGGGCAGGTAGGTGACCACGTATGCCACCTCGTCCAAGTACTTTTTGGGAGCTGCATTGATGACGGTCACCATCTTGTTGCGCACAGATGACGAGGTCACCACCTTGAATTTGAAACGAAGGTCATATTGGAGCCACACGGGCACCTTGCTGATGGCGTTTTCAATGTCAGAAGAGAATGTATTGCCGAGATGGCCGGTCTCCTCCGTCACCGTGTTGCCATCCACAGCGAAAATCAAAGCCTCACCCGGTGCCAGAATCCGCTTCGACTGCGGCACAGGACGATACGGAGCACCCACGCGCACCACCGGCTGGTAGGGCACCTGCGCTTCTGGCATTGGAATAGGGGTAAAGTCCTGATAATTACGCATCAGATCCTGATAAAACAAATCATCCGGATACGCTTTGTTGATCCGAACAGATTCCGAAAACTCTTGAGCCATCGTCCATCCAAAGGACATAACGGCCAGTAAAACAAGTAACAAACGTTTCATATTTTTTGTGTTTTAAATTTTGTACACTATAAATATTTATAAAATGGCGGCGAAAATACAAAAAATTACGGTACACGGAACTTCCCTTCCGACACATGCCGGTAATAAGACTGCAGAATGGCCTTCAAATCCTTTTCGGCATTGCGCTGCAACACGCTGCCTGCATCCATCACGTCACGCTCTTGCAGCGTGTCGTTCGCATCAAACACGTATAACCGCCGGTTCCCGTCAAAGTAAAGACTGATAGAATCCGTCAGGCATTGGAAGGTCTGGTTTACACAATTCACCACCATCGGCTGACGATCCGGTTCATTGAAGATGTCGCGTCCGAAAGCGAAGTAGGGTTTCTCGTAGCCCATCAAGCCCAAAACGGTGGGCATGATGTCCAACTGTTGGGTCACCTGCTCGTAACGGCCCTTCACGGAGTGGTCCGGCGTGTACATGAAATACAGGATCGCCGTGTTGCCCTTGGCCGTCCTGGTTTCGGGATGAGCCATCTGCGGCGACACATGGTCAGCGACAAAGACAAAGAGGGTATTCTGGAACCACGGCATCTTGGACGCCTTCTCAAAAAACTTTCGGATAGACAAGTCGGTGAATGCCACGCAGGGTTGCACGGGCGTATTGCCCTCCGGCATGTTGCCGGCATACGGTGCGGGAAGATCATACGGGTGATGAGAACTAAGCGTAAATACCGCCGTGAAAAATGGCGGCTTCATCATTTCCAGTTCCTCGGCCACGAACTGCAGGAACGGCATGTCCCACACGCCCCAGATGTTGGCCTGTCCCGGTCCGGGATGCTTGGCCTCATAATCCTCCCGATTGTGGAAACGATTGATGCCAGCCAGCTTGCCAAACGCCTCGAAACCCATCTGGTTGGCCCGGGCGCCACAGAAGAAGTGCGTTGAGTAGCCCTGTTCCGACAATATTCTCGGAAGACCGTCCAACGGCGACAGAGCCTGCGGCAACAAAGCAAACGAGGTCCTGTACGAAGGGATCGAAGCCAATATCGAGGGCAGCGCCTCTATCGATTTCATGCCGTTGGCGTATGCGTTCGGGAAGACAAGTCCCTCACGCATCAGCGAATCCAGGAAGGGCGTATAACCACCATCCGGATTCAAATGCGGCGACAGGTACTGCGAATGCTCACGACTGAAACTCTCCAACACGAAGATAACGACATTCTTGCCCGCGGCCACTGGCACCTGCGACAAAGCCGGATAATGATACGGCGTAAACAGAGTCTCTTCTTCGTCCTCGGAAAAATAGTGCGGCACCTCGATCTGTCGGATGCCGATCATGCGCAAGAGACAGAACGGATTGCTCAATGCCACCGCCCCTTTCTGCGGCGATTGCGTATAGTAGGCCACATTGCTGATGGTCACCGGGCGCGCCTTCCACTCCGTGGAGCCGCGCACCCCTGCCACCCACAGCAGGAAAGAAACCGCCAAAACCAACGTATTAGTCACATAATAAGCTACAGGATTGGCGATTTCCGTAGGATGGTATTTTATTTTCCTATAAACATAAACAAGAAAAAAAACCAGCAACGCGGCTAACAACACCACATACCAGTTTTCCCCCATCGACTTGAAGAGAATGCCAAACGTATTGTCATTCTCCTCGAAAAAGTGCATTTCCTCTAATGTAATCCGTTTAAAAGCGTAACGATAGTAGATCACATCGGCCAGATTCAGGACGATTATGCCGATAGAATTTGTAATTGTGTAAAGCCAGAAGAGCATCCGCTGATAACCTTTAGTGCCACGCGCACGCAACGGCAACAGGGAAAGCAAGATGAACGGCGCATTCAGATAGAGGATCGAAATCGTGGAGAACTTCAGCGACCCCCAAAAGAGCATCGGCAGCTCGACGCCGGAGAGGTCGCCGATTACCGGACGATTATAAAAGTAAAAAAGAATCTGGGTGATGAGAATACAAACATACAATGGTAAAATCCTCATTACCAATACTATAAAATCATTATTCCAGAGTTTTTTCATAAATGCGGATTGAGGATGCAAAAGTAATCTTTTTTTGTATCTTTGCGTTCTCAATCGTAGTACCCATGCCGAAAAAGCGCATTTTATTCATTGTCAACCCCATTTCAGGGCACAAGGCCAAGCAGAACTTTCCGGACCATGTGTCCCGTTGTCTGGATTCCGCCGACTTCGCTTACGAAATTGTCTTCACCGCGCACGCGGGCCATGCCACGGAATTGGCGGAAGAGGCCGTCGGACGCTACGACATCTTGGCGGCGGTGGGCGGCGACGGCACCATCAACGAGGTGGCCCGAAGCCTCATCGGCACGGAGACGGCGTTAGCGGTCATCCCTTACGGGTCCGGCAATGGCCTCGCCCGAAGCCTGCACCTCCCACTGCGGACAGACAAGGCCCTAACACTTCTGCAAAACAATGATATCCAACGCATTGACACCGCCACCATCAATAACACGCCCTACATCAGCGTGGCCGGCATCGGATTGGACGCACAGACCGCTTACGACTTCTCCCGCGACCCGCGCCGAGGCTTCCTACCCTACTCGCAATACGCGCTGGCCAACTACCTACATTTCAAGGAGGAACGCTACACACTCATCTTCGACGGGCAGACAACTTTAGAGTGCAGCCCCTTGCTCATCACCTTCGCCAACGCCAACCAGTTCGGCTACCACGCCATCATCGCCCCGCAGGCATCCCTGCAAGACGGCCTCATCGACAGCTGCATTCTCAACCGCCCCACCCTGCTGCAAGCTCCCGACACCGCCTTGAAAATGATGGCCGGACGATTGGACCATTCCCGTTATTTCACGGAAATCAAAGCCCAACACATCCAGGTGAAACGCTCCACAGAGGGTGTTGTCAACATTGACGGCGAACCCGTGATGATGCCAGCCACCCTTGACATACGGATTGTGCCGGCGAGCTTGAAGATAGTATGCCCGTGCGGCACTAAAAAGTAATCATGGTCTATCAGCAGTCTCCTAGTTAGTTATAAAATAACTTATCATACATTCTTTTTTGCAATAATATACGTGTTGACCTGACCCGACGATAGTAATATAATGCAACAGAACATTTCCACGCAGCGCTTCCTTTCTCCGAAAAAAAACAATAAATTTTAATCATTAATTATCAAAAACAAAATATTAAAATTTCAATTATTTGATTTTCAACAACAAAAAAAATTCGCAACACACTTGACAAACGCCATTTCTTGTTGTATTTTTGCTATCACAAACATTAACATAAAATAAACAATTATGGAGCAAAAGAACAAGATTGAGGAGGCCCTGAGATATGAGGCCAACGCGAAGGAGATCATACTGCGCCAAACTCTACCCTGCAGAATCTACTGTGGCATGTTAAGCAGACCGGATTTCATGCTCTGGAGGGCTATCGTCCAACGAGAACAGGCATTTCACGACTGTTTCCTATAGGCCACGTCAAAGTCAGTGCGGGCCAGCAACGAGCGGCCAAGGGTGACCTCGTCGGCGTATTCAAGTTCTTCGCCCACGCCGATGCCGCGAGCAATAGTTGAGATTTTCAGGACCTTATCCTTCACATTCTTGTAAATGAAGAAGTTGGTGGTATCGCCTTCCACGGTAGCCGGCAGAGCCAGAATCAGTTCCTTCACCGCACCCGTCTCCACACGCGCAAACAATTCCTGCAGGCGCAGCTGGTGGATGCCGATGCCGTCCATGGGCGAGATGACACCGCCCAACACATGATACAAGCCGCTGTACTGGTTCGTGTTTTCGATGGCAATCACATCGCGGATATCCTGCACCACGCAGATGGTGGCCTCGTCGCGCTTGGGGTTCGCGCAGATGTCGCACACCTCGCTGTCGGAAATATTGTAGCATTTGCGGCAAAGGCACACATCGGTCTTCAGACGGTTGATGCGGTCGGTGAGCTGGCCCACCTCCTCGGCATCGGTCTTCAACAGATGAAGGGCCAGACGCAAGGCCGTACGCCGCCCTATGCCGGGAAGCTTGGCAATCTCATTGACGGCATTTTCCAAATTCTTAGAGTAAACGGAGAGCATATCGGCTAATGGTTTGAGCGGCAAAAGTACAAAATAAATCCTTTAATCCAAATTAATTCGTATTTTTGCCGCGCCAAAATGCAAACAATGAAATCACCTATAATTCTATTCCTCGGCTTCATCCTAATCACCTTTGCAGGATGCCGACAGGACCACCCCAACTCCTTCGAAGGGCGTGCGTTAGGCACAATTTACCACATCACATACATGGGTGCGGATGACCCGGACATACCCGCCCGTGTGGACTCTGTGCTCCAAGTGGTCAACGCCACCTTCTCGGTATTCGACACGAATTCGCTGCTGTCTCGTATCAACCGCGGCGAGGAGACTGCGCCAAATACCGACCTGCGGCACATCATCCGGACAGCCCTTTCCGTCTCGGAGCAGACGTACGGGGCCTTCGACTGCACCTGCCAACCCCTCATCGAACTTTGGGGCTTCGGACGGGAAAAAACGACAACAACACCCAGTCCGGAAGTTGTCGATTCCGTGCGCCAGTTCGTGAACTACCGGCTTGTCGGATTGGAAGGTGACCAACTGATCAAGCGGGACCCACGAGTGCAGCTCAACTTCAACGCCATCGCCAAGGGATTTGCCGTGGACAAGGTAGCCGCATTCCTCAAGCATCTGGGACACAAGGACTTCATCGTGGAGATAGGCGGTGAGGTGGTAGCGTCAGGACACAAAAACAGGAGACCTTGGAAGGTGGGCATCCAGGTTCCGACAGAGAGTGCCGACGGCCCAGTGGAGAGCAGCCAACAATTCGAGTTGACCGACAAGGCGGTAGCCACTTCGGGCAACTACCGCAACTACCGCGAGCGAGACGGCGTTCGCTACACCCACATCCTCAATCCGGCAACAGGACGGCCGGAAGAGACCAATCTGCTCAGCGTCACCGTCATCGCACCCGATTGCACCACCGCCGATGCCTTCGCGACCGCCTTCATGGTGCTCGGACGCTCCCAGGCCATCCAAATCCTTCACAAACACCCCGAACTGGAAGCGTGGTTCATTTACGATGAAAACGGTCAATACAAAATCGATCACATCGAACCATAGAAAAACAAAATCAATCTATTAATCTATTATTTTACAACATCTTACTAAAATTATTTAATCTATTACTACAATTAAAATGGAAGATTTATCAAAAAAAATAATCGATGCCCTTATGCAGGGCAAGAATGAAAAGCTCAATTACAAACAGATTGCCGCCAAGGTCGGTGTATATGACAAGAAGGGGCGCGAACAGGTCAAGGACCAGATAGACCGTCTGATAGAGGCCAAGCTCCTGCTCAAGGCCGGGCGCGGAAAATACCGTCTCAACTACAAGCAGTTGAAAGGGAAAGAGCGCGAACGCAACATCGTGACGGGCAAGATTGAGATGAAACGCAGCGGCATGGCCTTTGTCATCCCGCAATACGACCGCAACGACACGCATGACGAGTCGTTGGAGGAGGACATATTCATTGCCGACGGCAATTTAGGCAACGCCCTCAACAACGACATCGTGCGCGTGTCCATTTTCCCATCCCGTAAGGGCAAACGCCGTGAAGGACAAGTGGTTGAAGTTGTCCAACGGAGCAAAAAGCAGTTAGTGGGTACCATTCAGGTAAAGAAAGGGGTGGCCTACTTCATCCCAGACAACGCCTTTTTCCGTCGCGACATCATCATTCCGGGCCGCCTGCTGAAGAAAGCCAAGAGCGGCGACAAGGTGGTGGTGGTCATCGTGGACTGGCCCGCGGGCACGCGCAGTCCGCTGGGCGAAGTCATCCACGTGCTGGGACAGCCCGGCAACAACAACGTGGAAATGCTCTCCATCCTGGCTGAAAACGACTTCCCGCTCGCCTTCCCGAAGAATGTGGAGGAGGAGGCAGCCGCCATTCCCAAGCAGATTGCCGAGAAGGAAATTCTACGGCGACGGGATTTCCGCTCCGTCACCACCTTCACCATCGACCCCGCCGATGCCAAGGACTTCGACGATGCGCTCTCTTTCGAGCAACTGTCTGAAGGACTGTACCGTGTGGGCATCCACATTGCAGATGTTTCCTTTTATGTGCGCCCGGGCACAGCCTTGGATGCGGAGGCCTACCACCGCGCCACGTCGGTCTATTTGGTGGACCGCACCATCCCCATGCTCCCGGAAGCCTTGTCCAACAACCTCTGTTCCCTCAATCCCGGCGAGGACAAGCTGTGCTACAGTGCCGTATTCGACATTGACGACCACGCCAAAGTACACAAAGAGTGGTTCGGGCACACCGTCATCAACTCCAACCGAAGATTCAACTACGAAGAGGCGCAGGAAATCATCGAGACAAAGCAGGGCGATTTATCAGACATCATATTAAAACTCAACGAGTTGGCATCTATCATGCGAAAGCAGCGTTTTGACAACAACGCCATCAACTTCGAAACGGAGGAGGTCAAATTCAAGCTGGACGAGAACAGCCATCCCATCGGTGTATATCTGAAAGTGCAGAAAGAGGCCAACTGGCTCATCGAGGAGTTCATGCTGCTGGCCAACCGCCGCGTGGCCGAGAAGATCGGGCGCAAGCGCACTGGCGGCAAAGAGCCCAACACATTCGTATATCGTATCCACGACAAACCGTTGGATGAGAAACTTAACACCTTCAAGACCTTCGTAAAGAAGCTGGGTTTTGATTTGAAGACCACTTCCACCAAGGCTTTCCGCGGATCACTCAACCAAATGTTAGCAGATGAGAAAGGCAAGAGCGACTACGACATGCTGAGCAAACTCTCCATCCGCATCATGGCCCGCGCCTGCTACTCCACCGAGAACATCGGGCACTACGGGCTGGCATTCCCCTTCTACACCCATTTCACCTCCCCCATTCGGCGTTATCCCGACCTGATGGTGCATCGCCTGTTGGACCATTATTTAGCTAATAAAGAAAGTGTTAACAAGGATCAATTCGAGGAATACTGTAAGCATTGTTCCATGATGGAGCAGCAAGCCACGCAAGCCGAACGCGACTCTGTCAAATACAAGCAAGCCGAATATCTGGTTGACAAGGTAGGAGAAGTGTTTGAGGCCACCATATCAGGCATTTCCAAGTGGGGCATCTATGCCGAGCTGAAAGAATCGAAATGCGAGGGTATGATTCCCATGCGCAGCTTTGACGATGACTTCTATTACATTGACGAAGAAAACTATACGTTAGTGGGCTTACACCATGGCCACTCGCTCCGCTTCGGCGACAGCATCAAAGTGCGCGTCGTGGCAGTGGACATGATCAAACGGCAGATGGACTTCCAGATTGTGCGATAGCAGCCCGGCAAAATATGCCTCTGTTAGCTATTAGCTATTGGCTATTAGCCGTTGGCCGTTAGCTGTTGGCAAGCAATCAGTGATCTCCGGTCACTGTTCACTAATCACTAATCACTGTTCACTGACTACTGACTACTGTTCACTCCCCTATTTCGCACGCTCGCTACTATAGGGAACGGCATCCACCCCCACAAAATCACCCTTCTGGAACTTGAAATAACCGGACACGGCTATCATGGCCGCATTGTCGGTTGTCAAGTCCAACGATGGGAGGAACAGGCGTTTGCGATACCGTCGGGCCAGATCGGTGGCCGCATCGCGCAAGCCGGAGTTGGCCGACACGCCGCCCGCCAGCACAAGATCCTGGCAGTCGGTCTGCTTCAATGCCTTCACCAACTTGTCGGTCAGGGACTTGATGATCGCATACTGGATGGATGCGCATAAATCGTGGATATTCTCTTCTATAAAATTCGGATTTTCCTTCAAATGATCCCGGACAAAATAGAGGAAGGAGGTTTTCAGTCCGCTAAAACTGTAATCGAGGCCGGGGATGTGGGCGATGGCAAACTGGAAGCGCCGCGGGTCGCCCTCTTTCGCATAGCGGTCGATGACGGGGCCGCCCGGGTACGGCAGTCCGAGGATTTTGGCGGCCTTGTCGAAGGCTTCGCCCGCCGCATCGTCGATGGTGCCGCCAATGCGCTGCATATCGAAGTAGTCGTTCACCTGAAGCAACAGCGTGTGCCCACCCGACACTGTGAGACACAAGAACGGAAAATCCGGTACGGGCTTGGGTTCATCTTTTTTTTGCAAAAAATTCGCCAAAACATGCGCCTGCAGGTGATCAACCTGTATCAAGGGGATGTCCAGCGAATAGGCCATAGCCTTTGCAAAAGAGCTACCCACCAACAGAGAACCGAGCAATCCGGGGCCGTTAGTGAAGGCGATGGCGGATAACTGATTTTTGTTTATCTTTGCGCGCTTTAATGCCGTGTCAATCACGGGGATGATATTCTGCTGATGCGCACGCGACGCCAGCTCCGGCACAACACCGCCGTATTCAGCGTGAACCTTCTGACTGGCAATGACATTGGACAAAATCGTCGTATCTTCTATGACGGCGGCGGAAGTGTCGTCACACGAGGATTCGATACCAAGAATATAAACGGACATAACCTTAAAATTGTGGGCGGCAAAATTAGTAAAAAAATCGGGAAGATAATCCTCTGGGTGCTCTTGAGCTTCATCGCTCTTGACCTCCTCATCGTGGGATTGCTCTTCGTTCCTGCCATCCAGACCTTTGCCGTCAACAAGCTCACCCAGTCCATATCCGAGAAATGGGGGTCGGAAATCTCCATAAAGGACATACACATCACCCCCACCCTGCAGTTGGTGGCCCACGACTTCCGCATCCACGACACGCACCACAACGACATGATCTATGTAGGGACTGTCAAAGGCCGTTTGAATTCCTTTTCCCTCAAACCCTTGAAACTGAAATTCGGGAAAGTCCATTTGGATCACGGCAACGTTGTCATCCGCTATTACGCCGGTGACGATGGCGTGAACATTGCCATTTGGGCGAAGAAATTCCACAAAGAGCGGGAAGTCCCGGGATATTTCCTGCTCACCGCCAAAGACCTGAAACTCACCGACACACGTTTCGTTTATATCAATGACAAACAACGAGTTGTATTTGAACCCGACGCTCAGACGGACATAGACTATGCTTTCTTTGAGTTGAAAGACATCAATTGGGAAGCAACCGAATTCAAAGTGGAAAGCCATGGTCTCAACACGATAGCTGCCAACTTCAAGCATTTGGCATTCAAGCAATATGGAGGATTTGAAATGCAGGACGGCTGTGGAGACTTCTCCATCTGTGACACATCCTTAGTTTTCAACAAATTACATATCAGGACTCCGAATAGCAACGCCAACCTTGACCTGCGGTTCGACTATGCGTATTGGGACCGTTTGGGTGATTTTCTGGATTCCGTGACGATCACAGCGGATTTGCGACCCACCCGTTTAGCCATGCAGGATGTGGCCGCGTTCGCGCCCGCCATCAAGGGTATGGACGAGACCTTCCTCCTGAAGGCCGATCGGGTGCAAGGTACTGTGAACGATTTCAGCCTGATCGGCCTTCAAGCCGGCTGGGGCTTGTTCACGCGCCTGCGGGGAGATGTCGCCCTGCGTAACATCACCGATTTCCGCCACGCGTATTTCAACCTGCAGCTGGATTCCTCCACCGTCAGTGTGCCGGAGTTGGCCCTCTTCACGATTCCCGGCGGACGCACGCTGCCCATTCCCAAGAGCGTGTCGAAGATGGGCAACACCAAGCTGAAGCTCTCCTTCACGGGGAGCACCTCCAATTTCGATGCCGAGACGGCGTTAGCCTGTGCGTTGGGCACGGCGGATGCCACCCTTTCCTCCCTTGTGGACCGTGACGGCAGCACGCATCTGACCGGCAAAGTGTCATCGCCAGATCTGAATTTAGCCGCCCTGACAGGCAACAACAAGTTCCTCGGAATGAGCAGTTTCTCAGCCGACATAGAAGGAGACATGGCCTCCACAGGATTGGATGCGGAGAACCTCAAGACGTTGACCGCACATTTGGACGGTTCAATCCAACGGCTTGATTTATATCACTATCCTCTTCGGAATGTGAATGTTTCCGCCGATTATCAGAACCGCTTGTACAATGGTTCCGTAGAAATCCACGACCCGCTTTTGAAGGGTAGCATTCTCGGCCAGTTTGACATCACGGAGAAGCTCCCCACCCTACAAGGGAATGTCTCATTAGAGCAGTTCGATATCAGCCGCGTGGCCGACCGGCTCCCGACCGTGGATTCAGCCACCGCCAAAGGCATCCAGAAAGTCATTTACCTCGCCCAGCAGAGCGAAGATGTGCAGTTGGCGTTCGACAACTTCATGATTGCCTTCAAGGGCGATCACATAGACAACCTGAACGGTTACTTGGGGTGCGACAACATCCGGTATCAGAACGACCAGGGGGAGATATCGAACAAGCGTCTCCGTCTGACGGCCATCAACAGGGATGACTTCCACAAATTCATCCTCAGTTCCAGTTTAGTGAACGCCACCCTGGAGAGTTCCTATCCGACCGTCACCATGCTGGATTCGATGAAGGGCTTGGCATTCAATTATTTTCCGGATCTTTTCAAAAATGCCGTCAAGAAACAGAGAGAAGACATCGTAGAGAATTCACCCGATTTCAGCCGGCAGGATGGCTACATCAAGGCGCACGTTGTCACCTACAACACATACAATCTGGTCCGCCTGTTCAATCCGGACATTTTCATCGCCCCGAACTGCAATTTGGATGTGGAGATCAGTTCTTCTGCCAACGACGACGTGATTTCCGCTTCCGTGCCCTTCATCGGCGTGCGACACAAGGTGGCCATCTATCATCTTTCTGTCAATGGGAGCAGCGAAGACCATAAGACTTTGGATTTGGACTTCAAATCCGATTCCGTGATCGCCATCATGAAAAACACACGGATCCCGTTCGACGGGATTTCCCTTGGCACGCGCACACGCGACGACACTATCCATTATGACCTCCGCTGGCAAAACCGGTTCAACAGCAAGTCCACGCCCAACTCCCAAATGGCCGGCATGGTCAGTCTGGACGACCTGAAGGACATTGCCGTCAACATCACCGAATCCGGCATTTATCTCAACAACCACCGCTGGGGCTTCACAGCTGACAATTCCGTGCGCATCCAGCCGGACGGCATTCTCATCCACAACCTCGTCTTCACTGACGACCAAACCCGTGGCATCAGCGCCGACGGCCTTTTCTCCAAGAAAAAGAACGGCGAATTGAAACTGAAAGTCAACGACATGAACGTGTCGATGGTGAATCCTGTCGTGAACGGCATGGATTTCGGCGGGCTGTTGTCTGCCGACTTCACCGTGCGGAGCCGGGACAAAAAGCTGATCACCTTCGGCAAGGCTTTAATCAGTGATTTCAAGTTCAATCAGGATTCCATCGGGGATGTGTTTGCCTTGGCGGCCTTGGATACGGTGGGACAGATCCGTTTCACCGGCGGCATCTTCCAAGAATCCAAGTCCCTGACGGCCAAAGATCTCGCCACATTCGACGTGCGCCAATTCTTGCAGGCGAAGGACAAGACCGCGGAAATACGCGGACAATACATCCCTGACAAACGGGATTTGGCCATCCACACCAGCTTTGATTCCCTCAGTGCTGGATTCTTATCCCCCTTTCTATCCAGCTTCAGTAATTACATCAATGGGAAAGCCTCCGGCAAGCTCTCCTTCTACTCCACCCCGAAATCCTCCTACTTCGACGGCACAGTCCACGTGGTGGATGCCAACATGGACATTGCACCCATCGGCACCAACTACAACGTCCACGACCAGGACATTGGATTTGACGCCAAGGGTATCCATTTTGACAACATGCGCATCACCGACCGGGACGGCAACATCGCATACATGAATGGGCATATCCTCCACAACTTCTTCCGCAACATGACCTTGGACCTGAATATCCGGACAAACCGGCTTCAGGTGCTGAACACGCCAAGAGACGCCACCTCCGTCTTTTACGGCACTGGATATGCTTCCGGCATTGTGAACATCACTGGTGAAGGGGACAAAATCCTCATCAAGGGTGACAACCTGCAGACCTTGACCGGCACCAAAATCACTCTCCAAGTGAGTTCCGCCAACTCGGCCTCCCAATCCGACATCATCCAGTTCAAGCCGAAAGCCTCCGACAAGAACGAGGATCCGTCATCTACCGACATAGACGAATCCAAGACCAACATCTTGTTGGACTTCACGTTTGATGTGAAGAACGACGCCAACATCGTCCTGATTCTGGAATCCATCGGCGGCACCATGAACGCCCGTGCCGATGGCCGTTTCCAGCTCACCTACGACATGTTGCAGAGCGACCTGAACCTTTACGGCAATCTGGCATTACATTCCGGCGATTTCAAAATCGCCTTATACAACTTGCTGAACTCGCGCCTCACCCTGGTGCCAGGCGGTACCATCCACTTCGACGGTCCGTTAGAGGACATGGTCGTCAACATCAGTGCATACAAGTCTTCCAAGACCTCCCTCACCAACATCATTCCGGAGGGGTATTCTGCCAATGCTGTTCCCGTCAACGCCTATCTGCATCTGAACGGTCCTATCATGAAGCAACTGGAGCCCACCTTCAGTTTCGAATTGCCCAACAGCAGTGAAGAATCCCGCAATCTTTTTTACACCGCCATTGACACATCAAACAAAGAAAACACCACCAAGCAGTTTGCCTATTTCCTAATCACCAACAACTTCATGGCGGCGGACCTGTTTTCCGGCAACGGGGGCGGATTCCAGATCTCCAACATTTTCCGTAACATGGTCAACAACATGCTAAGTTCCATCATGGAAAATCAGAAGGGGTCTTTCGGCATCACCTACAACCAGGAGACGGAGACGAGTGCCGCCGAATATGGCTTGACCGCCAACGCCAGTCTGCTCAAGGACCGCATGACCATCGAGACCAGCATCGGCTATTACGATGATGCCACCCGTTCGGCGGCCAACAACATGTACGGTGACCTAACCCTGCAATACAGCCTCAACAAGACCGGCACCTGGAAAGTGAAAGCCTACACCAACATCGGCGAGCGCAATGAAGACTTCTACATGCACGACAACCAGATCAACTACGTGGCGGGTGTGGCATTGGCTTTCAAACAGGATTTCAACAGCAAGCGCAAGCACAATGGCAATGTCAGGAAACCCAAACAGGGGAAAGACACCACCAAGAAACCCAAACAAGACAAAAGCAATGGGCAACACTAAGATTTTCATCACCATACCTTTGATTCGGGTCGCGATTGCCGAACAATCCGCATAACCTGCGGAATTTGCACATTATTTTCGTATTTTTGCACCCATTTTAAAATCCTACTATAAATTATGACTGAAAAAGTGAAGAAGGAACCTGAAGCATCCGAAAAACAGACTAAAAATCAAGATATTAAAAAGCAAGATACCCCCAAGAGCAAACCTAAGGAGAAAGTCAATCTGGAGGACAAGGATCATGCGCCCGTGGAAGACTGGGAGCAATATCTGGACATTGACATCCGCACCGGGCTCTCTCCCGAGTCCCAGAAAATCTCTGAAAACATCTTCCTGACGCGGGGGTTGAACGACATTCCCGAGCCGGAGAAAGTGAACTGCCGGCAGTACAACTACAGCAGTTGCAAGCTGCCCTCCTACGACTGGATCTCCAAGCTGGACATCTCGTTAGACTACATCGAGTTCCCTATTGCCGAGGTGCGGTTCAAGAACAGCCACAAGGATTTCTTCCTGCTGCCGCCCGACGGGGTATTCAAAGTGGGGGACATTGTAGCCGTGGAGGCCAATCCCGGCCACGACATCGGCATCATCTCCATGTTAGGCCTGCAGGTGAAGCGCCAAATGGAGCACAAACACGTGAAGGCTTCTGATGTAGTGAAAAAACTTTATCGCACAGCGCGATACGCCGACATTGAAGAGTGGATTGCCACCGTGGGATTAGAAAACGAAACCATGTTGAAATCACGTTACACGGCGTGGGACCTTAACCTGAAGATGAAAGTCAATGATGTGGAATACCAGGGCGACGGCACCAAGGCCATCTTCTACTACTCCGCCGAGGAGCGTGTGGACTTCCGCGAGCTCATCAAGATTCTGGCCGAGCAGTTCCACATCCGCATTGAGATGCGACAGATCGGCGTGCGCCAGGAGGCGGCCCGTTTGGGCGGACTTGGCTCCTGCGGGCGCGAACTCTGCTGTTCCTCCTGGCTGACCAACTTCCAGTCCGTCTCCACGAGCACCGCACGCACACAGCAGCTATCCCTCAACCCGCAGAAACTGGCCGGCATGTGCGGCAAGCTCAAATGCTGCCTGAACTTCGAGCAAGACACGTACATTCAGGAACTCAAGGAATTCCCGCAGCCTAACGTGCAGCTCAAGACAAAAAAAGGAAGAGGCGTTTACAACAAAATCGACATTTTCAAAAAGATCGTATGGTATTCCTATTCCAACGATGCGTCCACCATCTTCGCACTGCCTTTGGACAAGGTCAAAAACATCATCAAGATGAACAACGAAGGGAAGATTCCGGAAACGCTGGAAGAGTTTGCCTTAGTCAACCAAAAGAAAGTGGAAGAGGGCAACAACATCAGCATGGACGAGCTCAAACACATTGCAGACTCTTAGTCCCCCACCCTTTTCAATATCAGCCTTATGAGAAGAATCATTTTCGCCATCACCGTGCTGCTACTATGCCTTTCGGGCTGTCAGAGCCGTTATTACAGTAACATCCAAGCCATTCCCAACGAAAAATGGGATGTCAAGAAACCGTTGGTCTTCAAAGTGGATATCACCGACTCGATGGCATATTACAATATGTATATACATCTTCGGAACACCACGGACTTTGAAACGCAGAATTTCTACGTCTTCATGAAGACCAAATATCCGGATGGACACAGCGAGCAGGACACGTTGGGCTTCATTGTGTGCGACAAGTTCGGCAAATGGACCGGCAAGGGGCAGGGGCGCATCAAGGACAACATGTTCCTGTTCCAGCCCAAAATCCGTTTTCCCCGCACCGGTACCTACACCTTCACAGTCACACAGGGTATGCGCACCGACAAGGTGAAAGGCATCAGCGATTTCGGCATCACGCTGGAGAATTGGAAAGAATAGAAGACAAACTGAGGATATTCGGCTGAGTCTAACGATTCCTAACGATTCCCAACGATTCCAACATTTCAGAAACCCGTCTCCGCGGTTTCCACCAGCCGTTCGAACTGCGTGTTGGGGGTAAGGGGGTACGCCTGGTGTCCGCGCACAAGATGGAGTTTTCCCCTGTAATGGACAATCTTTACATTCTGGGCTGACATACCCTTCACTTTCAACATGTTACCCGTAAGCTGATACGAAAGTTTATTGCGCACAGGTGTTTCCCATTGCTGGAATTGGATTTCCGCGGGCGCATTTTCGGGAACAGGTATTTCCTTTTTATTATTATCCAGATACTGGATTTTCATCATTTGGCGGGCGATCATTTTCTCGGCCATCACCAGCCCATCGTCATCAGCGTCAGCCAACTCATCCTCATCCAGATAGAGGTCCTGCGAGTAATCGTCCGCATAAGACGTGTCCACCTGCGCTGTGTCGGCAGCCATATTGTACAATGGTTCTTCCAGGACTCTCTCATGCCGATGGACCACATATTTGACCACAGTATCAGCCCCTTTCACACCCACCGGAGACGGGAGCACACGTACTTCCGCGGGATGCCGGTAATCCAGCCAATCTGTAATAAACATGGTAAGCAAGGCCCCAAGGAGGATGCCGACAATGATTCCGACGAGGAACAGAACCTTCCTTTTCGGTCCGGAAGAGGGTGTTGGCGTGATATCAGGCGTGTCCATGTTTAAAATTTGAAAGTGCAAAAGTACAAAAATTTCACTATTTTTGCGCCCGATAAAAAAAGAACACGCTATGGGCATTGCTACTCAAATATTAGGCTTGATTGCCAGCCTCTCATTCCTCATAATCACCCATGAGTTAGGGCATTTCACGTTCGCAAAGATTTTCAAGACACGAGTGGACCAATTCTATCTATTCTTCAATCCCGGCTTTTCCATTGTCCGGATGAAGAAATTCGACGGCAAGATGCACTTCAGTTTCTTCTCCGGTCGTGCCCCCAAGGAGTGGGCGGAGCATCCGGAGAACACCGAATGGGGGTTGGGATGGCTGCCATTAGGCGGATTCTGCGCCATCAACGGCATGGTGGACGAGAACACCAAAGCCTCCGACCTCAGCGAAGAGGTCCACGAATGGGAATTCCGCGCCAAGCCCGCCTGGCAGCGCTTCTTCATTATCATCGGCGGCGTGCTGGTCAATTTCCTGTCGGCCATCATCATCTACATCGCCATCTGCTTCACCTGGGGACGCGAGTATATCCCCTTGGAGAATGCCCGCTACGGTCTTGAGTTCTCACAAGAGATGCTGGATGCCGGATTCCAGAACGGCGACTATGTCCTCTTCATCGACAGCATACACCCGCAAACCCTGGGCGATTTCAGCAACGACCTGCTTCTGGACGATGTGAAAACGGTAACCGTGTTGCGCGACGGCCAGCCCGTGGTAATCAACATCCCCAAGACATTGGCCCGCAAGGTGGTGGGTGCCAGCAAGCAAGGCGAACCCTTCTGCAACTACCGTTTCCCGTTCGTCATCGACAGCGTGCTGGCCAAGACCCCAGCGGCACAGGCCGGCTTGCGCAAAGGCGACAGCCTCGTGGGCGTGAACGACACCGCCCTGTTCTGTTTCTTCGACTTCAAAAAACTGTTTCTCAATAGCAAAAACGAAGAGATTCAGCTCCATTTCTACCGCGATGGCAACCTGATGCAAGCCACCGTGAGTCTGGATTCCATGGGAACCATCGGCGTGGCTCCGAAACAGCCTTACCAGTTCTTCGGCACCGTGAAAGAGGAATACGGCTTCTTCCAGTCCATCCCCAAAGGCATTGTCATGGGCTTCCAAACCCTCGGCGACTATGTCAAGCAGTTCAAAATTGTCTTCACCAAGGAGGGCGCCACACAGCTGGGCAGTTTCCTCACCATCGGCAGCATTTTCCCGAAAGTGTGGGACTGGGCACGGTTCTGGAACATGACCGCCCTGCTGGGCATCATCCTCGCCTTCATGAACATCATCCCCATCCCCGGACTGGACGGCGGATACATCCTATTCATCCTCATTGAGATGATTACTGGCAAGAAGCCCAGCGACAAGTTCCTCGGCATCGCCAACACCATCGGGTTCGCATTCCTTATCGTTCTCATGGTCTATGCGTTAGGACTTGATTTCAGACGATTCTTCTTCAAATAAAGAATGTTATTCAATTCGATTGAATTTCTTATTTTCTTCCCGATAGTAACAATCCTGTTCTATCTTCTGCCATCCCGTTACCGCTGGATGATGCTGTTGGGTGCGAGCTGCTTCTTCTACATGTGGTTCATTCCCAAATACATCCTTATTCTGCTCATCACCATCGCCATTGATTATACAGCTGGTATTCTCATCGAACGATGGGCCGATGATGCGTCCAAGAAAAAGGCTTGCCTCATCATTAGCGTCATCTCCACCTGTTCCGTACTGTTCATCTTCAAATACCTGAATTTCTGCAGTGCCAACTACGTAGCGTTGGCGCAGCATTTCGGCTGGTCGCATCCGGGTAAGGTGCTCCAGATAGCCCTGCCCATCGGCCTTTCATTCCACACCTTCCAAAGTCTGAGCTATGTAATCGAAGTCTATCGCGGCACGCAGAAAGCCGAACATCATTTCGGATACTACTCCCTCTATGTGATGTTCTACCCCCAGCTGGTCACCGGGCCCATCGAACGCCCTCAGAACCTGTTACGTCAGCTGCACGAGGACAAAGTACTGCAATACGACAACATCGCCAACGGCTTGCGCCTCATCCTGTTCGGGCTATTTCTGAAGATGGTCGTGGCCGATAACTTAGGGCAATATGTGGATCAGGTGTATGCCAACCCGGCGGATTTCAACACCCTGGACATCTCCCTCGCTATGCTTTTCTACTCGTTCCAGATTTACGGCGACTTCTTCGGATACTCCACCATCGCATTGGGTTGCGCCCTTTGCATGGGATTCACCCTGATTGACAACTTCAAGGCCCCTTATCAGGCGGGCAGCATACAAGAGTTCTGGCGTCGCTGGCACATCTCGCTCTCCACGTGGTTCCGCGACTACCTTTACATTCCCTTGGGAGGCAACCGCGTGGCCATCCCCCGTTGGGCGCTCAACACACTGATTGTCTTCACCGTGTGCGGCATCTGGCATGGCGCCAACTGGACCTTCATGATCTGGGGCTTTGCCTACGGCTTGCTGCTGATTTTAGAACGTGGCCTGCGCAACATTCATTTCTTTGACAAAGTAGAAAACGCCACTGGCAAAACCATCATCAGCCTGCTCAACATCCTCAAGACGTTCATTATCGTCACTCTGCTGTGGAGCATCTTCCGTGCCACCTCTTTCGCCAACCTTCACGACCTTTTCGCCGCTTGGGCGCACAACGGATCCTTGCCACACCAGCTGCACGTGGATGCCGTCACCTGGATTGCCTTGGGCCTCTTCATCGTTCTGGACCTCATCCTCAAGCAGCGCCGGTTTGACCATTGGTGCGGACAGCTCAACCCATACCTGCGCTGGGCCATCTACGGCGGCATGATCTTCGCCGTCATCGCCCTCTCATCGGTACAACATTATCCATTCATCTATTTCCAATTCTAATGACCGACGAGACCCGACATATTATCCTCAAAATCGCAAAGAAGCTCCTTTTGCTACTACTTTTGTTAGTGGCAATGGATCTTGTCTATCGGTTCACCCTCTATCCACGCGATCTCGAGCGCTACTGCTCGCTGCTGGAGTTTCCGCAAGTCCCCGTCCGCGACACAGCCGACATTATCTACCTTGGAGAATCCTCCGAATTCTCATGCAGTCCTACCGACACAGACCGACGTTCCATAGGAACCATGATTGGGGATTTAATGCCCGGACATAAGATGGGCTGTATCTCCAAGGGAGCCGTTCATGCGGCCATCTATTACGACATATTGCGAAACATACCCCGCAAGAATCCGGTAAAAACCGTCATCGTAACCGTCAACATGCGCTCGTTCAGCAGCGAATGGATCTATTCCAATTTGGAGCAAGCACTTCAAAAAGAGCAGATTATGATGAAAAAAGCACCGGCGCTTTACAAACGCATGCTCTTGGCATTCAAGGCTTATGTTCACTGGTCGGAAGATGAGCGGGGCAAGCTGGTGCGGAAAGGCTTACGGAGACAGACCTTCACGCTTCCCCACCCTTTCCCGTATCATAACGCGAGCGAATGGGACCATGCCATTGCCAACAGTTTCCAACTTTACAACGGCAAACAGGTATCCCAAGACACCGTCGAGCTTGCTTGCCATTACGTGAAATGTTTTGCTTACCAGCTGGATGACAACAATCCCCGGATTAAAGATTTTGACAGAATCGCACGGCTGTGCCAGCGGCGGGGTTGGCGTTTAGTGTTCAACATCCTGGCCGACAACATGGATCAGATCAAGACCTTGGCCGGACCGGATTTGGAATACCTGATGCAGGATAACGCCCAGTACATCATCCAACGATATGAGCCAATGGGGGTGATTGTTGTAAACAATCAATATTCCGTGCGTGAGGAGGACTTCTTTGAAACTTTCGTCACCGAGCACTACAACCAGCGCGGGCGCCATGCGATAGCGGAGAAAATGGCGGAAAAATTGGCAGGGATTAATTTAAATTCTCAATGAAACAACAGGGTGTTTTTTATACACTCCTGAATCTCATACTGGTATTTCAAAATCTCTCCATCCATAAATCCGATATTTTGTTTCATTAGGTTCCCGGATAAAATACAGACACTCATTTTTTCACATCAACAGCTCATGAGGATTATGAAAATTATGTACCTTTGCAAATTCCAAACTATAAAAGTACCTGTGTGGCAACATACGCTTTTTTTATAAAAAGAAAAATATGAACGATTTAAAACAACAAATCAACACCTTAAAGAAAGAGAAGAACGCCATCATCCTGGCACATTACTATACACTTCCTGAAGTGCAGGAGGTGGCCGACTATGTAGGCGACAGTCTGGGGCTGGCCCGCAAGGCCGCCGCCACGGACGCCGACATCATCCTCTTCGCCGGCGTGCATTTTATGGCCGAGACCGCCAAAATCCTCAACCCCACCAAGAAGGTGCTGGTGCCGGATATGAGCGCGGGCTGCTCCCTGGCGAACAGCTGCAAGGCCGAAAAACTCGCCGAATTCAAGGCGAAACACCCTGACCACAAGGTATTGGCGTACGTCAACTGCACCGCCGCAGTGAAAGCCCAGTGCGACCTGATCGTCACCTCCGGCAACGCCCTGAAGCTCGTCAACCAGCTGCCCAAGGACGAGAAGATCATCTTTGTGCCCGACGGCAACCTCGGCGACTACATCAACCGGATGACGGGCCGCGAAATGCTCCTGTGGGACGGCGCCTGCTGCGTGCACGACCACTACGAGGTGGAGGATTTGGAGAAGGCCAAAGCCGAGCATCCCGACGCCATCGTTGTGGCGCACCCCGAATGCCGCCGCGAGCTGCTGGAGAAGGTCGATTTCATCGGCTCCACCGCCGCCATGCTCAACTTCATCGGCGAGAGCGACGCCAAGGAGTTCATCGTCGTCACCGAGAGCGGCATCATCTACGAGATGCAGAAGCGCAACCCCGACAAGAAGCTCTACACGCTCTACAACGGCGCGGTCAAGCACGACTGCGTGAACATGAAGAAGAACAACCTCCTGAACATCTACGCCGCCCTGCTCGAAGAGCAACCCGAGCTCATTATGGATGAGGAGCTGCGGAAGAAGGCGCTGGTGCCGATTCAGAGGATGCTGAAAATGAGTTAGAACCTCGCCCCGATGCCGACCTTCACGAAGGAGTCAAATCCGGCGTTCAACTCGAAGAGACCGTAAAACCCTTTACCGACGTTCACGCCGAAGGCCGTCACGTTGAAGGCGAAGAGGAAATTGCTGCCAGCTGAATCGTCAGATTCCGAACTTTTGCCAGACCTCGAATCAGAAGCGAGATAACCACAGCCGAGGTCAAGACCCGAATAGAGCCGAACCCATGGCCGATTGAGGTACGTGAACCGCACACTGGGCATTAGGGTGATAATCGCGTAGCGGTCAATCGAGGTCACCGACGTTCGCAACGTGTCCGAGAAACGGGTGATTTTCGCGCACTCCGTTGAGCCCTTCACGCCAACTTGGCACCAGGGCGCCACCTGATAGTAATAATGAAGATTATAATGACCGTAGAGGTTCATGTCCACGGCCTGATGACCAATACTACCACCCAACGCGGTGAAAAAACCGATTGTACCGTAGAAGAAAGAACCCGCAAATGAGACGGGACCGGCATTGATTCCTAATTCGTGATGCAAATCGCTGTGAGGCTTCTGGGCGGAAACACTGCCGCATAGCAAAACCACCATCACGGCAAGACATATCTTTTTCATACCTACATTGCTAGACACGACAATAGACCTATTTTCATTATATAGGTTTAACGGGGACCGCACCCAAAAGGAAAGAATTGAACAAGAGTTAGACCATCTGTTTATGATGCATTTCCGGTGTGACTGCCGCAAGGGCGAATCTTAATCCTGATCTTACCCCTTAACCTTAAACCAAAAAAAGTGTATTTTTGCCCTTTCGAAAAAAAAGGAATTATGGCACATAAAATACTGATAGCCACGGGCGGTGGCGACTGTCCCGGACTGAACGCGGTAATCCGCGGAATCGTGAAACGTGCAGCCCAAGAAAACGGCGAATGGGAAGTTTACGGATGCATCGAGTCGTTCAACGGCATCCTCAAGGATGATGTGGAGATCGTTCCGCTCAACGAGAGCATGGTCTCCGGCCTCCACGTGAAGGGCGGCACCATCATCAAGACCACCAACAAAGGTGGCCCCTTCCACTTCCCCGTGCGGCAACCCGACGGCAGCTGGAAAATCGAGGATCGCTCGCAGCTTATGAAGAAACGCTTCGACAATATGGGCTTCGACGCCATCATCAACATCGGTGGCGACGGCTCGCAGCGCATCTCCCTCGACCTTCTCAACATCGGCATCCCCGTGGTGGGCGTGCCCAAAACCATCGACAACGACCTGTCGAGCACGGACTTCACCTTCGGTTTCCAGACGGCGGTGCAGATCGCCACGGAGGCCATCGACAAATTGGTGACGACCGCCGAAAGCCACAACCGCGTCTTCATCATGGAGGTGATGGGCCGTGACGCCGGCTGGATCGCCCTCCACACCGCCATCGCCGGCGGCGCAGATGTCTGCATCATCCCCGAGATCCCCTACAATCCCGAGGCCATCGCCAAAAAGATCGAGACCCGATACAAGAACGGCATGGGCTTCTGCAACATCGTCATTGCGGAGGGTGCGAAACGCGTGGGCGGCCATGTTGTCGGCAAGGCACCGACCGCCGTGGGCGACCAGCATATCAAGCTCGGCGGCGTCGGCGACGTGCTGAAACAGGAACTCCAAGAGCTCGGCCTCGAGCACGACATCCGCGTCACGGTGCTCGGCCATCTGCAGCGCGGCGGCACCCCGCTGGCCTACGACCGCATCCTCGCCACCGAGTTCGGCGTCAAGGCCTTTGAGCTCGTCAAGGAGAAAAAATACGGCAACCTCGTGGTCTATCGCCACCCGAACATCTCGTATGTCCCGCTGGAAGAGGCCGTGAAAGAGCCCCACCTCGTAAAACCCGACGACTTCCTCGTGAAAGCCGCCCGCGGCGTCGGCGTGGTCTTTGGCGACGAAACCAGCCAGTAGTTAGTGGTTAGTAGTTTGCAGTTAGTAGTTAGCAGTTAGCAGTTAGCAGTTGTACCGAAAGTCAGACATATATAAATATATTCCTTAAGCAGCCCCGGAGGGGCAAGACGCGCGAAGCGCTAATAACCCCACACAAGCGCAGCGCAGTGTGGGGCCCCGCAAGAGGAACAAACCAACACGAAGCCGCAGTGTGGGGCCAAGACAGAAACAAAAAAAAACAAAAAGATGAAAAAGATAGTAGTCCTTTCCGGTGCCGGCATCTCTGCAGAGAGCGGCATCAGCACCTTCCGCGACAGCGACGGTCTTTGGGAAAACCATAATGTGGAGGATGTGGCCAGCATTGACGGCTGGTACCGCAACCCCAAGCTCATCATCGACTTCTACAACGAGCGGCGCGCCCAATTGGAGCACTGCGAGCCCAACGCGGCGCACAAGCTGGTAGCGAAGTTGGAGGAACAGTATGACGTGACCGTGGTCACGCAGAACGTCGACAACCTGCACGAACGCGGCGGTTCTTCGAAGATCATCCACCTGCACGGCGAGCTCACCAAGGCCTGCAACGAACGCAAAACGGAGGTCTTCGACATCGGGTACAAGCCGATGAAGTACGGCGAACGTGCCAAGGACGGTTCCCTGCTGCGCCCCTTCATCGTATGGTTCGGCGAGGCCGTGCCGTTGTTGGACGCCGCCGCCCGCGAGGTGGAACAGGCTGACATCCTGATCATTATCGGTACATCCCTGGCCGTCTATCCCGCTGCGGGACTGCTCTACTACGCCCCCGCCAACGCCGAGATTTACGTCATCGACCCCAAACAGCCCGGCTCCATCTCCCGCCGCGTCACCTACATCACCGAAAAGGCTACCGTCGGCATGAAACAGCTGTGCGACAAACTGATGACCCCCTAACCCTAACCCCTAACCCTTAAACTATAACCCTTAAACCCTTAAACCTTAACCCTTAAACCCTAACCCTTAAACCTTAACCCTTAAACCTTAACCCTTAAACATGAAACGTCTCTGGATCATCCTCTTATTCGGCACCCTGGCGGCATTCGGGTTTACCTCCTGCGAGAACTACCCCGAAGGAGTGCCGAGCATCTATTCAAGCGAGTACCGGATTGTAGGCTCATGGCAGGTGTCGCACACCTATCTCAACGGCGTGGAAATCGACTCCACAGACTACGCCGCTTACGCACCGACCACCTATTATTATATATACGCCGACCACGTGATGTCGCTGTTGGGCATCCTCAACGGCGAAATCCGGCAGTCGTCGTTCGCCACCTACATCCTGGACCCCAAGTCGAAAACCATCCAGTTCAACTTCACTTTCTTCGGAAAGCGATACATCTTCACTGCCGACATCAAGCGACTGTCACGCAAGGAGTTCTTCATCGAATTTGACGATGAGGACGGCGACCACTGGCGTTTGGAAATGTTCTCACGTTCAGACTACTGATATGCCTGTACCCGCCCTACAAAATCCCGACGACCGTCCTGCACGCAAAAGCAAGACCGCGACCGCCGCATACGTGTGGATCGTGTTGGCCATCGCCGTTTTAGTGTCGGCCGTCACCCTTGTCATGGTGCGTTCCGAGCGACTCACGCGCGAACGGGCCAGCACGCAGGCACAGACCTCCCAGATCCAGTCCGATGGAAGCTCGTCGCTGATTGAGTTCACGCCGTCCGATGTGACCGTCAAAAACGGATGGACCATTCTGTCGGGCCACCACCCCACGGTGACCTTCACCTGCCGCCTCGCACCGTCGGCACCGCCCGCAAGAGTGGCTGTTCTCAGCTATCGTCCGGCAGGCGCTCAAGAGTGGCTCACCGCGGAGGGACACCCACGCCGTGACGGCACCTGCCGCATCACCCTGCGCGACCTTTCCCGCAACATGCCCTACGAATGCTTCTTCGTTGTCCCCACGTCCGACACCGTCCTCCGCAGCGCCATTGTCGGGTTCACCACGTCCCCACAAAATTGATCGGCGAATCTCACTGGACACAAAAAACGCAAACCCGTCAAACCGTACAAAAAAAAGTGTATCTTTGCGCCCTGAATTTGAAGATATGGAAAACGCCACGTTAGAACAGAAGGTCATCTCGATCATCGACCAAATCCGCCCCTACTTAGTGCAGGACGGCGGCGACATCGAATTTGTGGAACTCACCCCCGAAAATGTCGTCAAGGTGCGTCTCCAAGGCGCGTGCGGCACCTGTCCCCACGCCAAGATGACCCTCAAAAACGGCGTGGAACAGACAATCAAGCACTACCTCCCCGAAATCGACCACGTCGAAGACATCGTCCTCGGATTCTAACTCTCAACTCTTAACTCTTAACTTTTAACTTCAATAACCAATAACCAATAACCTATAACCAATAACCATTACAAATGGGCCTCAAATGCGGCATAGTAGGACTGACGAACTCGGGTAAGACCACGATGTTCAACTGCATCTCCAACACGAAGGCGGAGGTGACGGACTTCGCGTACAGCACCAACAAGTCGAACATCGGTGTGTGCGCGGTGCCCGATGAGCGTCTGGCCCACATCAATTCGTTCATCCATGCCGACAAGTTGGTCTATGCCAACTTGGACATCGTCGATATCCCTGGATTGGCGAAGGGTGCCAGCACCGGCGCCGGCATCGGCAACAGCTTCCTCGCGGACGTGCGTCTCTGCGACGCGCTCATCCACGTGCTGCGCTGCTTCGACAACCCTGCCCTCCCCCACGAGGAAGGGTCCGTGGATCCGGTGAGAGACATCGAGATTGTCGATTTTGAGCTGCAATGCAAGGATTTGGAACAGATTGAACGCAAGATCACAAAGGTGGAGAAAGCCGCGAAAGTCGGCGAGAAGACCGCCAAGCACGACCTTGCCGTTCTGTTGAAATACAAGGAACATCTGGAAGGATTCCAGAATGTGCGCACCTTGGAGGTCACGCCCGACGAGAAGGCGGTGGTGGCCGACATGATGCTGCTCACCGAGAAGCCCGTGATGTTCGTGTGCAATGTGAATGACGACGACGCGGCCTCCGGGAACGCCTATTCCGAGGCCGTGAAGAAATATGTGGAAGAGCACGGCGGAGAGATGTTGGTCATCGCGGCCAAGATCGAATCCGAAATCGCCGAGTTGGAGAGCGAGGAGGACCGTAAGGCCTTCTTAGCCGACGTGGGCTTGACCGAGCCGGGCGTCAACAAGGTGATCCGTGCGGCCTACAAGATGCTGGATCTCATCTCCTTCTTCACCGTCGGTGGCAAGGAGAATAGAGCTTGGACCATCACGCGGGGCATGTTGGCACCGCAGGCGGCGGGTGTCATCCACAGCGACCTGGAGCGCGGCTTCATCCGTGCGGAGGTCATCAAGTACGACGACCTTGTGAAATACGGGTCGGAGCTGAAATGCAAAGAGGCCGGCAAGTTGGCGGTCGAAGGCAAGAACTACGAAGTGCAAGACGGCGACATCCTGCACATAAGGTTTAATGTTTAGGGTTTAAGGTTTAAGGAAAACCTTGTAAACCGACAGAATCCTTAAACCATAAACCATCAACCTTAAACCAAAACGCGGTAGTAGCTCAGTTGGCAGAGCGGCGGCTTCCCAAGCCGCAGGTCGCGGGTTCGAACCCCGTCTACCGCTCAAAGTCTCATAAGAGAATCAGTATCAGCAATTTACAGACGTAAGTTGCTGATTTCTGCTTTAAAACTGAGACAGAAATGAGACAAAACGCTTTTTTGGTATTCGCTGGCCGAAAACCAAAAAAAAAATGTCAAATACTTCGAACAGGTTAGCCGTATCTTCGGCGTATGCAGCGGCAAATTATCTGCCAGCTATCTTGAAAACCAACAAGTCAGGTTGGCTTATTGAATACTACGTGGAGAATCCACAGACCCAAGAACTTGCAAGGAAAAAAATCAGACTTGCGAGGTTGATGAGCCGCTATTCATCAAAGACGGAAGCGAGAAAGCACATCAACAATATCATTGTGGCGTTAAACATGAAACTATCCACGGGCTGGAATCCTTACTTCCAAGGTGAGGATTCCCGGATGTACACCCCCATGATGGAAGTTTTGGAACTCTACAAGGAAAGTGTGCAGAAAGAACTCCGCAGTACCACTGCCAGATCTTATATATCTTTCGCCGGAATATTCGGGGAATGGCTGGCCAAGACCGCACCGAATATCTACTGTTCCATGATTTCGCACAGCATGATTGTGCAGTTCATGGACTATGTTCAGAACGAACGAAGCGGCAGGGACGGCGACCTCAGTCCCCGCACTTTCAACAATTATGTCAAGAATGGCAGTGCCTTGTTCTCTTGGATGATAGAAAAATGCTACTGCAAGGAGAATCACTTCCAAAAGATTAAGACAAAGAAAGTTGGGCAGAAAAAGCGTATCCTAATTCCTGTGGAGAAACGTGTTGAGATTCAGAAGTATCTTGTGGAGAACAATCCGGGTTATCTCGTATTCCTGGAACTCATTTATGGGGCGTTGCTTCGTCCGAAAGAGATTCATATGTTGCTTGTCGGGGATGTTTCCATGGCGAATAAGACCATCACAGTGAGACCGGAAGTCTCCAAAAACGGCAAGCAGCGTATTGTGCCGATGACAAAGGAAATAGAGCAGTTGCTCTTGAAACTGAATCTTGACAGATACCCTGCCGATAATTACTTATTTAGTGCCTACCAAAAGCCGGGAAAGACCCCCGCTTCCCCACGACCATACAGAAAATATTGGGACAAACTGCGTAAGATATTTGATTTGCCAATGGAGATGCAGCAGTACTCGCTGCGCGATACGGGCATCACGGAAATGCTCAAACACGGTCTTGACCCGCTCTCCGTCAAGCAGCTGGCCGACCACTATTCCCTCTCAATGACCACACTTTATTCTAACCATGCAGACCCGCATCTTAGTGAACTGATACGGGAGAAAGCACCTGGTTTCGCATACGAAGATGACCCTAATTAAAGTGTCACTTTAAGTTTCGCGGCCTCTACTTCGGCGGTGACGGATTCGCCGCCCTCGGTGAACTGGAAGGTGATTTTGACGGGCAGGCTCTTCACTCCGGCGACCAGCAGCCAGCGGGTGTGGCTCTCCGCCCGCCCGTCCTGCGGCTTCAGCAGCCGCCACAGGTTGAGGAACTCCGACAGCGGCAGCAGGAAGCGGTAGCGCACTTTCTCGTAGTTGGCGAGGAAGTCCAGCCACGGACTCACCCACAGCTGCCCCACGGAGTTTTCCCCTTGGACGGTCAGCGAAACGCCGTCAAGGGGGTCGCCGTAGCGTGAGTGCCGTGTCGGCTGCGCCACCTCTATGAACGGGTTGCCAGCCTGCGGGATTTCAAGCCTCCGGCTTCCAAGATAGGTCTCCAGCACCATCGGGAAGTCCGTGTTCCCCGTGTCGAAGACCGGGCTGCAGCCCGCCTGCTCGATGCGCATGACAAACTCGGGGTGTTCGGACTTCGCGTCCGTGATCTCCATCACGGGAACTTTCAATGAGGGTGTGATGCTCTCCTCGTCACCCTCCCCCGCCTCAAGGGTCTGGTCGGCGCCGCCCAACGGATTCCATCGGAATACCCAGTTGGCGATGCTGTCACCCTCCCGCTCCGCCCTGCGGTAGCGGTTCTCGTTCTCCACAAAACAGACTTTTCCGAAGTTGGCCGAAGCATCGGGAAGCTGGTCGGCGGTCGGTACTGGCGGCAGCAGCTTGGTGCTGTCGTTCTCGTCCGTGGTCACGCCCTCCAGCTTGAACACGTATTTCCGCTCATCGGTCTTCTCTATGGCGGTCTCGCCGTCCACGGCGTATGCCGTGAGGTCGAGGCACTTGGACTTCTCCAAGATGTCGCGAACGAAGGCGAACTCCGCCCTCCTGGTCGTGGAGTCAAGGAAGAGGGCGAGGCCGAAAGTCTTGCACAGCGTGCCGATGAAGTCGGCGTTGGTCATGTCGGGGACGTGCTCGCCATAGCGCAGTCTGTCGGCGAAACAGTTATAGACCTTGTTGTAGGCCGTTACGTCAGCCGTTATCGGCACACGCTCGAAATCCTTGATCACCAGCATTTGCCCGTAGCCGCCGACTTCCTCCATCATCCCCCTGCACTTTGCGAAAGCGAACATATACATCTGGTTGGCTCTCATGTCGTTGACCGTGAAGTCAAACGTTATCTCGTAGAACCCCGCCCCGGCATAGCCGAACGAGGAGAGATGTTGGGACTTGAACGACTTCACATAATACGGCGTGTACCAGTGGCCGAACAGCGAGTCCATGTCGTCCCAATTCCCGTAGAGGTTGGAGGCCGTGGCCTTCCACAGGTTGTTGAGCCTGTCGGTCATCATGAACACCAGTGCCTCCTCGTAGTGTTTGGTCACGGTGCCGCCGTTCTCCTCCTCCTCCACGGAGCCGTTCTGCACCACGTTGGCGGGCAGGTAGGTTCTGACAACCACGTGGAAATGGTGCGTGCCGTCAGACCTTGGATAGAAAAGATACTGCTCGTTGCCGTCCGAATCGGTGAACGGCTGCATCATCGGGGGCATCCCCGAAAACATGATGTGGTAGTAATCCACGGAGGGCGTGATTTGCGCACGGAATGCGGCCTCCTCGGTGAACTGCGTGAGCAGCCCGTCCATGGCGCGGAGGCTCTGTGAATAGATCTTGGCGGTGTCGGGGCTGTCAAGGAAGCCGCCCTCCGCCAGATACCCCCCGTTCGCCACCACCCTGTCCAGCAGCCATGTGAGCTGAAGGGCTGGGCAGAAGGCGAAGCTGTTGGGGTTGTCGGCCTGCCGGTTGTTGAACACCCGCACGCCACGGTTTCCGGGTCTCTCCTCCACCACATCGCCGTTGGCGTTGAAGAAGAGGCGGTTGATATAGCAGCGGTCAAGCCCGATGTTGTCGTTGGTGTTCAGCGAGGCCTGGATGCCGCTGGCGTTCTCCGGCGCGTTGTCGTACTGTGTGAGGAACCAGCCGAAATCGTTGTTCCCGCTGCCGTAAAAAGCCGTGTCCAGGAACAGCGGGAACTTGACCACGGAATCCGAATTGAGGGTGGACTTGAGGAACTCAAGCCATTTGGCGTTGTGCTCCGTGGCGTTCTGGCTGATGACAACATCGTCGCCGTAGTCGTTCTCTTTCATCTTTCTGTCGGCGAAACCCGCAGGCCACGGGTTGATGACCAGCCCGCAGGAGTAGGTCGTCATGGTCGCCTTTTGGATGTAGAGGTCGCCGCGTGCAATCTCAATCCCTCCCGCCTTGACCGTGCAGGCGTACTTCTTGAGCCGCTGCACATAGACGAAGCGGGCGTGCCGAAACACCGTGTCGTTGCTCTGCGCGGGCACATCGAAGGTGAACATCACATCCCCCTCCACCCCGTCGGTGGAGAAGAGGCTGCTGTTCACCTCCATCTGCAGGGAAGTCCCCCGCTTGATGTGCAGCG
>JAEEQE010000001.1 GCA_016285145.1 Bacteroidales bacterium | reverse complement strand
GGCCGTCCGTGGCAACACCATATTGCCCACCTGTAGTGGCGTTGAAAGAGAATTGGAAATGCCAGTCCGAAGGGATTGTACTGCCGCCTGTAAAGGTGAACGTGGTCTTGGGAATGAAATCCTCAGCAGAACCGCTTATATTATCCCAACCCGAACTGTTGTGACCTTGCATGCTGGCTTGCGATGCGGAAACACCGTAAAAAGAAGAAGCCTCGTAGTCGCCCACTTCCGTGTTATAGATTTCAACCACAAGGTTGCCGCCTTGGTAGGTGTAGGGCGTGGTAAAGGTGATGTTCATGGTGGAGTGGGTGCCGTCCAAAGCCCCTGTGTAAACGGTCGTGGCACCGATCATGTCCACGAAGGACGACAACGTGCTGTTCGACACTTCCTTGATGTTGACCACGAACTGGGCATTTCCCCATAAACCGGAGGCAGAATCGCACAGATAATACGTCAGACCCGTGATGGAACCGCCAACCATCACGCTTGTAGAAGCAATCATACTGGCAGGATAGATGGTTTGGCAACGACAATAACTGTCAACCCAGAAACCATTGACAGGCACTTTCGAATTGGTTTCTGTGCCATCGGCCACGGTCAACGTCTGCGCAAACAACACCATAGGCAGCAACAATGCTGCAAGCACTAAAATTTGTAGTTTTTTTCCCATATTATTTTAATTTAGTTGGTTAGTATATTTTTTCTCATTCCTACAAAATAAAACTTCTTATTTCTACAAAAATAAAAATTCTTATTTCTACGAAAATACAGCTCCCATTGTAATGTGTGTGCAAAGATATAAAAATTTGTTTTGTTATTATATGTCACGAAACCAGAAAAAGACCAACATTCATGTTTAAAAAAAAAATATTTTTGTGTGACGGAGTATATGAAAATTTTTGTATTTTTGCAGCCTCAAAACAAACGGGGCATTAGCTCAGTTGGCTAGAGTGTCTGACTGGCAGTCAGGAGGTCACGGGTCCGACTCCCGTATGCTCCACCAAAACAAGCACTTGCTTTATGCAGGTGCTTGTTTTTTTTGTATCTTTGCCGTCTCAAAAGAATCGTATGGAGGAGACACAATATTTTGTAGCAAAGACATTTGCAGGTATCGAGCCGGCGTTGGCCGACGAGCTGGTGCGCTTAGGAGCCCGCAACTGCCGCATCATGAGCCGTGCCGTGGCCTTCGAGGGCGACATGGATCTGATGTACCGCGCCAACTATTTCTGCCGTTGCGCATTGCGCATCCTTTGGCGACAAAAAACTTTCACTTTCCAAAACAAACGGCAGTATTACGAACAAATCTTCGACTTCCCCGCCGAGAAATTCCTGCGCCGTGACGGCACGATGGCCGTACACACCACCTGCGCCGACACCATCTTCAAAACGCCTCTGTTCGCGTCTGTGCTGGCCAAAGATGCTATTTGCGACCGCTTCCGCGACTTGTACGATGAACGACCAGACGTGGATCGAGAGAATCCGGACGTTCAGTTCCATTTGCATATATATCGGGACGAGGCGCAGCTTTTCGTGGACAGCTCAGGCGAATCGCTACACAAACGCGGCTACAAGGTGCGCAACCACCCGGCCCCCATCAACGAAGTGGTGGCGGCGGCCATGATCGCGATGAGCGGATGGCATGGCGACTGCGACTTCATCGACCCTATGTGCGGCGGAGCCACGCTGCCCATTGAGGCGGCCATGTGTGCCCTCAACATCCCCGCGGGCTTCTACCGCCGCGAATACGGCTTCCTGCACTGGAAAAACTTCGACCAGGAATCCTGGAACCGAATCCGGAAGGAGGCAAGGATTGCCGAGGATGTGGACATCAACTTCTACGCCTCCGATATCAACCCCCGTTTCCTCGACATTGCCCGCGAGAACATCCGCCGGGCCCGCCTGGAAGACTTTATCACGGTGGAGAAATGCGACGCATTCCGTTTCAAGCCCCGACGAGTGCCAGCCCTGGTGATGATGAACCCGCCCTACGGCGAGCGGCTGGCGTTGGAAGACACCGAGGCCTTCTATAGCGACATCGGCAGAACTCTTAAATACAATTTTTCCGGCTGTCGTGCGTTTGTCATCAGTTCGGACCTGCAAGCGCTCAAGAGGGTAGGGCTGAAGCCCAGCACGAAAGCCACCCTCTACAACGGCCAGTTGGAATGTCGATTCCTGGGTTACGAGCTTTTTGAAGGCGACCGGAAACACCATATTATAAATAAGCAACAATCGTAACATGAGACAACGGCTGCTGATACCGCTTTTGATGTTCCTTGTATGGACGGCTGGCGCCCAGTCGAAATACAGCAACGAGTTCCTCTCCCTGGGCATCGGGGCGCGGGGGCTGGCCATGGCCAACACGATGTGCGCCACCGCCGACGACGTGACCGCCGCCTACTGGAATCCCGCCGGCCTGAGCCGTATGGACAAGCGCTATCAGCTTTCGCTGATGCACGCCGAATACTTCGCCGGCATCGCCAAGTACGACTACGGCGGCATTGCGGCACGCATCGACGACCATTCCTCCGTGGCGCTTTCCTATATCCGCTTCGGGGTGGATAACATTATGAACACCACCGAACTTATTGATGCACAGGGTAATGTGGATTACGATCGCATCACCTATTTCTCGGCCGCCGACAATGCCGTTTTGCTCAGTTACGCCTACGCCTTCGGGAAGGTGCCCGGCTTGTCTGTGGGTGCCAACGCGAAGATCATCCAGCGGGGCATCGGCAAGTTCGCCCGCGCGTGGGGCTTCGGGTTGGATTTCGGCTTGCAGTACGAACGCAAAGGCTGGCAGGCCGGCGCCATGCTGCGCGACGGCACCTCCACCTTCAACGCCTGGTCGTACCAGCTCTCGGACGCCGTGATTGACGTATTCCATCAGACCGGCAACGAGATACCCGAAAATGGGCTGGAGCTCACTTTGCCCGCCTTGCTGTTGGGCGGCGCCAAATATGTGGATTTTGGGAAGGGCTTCAACGCCACGTTCGCGCTGGGCCTGGACTGCACGTTCGACGGCAAGCGCAACACGCTGATACGAAGCAAGGTGCTGAGCATGGACCCGCATTTCGGCATGGAGTTCGGGTACAAGAAAATCGTGGCCTTGCGCGCCGGCCTCGGCAACTTCCAGCAGGAGCCCGACTTCGACGGCAAGAAGAAAACCACCCTGCAGATCAACCTCGGGGTGGGGGTATGCATCAAGAACATCGTCTCCATCGACTACGCCTTCACCGACCTGGGCAACCTCTCCATCGCCCAGTATTCGCACGTCATCTCGCTGAAGGTGGCAATTGATCGGTTCAAGAAACAAAAGTGATATCCCTATCCATACTTTGCCGCCAATAAACCAACTGCGATGGCAAAAACACCCGCCTTACAAGCTTCAAAAAGTTTGTCGTGATCTGTCACGCTTAATTCAGTTTTTGATTAGGACCAAAAAGGACCAAACACCCTATTGGTCAAGTCTTTATTTTTGCGGTGTCTTTCTAAAACAGAAACAAACACCACATTATGCAATACATCCAATCAGCAGCTGAATTAAGACAGGAAATACAAAACCGGTGTCTCAAAGTGGAAAAACGCCCTGGCGTGTATCGTTGGTGGTTTTTTAAAGCCGATGCCGATGATCTACTGGCGCATTTCAAGAATAGCATATTGTTAAAAGACATAGAACTGCAAGAACGGAAGATTAACGGGAAGCAGTATATGGCCCTCTATTTCGGCATCAGCAGCGATATGAGCCGGCGTATCCGCTGGCATATCCGCGGTCCGTTCAAGAGTTCCACTCTACGGAGGACGCTGCGTGCTATTATTGCCCCGGGTGCGGATGACAACACAGCCGAGACAATCGTCAACAAGCTGATCGACAGCTGTTTCTGGGAATGGGAATACACCGAGACCGTGGATCGGGCAGAATGCCGGGAAACAGAGGAACTCGCCCAACATAAGTTCGCCTATCCGCTCAACATCAGCAAGAACAACACGGTGCCTCCCGAATGGATTGCAGAGCTGAAACAGTTGAGAGCTGATTTGAAAAAGTAAAGGGACACCTTCAAATAAAAAGAAACGACTATGGGATTTTTATTTTTCCGTTCATCAAAAGATGACATCGACAAGCAAATTGCTTCTAAAAAAAAGCAGATTGAGGATTTGAAAGCAAAAATCGATTCCGCGAAAAGAAGCATTGCCGACGCAAAAGCATACAACAAGGCCGTTGGCAAAAAAATCCGGACATTCGAAGGGCTTGAATACACGATGAAAAGAAACAAGGAGATTTTAGCCCAGCTGAAAGAAGACCTTGCAAAACTGCGTGAGAAGAAAAAAAGATAACAAACTAAAAGAAATTACAATGGCAAAACAGATCAAAGTTTATGGCCTGTCACAGAAATGGACGGCCTTGGGAATTGTGGCGGCCTATCTTGAAATGCACCCGAACGCCACACTTGCCGATTTGCAGAAGGCTTTCCCGAAAAATGAAATCGGCAACGAAATTGATTCGGTTGACAACATTTCGGGCAAGAAGAAGTCGGGCGATTTTGAAGAAAAACTCGCCAAGCAAGTTGGGGATATGGACATGTTCCTGACCCTGAAAGACGGGACAAAAGTGGCCTTTACCAATCCGATGTGGCCCGCCGACAAATTCCAGAAAATCACGCAATTGGCACAGCGATATGATATTGATTTTGAAGTCAGTGAAACGGAAAAAGGGGCTGGCAAGCGTGGCAACTACCGTTTGGAGGTTCTTTCGGAAAAGAAGAAATGTAACTGGCTTCTCTGGCTGATTCTCGCCATCATCATTTTGGGTGTCGTCGCATATTTCGCAATGCGTTAAAACATTGAATACAATCAGATTAAAGGAGGCCGCCGAAAATCCGGAAAAGAGTAGGCACTAATGCATTAAAAAACGTTTTTTATGGCAACAGGAAAAATCACGAAAGGTGACAAAAAAAGAGGCAAAAAGATTGCCGGTCACATGGTTTGGCAAAATGAAGACAACTCCATCGAAGTGAGCAAGGAGATGGTTGAAAAATGCGGCTCCGTAAAAGCTGCTTTGAGAGAGTTGGCTACCCAGGCCGGATTCAAATTCGATCCGGATTGGACAGTCCAACAACTCGGGAAAAAATTGTTGGATTTTGCCGAAGGAAAGTAATTTTCAAGCAAGGTGGGGCCTACCGCCCCACCTTGTTCTTAAAAAAACAGCGAGATGAAAGTTCTACTTTGGATTCTGAACATTCTGAACCCCATAATCCTTATAGCAGCCGTGGGCTATTTCGCCATGGGCGACATTGAGGATTGGGTGCTTTATGCTGGTGCCGGCTCGGCTTTGCTTGGCCTGATCATCGGTTTCACTGGATGGGGCGAGACAGTGCCGCCACGCTGGTTCTGGGTGAAAAGCAGCGTGGACCTTCTTGACAGCCGCATCTTCACCGCACTGAGCTACGCCTTCCAATTCTTCTGCATTCCCGCCGCAGTGGCTTGCATTATTGAATTCTTGTAGAGCTCAACATTACACAATATGAATTATTTGAAAGACACAAACACCCACGTAGAAGCTCGCCACACTCCAAAGTACGAGTCTCTCCGCTCTTTGGCACGTGCTGTTCTCCAAAAAAGTGAGATTCTCCCAAAAGACGTGGGATTTCTCACACAAAAAGCCGTTGGATTAGGAATGGATCCTGAAGAATTCAGGCTGCTTTGGGAATCCTTGGTCGCAGCAAAAAAACGAGCTTGCAAAGGTTCATTATTCAGAAGACAGAAATACGACGACTATTTCGAGACCGACCAATTCAATCAAGATTTTGATGAAGTATTTTTGACTGAAGAGGAACGAAATGACAAAATGATGTCTGAAATCAGTTTTTTCGGAAAGATCTTAGGAGAAAACAGCGTGCTTGATGAGGTCATTTCCTTAGTTGAAAAATGCAAAAAAGTTAAAACATAGCACCTGACATACTTTTATTTGTAATAGACTCTTGAAATTATGGACATCTTAAATAAAGTTAAAGAGAACGTGAACCTCAAAGAAGGTGTGGCAAAAATCACAGCCAAGATGTCAGATTTGGCACAATCTGGGAAGGAAAAAGGACAAGAACTCTTACACCGGAACAAAACGGAGGAAGAGAATGTCTCTGAAGAGGAAATAGAAGAAAAGGGTTCGAAGATGTTGGAAGTGCTGGACTGGGCGTTTGACAAAGCCAACGGCAACATTCCCGGGTTGGGTTCCAGCAGCGATATGGCAAAAAGATACCTCGACAAGTATGGCAATGTGAATACCGCCATCAACCACCTCGTCAATTGGCAAATCACCTCTTCCGCCACGACGGGTTTTGTCACCAGTTTCGGAGGGTTGCCCACTATGGCCGTCACCTTGCCTGCAAATGTCGCCGGTGTCATGGGCATCCAACTTCGTATGATCGGAGCGATTGCCGAATTAGGCGGATACCATGATAACACCGAGGAGAAAAAGACCGGGATGTATCTGTGCCTTCTCGGATCCCAGGCAGGCAATGTGCTATCAAAAACTGCTGGGCAATTCGCTGTCAAATTCACCACCGCATCCTTGAAAAAATTGCCGGGTGCCGTGCTGACCAAGATCAATCAGGCGGTAGGCTTTCGTCTGTTCACCAAATTCGGACAAAAAGGGCTTGTCAATATCCACAAAGCCATTCCCGTATTGGGAGGTGTCGTAGGCGGAACCGTTGACGCTATGTCAACCTACGCGATCGCCAAAGCGGCAAAAGCCCTTTTTCTGAACGAGATCATTGACTTCGAGAAACAAGAACAGATCGAAATCGCAAAGGCCAAACTGATTCTCAATATGGCTCTTGTGGATGGCAATTTTTCGCAAGATGAGGAGAATCTGCTTAAAGTGTTGGTAGGCGGCATGAACATTTCGGACAAAAGCCGAAACCTCCTGTTTGCGGAGATTGACAATCCGAAGCAACAAAAAGTGGATCTGAACATCTTCAAAGATGATTTGATGAACGCCACGACCCTCTTGTCCGGTCTGGCGCAATTGGCGAAGGCGGACGGCACACTCCATCCTGCTGAAAAGCTGTACATTCAGACATTAGGTCGTGAATTAGGCTATACGGATGATGCGATGATGATGCTTGTTGAATAATGAACAACAATGTGAGCCAAACATCGTGGTTTAACACTCGTTTTTTTACGTATATTTGCAAATCAAATCGAAAATATGTCCTCAAACGAAAACGATATACTTAAACTCCGTGAAATGGTAGAGGAGTCCGTCTCTCGCAAGATGAAAACCCCCGCCGACTTCCAGTTTCTCACCGGCGTGATCCAGGAACGCTGCAAGGAAACCCTTGGTGTGAGCACCCTCAAACGATTGTGGGGCTATGTGGACGGCTACGACACCACGCGCTACTCCACACTTTCCATTCTCGCCCGTTGCGTGGGTTTCCGCGACTGGGACGACTTTTGTGAAAACAGTGACCGCTTGGGCGAGTCTTCGAACATGATTGTTGGCTACACCGTCAATCCCGCCAATTTGGCTGTAGGCGACTGTCTGACCATCTCGTGGGCGCCCGACCGCCGCGTTCGGATTGAACATCTCGGCAACGGCGGTTTCGAGGTCTTGCAGAGCGAGAACTCAAAGCTCAAGCCTGGCGACACCTTCCGTTGTTCCATCTTCATCATCGGGGAACCACTCTATCTCGACAACTTCGTGCGCGGCACCAACCCACCGACCCTCTTCGTGGTGGGCAATAAGGGTGGTCTGACTGAGGTGCGGCGGGAGCGAGAGTAGCGGCATGAAATTTGTTGTATCTTTGCAACCAGAAAACCAATTGCAATGACCAACACACTCTTACGGGCTCCCACTGCGTGCATCAGATTAATCATCGTGATTCTGATGGCCGCTTTCCCTGGTCTTGTCTTCGCCCAAAACGATGCTTCTGCGCACACACTTGTTGGCAATGCTCCCATGGAGATGTTTTTTATGCCCTCCGGCCTGTGCATGACAGACTCCGAACAAACCACTCTCAAAAATTTCTACATCTCCAAGCAGCCGGTCACATGGCAACTTTGGAACGAGATCATGGGCACCCGGTCGGGCGGTGTGTCCAGCGACAGCCTGCCCGTGAGCAATGTTTCCCGTGACGAAGTGGAGCTTTTCATTCTTTGGTTCAACCAGAAAAGCGGTTTGCAATTCCGCCTTCCCACAACGATGGAGTGGACGTGTGCTGTTCGCACCGGTTTTCACCATGACGACGGACATGCGCTCTGCAGTGACGGCGGGGATGCCTCCGCAGGTTTCCGGCTGGTGATGGACGACCCCCGCGAAGTGCGGACAGCCGAGGTCATCGAAAAGGCTGATCAAGCAGGAGTCGCCGCCGACAGCACACGGAAAGAGGAAAGGGAGAGTTTGTCCCTCCAAAAGTCCCTGGCCCAACAGCTGAGGGCTGAACGCCAGCAGACACGGCAGAATAGGCGCAAGGCATTGCTGCCATCTGTGTTCTGCACCCTCAATGCCGCCTATACATCCATGCCGCAGTGGTCGGTCGGCTTCAAGGTCGGCACCATGCGGGTTGTCGGCTGGTATTTCAGCTTTATGACCAATTTCCACTACAAGGGCGCGTTTGATCCTTTTCAACCAAACGGACACTACGTCCTTACTGGGGCTTCTAAAACATCCTACTTGGGCGCTCAGTTGGGGCTGGTTGTCCGTCCGTGCCGACTGCTTTCCATCCACATCGGGGCAGGTTTCGGCTACCGTGCTCTCAAATTTGAAAGCGACCAGGGCTGGCATAGTTATCCTAAAAGAACCTATTACGGTCCCACGGCCGCCGCTGGGCTGATGTTCCATGTCAAGAACATGGTGCTTTCCGCCGAGGTCACAAGCATGGCCTACAACCTGAACACCCTCAATGAAATGCATTACGCTTTGGGCGTGCGGATGGGCGTTGGATTCTGCATCCCATATCATCATGATGTAAAATTGAAAATTAAAGATGAAAGGATATTGGTACATTAAATTGCTGTTTGTTGTCTCGGGAATCATGCTTTTCGTGGTTTCCTGCGGCAAAGACCCAACCTTTGTGCAAGGGGACTATATATACGAGAATGACGACTTCACCCGTGTTGACAATATCAACGGTATCATCATCCACTGGGCGGATGACATGGAAATTAGCGAGGAACAAAAAAATGAAATTCGGGATTTGGTGGCCAATATGGTGCGGGTGGACGGCGGCACCTTTCTGATGGGGGCGCAAAGCACGGATGCCCAAGGCAATAATTATGACTCAGATGCCCAAAACAATGAATGTCCCGTGCACGAGGTGCTACTGAACGACTATTACATTGGCAAGTTCGAGATCACCCAGCGGGAGTGGGCCGTGATTATGGGCCACAACTTGGGATGGTCTGATCTGTATGGCAGGGGAGACGATATGCCGGCCTACAACGTTTCTTGGGAAGCAGCCATCACCTTTGCAGAGCGGCTGAGCGCTATGACAGGCCTCTCCTTCCGGCTGCCCACGGAGGCCCAGTGGGAATACGCCGCACGGGGCGCTTCCTATACCCAATATTACCGTTTTAGCGGCAGTGATGATGTGGATAATGTGGCGTGGCACAATGGCAACGCCGGTGGAACATTGCATTCCGTGGGCGAAAAGATGCCGAACGAGCTGGGACTGTGTGATATGAGCGGAAGCCTGTGGGAATGGTGTGCAGACTCCTACGGCCCATATTCTGCGGATTCCAGCCAGGATCCGTGCGTTGTGTCCGGAAATCCCTACGTGTTGCGGGGCGGATCGTGGACCTATCTTCCGGATTATTGCCGAGTGACTTGTCGGGATTCCTATGACGGAAATGCTGTCAGTATTTCGGTTGGATTTAGGGTGAGTTTAGTTAATAATTGAGAATTGAAAATTGAGAATTATTTTTTATATTATTTAATAAAAATCAAATTTTCAGAGATAATGAGTAAATCAGGATATATAGTGATTCTTTGGGCAACAATATTGGCCAGTGTTGGTTTCTTGCATGCGCAGGATAATGTCATTCTCCAATTTACCGGCCAAGACCAAAACGGCGGGTATGTAAAGCTGGATCGTGTGCTGGTGGAGAATATCTCCAAACACTGGCAGGAGGTGCTCTATTATCCCGACACAAACTTCATTATGGGGGTTACGGGGGTTGAAGAAATCCATGGGGGAGGGGAAGGCATCCGGCTTGCCCAGAATGTTCCGAACCCTTTTGACGGTGTGACGGAATTTTCCCTTTTTCTGCCCAATTCCTCGAAAGTGTTGCTGGAGATTTATGACTTGAGTGGCAGGATCTCGGCAACCTATACGGGCTCGCTGGATCCGGGAAACCACCAGTTCAGAGCGCGGCTGGATGCTCCGCAAACCTACCTGCTCCAGGCTCATACCGCAGATGGCATGGTCCAGATTAAAATGGTCAACACAGGCCATGCAGGACTGAGTTTGATAGAATATCTCGGAAAGGTAAGTGTGCCTGATGCGGGAAAAGCCGACAAAGGGGGCACTAACCAGCCGTTTTCGTTTGGCGACGTCATGTTGTATAAAGGTTTTGTCCACTTGGCGGGGACAGAATACGAGAGTGCCCACGTATTGAAGGAGCAATACAATTCAGAGCTGATCCCGCTGATTTTCACATTGCCGTTGCCGACAGTGACCACGGATGCTGCGACCAATATCACGACATCGGAAGCCCAACTGAACGGCTCGGTCACGGGAGTGGCAGGGTATCCGGTCCTGGAGCGGGGCTTCGTGTTTGCCGACAATGCAGAACTGACAGGAACAGTTACTTACACGAATGGTGCAGGAGTGGGGAGTTTCCATGTCACGGTTTCTAACCTGCAGGTGGCTACCCGCTACTACTATCGTGCTTACGCCCAAACAGCGTTAGGCGTCCAATACGGTGACATCCGGTTCTTCTACACACAGGCAGAATTGCCTGAAGTACACACACTCCAAGTAACCGATGTCAAGGCTTCGAGGGCCACTTGTGAGGGCAATGTAACCTACAATGGCGGCGCGTATGTGACGGCACGGGGTGTCTGCTATAGCACCTCGCCTAATCCCACCCTTAGCGACAACTATACTACAAACGGCAATGGCGACGGCTCCTTCACAAGCCTAATTACTGGGTTAATAGCTGACACAACTTATTATGTGCGGGCATATGCCACCAACAGCGTAGGCACCACCTACGGGGAGCAGTTGATCTTCACCACTCAGCCGCCTTTCTATTGCGGCATCGACTCTGTGGCCGATTACGACGGCAACGTATATCCCACTGTGGAGATCGGCTACCAGTGCTGGACGAAGGAGAATTTGCGCACCACTCACTACGAAGACGGGACCGCTATCCCTGTTGGCAGTGTTCTTTCCGAAAATGTTGCCTATCGTTATGCCCCGAACGACAACAGTGCTAATGTGCCCATTTACGGATATCTTTACAATTGGGCTGCGGTGATGCACGGTGCGGCCAGTAGCAGTGCCAATCCGAGCGGGGTGCAGGGCATTTGCCCCGATGGCTGGCACGTGCCAAGCGAAGCTGAATTAATGCAGTTGATAAACTTTGTGAGCAGCCAGAGCCAATATGGTTGTGGAGGAGACAACAGCAATATTGTCAAGGCGTTGTCATCAGCCATGGGATGGCGGTGCGTTAGTACAAATAACGTTTGCTATGCTGATTTCGACATTTCGCTCAACAACGCTACTGGGTTCTCGGCTATACCTATAGGACATGCTGGCTCAGGTTATTGCGAGTTTGGTTTTGTTGACTACAAACAGTCTTGTTGCATACGTTCTAGTACGGAGCACTTCGGTTATAATGGAACTCATGGTGCGGCCACACTTGAAATAAGATATGACGGGGTAAATATACGCCCATATAATGTTTGCTATGCCACATCTGTCCGCTGTCTGCTCGATGATTCGGGTGTGGACAGTTCTATTGCGGCCACACCTTTGGTGACCACTGTCAAAATTGAAGACATCACCTCTATGTCAGCCAGGACCGGTGGTTTTGTCTCGGGAAGCGGTGGCACTCCCGTGACTTCGCGCGGTGTCTGCTGGAGCACTACGCCTAACCCCACTGTGAACAACGGCCACACCTTTGACGGTGATGGCACAGGTGGCTATACAAGCGGCATTGCAGGCCTGGCTCCCGGCACCACTTACTATATCAGGGCCTATGCCACCAACAGCGCGGGCACGGCCTATGGGGAACAGCGGGTCTTCACTACCACTCACCCGATCAATGACAACATTCTGATTGATGCCCAGACCTGTCCCGGTGCTGACACCGTGACTGATTATGATGGTAACATCTACCATACCGTGCAGATTGGCAATCAGTGTTGGATGAGGGAGAACCTGCGTACTACACACTACACGGATGGCAATGAAATCCCTGCAGGCACCACAACCTCCGAAACAGTGGCCTATCGCTATGCATCGTATGGTGGCGAAAGCTCAGTGCCCACATACGGCTACCTCTACAACTGGGTGGCAGTGATGCATGGCGACTCCGCCAGCAACGCAAACCCGAGCGGCGTGCAAGGCATCTGCCCCACAGGTTGGCATGTGCCAAGCCAAGCAGAATGGACGCAATTGCAGGATTACGTGGGCAGCCAAAGCCAGTATCTGTGTGGTAGCGACAGCACCAAAATTGCCAAAGCGCTGGCATCGCACATCTGGTGCCACGAATCTGTAACCAACACCTGTGCCGTAGCCTATAACGTGAGCACAAACAACGCTACTGGATTTTCTGCTCTTCCAGCTGGATATTACTTCGGATCTATCCCGTATGGCCAAGCGTACATATGGTCATCTAACCAATGTGCGTTTTATTTGCGCGATACGCACGCCACTGTTAGCTTGTGGGAATATCCTCCTTCTTCCTATGGCGGCTCTGTCCGCTGTCTCCGCGATTAACGCGCAGCCTTCTGCCATCCGACCACTAAGTTGTTCACCGCAATCATCCGGTTTACAAATGTGGAGTTGTAAAATGTCGTCACCGAATCCCTGATGGGTTCGCACTGGGGATATCGGCGAAGTATGTCACTCACCACAGCTTCCCGGTGCCGCTCCCGAATCCTATAGTTGTTTTTGAAAAAGTCGGATTGGAAATACTCCGCCAATTTGTCTTTGGATGACACTCCGCGGGCTGTCGCTGCCTTTTCCCAATCCCAGAACGGCTGGAAAACAGCATCCACCGACTGTTCAATGCTCCTTTTGACCGCTTGCGGGAGTTGATTATAGGCACTTGTGACGGCGGTGTTTTCGTTTATCGCAGTTTCTGTATGGTTTGGTTCTGCCTGAGAAACAGGATTTGCAGGAGCAGTTTCAGGACCGGCTATATCATCATTCATGATTTCCGAAACGGAGGCCTCTTGTTTTTCAATGTTTGGGTTCTCTTTGTCGCCGTCGTTGTTGGGACGGAACAAGAACCATGCGCAGATGGCTAATACAATCACAAAGGCGATGGCTATGATAATGGGGGCGGTGTGCTCATGTCGTTGCAGCCGTTGCAGGATTTCCTCCCCATTGCTGTAACGTTTTTCACGGTTCTCCTGCGTACACTTGCGGGCAATGTGCCTGTAAGCGTGCGGGAATATCAGCCGGAGGATGACCCCGAAAGCGTACAGGTCGGCGCGGCAATCCAACGGTACGTTGCCCGCCACCTGCTCCGGCGCAGCATACTTGTTTGACCCCGCCGGCTGCTTGAAAATGCCGTGATAATCGGTGTCCGCCAACCCGAAGTCGATGATTTTCACATTATGGCCGTTGCGGGTGACAAGGATGTTGTCGGGTTTGAGATCGCGGTGTACAATCTGCATACTATGATAGTACGACATGGCGGACAGCAGTTCCTTTGCGATTTTCATCCGCACGTTCCGGGGAGGGTTCTGCTTCAGAAAAGCCTTGAGTGTGACGCCATCCACATATTCCATCACGATGCACGGTCCGGCCACGGGGTCGGTTTCCTTGCTGAAAATATGTGCAATGTTGGGGTGTTCCATTTTCAGGCCCAACTCGAATTCTTTGGTCAGCAGGCTGACATAGACTTCCCTGTGCTGGTATTCGGGCTTCAACCCTTTGATTATAAACCATTTACCATATCGTTGTGCTTTGTATAGTCGGTTGAACCCCTCGGATGGGATTTCCGAATAGGAGGTGAACACATCCGAGATTTTCTCGAAGGAGGAGGTGATTTCGCCGGAGGATGAGGAGTCGTTTGCAGTCATACTGATGAATTGGCTTGCAAAAGTAAAAAAAATATGCGAGCAGGAGAATATTTTGGAAAACCGAGTGGTCGGGCCCGATTATTTTTAGGGAAAAGTGTACCTTTGCCGCCGGAATTTCACACAAAAAACACACTGATTATGTTTCAATTAGAAGATTATCCCTACAACGAAGAGCAATTGGCCAAGCGGCTCGCCGGGCTTGCAACCCAGGAGATGTCCTACATGGACGAGCAGGCCGCATACCGTTATATATTAAGTAGTATAGACCTGACCACCCTGGAGGGCAGCGACAACCGTCAAGCGGTGGTGGCGCTCTGCAAGAAAGCGCAAGCCTTTTACAATCCGCAGCGCCAGGTGCCGTGTACGGCGGCAGTATGCGTGTATCCGCCCTTTGTAGCCATCGCCAAAGAGGAACTGAAAGGCACGGACATCCGTGTGGCCTCCGTGGCAGGTGCGTTCCCCGCAGGCCAGTCGCCCATTGAAATCAAGGTGGCCGAAGTGCGGTACGCCGTGCACGAGGGCGCCGACGAGATCGACATGGTGATTTCGCGGGGCAAGTTCCTGGAAGGCCGCTATCAGGAGGTCTATGACGAGATCCGGGCCATCCGTGAGGCATGCCCGAACGCCATGCTCAAGGTCATTTTGGAGACCGGCGAGCTGAAGACCCCGCAGAACATCTACAAGGCTTCCCAGATAGCCATTGCCGCGGGCGCCGATTTCATCAAGACATCCACCGGCAAGATTGCGGTCAACGCCACGCCCGAAGCCTTCCTCATCATGATGGACGCCATCAAACGGCATTACAAGGAAACTGGGAAGAGAGTCGGCATAAAGGCAGCCGGCGGCATCTCCGATCCGGACGACGCGCTACGATATGTGAACCTTCTCACCGCCGTTTTGGGTAAGGATTGGCTCTCAAAACGTTACTTCCGGATAGGTGCCAGCCGCCTTGCCAACCGCGTTTTCGAGAAAATCAAATAAAATTTTTCGTAAATGGTGGATTGTGAACAAAATAATTGTATTTTTGCACCCCAAAAAAATAGAAACATTTAGTATTAACAATTAAAACATTAAAGTTATGACGAAAGCTGATATCGTTAATGAAATTTCCAACAAGACTGGATTCGACAAGAACAGTGTTCAAACCATCGTTGAAGTGTTCATGTCAAGCGTAAAGAGCTCCATGGTGGGCGGCGAGAATGTATATCTGAGAGGCTTCGGCAGCTTCATAATCAAACAAAGAGCCCAGAAAACAGCCCGCAACATCTCCAAAAAGGAAACCATCACCATCCCGGCTCATAACATTCCCGCTTTCAAACCCTGCAAGACTTTCGTTAACGCCGTCAAGAAATCCACAAAATAATAAACTTTAAAATCTTTTAATTATGCCAAGCGGTAAGAAAAGAAAGAGACATAAAATGTCCACTCATAAAAGAAAAAAACGTCTGAGAAAGAACAGACATAAAAACAAATAATCTTTTATGAGTTCAAATCGAATGAAAACTAAATGAAACGCTTACGCGCTTTGTTTAGTTTTCATTGTTTTATAACCCCCACACCCATGAGTGAAACTGAAATTACGAAAGAAATCATACTGACCTCCCACGCCAACGAAGTGCAGGTGGCCCTTCTGGAAGACAAGAAGCTGGTGGAAATCCACTCGGAGAAGGCCTCCATGCAGTTTTCGGTCGGCGACATATACCTCGGCAAGGTGCGGAAGATCATGCCGGGACTGAACGCCGCATTCGTGGATGTCGGCAGTGAGAAGGACGCCTTCCTGCACTATCTGGACCTGGGCGTCAACGCCCGCACCATCAACGCCTTCGTCAGCCAGGCCATCACCACCGGCAAACGGAGCATCAGCCGTGTGCAGTACCTGGAAGAGGTGCCCAAAAACGGCAAAATCAGCGATGTGATCACTTCCGGCCAGCAGATCATGGTGCAAGTGGCCAAGGAGCCCATCTCCACCAAGGGCCCGCGCATCACCACGGAGATTTCCTTTGCCGGACGCTATCTCGTGCTCGTCCCCTTCGGCGACAAGGTCTCCGTATCGCAGAAAATACGCAACTCCGCCGAGCGCAAACGGCTCAAAAGCATGATGCAGGGGATACGTCCGCGCAACTTCGGAATCATCATCCGTACGGTTGCCGAAAACAAAAGCTTAGAGGAACTCTCCGCCGACCTGGACTCCCTGCGCTACAAATGGGACACCGCCGTGGAGAATCTCTTCGCCTCCAAGGCCCCCATGCGAATCATCCAAGAGATGGACTGCATCTCGTCCATCCTGCGTGACATGCTCAACGATTCGTTCCAATCCATATACGTGGATACCCCGGAAGCCTTCAAGGAGGTGAAAGCCCTCCTGCACCAATATTCGCCCGACAAGGAGGATATCCTGAAACTGTACAAGGAGAAACAGCCCATCTTTGAGCATTTCAACGTTGCCAAGCAGATCAAAAGTTCCTTCGGGAAGGTGGTGACCGTGAAAAACGGCGTCTATCTCATCATCGAGCACACCGAGGCCATGCACGTCATCGACGTCAACAGCGGAAACCGGGTGAAATCGAACCAGACACCCGAAGAGAATGCCCTGAACACCAATATGATTGCCGCTGCCGAGATTGCACGCCAGCTGCGGTTGCGCGACATGGGCGGCATCATCACCATCGACTTTGTAGATCTCCACGACGCCCACAACAAAGTGACGCTCAACAAGGCCATGACAGAGTTCATGCGCAACGACAAAGCCAAGCATACCATCCTGCCGCTCAACAAGTTCTGTCTCATGCAGATCACCCGCCAGCGTGTGCGCCAGGCCACGATCATCGAGACCACGGAACAGTGTCCCACCTGCAAGGGCACCGGCAAGATAAAACCGCCTATCCTGATTGAGGATGAGTTGGACAACACGTTGGAATTCCTGTTTGACAAACAGCAGGAGTCCAAAATCACCATCATGTTGCATCCCTTTGTGTATGCTCATTTGAAACATGGTTTCCCCTCCATTCTGATGAAATGGCGGTGGAAATACAAGAAAAGAATACGCCTCGTGGCCAACCAAAGCTACTCCCTGTTCGAGCATCATTTCTTCAACGCCAACATGGATGAGATCATACTTTGGAACGAACCCGCCAGTGAATAAAACCCTTATATAAAAACTGTTATGGACGTACCTTCCGATATTATGACCAAAATGGAGCGCTTCTGCGCTTTCCAGGAGCGTTGCGAGCAGGAAGTTCGCAATAAACTCCGCGAGACGCCCATCTCCACCGCCCAGCGCGACGAAATTGTACGCCGCCTGAAGGAGCACGACTTCCTGAACGAACAGCGTTTCATCGAGACGTTCATACGGAGCAAACTCCATGACCAATGGGGAAAACTGAAAATACGGGAGGGACTCTACCAGAAAGGAGCGGATTCCGCCCTGCTTCAGGAGGCGATGAGCGCCATTGACGAAGAGGAATATGCGCAGGTTTTGCAAAATGCCATCGAAAAATGGAAGCGGCAGCATCCCGCGGACGCCGACAACCGCAACAAAATCCTGCACGGACTACTGAGCAAAGGTTTTGAAGTGGGTGAAATCCTGCAGGCGCTGCGCTCCTGACCTGGATATTATTCATGACACATCTCGTCTCCCCCCTGAAACATCAGAAACATTACGAACAACAAGAACATTATAAACCCCAAAAAACTCCTTTTATGACCACGAACGACCAGATTAAAGAACTCCGTAGCAGGCTCAGTGAGCTAAGGAGGTATCTTTGACATCGACGGGAAGAAAAACGAAATAGCCGACAAGGAACTCATCACACAGCAAGACGGATTCTGGGACGACCCGAAATCCGCCGAGAAGCTGTTGCGTGAAATCAGCGCAGTGAAATCCTGGGTGTCTGAATACGAGAAGGCCGAAGAAGAGTGGGACGAGCTGAGTGTGATCAATGAATTTTTCCAAGCCGAGGATGCCACCGAAGCGGAGCTGGACGACGCCTATCAGAAGGTGCTGAAATCCGTTGAGACCTTGGAGTTCCGCAATATGATGCGCGATGAGGAGGATTCGCTGAATGTCATCATCAACATCAACTCGGGCGCGGGTGGCACGGAGAGTTGCGATTGGGCAGAAATGCTATTGCGCATGTACACGCGTTGGGCCGAACGCAACAATTACAGTATCAAGCTGTTGGATAGACAAGAAGGGGATGTGGTCGGCATCAAGTCCGTATCCATCGAATTGGACGGTCCCTACGCCTACGGGTATTTGAAAAGCGAAATCGGTGTGCACCGTTTGGTTCGCCTTTCGCCCTTTGACGCGGCCAACCGCCGGCACACGACGTTTGCCTCCGTCTTCGCCTATCCGGTCATCAACGATGACATCGTCATCGAGGTCAATCCAGCGGACATCAGCTGGGACACCTACCGCTCGTCAGGACACGGGGGCCAGAACGTCAACAAAGTGGAAACCGCGGTGCGCCTGCACCATCATCCGTCGGGCATCATTGTGGAATGTCAGGTGACACGCTCGCAAATACAGAACCGAGAGATGGCCATGCGCATGCTGAAATCCCGTCTCTACCAAATAGAATTGGAGCGCAAAAGGGAAAAACTCGCCGATATTGAGCAAACCAAGAAGAAGATAGAGTGGGGGAGCCAGATCCGGAGTTACGTCCTGCAGCCTTACAAGATGGTGAAAGACCTGCGCACGGGTTGTGAGACCTCCAATGTGAACGCCGTTCTGGACGGTGAAATCGACGACTTCATCAAGGCCTATCTGATGTCGGCCAATTGTTGATAATTGGTAACAAGTTTTTTTGCATAATAGAAAAAGTGTCATTACTTTTGCAGCACGTCTATTCAAAACCTTAAATACACAAATTTCAACAAATTATGAATCAAGATTACGTTTTAGTGGCGGGTCGTTCGAACCCTGAGCTTGCCAAACGCATTGCCGAGCATTTGAAAAAGGACCTTTTCCCTGTGGATATCCTGCAATTCAAGGACGGCGAAATCCAAGTCTATTTCAACGACACGATCCGCGGCAAGGATGTTTTCATCATCCAACCCACCTTCTCGCCCGCCGACAACATCATCGAGTTGCTGATTACCATTGACGCGGCCAAGCGTGCCTCCGCACGCAACATCATCGCGGTGGTGCCCTATTTCGGCTATGCCCGTCAGGACCGGAAGGACAAGCCCAGAACCTCCATCGGGGCCAAGTTGATGTGCAACCTGCTGACCGCCGCCGGTGTGAGCCGCATCATCACGATGGACCTTCACGCCGACCAAATCCAGGGTTTCATCGAAGTGCCGGTGGACCATCTGTTCGCCTCTAACGTTTTCATTCCTTATATCCGCAATCTCAACATGCCGGACATCTGCATCGCCTCTCCCGACACTGGCGGTACCAAACGTGCCTCCACGTACGCCAAGGCGTTGAACTGCGATTTAGCTATCGGCTACAAGCAGCGTGAAAAACAGAATGAGGTAGCATCGCTCCAGATTATCGGCGAGGTGAAAGACAAGGATGTCATTATCGTGGACGACATCATCGACACGGCCGGCACGCTCTGCAAAGCAGCCGCCCGCATCAAGGAGATGGGTGCCCGCAGTGTGCGCGCCATGTGCGCCCACGGTCTCTTCTCCGGCAGCGCCATCCAGAACATCGAGAACTCCGTACTGGACGAGGTGCTGGTGACCGACACGATCCCGTTGCGCACGCCGTGTGCCAAGATCAAACAGATCTCCGTATCGCAGCTTATGGCCGAAGTGATCCAAAGCGTCATCGAGAACACATCTATATCCACCCATTATTACGTATAAAAACGGTAAAAACAGCATACTCTGCAAGTCCGATGTTTGACAACGACATGCCACATCGGACTTTCTTTTATTTATAATTATGGAAGAAAAAAACAGCAGTTTACACGAAGAGAGCCGCCAACTCGGCAAATACGATCTTATTGCGGAATTCGCCAAATATTTTCCCAAAGCCAACGCCTCCACAGTGGTCGGCATCGGCGATGACGCGTCCGTCATCGACCCATCGGGACAGCAGGTCGTCACCACCACCAAAGTATTCCTGGAGAATGTCCACTTCGATCTCACCTACGTGCCGTTGCGGCATCTGGGCTACAAGGTCGTCACGGTGGCCGTGTCCGACATCCTGGGTATGAACGCCGTGCCCACGCAACTGTCGGTCTGCATTTCCGTTTCCAACCGTTTCAACCTAAAGGCTGTCAACGAGTTGCTGGACGGCATAGCCACTTGTTGCGAGGGTGCCAACATCGACGTGGTGGGCTTGGATGTAGCCACCTCACGGCGCGATCTGGTCATTGCCATCACGGCCATCGGTGAGTGCGAGCCGGCACACTTAGTCACCCGGCAGGGCGCGAAGGAGAACGAGCTCATCTGCGTGTCCGGCGACTTTGCCGCCGCCTACGCGGGACTGCTGCTGCTGGAACGGGAGAAAAAGGTGTTCGAAGTGAACCCGGACACGCAGCCCGACTTTTCCGGCAAAGACTATCTGCTGCGCCGCCAGCTCAAGCCGGAACCCCGCATTGACATTGTGGAGGCCCTGCGCCGGGAGAACATCATCCCCACGGCCATGACCAACGTGGCCGACGGTCTCGCCGCCGCCGTCATGCAGATATGCCGGGCCTCGCACGCCGGATGCGCCATCTTTGAAGAAAAACTCCCCATGACGGAACTCACTTTCACCACGCTGAAAGACTTAGACATCGTACACACCGTGGCCGCCCTCAACGGCGGTGACGACTACGAGTTGATGTTCACCATCCGTCAATCCGACTATGAGAAACTCAAACAGATTGAAAACGTTTCCATTATCGGCTATATCAAAGAGGAAGTAGATGGTTACAAGCTGATTACTGGCGACAACCACCAGGTGGAAATCAAAGCACAAGGATTTGCCCAGATGCAGAAATCGTAAACCTTAACCTTTCAAACAATGAATAGCAAAACAGAATTTTGCATCGGCGATGTAAGAATTGGAGGGTCTGCCCCTGTGGTGGCACAGTCGATGACCAACACCGACACAATGGATGTGGCGGCTACTGTGGCGCAATGCCGTCGCATGATCCAGAACGGGGCGGAGATGGTCCGCATCACCGTGCCCTCGTTGAGAGAGGTGGAGCCTTTGCGGCAAATCAAAGAGACACTTCGGAGCGAAGGGATAACAACACCCCTCGTCGCTGACGTGCATTTCAACCCCAAGGTGGCGGAAGCCGTGGCTTCCGTGGTCGAGAAGGTGCGCATCAATCCGGGCAACTACGTGGACAAGCGCAACTTCTCCCATCTGGACATGAGCGAGGCGGAATATGACGCTGCCGTGGAGCGGATGGCCCTGCGTGCCGCGCCGTTATTAGAGCAATGCCGGGAACATGACACGGCAATCCGTATCGGCATCAACCACGGCTCCTTATGTGACCGTATCGTGAGCCGCTACGGCAACACCCCGAATGCCATGGTCCAATCGGCCTTGGAATGGATAGACATCTGCGAGCGCTACGATTTCCACAAGGTGGTCATCTCCATGAAATCCAGCAATGTGCAGACCATGATGGAAGCGACAACTCTGCTGCATGAGGAGATGGAAAAACGGGGCTGCACATATCCGCTGCATCTCGGGGTCACGGAAGCCGGAAGCGGGATAGAGGGCCGTGTGAAGTCCGCCGCTGGCATCGGCGCGCTGCTGCTCATGCGCGTGGGCGACACCATCCGCGTATCACTCACCGAGCCACCGGAGCAGGAAACGCCCTTCGCACACACACTCCTCCGAGCGATACAACAAACACATCCGGAAGATGCCAATATTCAGAAAGATACGCTTTTGTTTTCCAGTAACGACTCCGACTTTGATTTGTGGATGGCCAAAGCCGCCACATTGGCTGGATATGCCTACTTCAAACATCACATTCGGGACATTCGTTTAGTGAATCCTCATTTTCCGGAATCTGAAATCCGGAATCTGGAAGCCGTCATTCTACAAGCCTGTCGCATCCGCATGACCAAAACGGATTTCGTGTCCTGTCCCTCCTGCGGACGCACTCAATACGACATACAATCCGTCCTGGCCAAGGTCAAGGAACGGTTTTCCGGCTACCCGGGGCTAAAAATAGGGGTGATGGGCTGCATTGTCAACGGGCCAGGGGAGATGGCAGATGCGGATTTCGGCATCGTAGGGGCTTCGCACGGAATGGTATGCGTTTACAAAGGGAAGCAACGGCTTACAGGTGCCGTCACGGTGGATGATGCTTTGGACCAGTTGGCTCAGTTGGTTGGGAAATGGGCTTTATAGGGCCATTTGGCGCACGGCCTCCCAAATGACGATACCGGCAGCAATTGTCACATTCAGAGAGTGTTTGGTTCCGAACTGCGGAATTTCCACGGCAGCATCGCAGACGGGCAGCAAACGTTCGTCCACGCCATAGATTTCATTGCCCACCACCAAGGCCACTTTTTCATAATCATTAAAATTGACATCCTGCAATTTCCGGGATTCGTCCACTTGTTCAACCATCAGAACGGCATATCCATCCTGTTTCAAACGCTCGGCCAGCGGCAATACATCTTCCGCATATTCCCAGTCCACGCTCTCCGTCGCCCCCAGAGCCGTCTTGCTGATTTCCTTGTTGGGCGGGCACGCCGTGATGCCGCACAAATACAGTTTTTCAATCTTAAAAGCATCGCAGGTGCGGAAAATGGATCCCACATTGTTCATGCTGCGAATACTGTCCAAGACCACCACCACCGGCACTTTCTCCTGAACTTTGAACTGTTCAGGGGTGATGCGGTGCAATTCTTCCATTGATAACTTTTTCATTTTAGAAAGGCATTGTGTCGTCCTTCGTGTTTAAATCATACAGCTGGCCATTGTCTTCATACGTTTGGCCGTCATCATTGTTGAAGCTGGCCTCTATCGTGTCGAATTGTGCGTTGGGGAGAATCCGGGGAGCTATCGGATCGCTCTCGCCCTCCGCGAAAACGGCGGTATCCACATCCGAGAATTTCGTGTATTGTTTCTGGAAGCGGACGCGTACATTGCCATTGCTACCGTGACGGTTCTTCTCAAACATGATTTCAGCAAGGCCCGCAGAAGGAGTGTCGTCTTCGAATGCGTCAAATTTATAATATTCAGGGCGATAGATAAACAAGACCATATCAGCATCCTGTTCGATGGAACCTGACTCACGAAGGTCTGATAGCATCGGTCGTTTGCTGCCTCCGCGGACTTCCACAGCACGGCTCAGCTGAGCCAAAGCAATGACCGGCACATCCAGTTCCTTGGCCAACGCCTTCAGAGAACGGGAGATATAACTGATTTCCTGTTCGCGGTTACCGTTTTTGGCTGAGCCATCCGCTTTGCCCTGCATCAACTGCAGGTAGTCGATGATGACCAGTTTGATGTCATATTTGTGTTTCAGCCGGCGGCATTTGGCGCGCAAGTCGAAGACAGAGAGGGCGGGCGTGTCGTCAATAATCAGGTTGGAAGATTCCAGTTTGCCCACATTGTCCATCAGCTTCTGCCATTCTTCTGCGGTCAGGTTCCCTTTGGAGATATGTTCGGAATCGACACCTGACTCCATGGAAAACATACGCTGTACCAGCTGTTGGGCTGACATTTCCAGAGAGAAGAAGGCCACCGGCATATTGTAATCGATGGCAGCATTGCGGGCGATGGAGAGTACAAAGGAGGTCTTACCCATACCAGGACGACCAGCCATGATGATCAGATCGGATTTCTGCCAACCTCCGGTTTTCTCGTCGATGGCCCGGATGCCGCAAGGCACGCCCTGCAATTCGTCCGTGTTCTCACGAAGCTGATTGAGATTGTCAAGGGCTGAGCGGACCACCTGGTGCAACTCTTTGCTGTCGCGCTTGAAATTGCTTTCTATGATATTGAAAATCTTCGTTTCCGCCTGATCGAGCAATTGCAGCACATCCGCCGATTCGTCATAGGAGTCCGCAATGATACTGTTACAGTTCTGAATCAACTCGCGGACAACGAACTTCTCCATCACGATGCGGGCATGGTATTCGATGTTGGCCGAGGATGTCACCCTGTTGGTGAGCATCGCCAGATAGGATGCGCCGCCTACCAGATCCAAAAGTTTGTCTTTGCGCAACTGGTTGGTTACCGTCAGCAGGTCGATGGGCTCGGCCATGCCGAACAATTTGTTAATGGCGGAGAAGATATGCTGGTGGGCTTCCACATAGAACATCTTGGGCGATAACACATCCAGCACGGCAGTAACGGCATCCTCATCAATCATCAAGGCACCCAGCACAGCCTCCTCGAATTCAACGGCCTGGGGAGTGAGTTTTCCCGTAACCCCCATCAGCGTCTCCATCCGGTTATACGATAACCCTTTCGCCTGTCTTTTATCTGTAACAGTCTTGTTTTCCATAAATTAAAAAAAAGAGAATTGTTATTGGATCAGGCCGCAAATATCGAAAAAAAAAAGTCAGGCTTCCACCCGACTTCCATAAAGTTATGAACAACCCGCCCTATTACGGCAAAAATCCGGCATGGAATGTGTAGGGCAACAGGTCGGCGACACAGCGGAAATGATAGACAGGACCTTCCTGTCCGGCGAGAATAACCTCTATCGGCTGGTTGAATTTGCTTTCATACTCAAACAGCACCTGCCGACAACTCCCACAGGGCGAAACCGGCTGCTTCAGCACCTCCACCGGATTGATGGCCGTGACAGCAATTTTGGAGAAGGGGACCTCCGGGTATTGGGCCGATGCCGCAAACGCCGCCGTACGCTCCGCACAGAGACCAGCCGGAAAGACGGCGTTTTCCTGGTTGCAGCCGGTGACGACCTTGCCGTTGTTCATCAGCACCGCCGCCCCGACTTGAAAACGGGAGTAGGGGGCGTACGCGCGCCGCGCCGCCTCTTCTGCCTGTGCGATGAGCGCCATCAACTCGGCCGGCACCTCACTGAGGTCCTCATAGACAATGATCTTGGAGGTTAATTCTATTGTCTTCATATAAAAAAAAGTTTAAATTCAAAAAAACTACAAGATTCCGCGAATCTGTGACAAATCGTCAATGCCTTCCCGCTGGCAGAGTTGCTCCAAATCGTTAAGGATGTCGCGACCCGCCGTGGGGTTGTTGAAGTTCACCGTTCCGATCTGCACAGCTGTGGCCCCGACCATGAGAAATTCCAGCACATCAGTGGCGGTTGCGATGCCGCCGATACCGACCACGGGCACATGCACGGCCTTGCATACCGAGTGGACCATGCGAAGGGCAATCGGCTTGATGGCCGGACCCGAAAGCCCGGCGTACAGATTCTGGAATACGGATTTCCGAGTTCGGATGTCAATGGCCATAGCCTGGAAGGTGTTCACCAACGAGAGTGAATCGGCACCGGCCTCCTCGCAGGCGAGTGCCATCTCGACGATATTCTCCGCGTTGGGCGACATTTTGACCATCAAGGGCTTGCTGCACACCTGACGCACGGCAGTCACCACCTCCTTCGCCACATCGGCCTTCAGCCCGAATGCCATGCCGCCGCTCTTCACATTGGGACAGGATATGTTGAGTTCTAACATGTCAATGTCAGCTTTGGAAAGCATTTCCGCGCCCGCCACATAATCCTCTATGCAGCTACCTCCCATGTTGGCAATCAACACGGTGTCGAGCTTGCGCATCGCAGGAATCCCGTCCCGAATGAAAGCCTCCACACCAGGGTTCTGCAGCCCCACGCTGTTCATCATACCCGATGGCGTCTCATAGACACGAACACCCTCGTTTCCGTCTTTAGGATTGAGTGTCAATCCCTTAGAGCTGATACCACCGAGGCAGCCCACGTCATACAGTTCGTTGTACTCGCCGCCGAAGCCAAACGTGCCAGATGCGGCGATGATGGGATTTTTGAAGAAAACTCCGTTTATGGTCGTGGATAAAGTCATGACATTCGTTTTTTATTTTTGAAACAACAGGTGGGCTGGGAAGACGGGACCGTCCTTGCAAACTCTCTTCATGCCCTCCGGCGTGCGGATGCTGCAACCGAAACAAGCTCCGATGCCACAGGCCATCCGGTGCTCCATGGAGCACCAGCAGGGCGTGTTCGTCGCATCGCATATAGCGGCCACCTTGCGCATCATTATCTCCGGACCGCAGGTGAATACCGCGTCGTAATCTTCCGGCTTCAGCAGGTCGGTGACAAAGCCGCGATAGCCTTCATTGCCTTTCTCCGTGGCAACGAAAATGGCATGTGCGTATGGTTCGAAGTCCACCAAGGCGAACGGAGTGTCGCGGTAACCCACGAAGACATCCGTCTCGACACCGAGGTCGTGAAGTTCGCGGACCGTCTGGCAGAGTGGAGGGATGCCCAATCCGCCGCCCACAAGGGCCACCTTGCCCGAGACCTCCTGCACGGGAAAGCCTGTGCCCAAAGAGCCTAAGAGCATGATAGAATCGCCCGTGCGCAGGATGGAAAGCCGCCGCGTGCCCTTGCCGATAACTCGGTACATAAAATATAATGTGTGCTCATCCGCCTTGAACAGGCTGATCGGACGCATGAGTGTCAACTCGTTGTCCCAGCATTTCAGCATAAAAAACTGGCCGGCGGCCACCACAGCATCCCGGCGTTCCACCTTCAGCACGAAGATGTCGTCCGTAATCCGTTCCTGGCCGACGACCTTGGTTTCAAAATATTCCATAATGTTATTGGTTTTCAGCGATGGCACGGAGAATGTCGTCGCGCATACGTATGGCCTCCTGTCGGGCACAACCCGCGAAATCCTGTTCGCCATGTTCCTGTTTTCGATAGGCAAGCAAGATGCCCCGCGAAGAGTTGACCACACCTCCGTTACCGTCTTTCAAATACTTGGCAATATCCTCAGCCTTACCACCTTGTGCCCCATAACCGGGAATCAGGAAGAAGGTCGTATCCAGCATGGCACGAATCTCCGCCGCCTCATCGGAATGGGTGCAACCCATCACGCCGCCAACGCCGGAAAAGCCGCATTGTCCTACGAATTCCTTGCCGAGTTCGTTGATTTTCTTGCCCACCACATGATACACGCGCTGGTCGCCCGTAGGGAGGTACTCGATATCCTTGGCCCCCTCATTCGAAGTGCGAATCAGGACAAAGAGTCCCTTTCCTTGCTCTTTGACGTAGGGAAGATAAGGATTCAGACTGTCGAGGCCCATATAGGGACTCAAAGTGATGAAGTCGGCCTCAAAATCGCCAGTGAAGTGCGCCTTGGCATACATCTCCGCTGTTTTGGCTATGTCGCCGCGCTTGATATCAGCAATAGTAACAGCCTGATTCTTGCGAAGATATTGCAATGTCTTACAGTAAGCCTTTAAGCCTGGAAGCCCGTATGATTCATAATAGGCAATCTGCACTTTGTAGCAGGCGGCCACATCCAAAGTGGCGTCAATCAACGCCTTGTTGAATTGGAAAAGACCGTCCTCCACGGTCGGATACTGTTGCGCAAAAGATTCCGGCAAATAGGAATAATCGGTGTCCAGTCCGACGCACACATGGCCGTTGGCGGACACTTTCTCGAATAATCTGTCAATCATCATATTCATGGCAGCAGGGTAGGGTGGAGTATGTTATTCTCTGACTTTCAAAATAAAACCGGTGCCATGGGCGTTGCAGATCTCGACGAGCGGCTGGTAGCCCTCTTCGTACACCACTTTGCGTTTGCCCTTGACTTTCGGCATGATATGGCCAATATCGTCCACCTGCAGGTAGGAACGGAGCTTGGTGAGGAACACGTCCATGCTTCTGCCAACCGTCTGGTCTTCGTCGCCCCAGACTTCCTTAAGAATGATTTCACGAGGGATGAGTTTGTTTTTATGGTCGAGGAGGAGCTTGAGCAGTTCGGCCTCCTTGCGGGTGAGCGTGCGGGTGACGGTGGGGTGGATGAGCTGCATGCCGCTGTAGTTGAAGGTGAAGTTGCCCATCTTGTAGATTCGCTCCTGGAAAATGACATCCGTGACAGGACGAGCCTTGCGGCAACGTTTCAGGATCGCCTGGATGCGGAGCTCGAGTTCCTCGATGCTGAACGGCTTGGCGATGTAGTCGTCGCAACCCAGCTTGAAGCCCTTGATGCGCTCCTCTTTGCTGGCGCGGGCGGTGAGGATGATGACGGGCACATCCTCGTCTATGCGGCGGATCTCCTGAAGGAGGGTGAAGCCGTCGCGTCCGGCGGTCATAATGTCAATGATGCACAAATCGTACAGATTCGTGTTGTAACTGCGGGCGGCGGCGTCCGTGTTGTTGAAATCCACGACTTCGTAGCCGTTCAGTTCCAAATAATCTTTAATGACATAGCGAAGATTCTCGCTATCGTCAACAAACATGATTTTGCCTTTTGTCTTTTCCATAAATACCTTGTAATTATTATTTTAAAATTTCAAATCCCCAATTTTTCTAAAAGCGCGAAGAATAGCGCGATGTGATTTTTTTAAGGTTGCAAATATATAAAAAAATGCAACATCTTCCGGAAAGTGTTAAAAATTTATTTCCACCGTTTCTTGATTTTTTTTTGTACTTTTGCCGTTTTAAACTGCATTTTAAACATGAAAAAGAGACTCCTACCTGTTTTGGTCTTAATTATTGCCATAACATATTCTGTTTCAGCACAAAACACACCATCAAAAGCTGTAATAGGGTTTTACAACGTGGAAAACCTTTTCGACACCATCAATGACCCGACCAAGAACGACGAACAGTTTCTGCCCAACGGGGACTACCAATGGACATCCCAACGCTACCTGCAAAAGCTGGAACGTCTGTCGCAAGTGATTTCCGAAATGATGAAATTGGACGGCGGACTGGTGGTGCTCGGCGTCTCTGAGGTGGAGAACGAGAAGGTTCTGCTTGATCTGGTTTCCACCGAACGGCTTCGTCCCTTCGGGCTTAAGGTGTGCCATCACGACTCACCCGACCGCCGTGGGGTAGATGTCTCTTTCCTTTACAATCCGGCCCGTTTCACCGTAATCGACACCGCCGCCTTCCCGTTAGTGGTCCCTGGCCAGCCCGAGTTCATCTCGCGCGACCAGTGGCTGATGACCGGCATTCTGGACGGCACCGACACGCTCTTCCTGCTGGTCAACCACTGGCCATCCAAGTCGGGCGGCGAACGCAGGAGCCTGCCCGGCCGTCTCGCTGCCGGCACGCTCTCGCACGACATCGCTACCGGCATCCTCACCAAGCATCATGGAGCTAAAATCATCATCATGGGCGACCTGAACGATAACCCCAACTCCAAGGCCATCATGGAGTGCCTCGGCACAAAAACAAACATCAAAAACGTGACATCCAACGATTTGTATAACCCCATGTGGAAGATGTACCGCGACGGTATCGGCTCCTACGCCTATCGCGATTCCTGGGAGATGCTCGACAACATCATCATCTCCGGCGGACTTGTATTCCCCGCGAAAGGGTACAAGTATCAGTCCGCACATGTCTTCCGCAAGGATTTCCTGTTCACCAAATCAGGCTCCTATATGGATTACCCGTTCCGCATGTTTGCCGGCGGCATCTACCAGGGCGGCTATAGTGACCATTTGCCCGTTTACATCATTTTGAATAAATAAAACTATCGCACAATGGATAAAAGATTAGTCATCATCCCGACGTACAACGAAAAGGAGAACATCGAAAACATCATCCGTACCATCTTCGGATTGATTGATGTACACATTTTAATCATCGACGACGGCAGTCCCGACGGCACCGCCAATATTGTAAAAGGCCTCATGCCGGAATTTGACGGCAAGCTGTTCATCGAGGAACGGAGCGGCAAGTTAGGGTTGGGCACGGCCTATATCCACGGTTTCAAGTGGGGGCTGGCCCGCGATTACGATTTCCTGTTCGAGTGCGATGCCGACTTCAGCCACGATCCGCACGACCTGCAGCGGCTGTATGACGCCTGCATCGAGCAGAACGCCGACCTGGCCATCGGATCCCGCTACTGCAACGGCATCAGCGTGGTGAACTGGCCGCTCGGGCGACTGATGATGTCCTATTTCGGATCCATGTATGTGCGCACCGTGTTAGGCATTCCCGTGCACGACACCACCGCCGGATTCAAGTGCTACCGTTCCAACGTGTTGAAGGCCATCAATTTCGATGCCATCAAGCATATCGGCTATGGTTTCCAGATCGAGATGAAGTACACCGCCTACAAGCTCGGGTTCAAGATTGTGGAAGTGCCCATCATCTTCCGCGACCGCACCATGGGCACCTCCAAAATGAGCGGCGGTATCTTCCGCGAGGCCATCTTCGGCGTCATCGGACTGAAATTCCGCAGCATGACCTCCAAGTGGAAAAAGGAGATCCGTGCCAAGAACGAGTAGGGAAGGTGTGCGATTTACGGTTTGCGGTTTACGATTGGCGATTATATCGGATATCTTTTGTCTAAAATCATAAACCCTACTATTTAATATTATTTGTTACAGAAAATGAAAAAAATCATTTGTATTCTGATGACGACTTTTGTCGGCATTACGGCTGTATTTGCCCAAACGGTTACGCTTACCTTCACCGGTCGCGATGCCGACAACCATTTCATCCCTTTTGATCGGGTGGAGATTGGCAATGTGACACGGAGCTGGCAAGAAACCATCTACTATCCTGACACCGTTATAGTGATGGGAGGAACTGGCATTGAGGAGAATGTGTTTATAAAGGGCTTTGCCCTTGCCCAAAACAATCCGAATCCTTTTGATGTCACCACGAACGCAACGCTGACAACATCGGAGGCTGGCGAGGTGACGATGGAGATGTTGGACATGAACGGCCGTATGGTGGCATCACAGAAATTTGGCAACATCCAAGCGGGAGTCCACCAATTCACTCTGACTGTTGCCGTCCCCGGCACATACATTCTGACCGCCCGCCAAAACGGGAAAACATCCTCCATCAAGATGGTGAATACAGGAGAAGGGGCAATAAATAGGGTAGAATACGCGGGAGTTTCAGGAATATTGCAACGGAAGAGCGATCCAAAAGGCATTATCACCAGTCCCTTTAATCTTGGGGATGAGATGGTGTACATTGGTTATGTCAATATAAATGGTACGGAATACACCAGCCAAACGATTCATAAAAATCAAATTGTATCGGAGAACTTTGTGCTGAATTTCAATGCGACAGCCCCCGCCGGCATGGCCACCGTAACCACCGATGAAGTTACGAACATCCAACCTACCAGAGCCACATGTGGTGGTAATGTGGTGGATGATGGAGGCTATAGCGTGATAGCGCGCGGTATCTGTTGGAACACTACGCCCAACCCTGTGTTTAACGAAAACCACATTTCCAATGGGGATGGTTTGGGAGCGTTCACTTGCTATCTCACCAATCTGTCAGAAAACACCACCTATTATGTGCGGGCATACGCAGTGAATAGTGTGGACACGGCGTATGGCCAGCAGCGCATTTTCACAACATCTGTCACCTTACCCACGATAACCACCAATAATGTAAGCTGTATAACGGCCACCACGGCGACCTGCGGTGGCAATGTGACGAATATGGGTGGAGCCCCTGTCACCAGTCGCGGTGTGTGCTGGAACACCTCCCAAAACCCGACGGTGAGTGACAGCCATACCACTGATGGTAGCGGCATGGGTGATTTCACCAGCAATATGACAGGTCTTATTTTCGGTACCACCTATTATGTGCGCGCATACGCTACGAACAGCGGTGGAACAGCGTATGGGGAGCAACGTTGCTTTACCCAAAACATCGATGGCCAGCCCTGTCTGGGCACCCCCACGGTGACGGACCACGAGGACAACGTGTATGCCACTGTGCAGATTGGCAATCAGTGCTGGATGCGGGACAACCTGCGGACAACCACCTCGCCGAGCACGGGAACCTATCTCATCCCGGCTGTCGGAACTGACTATACCTATACAGGCAAGCAGGCTCGCTGGTACAACAACGACTCGACGACATATGCGCTGATGAACTATGGCCTGCTCTATAACTGGAATGCGGCGGTGGATACGTTTAAAACGGCCTACGGGGAGACGAGCGTGAACATAAGCTCCAGTAATGCGGTGTCGGTGAATTTCACCGGCCACCGCAGAGGCATCTGTCCTGCGGGCTGGCACTTGCCGAGCGATGCAGAATGGACACAACTGACCGACCATGTGAGCAGCCAATGCCAGTATTTGTGTGAAGGGAATACCAGTTATATCGCCAAGGCGTTGGCGGACAGTATCGGTTGGGGCAACTACTACTACGTCAACTGTTTTGTCGGAAACAACCAGAGTACAAACAACGCCACGGGCTTTTCCGCCCTTCCGGCAGGCCACTTCATCTCGTCGTCCTACAACGCGGGCATACAGGCCACCTTTTGGAGTTCTGCGCAGAGCAGCAACAACAACGCCTACTACCGCTACCTGCGCTACAGCACGAACAACATAGGCGGGGGCTACTGCACCAAGAGCATCGGATGTTCTGTCCGCTGTCTCCACGACTATTGATCAGTGATCAGTAGTCAGTGAATAGTAATCAGTGTAGGGCGTGGCCGTTTCGCGGCAGAATCCCCGAAAAACTCCGAAATTTTCGTCTGCTTCGCCACGTCTTGGCCGGAGTGCAGATTTTCCGTTTTTTGCACTTTGGACTGTGATGTGGCCGAATTGTACGGTGTGGAAACCAAGCGAATTAACGAAGCAGTAAACAACAATCCGGAAAAGTTTCCGGAAGGGTATGTGCTGGAATTGTCTGAAAATGAAAAACAAGAACTGGTCGAAAATTTCGACCGGTTCAATCGTCAGAAACATTCGACATCTATTCCCAAAGCTTTCACCGAAAAGGGGCTTTACATGTTAGCGACCATTTTGAAGAGTCCGCGGGCGGTGCAGACCACCATCGCCATTGTGGAGGCATACGCCAAGTTGAAGGAGCTGTCGCGGGTGATTGTGGAGATTCCCCAACAACAAGAAGATAAGGACGCGCAGAGGAGGCTGCTTCACCGCAGCGGCCAATTGGTGGAGGACCTGATGTCGGACGTGTTGCCGAAGCAGAGCAGCGACACCACGCTTGAGCTGAACCTCGCCATGCTCAAATTCCGCCACACTGTCCATAGGGAGAAAGGGGAATAGAATTAGAATGTTTCCATCAAAATGGCATGCAGATATGTAGCCAATGCGGGGAGAGAATAAATGTAATAAATATGGAGGGGAAATATATCAATTTAACATAATATAAATTATCGGACAAACCGAAATCTCCGTATAAACGTACAGGTTCACGGCTTGAGGCTATTTGCCCAACGATACAAAACAATCCTGAATCGCACATCGGAAATCGCGAAACAATATCGCGCTGAGAATTCAATATTCGAGCCCGATACGATTATCCGCCCGAAAATCGCGTGTCCACCAATCGTATCTACCGACGCTCGAAAACCAGATTTTCATCGCTGACCGCGTTTCCGGACATCTGTGCGGAAGTCTTGTCAAAGGACGCGGATTTGACATCGTCCAGGACAAACGGCAATCGGTAATCGGATTTCTGCGCGGTAAGTTGGACGTTTCTGAAAGTGATACCATCCACATGGCGCACGAAGAAGCCCCACGCCGGGAGTTCCTTGAACTGGGAAAACTCAGGATAAGCTTTCGGCATCTCCGGCACCCTGTCCAGCTCGTCGGGCCGCACACGGGCCACCATCGAATCGCCGCCGCCCGGGTAATTTAACATAATATTTTCCAACACCACATTTTCGATATGGGATTCCGGCAGCCCAACGACAGAGGACGGCGATATGTTGCGAGGGTTGTCTTCGATGGGTCCTTCGTACTCGTAGCCGGCATCCGCTTTGGTGGCTGGCACGGTACAGGCCACGTTGCGTACGGTAATGTTCTTCATGGTGCTCATTTTGCCAGCGGGACGGCGACGATCTCCAACCACGATATAAATGGGATTCCCCACATTATTGGCTATTAAGCTGTCAACCAGAATATTCTCACAGATGCCACCGTCCACACTCTGAATGGTAATGGCGCTGCGATACGTGTTATATACGGTGTTGTCGATGATACGAATGTTTTTGAAGCCGCCCAACCCGAATGTGCCTAACTTGATACCGTTGGCGCTGGAGCGCGCCGTGCAATGACGGATTTCCACATTCTGACAAAGCGCATCCTTGCTGTGCGATTTCAAGCAAATGGCATCATCTGACGAGTTGAAATAGCTGTTTTTCAACAAAAAACCATTGCAATCCACAATATCAATACCATCATTGTTCCAATAGGCGCAACTTTCCACAAAGATATGGTCCACCAACACATCCGTGCATTGGTCGTAGGTCTGTACCCATTCAGCAGCATCTTTCAATGTAATATCCTGAATCTCGACATGATTACACTCACGCAGGTAAATAAGCCGCGGACGGGAGGATACCCGATCATATTTAAGCGCATCCTTGAGGATGCCAGCATGGACCTGCTGTGCGAAATTGTTGCCAAGCTCGCGCCCATGCCCAATGATGTTGCCTTTGCCAACGATGGCCACATGGTCGCATTTCTCGCCAATCACCAGCGCATACGTGCCGCAAATCTTATCATAGTCGTAGGGATTGGCGGAGCCTTCCAGGACGGCTCCTTCCAACAAACGGATGGTCACATTGGAACGCAGATGAACAGATCCGGTGAGGTAACGACCCACCCAGAAGGTGAGTTCTCCCCCACCCTGTTCGGAAATCCAGTCCAACGCCTTCTGAATGGAACGGGTGTTCATCGTCACACCATCGGATTTTATACCGAAGAGCGAGGCATTGTACTGACGTGGCGAAGTCTGATTCTGCGCTGTAGATAAAACACTATATCCTATTATTAATAAGACAGTTATAATTATTCTCTTCATATAAAACCCTGTTTTTTAAATAGATTAAAGACGTGTGGTCAACCTGGGGATGATTTCGTTTTTCCAAGAGGCGAACGTGCCCTCCACAATCTTCTGGCGGGCGGTTTTCACCAAATCCAAGTAGAAATGGAGGTTGTGGATGCTGCCAATCATCGGGCCGAGCATCTCATCTGCCACATAGAGGTGGCGCAGATAGGCCCGCGTGTACTCTCTGTCGGCGAAAAGGTCGCTGTTGGCATCTATGGGAGTGAAATCGAATTTCCACTTCTCATTTCTCATGTTTAGGATGCCGTCCCACGTGAAGATCATGCCGTTACGTCCGTTGCGCGTAGGCATGACGCAGTCGAACATGTCCACACCGAGGGCAATGTTCTCGATGATGTTAGCCGGGGTACCCACGCCCATCAAATAGCGGGGTTTGTCCTTGGGGAGGGCGCTGCAGCAAAGTTCGGCGATTTCGTACATCTGCTCCGTGGGTTCACCCACAGCCACGCCACCGATGGCATTGCCGTCGCAGTTCATCGACACCACATGCTCCACCGATTTAAGACGGAGATCATGGTAGATGCCGCCCTGCACGATGGGGAATAGCGTCTGTTCGTAACCGTAATACGGCGGTTCCTCCTCCAGTCGGCGGATGCAGCGCTTAAGCCACTGGAAAGTCGTTTCCATCGACTTCTTCGCGTATGCATAGTCGCACGGGTACGGGATGCACTCGTCGAAAGCCATGATGATGTCGGCGCCGATGGAGCGTTGGATGTCCATCGCCTTCTCGGGACTGAAGAGGTGCCGGGAACCATCGATGTGCGATTGGAACCAGACACCCTCCTCGGGGTTGATTTTACGCCGGTGGCTGAGGGAGAAGACTTGGAAGCCGCCGCTGTCGGTGAGAATGGGCTTATTCCATCCGTTGAACTTGTGCAGGCCGCCTGCCTCGCGTAGCACCTCGGTGCCGGGCCTCATATAGAGGTGATAGGTGTTTCCCAATATGATTTGGGCATGGACATCTTCATCCAATTGCCTGATATGCAACGCCTTTACCGCACCTAACGTACCCACGGGCATGAAGATGGGGGTCTCGATCCGGCCATGTGCTGTGGTGATCACACCAGCCCTGGCGCTGCTTTTTTCATCCGATTTTTCAATTATAAACTTCATCTTGTTAGTAAAATGCGGCAAAAATACGATAATTATTTATACTAAAAAAATATTTTTGCATATCAAACCTAACCAAACCACCTTAACCTATGTTCGAAGATATTCTTCCGATCATGATGCTTGTGCTGTTTGCTGTTGTGACGCTGGTGCAGCTCATGTATTACTATTTGGGGTATGCCCGCTTCGCCTTCTTGAAGAAGAAGAAAGCCGTGGCGATGGATCCTGTTCCGGTGTCCATTGTCATGGTGGTGAAAGATGCGGCTTCCGTGCTGATGAAGTCCTTGCCCCGCCTGCTGAGCCAGCAATACGGCCAGTACGAGTTGGTCATCGTGGATGACAACTCGCAGGATGAGACCGAACTTTTGGTCTTGGAATACAAAAACCAGTACCCGAACATCAAGCTGGTGAACCTGGATTCGGCGGTGACGACCATCCGGGGGCGCAAGTTCGCCATCTCCATGGGCATACGCTGTGCCAGTTACGAGCACATCCTCCTCACCGATGCCGAATGCTGTCCGACATCCACGCAGTGGTTAAAACTGATGGCCGGCAATTTCGTGGGTCGCAACAAGATCGTGTTGGGTTACAGCACGTACGAGCGCCGCAACAATCCGTTCAACCGGCTGCTGCATTTCGACACGCTGGTCAACGCCGTGCAGTATTTTTCCTTAGCGAAAATGCATTCCACCTATCGTGGAGATGCCCGCAACATGGCCTTTGCACGCTCGCTGTTCACGGCGCAGCAGGGGTTTGCCGCGCATAACCACATCCGTTACGGCGAAGAGGACATTTTCATCAGCCGGGCAGCCAACCGCGACAACACGGAAATCGAATACTCGCAGGATGCCTTCACGGTGCTTCAGCGCGGGGCCAACCACCGCTACTGGCGCGACCATAAGGAGGGCCTCTATTTCACCCGACGATACAACACCCTGCGCAACCGGTTGTTCCTTAACACGTATGGTGTCATCAACCTGTTGTTCTACATCACGCTGGCCTTGGCAATTGTCGCAAACGTGCCGCATCTCACCTACTTGTTCATTGTCCTCGGCATCGCTGCCGCCCGCATTTTAAGCCAGTATCTGGTTTTCGGTTTCGCCGCCAAGAAGCTGAACGAGAAACAGATTATCCCCTGCCTGCTCCTGTACGACCTGGTGTTTGCCGTCCTGAACCCGATATATTACCTGTCTGCCAAAGTTAATCATCAAAGATTTTTATAATTATAATGGAGAATCCCTGCACCACCGACAAAGCGAAACGCGACTACGTCCTTCTGCGTAAAGCCTTGGACCACAACGACCAGCAGGCCTACGCCGAGCTGATGCGGCTGTATCGTGACAGCATCTACTTCATGCTCATCAAAATCGTGAAAAACAGCGATGATGCGGAAGACCTCACGTTGGAGACCTTCGGCAAGGCCTTCCGTTATTTGGACAAATACACGCCGCAGTACGCCTTTTCCACTTGGCTGTATCGTATAGCCGTCAATAACAGCATCGACTACATCCGGCACAAGAACAACTCGCCGCAGTACATTGACGACGACCTGTACACCGGCACCGCCGAACAGCTCATCGACCGGTCGCAGACAACCCCCTCCCCCACCCCGGAGGAGGAAGTCATCGTCAAGCAGCGGATGCAGATGCTTCGTTCCGCCGTACAACAGCTGCCGGAAAAATACCGCAAGGTCATTGAATTGCGCTACTATGACGAACTCTCCTACGAGGAGATTTCCGACATGCTGAACATAACCCTCTCCAACGTGAAAATCCAGCTCCTGCGGGCCAAAAACATGCTCTCGCAGTTAATGGTGAATGTGCGGAATGCCATATAACAAAAAAGATTGTATCTTTGCGCCATGATTTTTTCGTCATGGAAGTAACCCGATTATTCGACATATTAGACAATTACCTCAACGAGTATCCTGTAGAGGATGCTATATGCGGCAAGGAAAACGGCAACTGGGTGCGCTATAGCACACGCGACTATGTGCGCATTGTGAACGACATTTCCTACGGCCTCCTCCAGTTAGGCATCAGCAAGGGCGACTGCATTGCCACCATCACGGCCAACCGTCCCGAATGGAATTTCCTCGACATGGCCATCATGCAGATCGGGGCCATCCACGTGGCCATCTATCCCACAATCAGCGAAAGCGATTACAACTATATCCTGCACGATGCCAACATCAAGATGATTTTCGTGTCGGGCTGGGAGCTTTTGAAGAAGATCACCAATGTCATCGAGAACATCCCCGGCCTTCCAGAGCGGGTTTACACCTTCCGTAACCTGCGTGGTTACCGCCATCTGAACGAGGTCGTTGAGTTGGGACGGGCAAACCCGTGTCCTCAGTATCTGCAGCAGATCAAGGATAGCATCCTGCCCGACGATGTGGTCTCCTACGTTTATACCTCCGGCACCACGGGCAACCCCAAAGGCGTGATGCTGACACATCGCAATTTCCTGACAAACGTGTATGGCGTGCTGCCCATCATCCCAACCAAGACGCACAACCGAATCTTGAGCTATCTTCCATTGTGCCACGTATATGAGCGCATGATGAACTACTGCTGGCAGTATTTGGGCATCTCCATCTATTATGCTGAAAACCTGGCACGAATCCAAGAGAACATGGTTGAGTTGCAGCCGGATATATTCACCACTGTGCCGCGACTGTTAGAGAAGATCTACGACAAGATTCTCGCACAGGGCCGGAAACTCAAGGGCATCAAGCGCAAAATCTTCTTCTGGGCCAACGATGTGGCCTTGGAATTTGATTTCAACAAAAGCAAGGGATACAATCGGAAATTGAAATGGGCCAGGAAGCTGGTATTGAACCAATGGTACAAGGCTCTTGGCGGCAATCTGGATGTCATTGTGACGGGTGGTGCGGCCATCCAGACCAAGATATCCCGGATATTCTGGGCCATGGGCATCCGCGTGGTGGAGGGCTACGGCACCACGGAGACATCACCGGTGATTGCAGTGGGCAACTTCTTCAAAGGGGGCTTCAAGTTCGGCATGGCGGGCAAGGTGCTTCCCGGCACACAGGTGCGCATCGGCAGCGACGGGGAGATCCTCACCAAGGGTAATCACGTCATGAAGGGCTATTACCAGCTGCCCGAACAAACGGCTGAAGCTATTGACAGCGAAGGCTGGTACCACACCGGCGACTTGGGCAAGCTCACCGCCGACGGCCACCTCCAAATCACCGGTCGAAAAAAAGAGATGTTCAAGACCGCCTTCGGCAAATATGTCGTGCCCACCCTGATTGAGAACAAGTTCGCAGAGGATTCCCTCATCGACAATATCATGGTGGTGGGTGAAAACAAGCCGTACGCCGCCGCACTCATCGTGCCCAACTTCCAGGACCTCCGTTCATGGTGCGCCTCCAAAGAAATCCCCTACACCACCAACGAGGAGATGATCACCCATCCGGATGTGCTGAAGAAATTCGCCAAGATTGTGGACCAGTACAACAAATTCTTCGGCGACACCGAGAAAGTGAAACGTTATCGCTTAATCAGTTATGAGTGGACCGTCCAAACGGGTGAACTCACCCCCACGTTGAAACTCAAACGTAACAAGCTTCTTGAAAAGTACAAGGACACCATTGAGCAGTTGTTCAATTAAAACAACGTGAATTCCCGATTTGGTTGACTAATTTTTTTTACTTTTGCAGCCTAATGTTCAAATCTAAAATATCAATATGTCAACCAATACCCAAATACGACTGATGACCGTTGCCGACTACCCGCAAGTATATGATTTGTGGAAGATTACGGAAGGAATGGCACTCCGAAGCTTTGATGATTCAGAGGCCGGCATCACCAAATTCATCCAGAAGAATCCAGATTCCAACTTCGTGGCCCTGCAAGAGGGAAAGATTGTGGGCGTCATCCTCTGCGGCATCGACGGGCGGCGTGCCTACATCTACCATACCGTGGTGCGTGCCGACCTTCGTAATCAGGGCATCGGCAAACAGCTCCTCCACGCCGTATATGATGTCATCGAAAAAGCCGGTATCAAGAAGAGCGGCCTGTTAGTCATGAACACCAACGAAATCGGAAACCGCTTCTGGCAGTCGCAGGGCTGGACCAAGCGGGAGGATGTGACATACTACAGCATCAACACCTCTGATTTCGAGCAATAATTGTTTTCAACCAGAAGTAAAACACAGAATATCATGTCATTGCGTTCATGCTTTCCCATCCTGCTGTGCTGCCTTCTCCTTGCCGGAGGATGCGCCAAGGTGGTGGCCCCCGTCGGTGGGCCCAAGGATACCACGCCACCCAAGATGGTCAAGGAGCAGCCCGCAACCCAGAACGTGCACTTTGACGGTTCGAACATCAGAATCACTTTTGACGAGTTTTTCACCCTGAACAATCCGATGGAAAACGTGCTCATTTCCCCTCCTATGGAGACAAGTCCGGAATATCTTATCCGAAACAAGACACTCGTCATCAAATTCCAAGACACCCTAAGAGCAAACACCACCTACAATATGGTGTTTTCCAACTGCATACAGGACTATCACGAGAGCAACAAGCTGAGTTTCTACCATTACAGTTTCTCTACCGGCAGCACTTTAGACTCTTTTGCCCTTCGGGGGAAGGTCATCAATGCGGAAAAGCTCACCGCCTCCCCAGACTTCTTCGTTGTGCTTTACCGTGACGGCACGGACTCATTTCCGCCCACCCGCATCCCCGACTATGTGACGAAGACCTTGGCCGATGGAAGCTTCACCTTTTCCAATATCGCCGGCGGACAATATTCGGTTTTCGCACTGAAAGACATCAACTCGAATCTGCTTTACGACCTTCCGAATGAGGAGATCGCATTCTGCGACAGTCTTGTCACCGCTTTTGTAAGTCCAGCTTCTGACACTGCCAAACAGACGACAGGACGCGAGAGGACACAAGCCATTGATTCCAACACCTTAATTCTCCGTTCCTTTATCACCAGTGACACCATGCCTCAACTGCTTCGTCCTGAAAATCCGGAAGCAGGACGCTATATTTTCCCCTACAAATCACCTGTTTCCCATTTCGAGGCAACGGTTCTCACGCCCAACATCGACTATTTTCAGGTCATAAACCCCACGCAGGACAGTATTATATGGTACATGAAAAGCATTCCCACCGATACATTCTCCTGCATCTTGACCGCCGACGGTCATCGTGACACCATCACCCTAAAACCTTTCAAGGTGGCTAAACATCCGGGGCGCGGCAGTAAGACAGAAGATGTAAAGCGCCTCCCCATAACGTTCGGGAATGCAGGCCACTATTTCAAGCCGCTCACGCTGCACTTCGCCTTCCCCATCCGGCCTGTTGACTCTTTCCCGGTGCTGACATGTTCGCAGCACGACACCGTCACCACATGGGTGCAGGTACCCGACACCTTCGTGAAAAGCCTGCCATTACATTTGCATTTTGAGACCAAAAAGAGCTATACTGTTCTCATACCCGATTCCATCTTCTTTGGATACAACGGGTTAACCCATGATTCATTGGTTTCACGTTTCACCTTAAAATCGGAAAAAGATTACGGCAACCTCATACTGAACTATCGTTTGCCAAACAACGGAACCACCTACATTTGCCAGCTTTGGTCAACCAAGAACCTGCTACAAGAAGACATTCTAACAGAAAGCACCATTATAACATACGCCCATCTGGATCCGGGCGATTACAACATCCGCGTGATTCAGGACCTGAACGGCAATGGACGCTGGGATAGCGGGAACGTGATGCAAAAACGGCAGCCGGAACCCGTCATCAAATTTCCGAGCGCCATCCATATCCGCGCATTCTGGGATGTGGAAGAGGAGTTTGTCCTTCCTTAATGCTTTTCCCTTAAAACTGATAGAAATAACTGAATGTCAGTACCGAGTTGTACTGCTGGTATATCGGACGGTTGACCGCCCAATTGGGTTTGCGGACTGGCAACACGGAGTTATAGTAACGCACATTAAGCCCATGGTGGCCACGAATCATACAGGAGATGCCTGCCATAAACGAAAACTCATACCATTTCATGGGCGGACGGCCCTGTATCAGACCGTACATGTCACGCTCCCGCTTATAGAGATTCACACCGAACACGGGTCCCGGCAGCTCTATTTCCACCACATTGCCCAAACAGAGTTTCAAGAAAAGCGGGATTTCCGCATAGCCAAGGTCGAGGGTGTATTTGCCCGTCCCGTATGCTCCGGCCTGTTTAGGAGTGGCATGGCTGCCCTTCATCGCAAAATCGAGTTCCATTTGCAGCGCAAGGGTTACCGGAAGGCTTTTGGAATTCAATTCCACATTCTTGTCCGGCAGTTCCACATTGACAGTCTTCGACTTTCTGTTTCCGGAGCGCATGTCGCCCGTCAGCGTGCAGTTGGCAAACACGCCGGCAATCGCCCCCGGCTTGTGGAAACCAGTGAGGTTGTCGCCGGAAATCTGGGATGCCGTCAAGCCCACACGCACGCCTCCATTAAAGGCACCAACCGATGAGGCCTCCTGCGCCAACATCGTGCCGGCTGCAAGCATGGATACGACAAAAAAAAGTATAAACTTCCGCATAAGCCTTAATTTAAATTGATATATTGCGGGACCTTGAGCCAATGTTCGTACTCGCGTCCCAGCACACGCACGGCCGTAGGCCATATCTGTTCCGGTTCAGTGCCGAAGACCAGCTCCGGGGTCGGGTTGCCGACCACCCACATATTGCGTGCCAGTTCCCCTTCCAACTGCCCGGGCGACCATCCCGCATACCCCATCAGGAACTTGAAGTGCATGGTGGGTATCGCATTATGCTCAATCAGTGCCAGAAGCACCTTGTCATACCCCACATACACGCCCGGCACCACCTCGGAGGCAGCCTTGCAACTGTCAAAACTATGTAGCAGGAACAACGCCGACGGCAGTACCGGTCCCCCAAGGAACATCGGGGCATCGCAGTGAATCTCATCCACCAACTGATTGACCGTATATGGGATTTTCCGATTGATAATAAGACCTGCCACATGTTCCTTCTCGTAATCCGTAAGCAGCACCACCGAACGATTGAAGAACGAATCGTTGTAGTATGGTACGGAAATCAGGATCCGGCCCGCCATCAGGCCAAACTCCGTCGGTTTCACATTCAGAAGGTCATGTTTGTACGGCATGGTCAACGGGAATCAGTCAAGGGTTTCCTTTTTATCATAATTATAAATCTCCCGGCACAACGCATCGTATTTCTGGTAGATGATCTTACGGCGCAACTTCATCGTCTGCGACAGTTCCCGCCCGATAATCCACTCGTCCGCCACCACACGATAGCGTTTGATACGTTCGTGCTCCGCCAACGTGCGATTCACATGCTCCACCTCATGGTTCATCATCTTTACAAAGAGTTCGTCCTTCAACATTTCCTCATGGGAAGATGGAATCTGCTGTTTCCGTTTCTTGTATAGTTCTTCAAAAGCACTGAAAGAAGGTACGATGATGGCGGATGCGAATTTCTCGTTCTCCCCTATCACCATAACGTTCTCGATATAAGGAGATTCGTGCAGTTTGCTTTCCACCACCTGCGGGGCGATGTATTTGCCCAACGAGAGTTTGAAAATCTCTTTTTTGCGGTCGGTAATCTTCAGGAAACGGCCCTCCACCAAGGTACCAATGTCGCCGGTGTGGAACCATCCATCCTCGTCAATCACCTGTTTGGTATATTCTTCATCCTTATAATAGCCCTTCATCAGGCAAGGCCCTTTGGTCAGGATTTCTCCGTCTTCCGCCAGCTTAAATTCCACACCTTTCAGGATTTCGCCCACACATCCCACCTTCAAGATGTTGTCTCGAGGACTATTCACCGCAATCACAGGGGATGTTTCCGTCAGGCCGTAACCCTCATACACGCGTATTTTGGCCGCCGTGAAGAGGCGTATAACCTTTTCGGGAATGGAGGAGCCGCCCGACACCACGGTCATCTCGTGACCACCGAGCACGTCACGCCATTTTTTATACACCAATTTATCGGCAATATTATACCATAGGAGATACAATGGAGATTGGTTATAATTATCAAACTTCGTTCCGAAACGGAATGCCCAATAGTAGATATACTTTTTCAATCCCTTCAAATCCTTGCCGGCCGCGTATAATTTGTCGTACATCATCTCAAAAACCCGCGGGACCGCGCAAAAGCCGTCGGCATGCATGTCGTGCATGTCTTTGGCGATGGTGGCCAAGCTGCCCGCATAATAGTGGCTTACGCCCATATACTGGTAATGATAGTTCACCGTACGTTCATAGACATGACACAACGGCAGAAAACTCAACATCTTGGCATGATAATCCAACAGTTGCAGGTTTTCCACAATCGGAAGGAAATTGTTGCAGATGTTGCCATGCGACAACATCACGCCCTTGGCCTTGCCAGTGGTTCCCGACGTGTAGATGATAGTAGCAATGTCATCCGTGGAGATGGTGCGCTTGTTCTCCTCAATCGTGGGGGCCCACTTGTCGCGTGTACGACGGCCCAACTCCACCAAATCCTCCAACGACGGCAGGTTGGGGATTTTGTCAATGGCATAGACCAGCGGATGTTGCTGCACCTCCGGCAGAACAGGTTCCACATTCCGGTAGATGCTTTCGATCCCTATCACGATGCACTTGCAGTCGCAATGGTTCAGGATATACTTGTATTCCTCGGCATTCAACGTCGGATAAACGGGAACATGGACCATACCGGCCAGCATGATGCCCATATCCAGAAAATTCCAGGCAGGACGGTTGCGCATGATGGTTACAATCTTGTCGCCCTTTTCAAACCCCAACTCCAAAAAAGCGGAGGCAAAATTGTGCGCATAATCCACATAATCCTGAATACTATAGGTTTTCCAACCATTGCCATCACGTTTGGCAAAGAAATCCGGTTTATCGTATTTGGATGCAATCACATCCAAGATATCAAACAGTCTTGTAGGTCTCATAGGCAATTTTTCAGACGGCAAAGATACATTTTTTAACGGAGCGGTCAAGTCAAAAAAAAACAGGCAGACCGATTGGCCGCCTGTTTTTCTACAAAATATAATTAAGGTATGATTGCCTTTTTACAGCAGGTGAATGGCAACAGTAAGACCGGCCATCACGATGGAAACCATGCTCATCAGCTTGATGAGGATGTTGAGGGACGGGCCGGAGGTGTCCTTGAAAGGATCGCCCACGGTGTCGCCAACCACGGTAGCCTTGTGGTTGTCAGAACCCTTGCCACCGAAGTTGCCTTCCTCGACGAACTTCTTTGCATTGTCCCAGGCACCACCGGCGTTAGCCATGAAGATAGCCAACACGAAACCGGCGCCGAGACCGCCCACGAGCAGACCAAGCACGCCGGCCACGCCGAGGATCAGACCCGTGACGATGGGAGCCAAGATAGCGAGGATAGAAGGCAGCAACATCTCGTGTTGAGCACCCTTAGTGGAGATAGCCACGCAACGGGCGTAGTCAGGAGTACCCTCACCGGTGAGGATTCCCTTGATCTCCTGGAACTGGCGACGCACTTCCTCCACCATCTTCTGGGCGGCGCGACCCACGGCATTCATCGTGAGACCGCAGAACAGGAAGGCCATCATGGAACCGATGAAGACACCCACGAGCACCTTCGGGTTCATCAAGGAGACGTTATAGTATTCCATGAAGTCGATCAGGCTGGCATTGGCGGTGTCCACCATACGTCCGTCACCAAGGTCGAGGACAGAGGTGCCGATACGCTCGAGAGCCATCTTGATCTCTTCCACGTAGGAGGCAAGCAGGGCGAGGGCGGTCAGAGCGGCAGAACCGATGGCGAAGCCCTTACCAGTAGCAGCAGTAGTGTTGCCGAGAGCGTCGAGAGCGTCGGTACGTTTACGAACCTCGGGATCCAAACCGCTCATTTCAGCATTACCACCGGCATTGTCGGCGATAGGACCGTAAGCGTCGGTAGCCAAGGTGATACCCAGCGTAGAGAGCATACCCACGGCGGCAATACCGATACCGTAGAGACCTTTGGAGAGGTTGACGGCATTGAATTCGATCTGGAAGCCGTTGGCGCACAAGAAAGCGAGGATGATAGCCACACCGATGGTGAGCACCGGGATGACGGTGGAGATCATACCCAAACCGATACCGGAGATGATGACCGTAGCAGGACCCGTCTGGGAGGACTCAGCCACCTTCTGCGTCGGCTTGAAGGATTGGGAAGTATAGTATTCCGTTGACTTACCAATAATGACACCAGCGAGCAGACCCACTACCACAGAGAGGGAGACCTGCCACCAAACGATATCGGCGGAGTCTTTGAAAAGCACGTACATGATGCCGAAAGTGGCCACAGCGATGAGGACAGCGGCGGTGTTGGTACCACGGCTCAACGCTTTCAGAAGTTCCGTCATGCTAGCCTCTTCTTTGGTGCGGACGATGAAGATACCGATCACGGAAAGAATCACGCCGACAGCGGCAATCATCATAGGAGCGAGGATGGACTTCATCTGCATCTCAGCGCTGATGGTAGCGAAAGCGGCAGCACCCAAAGCCATCGTGGAGAGGATAGAACCAGCATAGGACTCGTACAGGTCAGCACCCATACCGGCCACGTCACCCACATTGTCGCCCACGTTATCGGCGATGGTGGCGGGGTTGCGCGGGTCATCTTCAGGGATGTTGTACTCGGTCTTACCCACGAGGTCAGCACCCACGTCGGCAGCTTTGGTGTAGATACCGCCACCGACACGGGCAAACAAGGCCTGTGTGGAAGCACCCATACCGAAGGTCAGCATGGTGGTGGTGATGGTGGTCAGCGTGGCATGCTCACCCACCAGTTCCAACAGACCAGTGCCGTTGAGGATCAGGAACCAAGCGGAGACATCGAGCAGGGCGAGGCCCACCACAGTAAGACCCATGACGGCGCCACTGCGGAATGCCACCTGCAAACCTTTGTTGAGGCTCTGGCGAGCACCGTTGGCGGTACGAGCGGAAGCGTAGGTAGCCGTCTTCATGCCTAAGAAGCCTGCCAAGCCGGAGAAGAAACCGCCGGTCAGGAAGGCGAACCACACCACTCCGTTCTGGAGGTGGAAGATAGACATGATCAGAAACAGCACGGCCAAGACGACAAACACGATAGTCACCACCTTGTACTGCTGTTTCAGGTAGGCCATGGCACCTTTGCGCACATGAGCCGCGATTTCACGCATGGTAGGAGTACCCTCATCTTCCTTCAACATTCTTCTGTAAAAGAAGAAGGCAAATCCCAATGCGACGATGGATGCGCAGAACACGATCCATACATACTTTACAAGATTTTCCATAAGTAATTGATTTAAATTATTAATAGATTGGATTTTAGTTTATAATTCACGTTTTTAAAACAAAGTGGCAAAGATAATAAAAAAAGTTGAGAGTTGAGAGTTAAGAGATTAGAGTAGTATTTGAGCAGGAAATTATTTTGGAGGCAATATCAACATGTTTTTAACGTTATAGATGCAAAAAAGTACCATGAAAGAACACTTTGGATTTGAAAAATTATCGGTTTATAAATCTGCAAGACAATTGGTGAAAGAAATTTATACGCTACAGAAAAAATTCCCTTCCGAAGAGAAATACGCGTTGGGAGATCAACTCCGTCGATCTTCTGTATCTATTGTTGCGAATTTGGCGGAAGGTGGCGGACGGTTTTCTGCAAAAGAAAAAGTACACTTCGTTGAAATTTCATACGGATCGCTATTAGAAGCATATAGCGAACTTCAATTAGCCTGTGACTTTGGTTATATATCTGAAAACGAGCTTATTGATATAGGCTCTAATTTTGAGGAGACAGCAAAAATGCTCTCCGGACTACGAAACTCCCTAATAAAAAACTCTAAACTCTAAACTTTAAACTCTAAACTTTAAACTCTAAACTCTCCCCCAATGCTATACATCCACATCCCCTTCTGCCTCAGCAAGTGCATCTACTGCGGGTTTTATTCTGTGGCGAACACACGGCAGAAAGAGGTATTTCTCGCCGCGTTGAAGAGAGAGATTGTGCAGCGAAGCACCTATCTGGCCGGCCATCCCGTGCGCACGATCTATTTCGGCGGCGGCACCCCCAGCCTGCTGTCGGGCGAGGAAATCGCGGACATACTGCAAACATCACATAACACATTCCAGATCACCCCGGAGGCGGAAATCACCATAGAGGCCAATCCCGAGCAGCTCTCGCCCGACTACTGCCGTATGCTGCACGACCTCGGCATCAACCGATTGAGCATTGGCGTGCAATCCTTCCAAGATCCGGTATTGCGATTCATGGGGCGGCGGCATACCGCTGCCCAAGCATCAGAGGCTGTGCACAATGCTGCCGCCGCCGGCTTCGACAACATTTCCCTTGACCTCATCTACGGCGTGGCCGAACGTTCCGACGAACAATGGGCCGAGGACATTGAAACGGCCTTGTCGATGCCCATCCGACATCTTTCCTGCTACGCCCTCACCCCCGAGGAGAACTCCATCCTCTACAAACAGATACAAAACCGAAAGCACGCGCCCGTGGACGACGAGCAGGCGGCCCGTCAATACAGACAATTGTGTCAACGCCTGCGTCAGACACCTTTCCGACACTATGAGGTGTCCAATTTCGCAATAGCTGATTATGAATCCCACCATAATTCTGCCTATTGGGACCACACGCCCTACCTCGGCCTCGGTCCGGCAGCACACTCCTTTGATGGCCACAGCCGCCAGTGGAATCCGGCAAACCTGAGCCAATATCTGCACAACATCGGGGAAGGAATCCTCTATGAGGAACGCGAGATGCTGGATGAAAAAGCCTTGTTTAACGAGACGCTGCTGCTCTCGCTGCGCACCCGAAAGGGACTAAGCCTCAACGCGCTATGCGAGCGTTTCGGCCCATCTCGCGTCAATGCCCTGCTGGACTATTTCCACACCAAAGTGCCGCAGGCCCATTACACGGAAACAGAAAGCCGGCTCCGTCTTACCGAAGCCGGCCTGTGGTTCGCCGACGGCATCGCCGGGGATGCCTTTGAGATATAACTATCCATTACTTCCCGAAACGATAGCCCACGTTCAACGAGAAATTGACGTAGGGATAACGTTTCCAAACACTGGTGCTGGCGGGATTTGCTTGAAGGGTCGCCGCATCGGGATTATACCATGACTTGTTTGCACCAAAAGCGGCATCCAAAAAGAAATAGAGATGACTGGGCAAAGTCAGACCGAGCCGCAACATCACTCCTGCACCAAAACGGTCACTATCAAACAAATAACCTTCCAGTTTCTTTCCATGATTGAGCATTGTAGTCGGGAATCGCATATCCAAAGCAGCACCTAACATAAAAGCTTTGGCGTTCATATAGTCGCCGAACAGGAACAGTGGACCAACATCCAACCGTGTAGGGCCGGCAATGCAATAATCCACTGAGAGAAGACCGCCGATGGCACATTTTTCCTTCGGAATAGCGAAGTCCAACCCGACGGAGGGACCGCCGAAGAACTTAGGTGCAACTTCAAAATCCAATCCTGCGTTCAATCCGAAAAAGGACTTATAGGGTTTTGCCGCGGGCGGTTGTTTATCCTCGACAACAGGTTCGACGGGTGTCTCCACTGGAGTGGCAGTAAAGTCGTTGCCAAGGGTCCAGCGGACCTTGCCTTGGTGCGCACTGGGCACGTAGCAGGTCAGGTTCTGCCAACGCTTGATGAGCTCTTGGGCCATCTTCTCAAACTGGGCCTCTAACTGGCTAAAATCGTCCAACAAGAAGGGTTCTTCGGAAGAAATCCCTTGGAAAACAGACTTATACAACTTATTGTCTTCTGCCACATCGTTGCCGCGGATAGCGATCACATAGCTTTTAAGGTTGGAACCTTTGATATTGCGATTCACCACATTGTCGCGCACATATTTGAAGTAAGGGTTTTCCAAACCTTTTTCCGGAACGCCCAACGAAGGATCCATTGAGTGATTGTCGTAACCGTCAGTAAAGGAGACCATGCAGGCGTAGTCGAACTTTTCTGCATCGGGACGTGAAAGTTTATCCACATAGGAGGTAATCATGTCAGCGCCTTTACGCATCGCGTAGTAGAGGGCTGTATTGTTGTAGAGAGTAAGACCTTGGATGAAACGGGTCATCTCATCACGCGACTGGGCGGTCAGGGGTTCGATTTCGCGCACCATCTTGTCGGCGTTACCCATCGTGTTGAAACCCATGATGCCGAGGCGGATGCTACCGTCGGGGGATGCATTGTAGAGGATGTTGATGAACTTGGTGGCGCTGTTTTTCAGTTTCTCGAAGTTAGTCTCGCCAAGGGATGTGCTGCAGTCGAGCACCAGCATCACCACCATCACCTTGTCGGTCTCGAAATTCTGCTGGGCGTCCTTCACCTCGCTGTCGCGTTGCCATGTGTTGGTTTTCCCGTTATACTGCCATTTCCAGAATTTCAGGCCACCCGCGAAACCCTCGGAATAGTCGGTGCTGGCCTTGTCAAAGGTGAAGGATATAGACTCGTCAGGTTCCACCTTTCCGTAGATTGTCTCCACCGGAGTGAAGGTGATTCCGCGCGAGGTGATATTGGTAAGCTGATAAACGAAGCGACCATTCTGGTCCTGAGTGATGGAATAATCACCTTCGATATAATACTTGGCCTTCTCGGCCTGGGCGAAGGCTGACAACCCGCCCAACACGCAGAGCATTAGCAACAATATTTTTTTCATAGCACAAAAATTTATTCTATAAACAATAAAAACAATTATTTATTGCCTTGACACAACAAGTCAATAACTACAATTAGCAGACAAAAGTAAAGAAAAAGCACGGTCCATTTCACGCTTTTACAAATAGTTGTCAACCGTGAAATATGGATAACGGACGTTCCCGCACACTATCTTTTACAACAATGTTTTATAATAAATAAGAGACGTGCCCCCCTATCCCCAAAACATACTACAGACCAACATACAGGTTCACCGAGGCGAGACCATCGTCCACCGCGTTGCAGGTAATGGAGAACACGCGCAAGTGCTGCCCCAGGAAGGATGTTTTGCCCTTGTCAGACAACAAACGTAGCAGCGGTCGCTGCGAGGAGGAGTTGAAATAATCGAATTCCAACAGATTGTCGGAAGCCGTGTTCGTGCTGGCGAACATATAGTAGCGATTGGAGGCTAACGCCCCATTTCGGCTCAAATCGCGCAAATAAAAGTCCATCGCCTCCGTGGAGGGTGCAAAGACGTAATACCCGTCGCGGTCAGCGAAGCAGCGGTAAACATCCGTCCCGAAAATCGTAGCGTCTGGCATCTGCAGGTCTTCGGTAACCGGATAAATGCCAGACGGATAAGCCAACCGCATACTGTCTGTCCAGGCACTGCCCTCAAATGGATTGTAGGCTTTGCCCAGCGTGTCGTGCGGGACCATCAGGTAACGGAAGATGGCATTGGAATCATTGAGCATGGCGAAGCGGTGAGCGGCGTAGTCCGGCATGGCCTCCCGATAATACCAGATGGCGTTGAAAGGCATACGCTCATCCGGATATTCTGCCACGGATTCGTGGCCCGCCAAATCAACCAGCTTCGGATTGTCAACCGTCGCATACCCCGACAGGAAGACCTCGTTCTGCGAGATGCGCAACTGGTACCCCGACCATTCGGATAACACTTTCAATTTTCCCAGAACCGAGGACACCGATTCGTTGAACCAGGTGGACAGGAAGTCGAAATAAACCGGATTATGGACAAACAGCCAATTCTGCTTCTGGTTCTTCTCCGCCACCTCAATCAATTTCCTGAAAGACTTGTCCGACAGCAAATTCTTCGGATGTGTGTGTTGCAACAAAGCCTTTTTCAGCAGTTCAATATTATCGGAAACCGACAACACATGATTAAAATAGACGAATTTAAGGCTTTTATAATTCGTGCCATAGGTGTAAATCCTGTACTGCTCATACGATGTATAGTTGGCAGGGTCGATGCTGAGCGAGCGGAGCAGCTTGCGGAACGCGTGCTTGTCCGCCCTCGCGTTGAAAAGCAGCGACAGTCCATTTTCCGAGGCATGCCCGGAGATGATCAGGGGCAAATCCGACGCGGCCATTTTACCGCTTACGGTCTCGAACGCGGGCAGCACGTCCATGGCGAACAACTCGTTCAGGCAGGGCTGGATGCCCTTGTAGGTCGTCTGCACAAAGTCGTCGTGGTCATGGATTTCGAACAGGAATACAGCATCGTTGGGCACCACCTGAATCAACGCCGCCGGCGTTTGCCTCAAGAAGGTATAGTAAAAGAAAATGCCCACACCCATCAAGATTACGGCTATCAGGCTTATCCAGACCACCCAGGCCCGGTGTCCTTCACGATTGTATTCCTCTTTCATACTCAGTTATTTATCATGAAAAATATCGGACGACCTTGCCCGCCGCCGTCAGCGCACCGGCACAGGCCATCCGTCAATCAAAAGCTATTCCGCAGGCGTTGCCGACTCGGAAGATGCTTCGGCTTCTGCCGGCTTATCCTCTTCCAAATCCACCATATTGTGGTCAACAAGGGTGTTGTACCAGAGGATAACCTTCTTCATATTAGAAACATAAACACGATCACGGTCATATTCCGGCAGCACCTCGGCAAAATAGGCTTTCAACGCGTCGTTGTCCTTCGGCATCTCCTTCTTCGCGCCGTTTTCCTTTTTATAAATAGATTGGAAAACAGACTGCAACGACACTTCGCCCTCCTCGGTAAAGATGGCGATATTGTCCAACGTGGCCACGCCATCATGCGAGAAAGCCGGAAAACGGTGCCCGTCGGCAAGTGATTCCACGATGAAATTGTTGGGCGCGCGGGAAATGAGTTTGAACAAGCCGCCCTTTCCGGTAATTGATAAGATTTTGCTTAAATCCATAATTATTAGTTGAAAAATTTAAAGATTAAAAGTTGAAATAAATACCGTTTGTAATATTCTTAAAGTTCAATACACTTAGTTTCTTAACTCTTTAGTTCCTTCTAATTGTCCACTGAATAATAGTTTATCTTCCGTTTCCTCACAGAAACAATCCTGTTGTCCTCCACCAGGACTTCCACATTCCAGTTCTTCTCGGGGTCAAAATCCATGTACAGACGGGATTCCTTGCGGTGGTGGATGCGGTCCTCGTAGATGGTCTTGATCTGCCGTCCATCCTGATCGTACTGATTATAGGTATATTCCAACATCTGGTTGCCGGACTTATACACGCAACGGTTGACCTCATCGCCATAGTTGTCATATTCGATGGTCACAGTCTTGAACACCTTCCCGTTGGGCTCGCACTCGGTAATCTTATATACCTGTCCCTGCTCGTTATAGCGGTTGCGTGTGTGCGTGACCACATCGCCGAACGACTGCGAGCTGGTCAGGATATTGCCGATGCCGTCAGTCGTGTAGGAAAAGGCTATCGCGATGCTGTCGCCGCTGTAAATCTGCTCGCCTATGAGGAAGTGGTTGCGATCGTACAGATATTTGCCGTGCGTCACCTGCGTGCCGGTGGAGTCGTACTCCTCCCAACGCGTCGGATGCGCAAGGTCGTTGTAGTGATACTCGCGGCGTATCAGCGTGTCACGATGCTCGTCCAACTTGACGAAGCGCGTCAGGAAGCCGTCGGAAGTGTATTGCTGGTACGAAACAAGATTCGGTTTCCGTTTCTTGAGCAACGATGCCAGACGCGTCGTGTCGGTCAGAGTGAGCGAATCGTCCACCATCATGTAGGTGGCCGTCTGGATGCTCTTCACCTGCCCGAAAATGTGGTTGCGCTGCAGGTGGTTCTTCTCAATGTCGGGCGTAATCTGAATCGGCTCCGGTTTTTTCTTACAGCCGACCAGTGCCAACAAGCATAGCAACAACAAAAAGAGTCTGCAACGCTTCATCCTATTCAGCATGAGGATTTTATAATGGTTTAGAAGATAGAATCAATCAGATTGTCATCCGCCATGTTGGGCAGCGTCACATGCAGGTTGGGATTAGCGGCCATAGCGCGTTTGATGGCGAACAGGGCACCGTCGTTGCGTGCCCACGCACGGCGGCTGATGCCGTTGTTGACATCCCAGAAGAGCATGCTGCGCAGACGGCGGTCGCTCTCAACGGTACCGTCGAGCACCATACCGAAGCCACCGTTGATCACCTCACCCCAGCCGACACCGCCGCCGTTGTGGATGCTAACCCATGTGGCACCCCGGAAGCCATCGCCGATGACGTTGTGCACGGCCATGTCGGCGCAGAAGCTGGAACCGTCGTATATGTTCGAGGTCTCGCGGAACGGCGAGTCCGTACCCGACACATCATGATGGTCGCGGCCAATGACCACGGGGGCGCTCAACCGGCCATCTTTCACCGCCTCGTTGAAAGCGGCGGCGATGCGCGTTCTTCCCTCCGCATCAGCATAGAGGATTCGAGCCTGCGAGCCCACCACCAAGTGGTTCTCCTTGGCTCCACGGATCCAGGTGATATTGTCCTTCATCTGCTGGGAAATCTCCGCCGGAGCCGTCGCACTGATCTCTTTCAAGACATCCATGGCCAGATGGTCCGTAACCTCCAGGTCCTCAGGCTTGCCGGACGTACACACCCAACGGAACGGGCCGAAACCGTAATCGAAACACATCGGTCCCATAATATCCTGCACGTAAGAGGGATAACGGAACGTGCCGTCCTCTTTCATGATGTCGGCACCGGCACGCGACGACTGCAAAAGGAAAGCGTTGCCATAATCGAAGAAGTACATGCCTTTGGCGGTCAGCTTGTTTATGGCAGCCACCTGACGGCGCAGGGATTCCTCCACCGCCTTCTTGAAAGCCTCGGGTTGCTCGGCCATCATCACCTTGGCATCCTCGAACGAGATGCCGACAGGATAGTAGCCACCGGCCCACGGGTTGTGCAGGGAGGTCTGATCGCTGCCCAGATCCACCTGGATGTCATGGGCGGCACAGTACTCCCAGAGGTCCACCACATTGCCCTGATAGGCGAACGAGCGGGCCACTTTGTTTTTACGGGCCTCATTGACCTTCTCGAAAAGCTCATCCAGATCGGAGTGGACCTCATCCACCCAGCCCTGGTCGTAGCGTTTCTGCGTAGCCGACGGGTTGATTTCAGCGGTGATGGAGACCACTCCGGCGATGTTGCCGGCTTTGGGTTGGGCTCCCGACATGCCGCCGAGGCCGGCGGTCACGAAGAGCTTGCCGCCAATCTCGCCGCCAATCTTGCGGCTGGCATTCAGCACCGTGATAGTAGTGCCATGCACGATGCCCTGCGGTCCGATATACATATAAGATCCCGCCGTCATCTGGCCGTACTGCGACACGCCTAACGCATTCATCCGTTCCCAGTCGTCCGGTTTGGAGTAGTTGGGGATCACCATGCCATTCGTCACCACCACGCGGGGAGCGTCCTTATGGGAGGGAAACAGTCCCAGCGGATGGCCGGAATACATGACCAGCGTCTGCTCGTCCGTCATCTCCGACAGATATTTCATCACCAGGCGGTACTGTGCCCAGTTCTGGAACACGGCGCCGTTGCCGCCGTAGGTGATCAGTTCGTGGGGATGCTGGGCCACTGCCGGGTCCAGGTTGTTCTGGATCATCAGCATGATGGCCGCCGCCTGACGGCATTTGGCGGGATACGCCTCAATGGGACGGGCATACATCTCATAGTCAGGACGATAGCGGTACATATAGATGCGGCCGTAATCGTGCAGTTCCTTGGCAAATTCGGGAGCCAGCGCCGCATGGAGTGACGGGTCGAAATAGCGGAGCGCGTTACGCAAGGCGAGCTTTTTCTCCTTTTGTGTCAGGATTTCCTTGCGCTTGGGCGCGTGGTTAACGGTTGGATCGTATGGTTTCGCCTCCGGCAATGTGCTGGGGATACCTCTTTTAAGATCTTCCTGGAATTCTTGAAGTGTCATAATCATCGCATTTTATAAAATGTATTCGGAGCTCGCAACAAGACGAGGCACCTGTCAAATCTACTTGTCTGGCAAACATAAGATTTGCCGGCGCAAAGATACTCAAAAAAATGATACGGGATGCAGGAGGTGGAATTTGAGACTGGCCGTTGGCTGTTAGCCGTTGGCTTGGAATATTGGCTTTTTGTTTCTTAACACCATAATTCAATATGCAGCACCTCTAAACCAAACCTATTTCCCTTCGTGGCACGCCCTACCCTTTCGCGGCGGCGGGTGTCTGCTCTCGTGGCACACACGTGCCGCGCCGCGAGGATTTGCACGCGGCGTGTTCAGCCCCACATTGCGCTCCCTCCGGTCGCTTGTATGGGGTTAATAAAATCATGTCCCTCCGGGACATCCATAGCTGTCGGCACAAACAAGGCGTGAGGGCACGGCCTCGGAGAGGCCGAATTCTAATAACCCCAGACCAAGGGACTGAAAGGAACGCGGTCTGGGGATGTGGGGCGCGCCAGAAAACCCTCGCGGCGCGGCAGGCGCGTGCCACAGAGAAAATGTTTGCACGCCGCGAAACGGGAATGACAACCGGTGACGAGGACGGGATGAGTTTTCACACATTTTAGGAAAATACATCAGATGGCGAGCGGGTATGTGATGGTGTGGATCATGGCGCGAAGATAGGAATTTTTCAACTATTTCTTTTCCCACGACAGGACTAATTGTTCCTTTTTGCGTTTGAATGATTTCCGATAGGCTCGTGGCACCACTTTGTCCATCATTTTCAGCCATCCTTTCAGTGTTTTCATATCTAATTCATTTACGTAGGACCACTGCCCATTGAATCGCACCAACAAATAATTCCCATTCATCCCGGGAATTGTGTCCGAGTGACATTGACGAAGATCATTCCTCATGCGGTATAACAACTTTACCCAATTAATGGAATACTGTTTTTTGACATGGTCTGGATATTCTGGAATGAAACAAGCCTGTCCATCTTCATACATTAGCCCGACATATTGACAGATGGTGAACAATATTTCACCATCCCCGAAAAATTGGCAGAAATAATCACTAAATGAGGAACCTTCAAGTGTGTTTAAGTAGCAAAATGGCGAAGTCTCCGCAATATCACAATCTTCAACGTAACCGCCCCTATAGATGTTGTTAGAGTCTGACAACTCGTCAAGAATCCGGTTTGCCATACGCTCAATAACATCCATTTCTTTACTGAAACAATCCTGGGTTGTTCTCATCGTATTCACATAACGGCCATTCTGTATGTAAATATCCGTCCAGGTACCGTCTAAAGTTAATACTTTATTTGTAGTGAACTCCTTACTCCTTGAATGCTGATAGTGTGTGTTCACATATTCAAACAAGCTGTCTATATGGCTTTCACCTAATTTGCTTGGAGGATAGTATGTGGTATTATAAAGGTGCCACGGAGATCCTGGATAGTCAGGCGTTGATACAATCACTCCGTAACGAGAAAGTATTATTTTGTCCCCTACCCAGCCGCCCTGATCAATTTCTATCCACATAGGTGGTCGATTTTGAGCGAACAAAGAAGGCAAGCTTAAAACCAAGAGGAAGAAAGCAAAGTGTCTAATAATGCTCATTTTTGAAAGGTTTTTTGCTTTGGAAAGTACTACTTTTCATGGCGCAAAGATAGGATTAATTCATAAATCTTCGGCAACCGTTACCGTTATGCGACTATTGTATTTCATCGCTTTGGATTTTTCATCGGCGGGGAGATCTCGCATGAATTCCTCATCTAAAATGTCCTTGAAGTGAAAATATTGGTCGAATTCCTTTGGGTATAATATTTGATAAGGTTCAAACGGATGCATAAGGACATCCATCTTTGAAGAATCGACACCATGTTGTATCAATATGTTTTTCACGCAACTTATTCTTTGTTCGCACAATGTTTGGTCTTCTGAGGAGCAAAAAGCATTCACTTGTATGATATAACCTCTGGATTTCTGAATGTACCCCAACCACAAGACAGGGTCTGTATAAATGGGATTGAAATTTGTGTCGGGAACGATGCTGTCACTATCGAAAAAGAACAATGGCAGCTGCGGTTCAGAGAGAATGTAGTTCATTTTAACATGAATAGTTGTGTCAGATAAGGTTTTTGGCATCTTTAAATCAAAAATCCTGTCATGATAGTGGAATTTATACACTCTGATTCTGAATGTGTGGTCTATGTCCTTATCCAACACGAAGTGTGCGGCATTGGTTTCATCAAGAGAGGGGAAAACGATGGAGTCGTCAATATAAACACTATAGTTTGTAACACTCTCTTCTGTCAAAGAGTCTGTGACAAATAACGTTAATTTAACCGATTGTGTCCTTGCCATATTTGGCAATATCAACAAGATACACAATCCGATCCACAAAAAGATATTATTGTTTTGACTCTTGCTCATCTTATTGTTGTTTGTTCTTTCTGCTGTCAGGAATCCATTAGACTCTAGGTATAACTGTGAACTGTCATTCATAATTTTCTCCATGCAGATTCTGCAGAATAAAATTGTATATTTGAATCCCCATTAGCTGACAGTCGTTCTTTCATTACTTGTTCTGAAATTGTTTTTGTTATTTTTTGATTTTTAACGTCTATAATAACCCATCCTTTCTTTTCTCCTGAAAAAAGTGGTTTCTTTTTGACATAAATATAATTATCACTCCATGCAATAATCTGAACTGTGCCATCGATTAGACCTCCACCGTTCGGGGAAGTATGTTTGTCAACCAAATAATAGGAACGTCCTCCTTCCCACTGCCACAAATAATAGTTTCCTACAATTTTTTTTTTGCTTCCTCCGTCAAAAACACATCCTACAATCATAAAAGCAAGCAAAAAGATTACGAATAGTTTATTATTTTTCATTTGGAATATCTCTATTGAAAATGAATGTTTGATTAATGTGGCGGTGGGTTTCATGGCGCGAAGAGATAGAGGAATACAATGTCTATTTCTCCAATAACGCATCTATTTCTTCGATAAAATGTTGTGCTTTGGGGTATAGCTCGTCAACTTCCTCCAATGTGGCATATACGAACTCGTCATAATCTCCGCGTTGGCGGCTGTCGTACAGATTCGAGAATGCGCGACCACTCTCTTTGGAGACCAGTCCTTTGGACACAAAGTGCAAGCCCAACAGGGTCTTCACTCCAGCGTGAGTGCCTGCCGTGATATGATGTTTTGCCAGAAGTGCCAATGCGGCATAGTAGCAGGCGTAATACAAACGGTTGGTGGCCGTCCCGTAATACCCTTTTTCCCGCAAAAAGGGTATTTCAGCCAACGTTTCATGTGCCCGGCTCTGCCGGTATTGGGATAAAGCCTCGTATGCCTCGCTTGTCAGTTCGTCTTTCATAGTATTATTCCTTCGTTTGTGACATTTACATAAAAGGGCGTTGGGAAAGGGCGATTATCCCACTCTTTCCGAGGCATGATGAGCGTGCTGATGATAACGCCAGTCTCCAGCTCGATGTCGTAATATGGGGCAATGATGCGGTCTTTGTCCTCGTATGACAGTTTGTCTGCATCCACAAGCATTAACAAGTCTATGTCGGAATCCTCGCGGGCATCCCCTCGGGCTTCCGAACCATATAGGATGGTTTGTACCGCAGGTTTCATCCTGCTGGCCACCTTCCTGATTTTGTCAACTATGCTGGTTCGCTTCATTTTCTGTATAATTTTTGCAAAAGTACATTTTTTTTGAAATCGGCCAAGAAACGATTCAGAAATACTCCAAAAATCGTAACATGGACTTTTGCGGATCTGTTTGCAAGAATTTCATGCCGCGAAAATAGCTAATATTTTATATCTTCGCAGCATGAACCGCCTCGCCCTCCAGTCGCTTATATGAGGTTAATAAGATTATGTCCCTTCGGACATCCATAGCTGTCGGCACAAAAGCCATTAGTTAACGGCCAAAAGCCAACGGCTAACTCCCAAAGGCCAACGGCCAGTCCTAATTTAAAAGCTTCCGAACAAGCATCGAGGGGTAGCCGTAGAGCAAGGCGGCAAAACAGAAAAAGGTGTTCAGCAGGCTGATGCGCGTGAAATCCTTAGCCGGACGGAAATGCGAAACGCGCTCTCCTTCAGGAGGATAATACACCCGTATTGGAATGGCTATGATCGGTATGTTACGCCAAGCGGAGCGCACCAGCATCTCCAGCTCCGCCTCATAGCGGGAGGTAAGCAGGCGCATGCTGCCCATCTTGTCCAAGGGATAAAGACGGAATCCGCTCTGCGTGTCGGGCAGGCGCCGACCCGTCTGCACCGCAAACCAGAAATTGGAGAACTTGTTGGCAAAGGTGTTCTTCTGCGGCATATTGTCGTGTTTCATTCCCCGGCTGCCGATGATGAGCGCGTCGGGGTACAAGGCAACCGTCTCCGCGAAGGCTTGGATGTCGCTTGCATAATGCTGGCCGTCGGAGTCGATGGTGATAGCGTAACGGAACCCGCGTTTCAAGGCCTCGCGGAATCCCGTTACCAAAGCCGTACCTTTCCCCTTGTTCGGCATGTACGCAAGCACCGTGGCCGGCAAATCCGGACGGCTGAGAAGCTCCGGCGTGGCATCCGTGGAGCCGTCGTTCACCACGAAAATGTCCGCACAATACTCCGACACGTTTCGTATGACTTCCAACAGCGTGCCGGCATTGTTGTAGGTGGGAATCACCACACAGATACGCAGGTCGCGGAGAATGGCACGTATGTCAGCTGTTTCATTCATCATATTCCTAATAAAAGTAAAGAGTTAACGTTTGCGGACTACCAGCTGGGCGTTTTCAAATTTCACCACCACTACCGGTGTGCCTTTGTCTATCAGGCCATGCTCGGAGGTGGCCTCCAATATCTCACCATCAATATTGATTTTACCTGCCGGGCGCATGAAGGTGGCGGACACCGCCTCCCTACCCACATACTGCTTCAGGTGCATATCCTGCGAGATAAAGCCCTTGTCGGTGTCGAGTTCAGTGTTCAGGGCCATCGTGCCGAATGGAGTTTGGGCCGTGATGACCTTCTTGGCGAGCCACAGCGACAGGAAGAAGCCTGCCACCACACTCACCACCACCAGCACGGTACTCTGTCCTATCTGGGCGGCGGCGTCCAAGCTGGGGTCGAAATGAAAATGGAAACCCACGTTGAATACCATGGTCAACACCAGCGAGGCAAGGATGAGCACAATGCCGGACACCCCCGCCACCCCGAAGCCGGGAATGACGAAGAACTCCAACATCAGCAGGACCACCCCCGCCAGAAAGACCAGTATCTCCCAATGCGCCGCCAAACCTTCCAGATAATGCGGGGCAAAATAGAGCAACGCTCCTATAATAGCGATGATTATCGGAAGTCCCAATCCCGGCGACTGCAGCTCAAAATACAATCCGCCCACGATGCACATGATCAGGATACCGCTCACAATGGGGTTCACTAAAAAATTGATAATCTTGTCGATGCCGGAAAGATGCTGTTCCTCCACCTTGCTATGCTCCAGACCCGCCTGTTTGAGCACTTCCTCACGATTGTCAGCCATGCCCTCGCAGAAGCCGTTCTTAAGGGCCTCTTCCGTGGTGAATGTCAGCACCTTGCCGCTGTCGCTAATGCCACGCACTCGCACATCGGGGTCCACCATTGCCTGCGCCACATCAGGATTTCGCCCGTTTTTTTCCGCCGTGGCACGCATCAGCGAACGCATGTACGACTGGTACTTGTCGGGCATGACCTCCCCCTGCTGGTTGACTACAGAGGCCGCTCCTAACGAGGAGCCGGAGGCCATATAGATGCTGTCGCACGCGATGGAAATGAGTGCGCCCGCCGAGGCCGCGTTGTTGTTCACCCAGACCATCGTGGGCATCGGTGCGTTGAGGAGCAGCGTGCGAATCTTGTCGGCGGCATCCAACTCCCCACCAAAGGTATTCAGTTCCAGCAGGATATAATCCGCCTTCATCGCCTCGGCATCCTTCACAGCCTTCTCCGTCTTGCGCTGCGCGGGCTTGGCAATGTTATCATCAATTTTATAATAGTAAACTTTCACAGCATCCTGCGCCATAACCATTTGTGCCAAAAGACACAACAGGATTAACAAAAAGGAAACTTTTGAACCAAAAAACTGCTTCATAACGATTTATGTTTTTTTTCAGAACGTGTTCTGCACCATACTTTGATTTTAGACCAGTCGGCGAGCATGACAAGGCCAACCGACAAGGCAGAGACGGTCAACATCTGGTCACGATAGGTGAACCAGCTGTGAATATAGGAGTGATTGGCGGCAAACAGATACCATAGATACGGCAGCACGGCAAACGGGATCAGCAATATGACGCTTTTATAATTCTTTGCATGAAAAGCGACAATGGCGGGGATGGCCAACACAATCAGCCAGCAAATGAGCGTGGTACCGGGGAGCATGTGAACATTCGAGCACAGCGCATCCCAACGGGAAAACCCGTCATCGGTCCCGGAGCGGAACAGAAACTGGGAGATGCCGTCACGGATAGCCGGTTCATCTGTAAAGATGGATGCCAACACCCATTTGGAAAACCAAGTCAGGGAATAGCCCACCCCCCATAGTACGGAGGGCACAACGACATCTTTCGCGCACACCCGCCACTCCGCATTGCGATGACGGCGTTGCGTCAGCATGATGTACACCAGCATAGGCATCCCCACTGTCAGCATCGGAGCGGTCAGAAGATCGAGAAAGCAGGTGACGCAACCGTCCACAAACAACAGCCATGCCACCTTCTCAAACCGACTATGATGCCAGCATACCAGAATGACAAAAAGAAGAGACAGGATAATGTCCGTGGCGAACTGCACCGAGAATTGTGTGACGAAGCCGTACAACAGGATGAAACCCGAAAAGAACCCGACCGTCAAAGGGAGCCCCGCCTGTCGGTACAAGACACAGCATGTAACCAGCAGCAACAGAGAGGTCAGCACATACAGGAAATAGCGTACCATGGTGTAATCGCCAACCACCAGCAGGAATCGTGTCAGAAAGGTGGCACCATGCCAATAGCGCGAATAGTATATCTGGGGGGTGATGGCCCCTTCCACCATCAACTGCAGATTGGTGTGCATAATGCGGTCGCGCGCCGCGTACGGCGGCGCGAACATCGAGTTGGCAAGGTCGTCACGGTCTATATAATAGGCCATGTCCAAGATCAGAGCGTCCGTGAAATTATCCATCTGGCAGGACTGGCTTCGGATGATGGCCCGGGGATAATCGCCCTCTTCCATAAATGCAGGCACAGAATCCACTATATGCCTATGTATCAGCTTATTGGGCAACACACACGACAAAAGGGCACAGAGGACAAACGTCCCTATCAACAGAAAAAATGTTTTACTATAGCGAAAAAAAGCATCCACTACTCATTGTTTTATTTCAATTCAACATTATAATTTATAGAAAGATGATCTAAATCCCCCAACAAAGATTCCGGATTCACTTTAGTGGAAAAATTAAAGAAGTCGGCATAGAACACCCCACCCTTTTCGAAAATGCGGAGATTAAACGGCACGGTACCCGGATGTTTGGCCAACAGCTCCTTTATCTCCATCGCCAAATCCCGGCTCACATCCTTGATGCTCACCTGCAAAGTCACTTCCGAACACAGTTGCTCGTAAGCATCTTCCAGATATATGATTTTCAACGGCTTGAAGTCGATTCTCTTTTCCTCCTTTTCTTCCCCTTTTTCGTCTTTTTTCTTCCACATTTTAATATCGAGGGCGGCCTTAATGAACAGGCGTTTTCCCTGTTGGAAAAGGTGCTGGTATTGGGTGAAATTATTGCCGAACATAGCCCACTGCCAAGTCCCATACTGATCTTCCAACGTCACCTTGCCAAACTCGCGGTTGGTGCGGGTCTGGCCGGAAACCACATCGCTCACCAATCCCACGAAACTGAATGGCTTCCCATTGCCGAATTTTTTTTCCATAGTCGGAATGTCCGCCAAGTCGGTAAGATTCACATTAGTGTAATTCTTGATGATGGGCTTATAGTCGTCCAGCGGGTGCCCCGAGATATAGAAACCGGCGATTTCGCGCTCGTGCCGCACCTGCTCGTAGGTGGTCCACGGCTCACAATAGGGAATTTCGGGGTTGGATTCCTCCTGCACGGCCTCATCCATATCGAAGATGGAGAACTGGTCCTGCGGGCCATTCTGCTTCTTCGTGGCGTAGGCGATCAGCTTGTCCACAAAATTCGTTTTGCCATCTTGGGAAATGAAGAACTGGGCTCGGTGGATATTGCCGAAGCAGTCAAACGCGCCGGCCTCAGCCAGGGTTTCAATACAGCGCTTGTTGCAGTTGCGCAGGTTCACACGCGACACAAAATCGAAGATATCGGTAAACGGTCCGTTCTGCTGACGTTCCTCCACAATGCTGTTGGCGGCACTGTTGCCCACACCCTTCAACGCGGCCAAACCGAACCGGATGTCGCCGTTCTTGTCCACCGTGAACGTCTGGTCCGATTCGTTGATGCTGGGACCCAGCACCTGAATGCCATGCTTGTGGGCATCCTCAATATATTCGCTGATGGTCGTGATGTCACTGATGTTGTTGGTCAAGTTGGCGGCCATGAATTCGGCCCGGAAATGAGCTTTGAGATAAGCCGTCTGATAGGCAACCCAAGAATAGCAGGTGGCATGCGACTTGTTGAAGGCGTAGGATGCGAATTTTTCCCAATCGGCCCAGATCTTCTCCAGCACACTCTCCTCATATCCGTTGGCCTTGCCCTGCACCAAGAACTTGTCCTTGAGCTCCAACATCTTGGCTATCTGTTTTTTACCCATAGCCTTACGAAGCGTGTCAGACTCGCCTCGTGTAAAGTTGGCCAACAATCGCGACAGCAGCATCACCTGCTCCTGATAAACGGTGATGCCATAGGTATCCTTGAGATATTTCTCCATAACTGGGATGTCGTACTTGATCTCCTCCCTACCCTGCTTCCGGTCAATAAACTGAGGTATATAATCCATCGGCCCCGGACGGTACAAGGCATTCATAGCAATCAAATCTTCGAACTTGCTCGGTTTCAGCTCTTTGAGATATTTCTGCATACCGGGGGATTCAAACTGGAACGTGGCCACCGTGTCGCCGGCACAATAAAGCTCGTAGGTCAGCGGATCGTCAATGGGAATCGAGTCAATATCAACATCCACCCCCTTGGATTTCTTGATATTGGAAAGGGTTTCTTTGATGATGGTCAAGGTTTTCAACCCTAAGAAGTCCATCTTAATCAAACCAACATCCTCTATCACAGAGCCTTCGTATTGTGTGACGATGATATCCTCTTTCGTGTCCTTATCCTTGACGGTGGAGAGCGGCGCGAAGTTGGTGAGGTCATCAGCGCCGATGATGATACCGCAGGCATGAATGCCGGTCTGACGCACTGTCCCTTCCAGCTGGGTGGCGTATTTCAGAATGTCATGGACCTTTGGATCGCCCTCTTCATACTCCTTTTTCAATTCGGGGACCATTTCCAGACAGTTTTCCAAGTTCACCTTGGGAGCTTTTTTTGTCTTAGGGTCCTCCGGGAATTTGTCGGGGATCATCTTGGCCAAGCGGTTGGATTTCTCCACCTCCAAACCTTGCACGCGGGCCACATCCTTGATGCTGGACTTCGTGGCCATCGTGCCGTAAGTGATAATATGCGCCACTTTTTCCTTGCCGTACTTCTGTGTAATCCAGTCCAAGATGCGATAGCGGCCCTCGTCATCGAAGTCAACGTCAATATCAGGGAGGGAAATACGGTCGGGGTTCAGGAATCGCTCAAACAGCAAGTCGTATTTCAGCGGATCCACATCCGTGATCTTCAGGCAGTAAGCCACCACCGAGCCGGCGGCGGACCCACGTCCTGGCCCTACAGAGATACCCATATTGCGGGCGGCTGCGATGAAGTCCTGCACAATGAGGAAGTATCCGGGGAAGCCCATATTACGCATCACGCCGAGCTCGAAGTCGATACGTTCCATGATATCCTCCGGGATAGGATCCCCGTAACGTTTGACCGCGCCATCCAAGGTAAGCTTCCGCAAATAGTCGGCTTCCAGTTTGATACGGTACACCCGTTCCAATCCGCCGAGCTTCTCGATGCGCCCTTTGCTGGCCTCATCGGGTTCAAATTCGGCACGCAGGTCCTCTTCCGAGTATTTTTGACGATACTCCTCTTCGGTGCCGAAATCGGCGGGAATGTCAAACATCGGCATAATGGGCGCATGTTTGAGTTTGAAGAACTCAACCTTGTCCACAATTTCCTGCGTGTTTTCCAAAGCCTCCGGCACATCCGCAAAGATGGCCGCCATCTCCTCCGGCGACTTCAGCCACTCTTGCTTGGTGTAATGCAAACGGTCTGCGTCGTCCACCTTGCGGCCTGTGCTCAGGCAGATGAGACGGTCGTGGGCCTCGGCATGTTCCTCCTCCACAAAATGCACATCGTTGGTGGCTATCATCTTTGTGCCTGTCTCCACCGCCAATCTCTTAATACCCTCATTCACAATTTGTTGGTGCTCATACACCATTCGATCTCCGCCCGGTTTGTCAGTCTTATGACGTTGGAGTTCCAAATAATAGTCATCGCCAAAAAGATTCTTGAACCACAAAACGGCCTCCTTGGCCTTTTCATAATCATTGTTCAACAATGCTTTCGGCACCTCGCCAGCCAGACAGGCAGACGAGACAATGAGCCCTTCATGATATTGCTGCAGCAATTCCCGGTCAATGCGGGGACGGGAATAAAAACCATCTGTCCAGGCACTGGAAACGATTTTGCAAAGATTATGATAGCCGGTTTCATTTTTTGCAAGCAGAATCAAATGGTATCCGCTGCTGTTCTCTTTATGTTCATGCACCAATCGGCTGCCCGTAGGGTTGGTTTGTGTAATACGGGCCATATATGCCTCGCAGCCGAAGATAGGCTTGAAGATTTTGGATTTCAACTCCGCGATCTTGCTTTGACATTCTGCCACGGCATCCGCATCCGTAAGTTTCTCCAACTCTGTCTCCTTCTCCTTGATGTCATCCTTTACCTTCTTATTATGTTTATCCACAAAATCGAAATACTCCTTGATTCCGAACATGTTCCCATGGTCCGTTACAGCCATGGAATTCATGCCTACACGAAGACATTTCCCCACCAGATCGGGAATCTTGGACATGCCATCCAAAATCGAATATTGTGTATGGACGTGTAAATGAGTAAATTTGTTCATTTTATTTTAGGTTTAATGGTTTTAAAGATAATTTAATCACACGACAAGCTTTACTTGCGAATCACTTTCCGAGCCACAGGGGCCTGGCCGTCACAATGAATTTCGAGCAAATAAATGCCCGGCGCAAAGGGTTGCATATCCACTGATGGCTGGTGCGAGGTCATCATGCAACGTCCGCACAAGTCGTACACACGGATTTCGGCTTCCGGTTTGACACCAGCCACCCACACATAGCCGGATGTCGGATTTGGATGAATGGTAAAAAAATCGTCCTCCGAATGATTCTCCACCGCCCAATTATCGGTACAGCGCATTATCGTGCTTGAAAAAACGCCATTGGACATGGGACCATTACCTGAGTACTGGAAATCGCGTCCCTGCACGATAAAGGTACATTCGTCGCCATGATAACCATGAATCCACTTCAACGAAAGGTCACCTGAAGCCACCAGAACTTCGGCCACGCCTTCAAAGCCGTCCAGCATGGAAAGGGTCACCGTATCTATCGGCTCATCCTGCTGCAGCACCACGATGGCGTTATCTTCCCAGCCGTTACCAGCCCTGTCGTGCATTTCAAAGGTAAGCGAACAGGCATCCGCAAAGGTCACCCACGTGGAGCACACCCGCTGGCAGCCGGACGCGTTGGTGACCGTGACGTTATATTGTGTCGGGCGGGTCGGCGACACCGTTATGGAAGCAGTGTTCTCGCCCGTGTTCCATTGATACGACACACCGCCCGTAGCAGTAAGCGTCGTACTTAACCCTGCATGATCCAAGACGGTGTTGCCCGTGATAGTAGCATTAAAATAGGGGTAGCAGGGATCGGGCCGGACCCCGAACACTGCACATTGTCCAGTCGTGAAATCATACGTGGATGGATTCAATGCCGACAGGGCAAAATAGCCGTCATGGTTGCTTCCCCAGCCCCAATTGAAATAGAAATAGTCTTGCGAGTCGTAGCCCACACAAAGGAAGGAATGTCCTCCATTAGATCCCTGTCCACGATAGAAGACCGGATGTCCGTCATCCAACTCGTTCTTCAGCATTGTTTTCCATTGCGCTTCGGTGTAGGAGTTTTTTTGCCGAAAATGTCCCAAAGTGTATCCAAAATAGGCATTCAGAGCATCTCCAACCATATTCATATAGGAGCTGCTATGGGTTTCGGCGTACATCATATTGACACTGATGCCGCAATGATACAGCAGTTGTCCAACCTGTTCCTTCTGTTGCTGGTAGGAATTGGCGTCCAGCACATCGGGCATGGCGGCATATTGGTAGTTGGCCGTGCCGAAGTTGGCTGAGATCCGGCCCAAGTCGCCATAGCCGCTGGCGGAGAGGTTGTGTACATAGCTGTGCTGCCCATAGCCCTGCTGAGGATGTTGATAATAGCGCATCAACTGTCCCATGGCTAACGCCACGCAACCTACGGGCGCATGCGCGCCGGAAATCACCGGGCACAGGCAGTTATAGGGCTCGCCTTGCGACCATGTTGAAGTGACCAACGGGGACACCGAACGCGTACGAGAAGGCTTGTATGTGTTGTTGAGTAGCTGTATCCACATCGAACGCACATCCGCATCCGGCCCACGGCCTTCTGCCTCGGCAGCAATTCCCTGACGTATTTGACGTCCGTAATCATCCATCCAAGCACTAACCGGGGGTGGCAATTGCGACGGCAAACATTGGCCATCCAAGGCGTAACCCAAGACCGGCAAACTCACATCATCCGAGGACACCAACACAAAACCCTGATTATCAATAATATTAAAAACATGACAAACTGGCGTGCCCTGGTCATCCACATAACGACCCGCATAAATCATCCGTCCATTCAGAGCCTGCTTCTGCTGTTGCATCATAAAATTCCGCCCCACAATTTCTGCTGTGGCCGAATCCACGGGATGTGCATTCGTTGAAAAGATTATACATGTGAGAAATCCGGTTAACAACGTTCGAAGAAAAAGTCGTAAAACATTCATAATAAAGATTGTTTGTCTGTTTTGTAAGAATTGCAAATCTACATAAAATTCTTTAAATATTCTATTCCGCCCTTCAAAAATATTATAGGTTTAAAGTATCGGCATCCCTGTCAGATTTGGCGTAGGCCATAATGACACATTGACAAACTGTCACATCAAAAAACGTTTTGGCACAGATTTTGCAAAGTTGCCACGCCAATTTTTTGAAAAAATTCAAATAACAACAAATTAAAACACCATTTACTATGAAATGTAACATTAAACCTTTAGCAGACAGAGTTTTAGTAAAACCTGCCGAAGCCGAACAAAAAACCGCCGGTGGCATCATCATCCCTGACACCGCCAAGGAAAAACCGCAAAAGGGAACCGTCATCGCCGTCGGTCCAGGCAAAAAAGACGAGCCTATGACCGTGAAGGTGAAAGACACCGTTCTTTACGGAAAATATTCTGGCACAGAAATCCAACTGGATGGCGAGACCTACCTCATCATGAAAGAGAGCGATATATACGCGATTTGTTAATTAGTGAATAGTGATTAGTGAATAAGAAAAAAGATATCAGACAAAAAAATTAATTACCGCTCACAAATCACAATTCACAAAAACATAAACATTAATCTTTAAAATAAAAACAACAATGGCAAAAGACATTAAATATAACTGGGAAGCCCGTGAAGGCTTGAAAAAAGGTGTTGACGCATTAGCCAATGCAGTAAAAGTAACGTTAGGACCCAAGGGTCGTAACGTCATTATTGACAAAAAATTCGGTGCGCCTCAAATCACGAAGGACGGTGTTACCGTGGCCAAAGAGATTGAATTGAAAGAAGCCATCGAGAACATGGGTGCGCAGATGGTGAAGGAAGTGGCCTCCAAAACCAACGACCAGGCCGGTGACGGCACCACGACGGCTACCGTTTTGGCACAAGCCATCTTCAACACCGGTTTGAAGAATGTGACCGCCGGCGCCAACCCGATGGAGTTGAAACGCGGTATTGACAAGGCTGTTGCCACTGTGGTGGACAATCTCAAGAGCCAATCGGTGGAGATCAACGACAGTCACGAGAAAATCGAGCAGGTGGCCACTATCTCCGCCAACAATGACAACGCCGTGGGCAAAGTCATTGCTGAGGCCATGCAGAAAGTGAAAAAAGAGGGTGTCATCACCATTGAGGAAGCCAAAGGCACCGACACTACCGTCAAGATTGTGGAAGGCATGCAGTTCGACAGAGGCTATATTTCCCCCTACTTCGTCACCGACACCGAGAAGATGGAGGCCGTGTACGACAATCCTTACATTTTGATTTACGACAAGAAAATCAGCAACATGAAGGAATTCCTTCCCATTTTGGAGAAGGTAGTCCAATCCGGTCGTCCGCTGTTGATCATCTCCGAAGATGTTGACAGCGAGGCTTTGGCAACATTGGTTGTCAACAGACTGCGCGGTGGTTTGAAGATCGTGGCCGTGAAGGCTCCGGGCTTTGGCGACAGACGCAAAGAGATGCTGGAAGACATCGCCATCCTGACGGGCGGCACGGTGATTTCCGAGGAGAAAGGCTTCAAGTTGGAGGATGCAGACATTGCCATGCTGGGTACTGCCGAGAAGATCACGGTGGACAAGGAGAACACGACCATCGTGAGTGGCAAGGGCGACAAGAACGCCATTGACGGTCGCATCGGCATGATTAAGGCCCAGATAGAGAAGACAACCTCCGACTACGACCGTGAGAAATTGCAGGAACGTTTGGCCAAGCTGGCCGGCGGAGTGGCCGTCATCTACGTGGGCGCTGCTTCCGAAGTGGAAATGAAAGAGAAGAAAGACCGTTACGATGACGCTTTGCACGCCACCCGTGCCGCCATCGAAGAGGGCATCATCCCTGGCGGTGGCGTGGCTTACATCCGTTCTATCAGCAGTCTGAAGAATCTCAAGGGCGAGAACGAAGACCAGAAGATTGGTATCGACATCGTCCGCAGAGCGCTGGAAGAACCGTTGCGTCAGATTGCCGCCAACGCCGGCAAGGAGGGTTCCGTCATCGTCAACGCCATCGCAAAGGGCAAAGGCGACTATGGATACAACGCACGCACCGACCAATTCGTCAACATGATTGAGGCGGGTGTCATCGACCCGACCAAGGTTTCCCGTGTGGCTTTGGAAAATGCCGCTTCCATCGCCGGCATGTTGCTGACCACTGAATGTGTGCTGGCCGAGATCAAGGAAGAGACGCCTGCCGCACCCATGGGTGGCGGTATGAACCCGGGCATGGGCGGCATGTATTAGAATTTGAGGGGAATCACCCCATACTTGCTTTAATATCATTATTCGAAAAGGCGACCCGTTTCGGGCCGCCTTTCATTTTGCGGGAAGTTCCTGAAATCACCGAACACATTTCAATCTCTTATCTTCACAATTTTCTCACTCAACAATGTCTTGTCACCTTGAACAACCCGCAACATATAGATACCAGACGGATAACCCTCCAACGACAGTTTTTGGCGCTGGTCCAATGTTGTCTCCTGCAGCACCCGACCCGTAAGGTCATACAAACGTACGATCCGAGCCTCATCGGGAGGTAATCTTCCCACCTCACGACCGGTCACCTCCACTATCAATTCGTCACGAACCGGGTTCGGGAATACGGAGAATTGCTTTGACAAGGTAGGGTTGCCACATCTGCATGTTAACACATGTTGTGCGACCGACGATTTCAGTCCAGCATGGTTCTCCGCCCGCACCAATATCATCGTGTTCGGAATCTGCCGACAGTCTAACGACAATTGTACCGAGGTTGCCACCCCCAAATTCCTCCAATCGTACCTAAACGTGTTATCATTCAGATTCGAATGCACAACCATGTATTCATAGCGTTTCACATCCGAGTGCGAATCTACGCTGCGGGGCCACGACACCGTGACATTCTGCACTCCCGAATTTCCCATTCGGGAGTTAAACTTGAGCAAATCTGTCATACTGGGTGGAGTGTAATCCACTTTCACCCGTTTTTCCACTAACGAGGAAAATTCGTTCGAAAAATCCAACACAATAGATTTCACCTTTGCAGCGACGCACCCGTGCAAAGACTGATAACGTATCATACAAGTGTCTGTCACACCCACCGTAATCCGCGTCTGTGCACCTCGGGAGCCATACACTCGCACATCATCCACATTCAACGTGGAGCCATCGGCTGCAAAAGCTATGTATTTCGCCATCCAGAGAGCATTTCCACACATGCCGTCGTGTACAGAGCCCAACAGGTTGGCGTGCCTGAACAGAAGAATATCACCCGTGTTCCGATTCCAGACCACACGGAACCGATAGGACTGCTGCAACGACAGATATATGTTGTTCACAATTCCCAACAGACGTTCATGTCCATTCTCCACCTTGGTGAAGCGTATTGTGTTACTATCGCGTGCGAACCGCACCCGATATCCAGAGAAGGCCGTATTCGGAGCCGGCGGAGCATCACAATGGAAATAGAAGGAACCGTCCGAGCCATCCGTCCATATCCAATAGAAGTCGTACAGGAAAACCTCGTGCGCCTGCCCGTTTAGGCGAGCTGCCCCTATAGCATTTCCCCCATGGCCTGTCCCCAATTTCAGCTGCTGGTTTTCCACATGGCAATCTATTGCCAACTCCCAAACCGAAGTATCCAAATCCGTGTCAAAATCATCGCAGAGGAAGCCACAAACGGGATTTGCCATCCAAGTGCCGGCTTTATCATTCATCACCTGATAAAAACGATATTGGAGGGCCACGTCGTCGGAATCTTGATAAGAGACGGTAAAATCCTTCGTCTGCCACAGGTCATCTGCCAGCAATATCTGAGTGGTTGGTGCTGCGGTGTCCGACAGCGCCGCTGCCGGGAAACTTCCGTGCCACAAAACCTCCCACCCAGCCGCCGTTGTAGCACAATCGGAACGGAACTCAACCACGACATCCTCTCCAGGCACCACCACACGGCCTGGCGAATGAGTGTTCCAGCGGCCAACTAACGGGTCGAAGAGCGTGCTGCCGGCATATATCCAAAGGAAATCATAATTGGATTCAAGGGCAAATGTTGTAAAATCCAATACGATACTGTCCGCACCTGCCACATGGACATGATACACTTTGCGCTCGTCGTTGCCATAGTTTGCACCAGTTCCACCCGAATCCGTAAAAGAGCCACTGCTATCCGTAAGCAGCATTACATTCGGATTAGGGTTAATCAGCTTATAGTAATAGTTCCAATCCCAATAGGGACCCGGATCCGTATGCGTCTGGCTCGGGAAATGCTGATGACCACGAATCTGCGTACACGCCGTACTCCCACCCAAACTATGCAATCCGTCATTCAACACCGTGCCGTCATCCAACGTGTCGCGATAAAAGACACGATGAGGATTTATATTGGGATATCGGAGGGTGATGTTCCGGACCAGAGCCGCGGAGGCTTGGTACATCTGTGGCGTGAAGTAGCTCCACACATTCCCATAAGCTTCATGCTCAATACCGATAGTATAAGCGTTGGCACTCCCCACATGCCAGGCCTTGTCCGACTCCCGCACCATCTGCGTTACCTGCCCGTCCATGGAACGGATGATATAATGCGCAGACGCACGCGCATTACAGTTGCCGAACCACGCGATGGCACCTGCATAGGTACCCGATGTGTAGTGGATTGTCACATTGGAAATGGCTGTTCCGCCCCTACCCGACGAATAGTTGCAGTTCGCTGCTGGAGTCCATATCGCGCCAGGATAATCCGTGGCCGAAACATCACCCACCGAGTTCAAAAAATCTCCTGTAACCTCCTTTTGGGACAATTTATCCAAATATTCTCCAAACAATCCTTTAAAATCCACCGGATAGGCTGGGATACCAATCTCCTGATGGAGGGTATCTGACAAAAAGACATAGAGTTCATATAAAAAGCTGTTCAATGCAAAACGACTCCACAGAACTTCCTGATGGTTCATCTGCGACGTATCCGGCACAGGTAACTCACATAGTTCCAAGAAGATGAGAGCATATTGTTCCACCTTTGGCCCATAGCACCTATATTGGCGTTGGAGTTGTGCGAAAGCTCCGGCGTATGCCAGCACCGCACACCGGTCATCCTGACGGACATCCTCAACAGGCAGGCCTGACATGGCGGACACCTTTTTCAAATTTTCCCGGAAAACACCCCTACCGTCCGCCGTCAGACCCATAATACTATATGTACGGGGAATGGAAGTGGAATCCATTCCAACAACATCATCATCCCTATCATAGGAAAAGCGAGTGTACTGAAACGCCACCGCCTCCAAGACACCTCTTGGTATTGATGGAAAGAGCGAATACGCCTCGTCAAAGAATGGGCGCACCATCTTATAATCCGACACCCATTTCGCCCGAATCCGACTTTCCAATTCTGCTTCAAAACGCAGCCCCGACACCTCTTCCTGAGCCATCCCCACGGAAGAAACCAGACTGACCAAACCTAACAAAATCCAACATAATCTGTTCTTCATCTTCACCTCCTTGCTTATTTCGGAGACAAAGATAATACAATGAAGACCGGTTTGTCAAGTAACTACGTGTATTTTTAAGAATTATTAATATATAAAAATACCAATCATTAACTATAAGATATTAATACAACAGATAATAGAAGATATTTTAACAATTAGTTGTTAAACACACTTTTAAGAAACAATTGTTAATTTTCGCTATTTTCCTTGGCATTAAGATTTTTCATGAAGGAAGATTCGATCAGAGTAAAACGCTTCAGCGTGCGACTCGAGAACATCATAAAGATGATGACCGCCAGCGTGACCAGCAGAATCACCCATTTAGTGTATTTGAAAAACTTCACCAGAATGGTAAAGACAAAGAATCCGGCAATAAGGAATCGTATCAATGTCCAGACAGTAATCACAATGATATTGCTTTTGTTTTTCTTCGACATTTCAGAATACAACTGTCTTGTTTTCACATTATTATAAACTATACCATATAAAAACGGAAGCAACAGCAAAATGGTGGAAATGGCACAGACGGAATTGAAAAGCCAACGCGGCAGGGTTTTCACCACCTCAAATTGACGTATGAATGGGAAAAGATGGTCAAAAAGCACGAAAAGCAGGGCAACACTCAGCACCGTGAAAATCAGCACTCTGGGAAGGGAATAGGTGATAATGCTTCCCCAGTTTTTATCGCCTGATTTACGTCCAAGCAGGCAATATTCGTCCATTCGGGCTTTCAGATCGGGTGAGAGTTTACCATTCAGCCATTTGTAACACGGGGTGGCAGCTTTTATCCAGTAGGGAGTTGTAAATGTGGTGATTACAGAAGCAGCGATAATAACCGGATAGATATGGCTGGGCAGCACCTTGAGGGTGACACCGACTGAGGCCACAATGAAGGCGAACTCTCCGATTTGCGAGAGCGTGAAACCCGTCTTCAACGAATCCTCCAAAGAGGCACCCGCCAACATGGCCGCTGCCGAAGACACAATCGCCTTAATCACCAATGTGATAACCACCAATGAAAGGATCAGTTTCCAATACTGGCCAAGCACCGCCGGATCGACCATCATACCCACCGACACAAAGAAAATGGCACCGAAAAGGTCCTTAATACTACGGGTAAGTTTCACAATACGCTCACTTTCCACCGTTTCTGAAAGAATTGAGCCTATCACAAACGCTCCCAATGCAGAGGAGAAACCGACATTATTGGCAATTATCACCATTCCGAAGCACAATCCAATGGATATTATCAGAAGCGTTTCATCGTTAATGTATTTTTTTGCCTTACGGAAGAATGTAGGGATCAAATAGATACCCACCACAAACCAGAGAATCAGGAAGAAGAGCAGTTTCACAATGCTGTCCAGCATCTCCCTACCGGCAGCCTGCTTGCTGGCCGCCGCCGTGGAAAGCAGCACCATCATCACCACCGCCACAATATCCTGAATAATAAGAACTACCAGGGTCAAATCCACAAACGGCTCGTTTTTCAGTTTCATATCCTCAAAAGCCTTGATGATAATCGTGGTGGACGACATCGCCAGCATACCGCCCAAGAAAATGCTCTCCACCACCCCCCAGTCCATAATGAAACCCAGAAGCATACCCACCGCTATCATTGAAATAATTTCAAGCAGTGCCGTCACGAAGGCCTTACTCCCCACAGAAAACAGTTTTTTAAAGCTAAATTCCAATCCCAGAGCGAAAAGCAGGAAGATGATACCGATTTCGGACCAGACCTCCACTTCGGCAACATCCGTCACAGTGGGGAAAATATGCAGATGCGGGCCCACCAGAAAACCAGCCACGATATAGCCCAACACTATCGGCTGCTTTAAAAGTTTGAAGATGACCGTCACGACACCGGCTGAAATCAGTATCAGTGCCAAGTCAGAAACAAGTCTCAGATTTTCAGACATATACTATGTATTATCTTCCCTATTAAAACTGGACAATCAATTGTCCGACACATTTTCCACGATTCGTCATTTGGCAAATCCGGGTATTCTTGACCATCTTCGGTTGTGCGAACTCCTTATGGGAATGGCCGCCCACAATCACATCGATACCGTCCACCTGCTCAGCGAGTTTGAAATCATTCATCGCATGATCCTCCACGCCAAGATGCGACAGGCAGACAATCAGGTCGCAGCCCTGCCGACGCAGTTCTTCCACAATATTGCGGGAAAGCTCCACCGGATCGTGATAGACCAGATCCTTGGCGGTTTCCGGTGACACCAACGCCGTAACATCCACGGTCAGGCCGAAGATCCCAATTCTCATTCCACCGCGTTCCACCACGACATACGGTTTCACCACCTTTGCAAGTGCCTTGTTTTTAAATTCATAGTTGGCACATACGGTAGCAAAGCGGGCTTTTTTCAGACGTTTGGCCAACGCAGCGCATCCGTTATCAAACTCATGATTCCCCAACGTCACCGCATCATAACCCATCTCATTCATCAGATGTAATTCCACATACCCTTTATAGAAGTTGAAATAGGGCGTGCCTTGAGAGAAGTCGCCCGCATCCAGCAGCAACACATTCGGATGTTGCTGGCGCACCTCGCGCACCAGCGCCTCGCGCCGCAAGTAGCCACCCACATTGGTGTCCGCCTTATACGTGTAAGGTTCAATCTGACTGTGGGTATCGTTAGTGTGCAAAATAACCAACTCGCGTTTCTGTGCATACAGACCACCCACAAGCGTCAAAAGCAGCAGCAGAAGGAGCACCCTATATTTTCTCATCCTATTTTAAATCAATGAAATCAACACAAAGAGCCAATGGGCTGCGATACCGGCGCAAAGACCGCCGATAGTATGCGCCACGATGGCCTTGGATATCAGTTTGCGGTATCCCAGCGAATCCAACATGGCTGTATGGGTGCTGAGGAAGCCGCTCCAGCACATGCCCATGGCGGTGAACACGGCGATGGCATTGTTGTCGATGATGCCCTGCGCCACAAATCTCGGCACCAAACCCAAGGCGGCCCCCACCGCACCAAGCGCGGTAATGGGGAACGATATGAGCTCCGGATTCATAAAGCCGAAGAGCCAGCGGAAGACGAAACTGATCTTGTCTGCCGCCCAGGTGATCACAGGCACACCCTCGTATGCAGCACCTGTATAAACACCACCCTCTCCAGGCCCGAAGGTGAGCATCATCACGAGGGTTGAAATCACCAGCACGCCAGGTATGATGGCCACCCCGATGCCGACACCGTCCTTTCCACCATCCAAAATGGAGTTCAGGAAGCGCATGAAGGCAGAGCCCTCACTCTTGAAGGAAATCTGCTGCTCGTCTCCAGTCTCTTCCGCAACAGGGGTATCCATTTCCGGATAGGCTTTCAAGATGGAACGTTGCATCATACGAGTGGAAATAATACTGCCAATAACTGCACCGCAAATGCCGACCAAAGAGCCTTTTCCGTAGCCAAGTCCCGTCATGAAAGCCAGCACCACCAATCCCATTCCGAACGCCGTACCGAAATTAGTCAGCGATACCAGCTGGTATTTCTTGAAATAACGGCTGAAATTCTTGTCTTTGGAAAGAGTGATGATGGCGGGATTGTCGCTCAAAAACGTCATCACCGCACCTAACGCGGCCACGCCGGGCAGGTTGTACAGGGGCTTCATAAAAGGACGCAGGATGTTCTCCATCAAACGCACCACGCCAAATTCCGCCAACAACTTACTGATGGCTCCCATCAGCACACAAATTGCCATGATGTAAAACACCGTCTCCAACAGAAGGTGATAGGCTGTCTGCATGAAGGTGTTGAGCATCATCGGCAGCGTCATTTTATATGAGAGACCGAAGAAAAAGCCCACAAACAGCACCAGGAACAGAAGAGCCTCTATGGAACGTTTGCTCGTGAACCGCAACGGATTCTTGAGCTTGAGCATCCTCTCAATACGCTCAAACCACTTTTCCACAGCCTGAGCATACTGGAAACTCTTCTTCCGACTCCGAGGTAAGATTTTCATTGCTTTTGAAGATATTTTAAAAAGTTAATATTCCAAGTAAGTCCCACATTGGCCGTCAGACCGTGCCGTGTCGGCACATCAATATCCGACAGGTTGGCAGCGATAGGCTGTGCATAGTCTCGCGTGCAGAAGTCTGCCGCAAATGCATGAATACGAATGTCGGGGCACGCCCTTGGACGAATCTCCACACCCAATCCACCGAAGAAATACTGCTGTCCGGGAATGGCCAGACAGTCCCACAACTCCTCCGTATTCCGATAATGGAGAATCTCATCCCTATCGAAATTCTGCTCGTAACCGGCCTTCACAAAAAGGTTCACATAATCGTTAAAATAGACATTGGCACAACTGATTACCGCAAAATTCCGCATCAGCTGACCCAAATGGGTGGCATGATGAATCAAATCCACATACAGGTCCCACTTCTTGAATCTTAGCTTGTTTCCCAAGGCGATATAATTCATAAACTTGCCCCGTTCCCGCTCGAACATGTTGATGGAGTACAACGTTTGGAAAGGACCGAATTTGCCGGACCACATCAGGTTGTAGCTCATCAAGGAATTCTGATAGAATGAGCCATAATGCAGATACGGGGAGGCACCCACCTGCGCCACAATCGAATGATTGCCGTCGCGGGTGTGATACGCGCCTGACGCCGCCAGCTGGAAACAATAGAAATTGTCCCAATAGTAGGAGCAGAAAAGCACGTCAATCGGGGCGGCATCATACTCGAAGCCGCCTACTGCCAAAGCCTCCTTGCCAAAGCGCAAGCTCCAGTTGGGGTTGATGGCGTAGTTGATGTAAAGAAAGTCGGTATTGTCGAAAAAGCGGACGCTGCCAGGGTTGGCCACCACGCGCTGGCGGAAATAATAGGACACCTTCTTCCCGATATTGCCACCCACATGGATGTTGAAATATTTGCCAGCAAAGCCATAGGCATCCTCCCCATGTTCCACGCTGCCATTCGCAAGTTGCGTCATCGGATGCCGGAAACTGAAATCCGCCCGCACCTCCATACGCAACGTCGTGAAGAGGGGGACGGAATCCTTTTGGGCATACAAATCATCTGGAATGGAACAATAAAGAAGGGCTATCAGTATAAAAAATAAGGATTTACAAGTCTTCGAGGGAGAAACCAGCATTATCTTTCCTTTCTTTATGCAATAGATTTATACAATATTATAATATATGTCCTTTAAACCAGGTTGGAGAAACCCATGAAAGCCATAGCCAGAATACCGGCGGTGATCAGTGAGATTGGCACGCCCTTCATTCCCTTTGGAATGGATACCAGCTCCAATTGTTCACGCAGACCGGCGAAAATGACGATAGCCACTGTGAAACCGATAGCGATGAAGATGGAATAGATCGTGCTGTCGATAATCGAGAAACCGTGGGCGGCGATAATGGGTTGCTCAGTCACCTTGATGGCGATACCCAGCACGGCACAGTTCGTCGTGATCAGGGGCAGATACACACCCAAAGCCTTGTACAGGGAGGGACTCATTTTCTTCAGGATGATTTCCACCATCTGCACCAGGGAAGCTATCACGAGAATGAAGACGATGGTCTGCAAAAACGTGATATTGAGCGGCACCAGCACATATTTCTGCAATGTAGATGTGACGAGAGTGGCCAGCGTCATCACAAAAATAACCGCCACGCCCATGCCCAAAGCGGTGTTCACCTTGCTGGAAACTCCCAGGAAGGGACATATACCGAGGAACTGCACCAAAATGATGTTATTAACTAAAACAGCTCCGATTAACAATAATATATATTCCATAACAAATTCAATTTTAAAATGTTTGTAATATCAGTTACCGTTATCTTCCGATTATTTTGTGGCACACATTTTATTTTTGCGTTTTTCCTCTACTTTATTAACACAATGACGAACCAGCGCCATGATAAAGCCAAGCACGAGGAAAGCGCCCGGAGCGAGCACAAAAATCAGGATATTGTAGTCGGAGGGGATGAACTGCCAGCCCATGAAGGAACCGGCGCCCAACACCTCGCGCACGGCGGCGATCAGCACCAGCGAGATGGTGAAGCCGATGCCCATTCCAAGACCGTCGAGCATGGAGTCGAACACCGTGTTTTTGCTGGCGAAGGCCTCGGCACGACCCAGCACGATGCAGTTGACCACAATCAGGGGGATGAACACACCGAGACTTTCGGACAGGGCGGGCACAAAGCCTTGGATAATCAAATCCACCATACTCACGAAGGTGGCGATAATCACGATGAAGCACGGGATACGCACCTTGTCGGGAATCACATTCTTCAGCAGGGAGATGATGATGTTGGACATCAGCAACACGAAGGTCGTGGCGGCACCCATGCCTAATGCGTTGTTCACAGAGGTGGTGACGGCCAATGTGGGGCACATGCCGAGCACCAGTATAAGGCTCGGATTCTCCTTGAAGAAACCTTTGGTTAAAATCTTTATTTTACTCATGATAATCCTCCTTTACTTTCATAAAAACATCGTAGGCGCGCTGCACGGCATCGCAATAGGCGCGAGACGAGATGGTGGCCGCCGTAATGGCATCCACATCGCCACCGTCTTTCTTCACAACCAATTTGAAATCCTTAGGGTTTCGATTGCTGAACTGGAGTGCGAAATCGCTCTTATCCTTGTTAATCTTATCACCCAGGCCTGGGGTTTCACCGGCTTTGATCACTTCCGTATTCAGTATGGTACCAGTCAAATCAAAGCCAACCATCAAGTCGAAGCGTCCGGCGAAGGCCTTTTTCGTATAGGTCTCCACGCCCGCCCCGAAGAGGGAACCGTCGGGGTTGACGGCCAGATGGACAAGAATATCCTCGCCATCGGCATCCTTAGTCGTAATATCCTTTATTTCACCTTTAAAACCGGGAAGCACCTTATTCAAAGCTTCTTGTTTCTTTGCTGCCTGTGCCGTCTCAATAGGATCTTTGGTGAGGGCATAGACACCGGTAAGAGCCAGACCGGCCACCAAGGCTATCGCGGTCAGCACCACCACCAGTCGTAACAATGATTCTTTCTTAGCTGTCATAATCAATAGGTTTTATGGTTATTTGGCAAACGTTTTGGGAACAAACCAGCGGTTGATGAGCGGTACTAACGCATTCATCAGCAGGATGGAAAAAGAGACGCCTTCGGGATAGGCACCGAAGAGACGGATGATAATGGTCAACAGGCCACAGCCGCAGCCAAAGATGAGCATTCCCACGGGGGATGTCGGCGAGGTCACCATATCGGTGGCCATGAAGCAGGCGCCGAGGATAAGGCCGCCGGTGAGGAGATGGAAGAACGGGTTGGCATATTGGGTGGGATCCACCAGCCAGAAGATGCCGGCCACCACGAAGACCGTCAGGATGAAGGCCACGGGGATGTGCCAGGTGATGATGCGCTTCCAGAGGAGGAAGATGGCACCGATCAGCAGGGCGATGGCGGACACCTCGCCGAAACTGCCGCCCATTTGGCCGATGAGCATGTTCATGTAGGTGGGCATCTCCACATTCGCACCCTCTTTCAGGATGCCGAGCGGAGTGGGTCCCGTCACCACATCGGCGCCGAAACTCCAGATCGGGGTGGGCAACGGCCAGGTGGTCATGGCCACCGGGAAGGCGATAAGAAGGAACACACGGGCCACGAGTGCCGGGTTGAAGGGGTTGTGCCCGAGGCCGCCGAAGGGCATCTTGGCGATGCCGATGGCCACAAGAGCACCCACCACCATCATCCAAATCGGCAGGTTGGCGGGCACGTTGAACGCGAGCAGCAGACCCGTCACCACCGCCGAACCATCGCTGACGGTAGGCTTCTGCTTCAGCATGAACCGCTGAATCAGATACTCAAACAAGACACAACATCCCACAGACACCGCTGTGAGAATAATTACTGGCAGTCCGAAATAGAAGACGGACACCATAAATGCCGGTATCAGGGCGATAACCACCGACCACATGATTTTCTGCACGGTATCATCGCTGTGAACATGGGGCGAACCGGAAACGTTTAATAATCTGTTCATTTATCGTAACTTTTAAAAATAATCTCTATACCCGATACTAATATTCTATAACTACAACTGTCCTTTCAACGCCAACAATTCATATTTCGCCTTAATCAGCTGTATATTGTGAACTTCTTGATTCATTAAAGATTGGACTTCATCATTATGCTGGCGGATATAATCGATGACCGTAATGGTACCATTCATCAGCTGGCTGGAGTAGCTCTTGGTCACCGCCTTGTATTTCTCCGTGATGGCCTTGTCCAGTTCCAAAAGTTTCTCGATCCGCCGGATTTCATTCAGCTTATCCTGGATGGCGATCTGGTTTGATTTCTTGAAGTCGGATTCCTGACTTTGCAGTATTTCCTTCTGGATTTCAATCACCTTGCCCAATCCGGATGTCTTGGCCCAGTCGATGAGCGGCACGTGCAAGGTGACGCCGGCCATATAATACCAGTCGGGACGGCTGAAGTAGAACTGGTAGTCGGGACGGCCATAGCCGCCGGTAGCAAAAAGGGCGATTTTAGGAAGGCTGCTGGAGAAATGCAGCTTCCGTTGGAAATCCATCTGTTTCGTCTGGTTCTCAAAAATCTCGAATTCAAGGCGGGACGAACTGGCCGTGGTGTCAACGCCGGAGAGCTGCGGCACCGCAAATTGTGCGTTGGTAAGGTCGCGGCCGGTCAGGATGGACAACGATGATATGATGGATTCGCGTTTGGCCATGAGTTCATCGTGCTGTTGCTGGATTTTAAGATCCTCCAGTTCCATCTGGGAGAGTGTGTTCTGCATGATGACACCCTCTTTGAGCAAGACCTGCAGTTGCTGTATCTGGTCTTTGAAGGTACTCTGCACGTTTTCAATAATGCCCAATTGCTTGTCCAAAATCAGCAGATTCAAATAGAGGTTGATGACGTTGGCCTTCATCTCATTCATCGAAAGTTCGATTTTCAGGATTTCCGCATCGTTCTGCAGGGTGGCAAACCGCCGTCCGTAAAACATACGGCAACCGTCGAACAGCGTTTGTTCAAGATCCAGGCCGATGTGGTACTGCATTTTGGCATACAAAGGCTGTTCGTCAAACGGGTATATGTCAGGCACCTCCGCCGACTCGTACGAGAAAAGCCCGTTGATGGAGAGTTTCGGGAAAAGGTGTGAGGCTGCGTTGTTGAGATTGGTCTTGAGGATCTGCTCGTTAAGATTCTTTTGGACATTAGCCGACGTTTGCGCGATGGCCCACTGCTGGCACTCCTCAATAGTGACCGTCTGCTGGGCGGAAATCGGGAAAATGAAGCTCAGGAACAGAATCAGCAAGTATAGTCCCTTCATACTGTTATGATTAATTTCAACCTTATTTTAATAAGCCGCAAAAATAACACTTTTTTTTGTACTTTTGCACGCTCAAACCAAAATGCTTTGAAAAAACAAGACATTCAAAAAGTTAAAGACGCATTGGCGGTATCCAAGAGGATCTGCATCGTCTTCCACTTCAATCCCGACGGGGATGCTGTTGGCTGTGCATTAGCTCTTTACCACTACTTCAAGGCCGACGGCTACGAGGTCACCGTCGTGTCGCCCAACGCCTTCCCCGACTTCCTACACTGGATGGAGGGTGCGGAGGACATCATCGTCGCGCAGAAGCAGCTGAAGACAGCCCGCACAGCCATCATGGAGGCTGACATGCTCTTCATCGTGGACATGAACGCGCCACACCGCGCCGGCCAGGAGTTGGAGCAGAACATACGCAAATCGCCCGCGTTCAAGATTCTCATCGACCACCACGTGCAGCCCGAAATCCAATGCGATGTCATGTACTCCACTCCGGACACCAGTTCCGCCTCCGAGCTGGTCTATGACTTCCTGTACCGATACCTCACCCCGGAACGGCCCTTCACGCGCCCGATTGCGGAAGCCCTATACGTCGGCATCATCACCGACACCGGTTCTGTGACCTACTCTTGCGACCAGCCAGGCACTTACGAGGTGTTAGGCAAGCTCATCGCCTCCGGCATCAACGGCGAAGCCATCCACCGGAAAGTCTATGACAACTACAACGAAAGCCGCATGCGCCTCCTCGGACTGGCCCTGTCCAAACGACTCAAAGTGATGCCGGAATACGGGGCTTCCTATATGTACTTAACTAAAAAGGACTTAGCCGAGAACAACTTTCAAATCGGTGATACCGAGGGATTTGTCAATTACGGTCTTTCCATCAACAACGTGCAATACACGGCCTTTTTCACCGAACGCGAGAACCGCATCCGTTTCTCGTTCCGTTCCAAAGGCCTCATCGATGTCAATCTGCTGGCCCGCAAGTATTTTGAAGGCGGTGGGCACCACAATGCCGCCGGCGCCTTCTTCGACGGGACCATCCAAGAGGCCATCGCCTATTTCGAGAAAGTAGTCAAAGAGTGTCACGCCCAACTTTCCGCATCCGAAAAATGAAAAAGCCTCTCTTTTCGGTTCTGATTCTCGGCGGCATCCTGCTGTTCACCAGTTGCGGGAACCGTCCCACCGGCGAGGTGGTCACCAACGACCATAATCCCAAAGAGGACAAATACGCCCCCTACGTGGAGGGTAACAAAAAGATCTTGCACTGGGAAAACGAGGAGATGGAGATGTTCATCAAACGTTACCAATGGGATATGCAACGCACCGGGACCGGCCTGTACATCGAGATCCTGGACCCCGGCAAAGGAGAATGTCTTAAAGAAGGCGACATGGTGACACTGGACTATCAGACCTTCCTTTTGGATGGACAACGGATTTACTGTTCCGACAGCGACGGACTGAAGCAGTTCACCGTGGACCGTTCGGAAGAGATTGACGGACTGCACGAGGCGGCGAAAATGCTCCGCCACGGAGCCAAAGCCCGCTTGGTCATTCCCTCCTACCTCGCCTACGGCGTTGCCGGCGACGGCAACCGCGTGGTGGGAAGGCAGGCCCTCGCCATGACGATAACTGTTCTTTAGAAAAAATCAACAATAATCAATAATCATTAAAAAACAATCTTTTTTATGGAAGAAAATAACGAAGAAAAAATCAACTTGGACAAACCCGTTGTAGAGTCCGAAAACCAAGAAACCCACGAGGAACCCATTGCGGACGCACCTGCTGCTGAAGAGACAATTCTTTCCGAAGAGCCTGTGACAGAAGAAGCTCCAGTTGCTGAAGAGCCTGCCGCAGAGGAACCGGTCTCTGCCGCATGTGAGAAAGAGCCTGTTAAGGAGACGCCTGCCAAGAGCGGATCGTCGAAAAAGCTCCTCGTCATTCTGGCCGCCATCCTTGGCATTGCCGCCATCGTGCTCATCGTGCTGGCCTGCATGGGCAAGTTCTCCAAGTACCCCGGTTTCAAGAAAGACCGCGACACCGGCATCTATTACCAGTTCTACGGCGACACCCACGACACTGCTGCCATGCCCAAGACCGGCGATCTGGTTGGCATTCTCTTCTCCCTCCGCGCCGGCGACTCCACCCTCATTCCCATGATGCCCAATGAGATGGTTATGGATTCCGTCTATCACGGCGACTTATTCTCCGCCATCCGCATGATGCATGTCGGCGACAGCGCCACCTTCATCTTCAATGGGCAGGAATTTTTCAAGAACTTCATGCAGGAGACGGAATATCCCTTCGGCGACGACCCGCTCTACATGGACATCAAGCTGTACGGACACATCGCCAAAGCCGACTTTGAGCGGTTACGCGCCGAGTACGAGGCCCAAATGAGAGAGCAGGAAGCCAATGAAGGCACGGCCATCCTCGAATACGTGCAGAAAAACAACATCAAAGTGCAACCCACCGAAGAGGGCATCTACCTCATCACCTCCAAGAAGGGCACGGGTGCGCAGCCACAAAACATGCAGACCGTCAAGGTCCATTATACCGGCAAGCTGCTGGATGGTACAGTGTTCGACAGCTCTGTTGAGCGTGGCGAGCCTTATTCCTTCACCTTGGGCGCACACCAAGTGATTCCCGGTTGGGAAATCGCCCTGTCCAAGATGCATGTCGGCGAGAAGGCCACAGTCATCATCCCTTCCAAACTGGCTTACGGCGAACGCGGCAACTACGCTATTCCTCCCTTCAGCCCGCTGGTTTTCGACATCGAACTTATCGGCATCGAATAGTGTTTTTGACATTTCCACATAAAAACAGGAGTGACTGCGGTCACTCCTGTTTTTTTTTTACACTTCACCTCCAAACAACGTACCCCTATTTATTTTATTTGGTAAAAATCACCGGTTTTTCCATATAGGCATGTTGGTTTTCCACCGCCGAGCGAAAAGCGGGCCAATCGGAGGCCTCATACACACGCTTGCCCAGACGAACCGTTTCCTGGAAGAGCAGTTTCCCGTTTTCCATACGATAACCGCCGTCAAAGGTCACCGCATCGGTCTTGATATGGCGTGCCTTGGGATAGGTGGCCGACGTATATCCGGCAGGCAAGGTCATCGTCTCAGAAATGCGCACCAGCCGTGAACAACGGTCCTTGAACGGGTATTCCCGCGTTTCCACCGAAGTGTCGAAAAAGAGATGACTCATCGCTCCCTTGAAGAATCCTTTTGCCAACAAGGGGGTGACGACAATCTCCTTATCGGTGACCGTCGCGTAGTTGGGAACACGGAATTTGTATGTGACCTTCACAGGATGTTGCAGATACGTCTCCTCGTCGGAATATTTCACCGATTGGATTTCCGCATTGGGATAGAGGCTCAGCACCTGGTTTTCCACCTTACGCTGCCATTCGGACCGGCGGCCCGAGAAAAGGAGCACCCGTACTGTGCGGTCGCTTTGCCCCTCGGCAGTAATGGTCACGCGGGCCGTGAGATCACCATTTTTGTTGATTTTTGTCACGGCGCGCATGTCAAGGCTGTGGTTTTCAGCTTTCGACACGGGAGTGATGCCTAACTTGGCACCTTGCGGCAAGCCCATCAGGAAGTTCTGTTGTTGTTCGGCGCTGGACCAGAGCTCGCGTACGCCGGGCACCCAGGTAGGATCCAGCAGCTGGTAATTGCCGTTGCGGCGTTTCACCACCGTAACGCAATGGTTGAACTGGTCGGCGGGAATGTCGTCGATCTGCTCACCAGCCATCGTCATGGCGGCGTAGGCCTGAAAGCCTGCAGCGCGGAGCATGGCAATCAGCAGGCCGGCCTTGTCTTTGCACACCCCGCAGCGGTCGGTATAGTTCATTTCGCACTTGTGCAACGTGAAACCCTCGCCCTCGCCCATCGAGATGCCCGAATAGCGCATATTGTCGGCCACCCAGTGCGTGAGAATGAAAATGCTGTCGTTCTCAGACTTTGCCTTTTTCAGCAATTGGGCAACCTTGTCCTTCACCTCATCAGTGGGCACGAAGCTGCCATAGTCCTCATTCACACCATAAAACCACATCGACTTGGCTTCCCACGTTTGAGCAGTGGAAAGAAGCAATTTCGTTTGTATATCATTATTGGCCAGTGTATTGCGTGGAACATCAATTGGCAATATATTCTTTTTTGTAAAAACATAAATCGTTCTGTCGCCCTCCGTCCGGGTTTGCGATTCAACAGTTCCATGATAAACGGCATAGCGGAGTTTTTTCGATGTCAACACACTAACCTGATACACTTTCTCCTTCACAGGTTGTTCGCTCCAAAAGGGCACTATGTCATAGAAATGGCCCCGCATAGGCGGAATATATTTGGCATCGGGGTCCTCCCCCTGTAGAAGAGCATACGTAAAACCCTTCTTATAGGTGACGATTTCCACCTCGTCGCCAGGCTCAAGGCGTCCGAGGGTCACCATCTTCTGGCGGGCACCCCAATAGATCATGTGGGCGGGAGCGGGATAGTCCATGACGGCATTCTCCACCCGTTCTTCGGTTCCGTTTTGGCGGAAAATCCGAACATCGCGGATTTCCGCGTATGCGGACAGCGGGTCATAATCCACCTTCACCGTGTTGTAGTCGCGCCCGCCGGCCTGCGACAGAATCCGGTAACGCTTGTGGACAAGCACGTGGCTCAACCCCGACTCTTCCATGAAGACATCCGTGCTATCATAGAGTGTCAGCATGTCATAGCCTTCACAATCAGACTCAAACGAGGAATTTTCGGACTGCCGGGCGGAGAGCGGAGCAATAACGGCAGCCAGCAAAAGCAGCGTAAAAAACAATTTCTTCATACCACATATTAAAGATGGTGCAAAGATAGTACAAATTGTAAAAAATCGTATCTTTGCCGCCTTATTTTATGAAAAATTCAAACTAAGAACCTTATACAATGAAAAAGCTGAAACGTATTGTATTGGCAGCGGTCATCCTGCTTTCCAACAGTGTGTTATTCGCCCAAAAGGCATCCTCTGTGGAGGTTAACATCTTGAACAACAAATACAAACATGTGGACCTCATCAATGCCTACGGCAACGAGAAGAAGACCTACTCCTCCGCTGACATCGTGAACGACCGGTTTGTTATGAACCTGAATTTAGACAACGACATCTACCGTTTCGATTTCGGCGACAACACCTACATGCTGTTTGTGGTGAAGCCGGGCGAGAACGTCCAAATGACGATAGATGCCGAAAACCTGCAAAACATCGTGCGCGTGAGCGGCTCGCCGGCCATGCACTTTGTGCAGCAAAACAGCAACCTTTCCGCCCGCAAGAAGGCCGTCTTAGACAGTCTGAACAACGCCCTGCAATCCGACCCCGACCAGAAATACTGGAGCCAGATTGCACAGAACGTCAACCAATACGTGCAAACCAACCAAGATGTGGACGGTTATCTCCTATCCGTTTTCAACGACATTGACAGTCTGAACACCCTGTTCCGCACCTATGCGCCCGCCGGCAAAATCAAAGGCGACGCAGATGTTATCGCCACCGCATTCAACAAGATGCTCAAAAGCCTCGACAACAACTACCGTCCTTTCAACAGCTATTTGGAGAATGTGGACCATTACTACAATTTCACCAACGGCAGAAAAAGCAACCATTCCGATTATTACCAGAGTCTGGACCGTTACATCCAAGGGGTAAACAACCGCCATAACATGGCGAAATCAGCCCTTGGGAACATGATGGAAGATATTAAGAAGCTGCTTGCCGAACGTGACAGCCTTGCTTTCAACAATCTTTTTGACAAGAAAAACAGCAAATCATGGACATCAAAAGTGGTGGACCTATTGTCCTCAAAGGCCAACTTAGCCGCACAGCAGCATAACGCATTCCGCCAGGCCGCCAAAGACGACGTTTTGGCCAACCTGATTGTAACCCAAGCCCAACAGATTGTAAAGGACATTGTCAACGGATATCAGACACAATACAACGAAACCGACAGCTACATCAACAGCCGTTTGCTGGAAAGCATCAAGGAAAACAAGAAGGACATCTCGGTGCTGATGTTCCTTGACATGTTCCCGCGCGATCAGAACACAGCCCTGCACGAAGAGGTCATCACCGCGCTGCACGAGACCTACCCCGAGCATCCCATCGTGAAAGAACGCTGGGGTATCATGCACTCGCCCGCCTACAAGACATCCGTCGGATCGATGGCACCCGAGTTGGCCTTCAAGGATCCCGACGGCAAAATCCGCAAACTCTCCGATCTCAAAGGCAAGGTTGTCCTCATCGACTTCTGGGCTTCATGGTGCGGACCGTGCCGTCGCGAGAACCCCAACGTACGCCGCATATACGGTCTCTATCATGACAAGGGTTTCGAGATATACAGCGTATCGCTGGATCGTGACGCTGCCAGTTGGAAGCGTGCTATCAGCGATGACAAGCTTATCTGGCCCAACCACGTCAGCGACCTGAAGCAATGGCAATCCGAAGGTGCCGCCATTTATGGTGTGCGTTCCATCCCCGCCACGTTCCTACTGGACCGCGAGGGGCGCATCGTGGCCAAGGACCTTCGCGGCGAAGCGCTGGAGAAAGCTGTCAAACAGCTGGTTGAGCAGTAAAACTTCACGCTGACATAACACTAAAAGAGAGGGTGCCCCGTCTTGGAGCACCCTCTCTTGTTACGTTGTGGGTCCAACCATGCGGGTTATTTCCGCAGACCGAGGATCTCGCGGGCCTCGTCGGAGGTGGCCACCTGACGGCCAAGCAGTTTGGCCATGCGGACGACCTTGTCCACGAGTTCACCGTTGGACTTGGCCAGCACGCCTCTTTCCAAATAAAGGTTATCCTCGAAGCCCACACGCACATTGCCACCCATCACGATGGTGGGGGCAGCCAGCGTGAAAGCATGGCGACCGATGCCGGTGCAGGTCCACGTGGAGCCGGCAGGGATGTTGTTGACTAACCAGCAGAGGTTGGGCACCGTAGCCGGAGTGCAACCGGGCACGCCTAATACAAAGTTGAACTGCATGGGGGCGCCAGGCACTTCTCCTTTGCGAGCCATGGTGAGGATGGTGTCCAGATGGCCCATCTCAAAGCACTCGTATTCCGGCTTGATGCCACGCTCCATCATGCGCTTGCCAAAAGCACGCATGGTCGGCATGGTGTTGTCGAAGATCTCGTCTCCAAAATTGCAGGTTCCACAATCAAGGGTGGCCATCTCCGGAATCGGGGTGGTGTCCGTGGATTGCAGACGCTCGTCGGGAGTCATACCGACGGCCCCTCCCGTGGAGGGAATCAGGATGACGTTGGGGCAGGCCTTGTAGATGGCCTCCTCGCACTCCTGGAAACGGTCACGGCTCTGTGTGGGCGTGCCGTCGTCCTCACGCACATGCAGATGCACAATGGCGGCACCCGCATCCACGGCGGACTTGGCTTCTTTTACAATCTCCTCCACCGTATAAGGGACGGCAGGGTTCTGTTCTTTCGTCACTTCGGCACCGCAAATAGCGGCGGTAATGATGAGTTTATCCATATTTAAAGTTTATAGTTGAGAGTTTATAGTTTATAGTTAATTATTTTTCCGCTGGCACTGTTTGGGCACGACGCAAGTGCCAGAAGCGCGGCATACCACCACAGGCTCGGGGAGCACGTCGGCGGCAGAGGGGCTGATGTCGGGACGCGGGATAATAACCTTGCGGGCCTCGAAGACCATCTTGCGGGAGGTATTGCCCACCTTGGTGATTTCGCCCACGGCCTCGATATAATCGCCAGCATAGACGGGAGCCAGAAACTCCACATTGTCGTATGCACAGAAAAGGCCTTCATCGCCGTCTTGCATAATCAACAGTTCCGTGGCCACATCGCCGAAAAGGGCCAGCATGTGGGCACCGTCAACCAAATTTCCGCCGTAATGGGCGTCCTGAGAACTCATTCTGAGTCTGATCATTGATTTCTTTGTTTCTTCCATAGTAAAAAAATTATCGTTATACAATATTTTTATAATAGTCTTTCTGAATCCGCCACATAAAAGCAAGGCTGATAAAGGTCACCACCGCACAGGAGATCAACAAGGGTATGGATCCTTTGACCTGCGTGAATTCCATTTCATCCGTCAGGATGCCGCGACCTGCCAGCGTGAACTCCACTAAAATAGAGAGTGCATTGTGCAGAAAGTGGGCCAGGATGGGCAGCCACAACGAACGGCTCCAATAGAACAGATATCCGAGATAGGCACCTAATAGAAAACGGGGGATAAACCCGTAGAACTGGAAATGGATGGTACTGAATATTAAGGCTGTAAGCCATATTGCAAAATGCGGCTTACGACTTTTCTCCATAATAAACGCCTGCAAGGCACCCTGAAAAAGAAACTCTTCGCATACAGCGGGCAAAAGCGCCAGAACAAGCAGGTTGGCTGCCAGCGTGCCGTACGTGTGGTTGAAGGTCAGCAATTGCAGGATTTCTTCAGATTTCGTCTCCAGACTTCTCATCACTTCCTCCAGCCCAGCCATACTTTCCGGCAGTGTGAGCGCCTGATTCCACTGGTTGAGAATCGCCACTATGGGCAAAATGACTATAGAGAGCACCAGCGTCACGTTGACAAGCAGATAGTACGGTCTCCGGTCTGCACGGTTATAATGAAACCATTGGCAGTCCTGGCAATAGGCGAATAACAACGCAGGCGCCAGAAAGGTGCCTACCGAGGAAAACGCCTGCGTGACGCGGATATGGGTAGCCGGATCGCTGGCGCAATAAGGATCCGAGGTGTGGAAAATCGCGTACGACACCAACATACCCAGAGCGCTGAACACAATAGCCCCCGCCACACAAAATAGCAGGAGGACTATCAACTGCACAATGACAGGCTTGTCGGCGAGCAAAGGGCGCGGAAATTCCATCACACCTTATTTTAAAAATGCGATAATGTCACCTTTCTGCACTTTGTCGCCTTGATGGGCCATGGCCATCACCAGCATCCCATCCATCGGCACACGCACCTCCTCCTGACCATAATAGGTTTGAATGAAACAAAGGATATCCTGCGCTTTATATTGGGTGCCGATTGGCTTCTCCATGGACTTTTCGCCCACGGCCAATTCCCAGAACAACTGGCCGGAAACCGGGGCCTCGACAGCAAACGACTGCGGATGTTTTTCCAAAACCATTTCTTGCATCGCCTGTTTGAATTCCTCGGGCGATTTTGTCTTTCGCTGCGCCGCAGCCTTCTTCTTGGCCTCCTCCAAAGAGCGCTCGAAGTTCATTTTCGCCCTACCCTCTTTATAGTCAATATATTGGCGTTCATGCATAGCTAACTCGAAGAGTTCTTCCTCATCTTCACCCATATCCCATCCGCGTTCTTCCATCATAGCACGGTATTTTGGCAGTTCATCGGGATAGTTGTCCTGTGGCACACCCGTGAAAAACTCGTAGCCCTTCTCCTTGGCCAGCTCCACGATTTCCGGGGCCAGGGGACCCGGCAGTCGGCCACAACGACCGAGGATCATATCCCACATATTCTTGTCCATGCTGGAATAGCGTGGCTTGCCCTGCGCTTCGGCCAGAATGTTCATCAGAGCAATATTTTTGACATATTGGCTGAACGGGGTCACCAGGCCGGGGGTGCCGACCTTGGGCCACACATATTGCACCTCGTTGAAGAGTTTCACCAGCAGCTCGTCCTGGGTGAGCTCGCGCTGGCCATGATTACGCAACGCCATGTTGATGGCATCTTGCAGGCCATTCAGGTCGGCCATCATGGAGCCCATCATGCCGCCAGGAAGTCCACAGCCCAAGAGAAGAGAGGTGCAGATTTTGTTTTTCGGCTCAATGAAATAGCCGAGAAAATCGTCCATGAATTTCTGCGTAAGGGCGCGTGCCTCCATGTAGGCGTTCATGTCGATGTCGGCCACCTCAAAGCCGGCATCCAGCAGCATGGCTCGCACGGCAATCACGTCCGGATGTACCATACCCCAGGAAAGCGGTTCCATGGCCACATCGATGATGTCGGCACCATTCTTGCACACTTCAAGCACAGAAGCCATCGACAGTCCCGGACCTGTATGGCCGTGATATTGAATCACAATCTGCGGGTATTTTTCTTTTATGCACTTCACTAATTTCCCCAGCGTGACCGGACGACCAATGCCAGCCATATCCTTCAAGCCGATTTCCTTGGCACCATACTCCACATATTTGTCCACAATTTCCATATAATGCTCAATAGTATGGACGGGCGAGTGCGTGATGCTCAGCGCCGCCTGCGAGATGAGGCCGAATTCGTTGGCGTATTTGATGGAGAGTTCTAAATTCCGATAGTCATTAAGACCGCAGAACGAGCGGACCACATCCACGCCTTGGGCTTTTTTCACCTTGAACATCAACCGGCGCACGTCGGCAGGAACGGGAAACATGCGCAACCCGTTCAGTCCGCGTTCCAGCATCTGCGTTTGGATGCCTGCCTCACGCAAAGGCTTCGTCCACTCTCGGACAGCCTTGTTAGGGTTCTCGCCATAGAGCAGATTCACCTGCTCGAAGGCGCCGCCGTTAGTCTCCACCCGGTCGAAACAGCCCATCTTGACAATCACCGGCGCAATCTCCTTAAGCTGGTCCACCCGGGGCTGGTATTTGCCGGATGACTGCCACATATCACGATAAACCAGACACAATTTAATTCTCTTAGCCATGACAAAGCGTTTTTATCTTGTTATAAATCAAATACACACAAGAAGGGAGTCCCCTCTTCGAATCGGCAGCGAAAGTACAAAATCTTTATCGGATTATCAAGGCCTTTTAGGATGATTTTTCTACCAAATAAAAAGAAGAAAAAGCCCGACGCCACGCGCTCTCAAACCATAAATCTAACACATTTAAAGCATATTAAAAAAGATGTGGTAGGGAAACAATAAAATCATTTTGCATATATCACAAGGTAGAACAACCTTGTTTGATCTCCACCTCTTTCAAGCCCGTGGCTTTAAGTACATCAGCAAGGGGTATTCCTAAATCCAAAAGGTTCTTAGCAGTTTGCAAAAGGGCTTCTTCTCTGCCTTCCTCTCTGCCTTTCTCAAAACCATCCTCAAAACCCTCCGCCTTCGCCATACGGCGATTGTATGCCATGGCCTCCTTCACATCCTCGTACTCCAATATGCTTTTCTCGTACTCCTGTTTTTCCATATCTGTCAGTTTTGTCAGTTTGCACTCCTCATACAACTCGTGGAAGACCGCATTCTCCGCCGGTATGTCGTTCTCCCCCATCTGCCACATGTTCTTGATCGCGTAGCACCACTTCTCCCGGTCGTCCGCCAACTTCACGAACCGTTTTCGCGCGGCAAATTTACTCAAATCTATCAACAAAAACGACATCTTCTCCGAAAAAATTTCGTTCCGGTCGTCCTTCAGCATCACTTGCTGAACGAATTCCTCGCGACCCGCCAGCTCCTTGATGCCGAAATCCACCAGGATGATCGATATCACCGTCGGGTAGTTGTACACCCGGTCACCGCGCTGGAGCGAACCGCTGATGAGGCGCGACGCGTAGGCGATGAGCCTGTTCTTCAGGAACTCCTGCCTGGCCTGCTGCATCTCCACGATGATGTTGTCCCTGTTCTGGTCCGCGCAGAACACGTCGAACACCAAGCGCTTCTCCTTGTCGGTCAGACCGAGCTGCTCCGACTGGCGGTAGCTGATGTCCGTCACCGGCCCGATATAGGGCGGAAGGAAGGCGTTGAGGAAATGGATGAGATTCTTCTTGTACTGCTCGGTGCCAAAGATGCGCTTGAAGCCGAAGTCCGTCAGCAGGTTGATGTTCTGGGGTTCTGTATTCTTATTCATTGTCATGACATTTAAAATTTATTGTTACCCCGCAAAGATACAACACCCCGAAGGCGAAATCAAGGCCTTTTTTAAATCAATTTATTGAAAATCAACATAATAACAATATGCATATTTGAAAAAGAAAAGTGCAAATAACCCTCAAAAAGATGCAAAAATGCAAAAAACGGAAAAATTGGCACTCCCGCCAAGGCATGAAGTGGAGGGCGAAAATTTCGGAGTTTTTCGGAGATTCTGACGCAAACAGGGAAAAGAGAAGATGGCGGCGGCATTCAGTGGAATGGTGCGCACCGGAACCTCCAACACGACCTTCACGCCATACAACAAAGGGCGCGGCCGTGTGGCCGCGCCCTCATTCTTAATTCTGAAATCTTAATTCTTGATTGAACTAATCGCGGAGACAGCGGACGGAAAGAGCGTCAATCTTAGAGAACAAATCCTTACTATTTAACTGCTTACCAACAAAAGTATTTTCATAAAAAAGCTCTATACCATACGCATAATATTCACTGTAATAATGTTGCGTCGAGCTCCAAAAACAAGCACTATTTCCAAAAGACTCGTACGTGCCACAATTAGCGCCGCTGGCCAAAAGGGAACCGCTGGAGAATCGGCCTGCAGGAAAGGCCGAAAAACCAGTTCGATTGTTTGCTATGAGGTCATTGCCTATCGCACACGCATTTGATGAGATAATCCAATCGGCAGAAATAGCCGACAAGGCTTTGGCAACATACGTATTGTTGCCACCACACCAATACTGGCTTTGACCACTCACAAAGTTGGTGAGTTGCGTCCACTCTGCATCGCTGGGCACATGCCAGCCTGTAGGACAAATGCCCTGCACTCCACTGGGATTTGCATCGCTGGGAGTAGCACCATGCATCACTGCCGCATAGTTGTATAAGTAACCATACGTGGGCACGCAAGAAAAATTCTTATTAGGCACATAGAAGAAAGGTTCATCGGAACAATAATATAAGAATGAGGCCATATTTGCCGAAACCTGCGTACCATCGGCTGAGATACCCGTTCCATCTGCAAAATGTCTGGTCCTGAGATTTTCCTTCATCCAACATTGCTGACCTATCTGTACGGTATTATAGGTGTTGCCGTCAATATCTGTCACGGTGGTTGCATTTGGGCAAGGTTGTCCATATTCAATATTCGATGTTGTAAAACTCACCTCATTGCCATACCTCGTCCCGACACTATTCACGGCATATGCACGAACATAATAGGTTGTATTTGGGAACAATCCCGTCATACCGCTGGTGAAACTGCCCGTGCCACTGCCGTCGTCAGTATGACTGTCAGAAATTGTAGGATTGTGATGGGTGCTCCAACAAACGCCCCGTGCCGTGACGTTTGCACCGCCATCGGAAGTCACATTTCCGCCGCAGGTGGCGGATGTGGAAGTTATATTGCTGACGACAGCCGTAGTTACAGTTGCACCTGTAACGGCACTCGTGTCATTGAAATGAGCATTGTTCAACGTAACCGTCAATGTTTTTCTGTTTGTAGGTATTGTATTTCCTGCTGCAATATAATCCGCGATATCAAAAAAATCCTGCGAAAAAGTACCGCTTATTGTCATATTATTCAAATCAATCTCTGTGATATTTTCCACAAATGAATTTTTCACTTCATTCCACCCCCAATAAGCACCACCAGCATTTCCCAAAACGCCATTGGCATCCCTGTATATATATGAAGGATCCCGATACAAACAATAATGTCCCCCAGAGGAAGAATACGTCCAGGAACCTGTTGTGTTTTTCAAGAATCCCAACAAATAAACATCTGTATTATTTCTTGAACACCTTTGTGTTTTTTCTATAGCAATCGTGATATATCCATCTGTGGAATGGTCTTCCACCAACAATATGTCAGCGGCCACCCAGGTGGAGCCGTTGAACGACACCACGACTTCATCAACATTGCTGCTGCCCGGCACGGTAAGACTCACCTCATCACCATACGCCGTGCCAACGCTATTGGTGGCGTATGCGCGCACATAGTATGTAACCCCTGCCGTAAGGCCTGAAATGTTACTGATGAAACTGCCCACGCCACTGCCATCGACAGTATGACTGTCAGAGATTGTAGGATTCTGACTGGTACTCCAGCAAACGCCTCGTTCTGTCACGTTTGCACCGCCATCCGAAGTGACATTTCCGCCACAAGTAGCTGTTGTGGACGTAACATTCCCTACCGCCGAGGTTGAGATTGTAGGCAAAACCGCCGCACTTGTTCCTTCATCATTCCGGAGGCAGCGAACGGAGTAGCAGCCATCCTTGGTGTTGTAGTACCTGTCCAAGGAGGTACTACTGCTATTGAGATTGCGACGGTAAGCACTGCTGCCATAAATCTGGGTAGCGCTCCAGAAATCAGTTCTATTACCGAGAGCATAGTAGTTACCTAAATAGACGCCAGAAGGAAGGGCCGAAAAGCCCGTTGCATTGTTGGTGCTTGGTTCATTGCCAACAGTGCAAAGCGAGTTGAAACTGTTCCACCCCGATGTGGCTGCCAACGCTTTGGCTATGTAGGTGTTGTCACTGCCGCATACATACTGACTCTGACTGCTTACATAGTTGGTCAGTTGTGTCCACTCCGCATCAGCGGGCAAGTGCCAGCCTTCGGGACAGATGCCGCGAGCACCCTCCATAGTGCTGCCATCCATGGATGCAGGCCAGTTGTAGAGCAAGCCGTAGCCGTTGGCGGCGTTGGCCGGGTTGTTGTCATAGTAGTAGGCGCGACGCACGGTAGAGGAGGTGCCGTTGGCCGGGTTTTGCACCATATTGGCACCCGTACTCGGCGAGGTGGTGCAGCGCATATTCTCCTTCAGCCAGCACTGGCTGCCAATCTGCACCACCGCGTAGCTGTTGTTCTGGTGGTCGCGCACAGCTGTAATGGTGCCGTTAGAACCCGTTTCATTGCTACGGATAACGGAGACGCCACAGGATGTAGTGATAGCACTTCCCAGCACCGTTAGCGTAATCACAGCGCCGTAGGCCGTTCCCTTGCTATTGCTGGCATAGGCGCGGGCATAGTAGGTGGTGCCGGCACTCACACCAGAAATTTGACACAGATACTGACCCAGTCCGTCTCCCGTAAAGCTGCTCGGCACATTGGTGGCATTGGACATGTCGGAAGAGAGGCTCCACTGGATGCCACGCTCGGTGAGGGCCGCGCCGCCGTTAGCGGTCACCGCGCCCATCACCTGATCATAAACATTATGAGAAGTGTGGTAAGTGGTACTGGTAACCACAGTGGGCAGCGTGACACCGTCAACGAGGTGTACAATGGTGCTTTGAGTGCAGCCGTTGGCATCTGTCACGGTGATGGTATATTCGCCATCCTGGGCAAAAGTGTGTTGAAAAACACGCTGTGTGGTACCAGAAGTGGTGTAATCCAAACCATCCACATAAAAGTGGTATGGGGCAGTGCCGTTGTTGGCCTCAAAACGCACATGCAAGCCATCCTGGTAAGTGCTGGTATTGAGATTACAAGGAGGCATTGACTCCTGCACGGTATTGGTGGTGGCGGCCACACAACCATCGGCATCCTTCACGAAATATGTACCAGGGGCAAGCGGATATGACATATTAAATTCAGGCAACCAAGAAGTCCCATTCGATGAATAATGAAACGGCGAAGTACCACCTGAAGTGATGAAGCGTCCGTTGTTATCGATGCCAAGACTCAAGGTGGAATTCAGGCACGGGTCAGCAACCCCGTTGGAATAAAAGTATAGCGGAGAACCCTTGATATGGTTGCCCTCACAATCCAGCACGGAGGCCTTCAGCGAAGCGTTTGAAGCCAGTGGTTTCCAATAGATCTTGGCGAGGCCCGCATCATCGGTAAAGGCGAATGCACTGGCCGAACCTGAGCCAGAAGGGGTGGACGACACCACGCCGCCCGTGGCCTCAAAGAGAACCTTTTTGCCACTTTTCACCGGCATATTCACCCAGTTGTACAAGTTCACTTTAACAGGCTCGAAATTCCAGGAGCCCGCAGAGGGCTGGGTAAGGTTTCGATTCGTTTGATGTCCCATTGCAAGGCGGTACGGATAATAATGTATAACATCTTCTTCGCCAGGCCAAACATGAAAATAACCTGCTGAAAAATGTCCCAAGAGGTCTAATCCGATATCAAGTCTCGTATCAATTGAGAAATAACTTTTCGCTTGCCTGAAGCCATTTGTTCCCTCGCAAACCGACCAAGTAAATTTGGGCATAAAGCTAAACTGTGGCCCGATTACTTTGAACAACAATGCAGATAACTTCACTCCTACGGATCCAGATAATTCAAAAGTAAATGATGAAGGAGTTTCATCTGCGGACACTACCATTCTGCCATTATTCTCGCTCAATGAATCGGGAATTGGCACGGGCAAAAACAGTCCTACAATAGGGGTCGGCAATGGCAAAGCACCACTATATTCCGCTATCATATCCAACGGCTTGGTAATATGCATAGGAATGTCCATACCTTGTGGTGTATGACAGGAACCCGTTATGGTAATGGGGACTTTTATGCTAAAAATCACGGGGCCAAGAGGTATTTGTATTGGGGTTTCAATATCCTTTGAAAAATTGACATTGGCGTTCCCTTCGGTATGTAGAGTAAAATTCAATCTAAAATCCCCAATCACACCAACTTTATAATACAAATATAATCTCCTTAAGACAACTCTGTAATCACAGATAATTGTCAAATCATTCGTGTCAATTTGAACATTCGATATTTTCCATCCCTCATCCAGCTGGAATGAGCCAACATTAACATACTCTTCAAAAAAATCACGAGTACCAGACATTCCGCCAACCATCTCGTTTATCAGCTCACCCCATCTCCCTGACAAAAAACGAGGATCTTGCTGAAGATTACTGCGCGTGAAAGTCCTGCCATTTGAGGATCTTCGAGTAGCACGATTGGAAGAGAACAATGGTATCTCAAAATTCATAACACCATCGACAATAATATCCGACAGATATGCTTGTGATGTCACCATCTCGCAAGTGTCACCAAAATGCTCAAACCACAGAACCTTGCGGAGGAAGCCTCCGTCCGTCATACTCACTAGTATCGTACTATCCGTGATATTCGGCACCGGGGCGCTGAAGACAATGCGGTAAATGCCAGAGGCCATTTCGGCCGAATCGCTGAGGATAATATCGGTGGGGTCCACCAAAACGATGGCGTCATACATCACCGTATGCACATAACGAATCTCCACCGTATCAACACTTACGCCGCAGGCGTTGGCCAGCGTCCATGTGAGGCGATACAGCGTGTCAGGCCCTGAGAAGGCCGAGTTGTACCAGGTGGGGTCTTCCAGATTGGCAGAGTAGCCCTCAATCACCTGCCACATACAGCGGGTGTTTTCATCCTCCACCTTGTTGCCGAAGAGTGTGGTCACAAAATTCTCATTGAGAATGCGATCGGGACCGGCGTTTGCCTTGGGCAGGAATCGCACGCGGGTGACAACAGACGATTCATCGGGGCAGTTGGGGTACTGCATCCAGGCACGATAGTATAAAGCCTCATTTTCATTCGGTTTAAAACGAAAGATGGTATCGTTGGCACCTGGTATGTCGGTCCAGGTGAGCGTATCTTCCGAATATTGCCACTGGATATTGCCGTACTGGTAGTTGCTCACATAGAGTGTCACCGAGTCGGTGCCATCGCCCGCGCACACCTCCGTCACCTGCGCTTGCAACACGCCCACGAGCAGCAGCATTGCCAAACTCAACAGACTTTTCAAATTCTTTATCTTTTCCATATTCCTACTAAACTATAATGAAAGAGATGTTATCTGTTGGTTGCGTCGCGCGTTCTGAAGGTGTCGTCGCAGGGGGTACTGAGGGGCACGCGCACGCGGGTAGTCCATTGCGCATAGAGGGTGATATTGGAGGTTAGAGTGATGACCGCATTCACTGCGTAAGAGGTTCCGGAGCCGTCGGCGGCGGTGTTCCAACCCGTGAACATATAGCCGTTACGCACAAAGGTGTTGGCATTGATTGTCTGAGCCACGCCTTGCGGGAAGAACTGCGCGCTCATGCTTCCGCTGCCACCGTTGGCGTTGAAGAGGATGTAATGCGGGCCTTCATCGGCAACCGCGTTCTGCCAGGTGGGGATGTTGTTGTTCATCACCAGATGCTGACCCTGCTGTCCGGCGGGCAGCACCACCCATGCGGATCCATTCCAGTAAAGCATGTCGCCCACGTGGTTGCCCCGCGGCATCGCCGGCACATCCGATGCCGTAATGTAGCCCGCATCGTTGTTGAAGGCCGACACGTTAGTGGGGATATTGGCGGCCTGCTGCACGTTGGCAGCAGTGAGATAGCCGGCATCGTTGGTAAAGGCACTGATATTGGTGGGCACCGTCGGGATGGTAGGTTTATTCAAAATCTGCGCCTTGCCGGAGGTGGCGTTCCAATCGGCGTTCACCTGTGCGGCGGGGATGGTTGGTTTGTCAGACAAATCGTTATAACTTCCACTGAAGGCCACGGGGGCGAGACTATCCAATATTCCTTGTTGCGTCCCCATTTGTCCATTGGATGCATTGTTGTCGCGAAGGCAACGGACGGAATAGCTTGCATTTGCATAATTATCCGAAAGCACTCTAACTCTTGAACCCCGCATAGAGAGACGGCGACCGTTTGTTCTGAAATCATCCCTTGTTGTACTCCAAAAATAAGCTTGGTAACCAAAAGAAGCGAATGACCAATCATAATAAATACTTGATTGAAGACCGCTTCCAACCACAATACTATTATATCCATAATTACCTGCAGGAAGAGCGGTGAATCCTGTTGCATTATTCTTATGAATTTCGAATGCCGGCACACAAATGTCCGTCGCCCAACAGTCATCACAAGGGTCCATGCCTGAAGTAGCTGCCAACGCCTTGGCTATATTGCTTCTGTCAAATTCGCACTGATATTCACTACAGCTACTCACATAATCCGTCAATTGGGTCCATTCCGCATCACTCGGCACATGCCAACCTGTTGGGCAGATGCCCTGCACACCACTGGGGTTTGTGCTGCTGGACGCGGCCCCATGCATCACGGCGGGCCAATTGTACAAATAGCCGTAGGTGGTGACATTATTCTCATCATTATTGGGAGCCCTTCGACAAGGATTCGTGTTGTTAGTATCTACAGCTAATGGTATGGCGGTGCTATCGGCATAGTGGGTAGTGCGCAGATTCTCCTTCATCCAGCATTGATTACCTATTTTCACCGTATTGTAGATATTGCCGTCAACATCGGTAATAGTGGAAACACCGCACAAAAATTCTTTTTCCAGCAAAGCCTGCTGCAAGGCGTTGAGTTGGCCGCTCAAGTTGGCGAGACTGTCGGAGGTGAGGTAGCCCGCATCGTTGGTAAAAGCACTCACGTTGGTAGGTTTATTCAAAATCTGCGCCTTGCCGGAGGTGGCGTTCCAATCGGCGTTCACCTGTGCGGCGGGAATGGTGGGCAGGTTGCTCAAATCATTATAATTACCGGAAGTGGCCACCGTGGCGAGATTCGGTTTATTCAAAACCTGCGCTTTTCCAGAAGTGGCGTTCCAATCGGCATTCACCTGCTCGGCTGGAATGGCAGGCCTGTTGCTCAAATCATTGTAATTGCCGGAAGTGGCCACCGTGGCGAGGTTCGGTTTATTCAAAATTTGCGCTTTGCCGGAAGTGGCATTCCAATCGGCGTTCACCTGCTCGGCTGGAATGGCAGGCCTGTTGCTCAAATCATTGTAATCCCCACTGAAAGCCACGGGGGCGAGGCTGTCGAGTATTCTTTGTTGCGTCCCCAGCTGTCCATTGGAAGCATCGTTGTCGCGGAGGCAACGGACAGATTGCCAAGCATAATCTCTTATTTCAGGTACCTGGCCAGAACCACGAAAATCCGCAACTTGTGCAAAGGAGTAATAAGAATAAAAATACAGGGAATTCGTCATACCCCAAAAAACAGCTGTGGAACCAGTACCAAAAAGGCTACCCGTGCCTGCAGGAACTGCCGAGAAACCCGTGGCATTTCTGCCTGACGCATCGCCACACACAATACAATTATCCCAATCACAATAGGTTTCCCAATAATCATTTGCAGCCAACGCCTTGGCTATATTGTTGCTATTGCCTCCACAAAGATTTTCAGGCTTACTTTTAACATAGCTTATCAACTGGCTCCAATCCGCGTCATTTGGCACATGCCAACCATCAGGACAAAGTAAGTCATCGACAGCGGACTCATTGTAAAGATACCCGAAGTTTGTAGGAAGATTTTCATCGTTTCCGGGAGGGCAAAAACTCGGTGTTGTGGTTGAGCCAAAACAGCCGAAGCATAATGTATCATCCCAATCTATATTAGGATGGAATCTGACTAACGGATAACCACCGGAAAAACGAGACGTGCGCAAATTTTCCTTCATCCAACACTGGTTGCCAATTTTCACCGTGTTGTAGGTGTTGCCTTCGTAGTCAGTCACCGTGGAGACGCCACACACGAAGTCGCCCAGCACCGCCTGCTGCAAAGCATCGAGCAGAGCATTTGTATTGGCAAGGCTGTCGGAGGTAAGATAACCTGCATCATTCTGGAAGGCGCTCACATTTGCGGGCACAGTCGGGATAGACGGTTTGTTCAGAATTTGCGCTTTGCCAGAGGTGGCGTTCCAGTCGGAGTTCACCTGCGCGGCAGGGATGGTTGGCCTGTTGCTCAAATCGTTGTAATTGCCGGAAGTGGCCACAGGGGCCAAGTTCGGTTTGCCCGTCAAATCATTGTATTCTCCGCTCGTCGCTACAGGAGCAAGATTGGGTTTTCCCGTAAGGTCATCGTAGGCTCCACTGAACAGATTCGGTTTATTGGTCAGACTGTTGTAATCGCCGTCAAAGCCTGCCGGCAGTTTCACAAAGCTGCCGCCCGAGAGGTAGATGGTGTCGTTGCTGATGCTCAGAATTTGCTGTTCGGTGAAGGAGGTGAGATAGCCCGCATCGTTCTGGAAAGCACTCACATTGGTGGGGATATTGGCGGCCTGCTGCACATTGGCCACGGTTACATATCCTGCATCATTGGCGAAGGCACTGACATTGGTGGGAATTGATGGAACAGAATCCATCGTGATGTAGCCGGCATCGTTCTGGAAAGCACTCACATTGGTGGGCACCGCCGCCTGTGTGATGTAACCGGCATCATTCTGGAAGGCGCTCACATTTGCGGGCACAGTCGGGATAGTGGGTTTGTTCAGAATTTGCGCTTTGCCGGAGGTGGCGTTCCAGTCGGCATTCACCTGCTCGGCAGGGATAGTGGGCCTGTTGCTCAAATCGTTGTAATTGCCAGAAGTGGCCACAGGGGCCAAGTTCGGCTTGCCCGTCAAATCATTGTATTCTCCGCTCGTCGCTACAGGAGCAAGATTGGGCTTTCCCGTTATATCGTTATACGAGCCGCTTGTGGCCACAGGAGCGAGGTTCGGTTTACCCGTGAGGTCATTATAATTGCCACTGAACAGATTTGGCTTGTTGGTCAAACTGTTGTAATCGCCGTCAAAGCCGGCGGGCAGTTTCACAAAGCTGCCGCCCGTAAGGTAGATGGTGTCGTTGCTGATGCTCAGAATCTGCTGCTCGACGAAGGAGGTGATATAGCCCGCATCGTTCTGGAAAGCACTCACGTTTGAGGGCACGGTCGGGATGGTTGGCTTGTTAGTTAAATCATTGTAATTACCTGATGTGGCAACTGTGGCAAAATTCGGCTTGTTCATAATTTGCGCTTTGCCAGAGGTGGCGTTCCAGTCGGCGTTCACCTGCTCGGCGGGAATGGCAGGCCTGTTGCTCAAATCGTTGTAATTGCCGGAAGTGGCCACAGGAGCGAGATTCGGTTTATTCATAATCTGCGCTTTGCCGGAGGTGGCGTTCCAGTCGGCGTTCACCTGCTCGGCAGGAATGACGGGCCTGTTGCTCAAATCATTGTAATTTCCAGAAGTGGCTACTGTGGCAAAATTCGGCTTGTTGGTCAGGTCACCATAACTGCCCGATATGGCCACTGGTGCCAGATTAGGACGGTTGCTCAACGAGTTATAATTTCCGTCAAACAATGTCGGTTTGTTCGTCAAATCATTGTAACTGCCACTAAACAAAATCGGTTTGTTGTTCAATGAATTATAGTTTCCATCAAAGAGTGTCGGTTTATTAATCAAGTCACTATAACTGCCACTAATAGCCACCGGTGCCAAATTGGGCCGGTTTCTCAACGAGTTGTAATTTCCATCAAAAAGCGTCGGTTTGTTGGTCAAATCGCTGTAATTGCCGCTTGTCGCCACTGGAGCAAGATTGGGTCTGCCGGACAGATCGCTATATTCACCCGTAGTTGCCACAGGAGCAAGATTAGGTCTGCCGGACAGATCGCTATATTCACCCGTAGTTGCCACAGGAGCAAGATTAGGTTTGCCTGTCAAGTCATTATAGGCTCCACTAAACAGGTTCGGCTTGTTAGTCAAACTGTTATAATCCCCATCAAAGCCGGCGGGCAGTTTCACAAAGCTGCCACCCGTTAGGTAAATCGTGTCATTACTGATGCTCAAGATTTGCGATTCGGTGAAGGTGGGCTTGTTGGTCAGGTCGTTGTAGTCGCCGCTGAATCCGTTGCCAGCTTCTTTTGCATACAACGCATACGGCACGCTCAACAGCTGCTGAACACTCTCAATAGAGTAGTTGATGCCTCCAGCCGGATCAATCTCCGATTTCAGGTAATAGGGTCCGGAAGCCCAATCGATGTTGGCAAAAACGCCCGTCGTGGGCACGCCGCCACCAATCTCCACCGTCATCAAGCCGTTTTCGTTGGTCGTTGCCGCATGGTTTTCCACATACACGGACGCGCCCTGTGCGGAACCCTGCAGGATGGATAATCGCACGCTCACGTTCTGGTTAGCCACAAGAGAGTTTCCGCTGTTGCGCACCACCGCTTGGTAGGTCATCTTCTGCGGCACCTGAGCCATCGCAGCGTATAAGCACATTATCACAAGGGAAAGCAAAAGGAAAAATTTCTTCATATATTTATATTTTATTTATATACAAAAACTTATAAAGAAGAACATTGCTCTGACGATTCGCATACATTCAATTGCAAAGATACAATAAAAGTAACATATTAACAACAAAACGTTCAAAACTCCCCTCCCCTATCTTGAGTATCCATCCTTAAAAATCCCCATAAATGAGGATAATGAGCCAACATGCTATTTGTACTTTTGCGTGTTCGACCACATAGGGAATGAACAAATTACAAACTTATTGACTATCAGTAGAATATATAAATTATTAGTTGTTGTTTTATTATTGTTTTTCAGACGGGGGCGGAGTTTTTTCCGTCCCTGTTGTTCAAAAAAGAGAAATCATGTCACACCATCACCACGAACACGAGCAACATCATCATCACCATCACGACCACCATTCGCTCCCTTCCGAGTTGAACACAGCCTTTAAAATCGGCATCATACTCAACGTGGCCTATGTGCTGGTGGAAGCAATCTTCGGGCTGATATTCAACTCGATGGGATTAGTTTCCGATGCCGCCCACAATCTCAGCGACGTGGTCAGTTTGGCCTTGGCCATGATGGCCTTCCGGCTGTCAGGGGTTGCCTCCAGCCCCAAATACACCTATGGTTTCAAAAAGAGCACCATTCTCATATCGCTGCTCAACGCGTTGATTCTGTGTGGGGCTGTACTATTTATTATAATAGAAAGCATTCAAAAGCTGATTCACCCGCAACCCATTGAAGGGGGTATCATTTCCCTTGTAGCGGCAGTCGGGGTGCTCGTCAACGGGTTCACTGCCTACCTGTTTTTGAAGGACCGGAAAAAAGACTTGAATGTCAAGGGGGCCTTCCTGCACATGGTGGCCGACACGCTGGTATCCGTGGGAGTCATCCTCTCCGGCATCGTCATCCATTTCACCGGATGGTACGTGATTGACGCCATCATCGGATTGGCAGTGGCAGCCATCATCATTGTCGCCACTTGGGACCTGCTCAAAGACAGCATCCGTCTGGCCTTGGACGGTGTTCCCGAACAGATTCATTATGAAGAAATTGCAGAAATCTTTGAACATACTGACGGCGTGGTCGGGATGCACCATCTGCACATTTGGGCCATCGGCACCACGGAGAACGCCCTCACCGCTCATGTTGTGATGGAAGACCTGCAGAACATGGAACAGGTGAAACAGGTGTTGAAATCAAAACTAAAAGGAAAAGGAATCGGCCATGTCACCTTGGAGTTTGAAACCAGCGATTGCGGATGTTCCGGCCTGTGCGAAGGGGCTGACGTGCAAAAAGGCAGTTAGAACCGTTGCAGCACGTCCATGTCATAGGAGTCAATCGTGAACACATTGCGACTGTCGGCACGGACCACCATCAACTTTTTCTCATGGGCATAGATGTCCGCATCCAACTCATAGTTTATGGCAGCGATGGCTACCACCACCTCCTTATCGTGGTACTCGGGATACAAAAGCCTGAACTTTTCCATCTGCTTCAACACATGGTCAACGTCTTTCCGGTCGCAACTTGCCTTCACCTCAATCACCACGGCGGTGGTATCGCCGGTGAGCAACACGTCAACCTCCATTTCCGCATTCAGACTTTTGTTCTTATGATGGAGATTCTTGGCCTTGTTATACACGTCAAAGCCCGCTTTCTGGAACATTTCCATTGCTGCGGAACTCATCAAGCCCTCAATTATATGCCCTGTAGTGGAGGAGAATCGCCGTGACATCTCCTGTATTTTCATGTCGGTCACTTTCATTTGTTCATTTAAAGCCTCATTTCGTTCCATCCACTCGCGTCTCATCTGATTTACCTCCTCGTAAAACTTTTTTTCCTCCTCCTGTCGCTCGCGTTTATACTTCTTGTCCAACTCTCGTTGTTTGCGCTTAAATCTTTTGTCTGACTCTTGTTGTTTGCGTTTAAATCTTTTATCTGACTCCTCACGCTCACGCTTGAATTTCTCCTCCGCTTCCTGACGTTCACGCTTTTCCCTTTCGTAGGCCTCCTGACGTTCACGCTTATCCCTTTCGTAGGCTTCCTGACGTTCGCGTTTATCCTTTTCGTAAGCTTCCTGACGTTCACGTTTATCCTTTTCGTAGGCTTCCTGGCGTTCGCGTTTGTGTACTGTTGACCACTCTCTTAAAAAACGCTGATTCTCACGAAGCATATCCCAGACATCTTGATGATCAGACTGTTTCTTTTCACAAGTCTGTTTCAATTCCAAGAAGTCCTTTCGTTGCTCTTCTCGAAGTTTTTTAGTCAACTGATTGGTTTCCTCGGTCATATTCGTGTTGTGCTGCAATAATTGATTTAAAGCGCCCCACTCCGATGCTGCGTTTTGCATTTTTCCTTCCATAACTTCCTCCTCTAATCATTTTTCACAGCGGCAAAAATACATTTTTTCTTTACAATCAGTTTGTATTTAAAAAATATTTTAATAAAAAGTTTTTAACATCAATTATTAAAAACACATTTATCACGCAAAAGGAACATCAGCAGTCCACGTAATGTCAAAAAAACAATAAAGGCCAACCACAAACCATGATTGTTCCATACCGGATGCAACAAAAAATAAAGCGCAAAGAACACTGCAGTGGCCACGAACATAGTGTCGCGCATGGCTTTTGAGGCTGTGGCCCCGATATAGATGCCATCAAAAATAAACGCCGCAAAACCCGTAAAGGGCACCAGCACAATCCAGAGCATATACTGCATCGCCGTGTCCACTACATCCTTGTCGTTGGTGAGAATGGAGAGCAGTCCGCGTCCGAACAACGCATACAAAAGGGTGAACACCGCGGCCAACCCGAGGCCCCATAAAAGCAGGCGGCGCACCACATCCCGCAGGGCAACGCCGTCACGTGCACCCACATAACGTCCCGTCAACGACTCTCCGGCGTATGCAAATCCGTCCATGATATAGGAGAGCAACATGAACAGCTGCATCAGCAACGTGTTGGCCGCCAGAATCTCATCTCCCATTGCAGCAGAAATGTACGGGATGAACGAGAACACCGCCAGCAGACAAAGCGAACGCAGGAAGATGTCGGTGTTGATTTTGAAAAAACGGACCATTTCTACCATCTTCAGGCTTTCGCGCAGATTAATTTCATGACGCATATCACCATAACGGTACAGCCAGATGGCCACTGCCATGGCGAAACCGCTGTATTGGGCAACGACCGTACCCCAGGCCACACCGGCGATGCCAGCATGAAACACGAACACAAACAAAAGGCTGCACAGGATGTTCACTATGTTGAGCAAAATGGCTATCCACATGGGAGCCTTGGCGTTTTGCATTCCGATAAACCAACCTTTCAAGGCGTACAGGCCGAGGTTGGCGGGTGCTGCCCAAATGCGGATGAAGAAATAGGTGAGCATCAAATCTATAGTCTGCGGCGTGCTTTGTATGAACCGTTTGCAAAGCAGCGCAATAGGATACTGCAACGCAATGATCAACACTGCCGCCGCCCCTGCGATGGTCATGCCACGCACTAACACATGGAGGCACTCGGCCCTGTCGCCCGCGCCGTATGCCTGCGCCGCAAGCCCGCTCGTGCCCATACGCAGGAAACCAAAGTTCCAATAAATCAGATTGAAGACCATCGTGGCAAGCGCGATGGCCGCAATGTAGCTGGCCTGACCGATATGCCCCACGATGGCAACATCCACCATGCCCAACAAAGGCACCGTGATGTTAGCCACGATGCTCGGGACTGCCAGACGCAAAATCTCCTTATTTCCCACTTTTCACCTTCTCAATGATTTCCTCCTGTTTGGCAGCGGGCATCGGTTGGTATTGGTAAAACTCCATGGAATAGTTCGCCCGTCCGGAAGTGATGTTTCGGAGGGCCGTGGCATAGCCGAACATCTCCATCAGCGGGATAAAACCGTCCAGTTTCTGAGATCCCTTACGGAAACGGCGCATATTCTCGATGCGCCCGCGCCGTTTGTTGAGGTCACGGGTCACATTCCCGATGTAGTCGTCCGGGGTGTTAACCTCGATTTTCATCACCGGCTCCATGATGATGGGGTTGGCTTTGCGGAACGCCTGCTTGAAACACTGCGCGGCACAAAGTTGGAAGGCCATGTCGCTGGAATCCACCGGATGGTAGCTTCCATCCACCAGCACACAGCGCACATCCACCACGGGATATTCGGCTACGGGGCTCTTCTCCATCGCCTTGCGCAGACCCTTCTCCACCGACGGGATGAACTCCTTGGGAATCACGCCACCCTTGGTAACGTCCACAAACTCAAATCCTTTACCGGGATTTGGCTCGAAGCGGATGACTGTATTGGCGAACTGGCCCTTGCCTCCGCTCTGTTTCACATGCTTGTAGGCCTGTTCCACCGCCGTGGTCAGCGTTTCGCGGAACGAAACAGATGGCTCGCCCACCGAAATCGGCACCTTGAACTCATCGCGGATGCGTTCCACAAGGATTTCCAAATGCAGTTCACCCATGCCTGCGATGATGGTCTCTTCAGTCTCCTCATCAAAATGAGAATGGAAGGACGGGTCTTCATTGCAGAGTTTGGCCAAGGTCTCGCCCAGTTTGTCGCGGCTCTTCTTGTCTTCCAGAATCACCTTCATCTCAATGACCGCCGGCGGAACGGAAATGGACTCCAAAAGGACGGGTTGTTTGTCGTCGCAGAGGGTCTCGCCCGTGCGGGTGAACTTCATGCCCACCAGGGCCACAATCTCGCCCGTGCCGGCTTCCGTAATCTCCTCACGTTCTTTGGCCTTGATGCGAAAAATGCGCCCTACTCTCTCGTATTTACCTCTGTTGGTGTTATATACACTCATACCACTCGTCAGTTTACCGCTGAAAATACGGATAAACGTCTGCTGTCCAACATAAGGGTCGTTGATAAGCTTGAAAGCAAGGGCGGAGAATGCCTCATTATTGGAGGGATTTCGCTGTATGATTTTCTCCTCGTCGTTGGGGTCGTGAGCCATCACGCCGCCCAAGTCCGTGGGCGACGGCAGATAGTCCACAATGGCATCTAACAGCAGCTGAATGCCCTTGTTCCGGTATGCGGCGCCGCACAACACCGGCGTAACCAGCAACTTGATCGTCGCCTCGCGGATGGCCTTTTTGAGGAGCGGTTCCTCAATTTCAGCATCCTCCAGATAGAGCATGGCTATGTCATCGTTGTAATCCGCCAATACTTCAATCATGTGGCGGCGCGCTTCCGTGGCGGCAGGCATCAGTTCGGACGGTATCTCCGACACGATGCGCTGTTTGTCCTGGAAAGTGATGGCCTTCATGGCAACAAGATCCACCATGCCGAGGAAGTCGTTCTCGGCACCAATGGGCATCTGGATAGGCATCGCATTGGCTCCCAAAAACTTGTTCATCTGGGATACCACCTCCGCGAAGTCCGCGCCGGTGCGGTCCATTTTATTGACGAAAGCGATACGGGGCACGCGGTATTTCTCCGATTGGTTCCACACCGTTTCGCTTTGGGGTTCCACGCCACCCACGGCGCAGAACACAGCAACCATGCCGTCAATCACGCGCAGCGAGCGCTCCACCTCGATGGTGAAATCCACATGGCCCGGCGTGTCTATCAGGTTGATCTGATGGTCATTCCATTGAGCTGTAATGGCGGCGGACGCAATGGTGATGCCGCGCTCCTGCTCCTGCTTCATAAAATCCATCGTAGCCTGGCCGTCGTGGGTCTCCCCCACCTTCCGGTTCACCCCAGTGAAAAAAAGGATACGTTCAGACACAGTAGTCTTACCGGCATCAATATGTGCGGCGATGCCGATGTTCCGCAGTTTTGATATTTGCATGAAAAGATTATGTTAGTTATTTACGGGTCCAGCGACAATTCACATACTGGTACACCGGCTCATTGGTGGTTTTCTTATAGACGACAACAGCGGCATAGCAATTCTCCGGCGTATATTTGCTCTTCATGTCAAAGGAGAAGGTATGCGTGAACTCCGCATTCTGATCGCCGTTGGAGAAGAGCTGCTCGCCGAAATAGTCATCGCCGGATGAGGCCTCGCGCACCACGAAGTTATGCACCGGGTCGGATTCCGAACTGCCATTCTGGGTATAATGCAGACCGTCTTCCATCAGATAGGCCACAATATAGAAATCATGGATATTGATGATGCTCTCGTAGTTGCGGGTCTTCACATAAACCAGCATCTTGCCGTCCTTAATCTCATGCGACACGTCAAGTCCCATATAGCAATATGTTCCCAAGAGGTTCTGGCAATACCGCGGGGCCTGCGACTGCACATTCTGGGTGCTGTTGCCGACGAAGAAGCTGGGGGTACCGGCACCCTGGCCGCGGTCTGATTTGAACGAATTCCACAATCCGGCGGACACTGCCTGCGGGTCGCCGGAAGCTTTGATCGCCAATCCGACACAATCACCACCTTCTATACAGCTATTCATGGTAGGCACACCCCATTGGCCGCAATACTGGCACCAACTGGCCGTATAGTTGAACACCAACGCCCAAGTCTTCTGCTGCGGGTTCAGGTTGTCATACGGAGTGGGTTCCGGTACTGGTTCGGGTTCGGGTTCCGGTTCGGGTTTGCAAGCGACGATCACGACCGCCAACATCATAAAGAAGAAGAGTTTCTTTTTCATAATATTCTGTATTTTAAAAATGTTAACAAAACAAGCTATTAATAATTTTCAGCATTCACTTCAAAGAAAGACTGGGGATGGGCGCAGGTAGGGCAGACATCCGGTGCGCTGGTACCCACCACAATATGGCCGCAATTGCGGCATTCCCACACTTTGACTTCGCTCTTGGCGAACACCTGGGCGGTCTCCACGTTGTGCAGCAGGGCACGATAGCGCTCCTCGTGATGTTTCTCGATGGCGGCCACCATGCGGAATTTCGCCGCCAACTCGGGGAATCCCTCTTTTTCTGCCGTCTGGGCAAAGCCCTCGTACATGTCCGTCCACTCATAGTTCTCACCGTCAGCGGCGGCTGCCAGATTCTCGGCTGTGCTGCCGATGCCGTTCAGCTCCTTGAACCAGAGTTTTGCATGTTCTTTCTCATTGTCAGCGGTTTTGAGGAACAGGGCGGCAATCTGCTCGTAACCTTCCTTCTTGGCCTTGGATGCAAAATAGGTGTATTTGTTGCGGGCCTGCGACTCACCGGCAAAGGCCGCCTCAAGGTTCTTTTCCGTCTGCGTGCCGGCATACGGATTGGACTTGGCAGGAGCCTCGGCGGCAGTCTCTTCTATCAGCTCAAGGTCATCGATTCCCACGCCACAAACGGGACATACAGGTTCTTCATTGTCGGCGATTTCAAAAATAACGCCGCAGACGTTGCATTTGTACTTTTTCATGTTGTTTGTTTTTTGTTGTTTTTCTTATTAATAATGCGTAAAAACCATAAAACAGCATTCTTGATAAAACACCATCATACGGAATGGCAAAGATACATTTTTTTCATAAAACCCGTCTTAAAATTTTAGAATAAAACTGTATTTTTGCATACTTTTTGAAATCGTACGCGTTAATGGCCATAACAAGCCGTATTTGTCCATAAATACTTATTAGGAAAAAATCATGATACAACAGACCACAGACACTTTCGGAACGTTTTTCACGCTGACAGACTGGGGCGACACACACGGTGACGCCATGGAGGGGCGCGTGGAGGGGTGTCCAGCCGGCATATATCTGGATCCGGACTTCATCCAGGACGAACTGAACCGCCGTGCCCCCAGCACAGGAACCTTGTCCACCCGCCGGTGCGAACCCGACACCGTCACGTTCCTATCCGGTGTGGACGAGCACCGGCGGACCACTGGCGAGCACATCCTGTTTCGGATCCCGAACCGGGATGTGCGTATCAATGAGGAGAACCGGCATGTAATCCGTCCTTCGCACGCATCCTTCACCTACTTCAAGAAGTACGGCCACATGGACAACGAGTTGTGCGGGCGGGCATCCGCGCGGCAGACCGTCTGCCGCGTGGTCGCTGGCGCCATCGCCAAACTGATCCTGAAGCCCCACGGCATCACCTTCAGCAGTGAAGTTTTGCGTACCGGCACGCCCGCGCGCGATGGCGACAGCATGGGGGCGGTGGTGCGCGGGCGCATCCGCCACCTGCCCGCCGGATTGGGCGAACCCGTCTATAACAAATTCTCCGCCCAGCTGGCCTTCGCCATGATGTCCATCAATGCCGCCAAAGGCTTCGAGATCGGCGAAGGATTCCACGCCGCCGAGATGTGCGGTAGCGAATACAACGACCTCCAGAATCCGGACTTCAGCTTCCGCACCAACCATGACGGTGGCGTGCAGGCCGGCATCACCAACGGACAGGACGTGTGGTTCTCCGTGGCCTTCAAGCCCATCCCGTCGGTGCGCTTCGATCAGCCAAGCATTGATTTCGAGGGGAATCCTGCCATCCTCAAAGGCTCCGACCGAAACGACCTGTGCGTGGTGCCACGAGTGCTGCCCGTGGTGGAAGCCATGGCCGCCCTGGTGGTCACGGATTTCATGCTCGCAAATCACCATATCAACCAACCATAAATTCATAAACTCACAAAGCCTACCTCACGCTGCAGCATTCACTTCTTCCTTTCCTCTTTTCTCCTCTCATATCATTTTTTTAAGTATTTTTGCGGCTGCAATTCAAAAATCAGCATTTTACAGACAATCAGCACATTTATGCGATACAAATCCGATCTCTCCCATCCCATTTACGACATCGTGGCGCAAGCCGCCGACGAGATCGGCGTGGTGGCCTACGTGGTGGGCGGAGTGGTGCGCGACCTCATCATGAGGCGACGCAACACGGACATTGACATCGTGACGGTGGGCAGCGGCATCCGGCTGGCACAGCAGACCGCCGCCCTCATCTCCCCCAACCTGCACGTCAACATGTATAAAAACTTCGGCACCGCGCAGTTCCATTATGAAGGCTGCGACATCGAGTTCGTGGGGGCGCGGCGCGAATCGTACCGTCAGGACTCGCGGAAGCCCATCGTGGAAGACGGCACCATCGAGGACGACCAACTGCGCCGCGACTTCACCATCAACGCCATGGCCATCGCCCTGAACGGGGAGAACGCCTACGAGCTGATTGACCCCTTCAACGGGCTTCAAGACATTGCAGACAAGATCATCCGCACCCCCTGCGACCCCGACAAGACCTTTTCGGACGACCCGCTGAGGATGATGCGCGCCATACGCTTCGCCACCCAGCTCAACTTCAACATACATCCCGAAACTTTCGAGGCCATCAAGCGCAACGCTTATCGTCTCGAAATCATCTCCAACGAACGCATCATCGAGGAATTCAACAAGATACTGCACTGCCTGCGCCCCTCCAGGGGCATCCGGATGCTGGACGAGAGCGGACTGCTGGAACGTTTCCTTCCGGAAGTCGAACACCTGAAAGGCGTGGAGACCATCAATGGCAAAGGACACAAAGACAACTACCTGCACACCATGGAAGTGGTGGACAACATCGCCATGTCCTCCACCAACCTGTGGTTAGTGTGGGCAGCCCTGCTCCACGACATTGCCAAGCCTGTCACCAAACGCTTTGATCCTAAAGTGGGCTGGACATTCCACGGTCATGATGCCGTGGGCGGCAAGATGGTGGGCCAGATTTTCCACCGTCTGCACATGCCGGCCAACGAGAAAATGAAATACGTGCAGAAGTTAGTGTCGCTGCACCTGCGGCCTATCGCCATCGTGGAGGACACCGTCACCGACTCGGCTGTCCGGAGGCTGCTCTTCGAGGCCGGCGAGGACATCGACGACCTGATGATGCTGTGCGAGGCGGACATCACCTCCAAGAACTCCGCCAAGATCAAACGCTGCCTGAGCAACTTCGAACATGTGCGGCAAAAGCTCAAGGAGATTGAAGAAAAAGACCAGCAGCGCAACTGGCGTCCGCCCATCGACGGGCAGGACATCATGCAGGCGTTCGGGCTGCATCCGTGCCGCGAAATCGGCATCATCAAAGAAGGGGTATGCAACGCCATCCTCGACTGCGAGATCGAGAACACCCGCGAGGCCGCTCTTCAACGAATGCTGGAAGAGGGAGCCAAAATCGGGCTCACCCCTGTAGAAACCCATCAAGACGAATAACCGATGAAGAAAACAGTTTTATATTTCCTGATTGTCGGCATTCTGTTTGCCGTGGCCGGCTGCCACAAGAAGCAGGTTCAGGAGAAACCCGCCGACCTGATTCCGCGAAAGGTCATCGTCAACGTGATTGCCGAGAGTTACATCATCGAAAGCTACATCCAAGTGCTCACGGACACCTTCGAACGCTGCTACATTCCTCCGTTCCTATACAAGGAGATGTTCAACCGCTACGGCATCACCCGTCCGCAGTTCATCAGCTCCATCAATTACTATCTCGGAGACGAGGACCAGGCCGAGAAGCTGCTCACGGAAGCGGAGGCCATTGTCGTCGCCAGGCACAAGGAGTATGAGAAAGCCGACAGCGCCGCCTTCGCCGATGCCGTCCAGGCAGCTGCTGCAGAAAAACGAGACCTTCCATAATAATTTCAGAAAAACGGCGTTTCTCAAGAGTTATTAACTAAAACGAAACGCGAATGAATGTAAGAATCCTCTGGGCCGACGACGAGATCGACCTTCTCAAACCCCACATCCTTTTCCTGCAATCCAAAGGTTACGAAGTGCTTCCCGCCCTGAGCGGCACCGAAGCATTGGAAATCCTCAAGAAAGAATTTGTCAACATCATATTTTTAGATGAGAATATGCCCGGCCTGAGCGGTCTGGAAACATTGCAACGGCTGAAAAAACTGTACCCGCACATCCCCATCGTGATGATCACCAAGAGCGAGGAAGAGCACATCATGGAGGATGCCATCGGCTCCAACATCGCCGACTACCTCATCAAACCGGTGAATCCGAACCAGATTCTGCTGTGTCTGAAAAAGAACATAGACAACAAGAAGATCGTGAGTGCGAAGGTGACGGTGGATTACCAGCAGGCTTTCCGCGACCTTTCCATGCGCATCTCCGACCGGCTTTCCATCCAGGAATGGGAGGAACTGTACAAAGAGCTTGTCAACTGGGAACTTCAGATCGAGAAGATCGAGGACAGCAGCATCGCTGACATGCTGGCCGCGCAGAAGGAGGAGGCCAACATCCAATTCTCCAAGTTCGTGCAGCGCAACTATTTGGACTGGGTTAACGGACGAGGCACGGACAAGCCCCTCCAGTCGCACACGGTGCTGCGCAGCAAGCTGTTCCCATATATCAACGAAAACAAATCCTGCTTTCTGTTCGTCATCGACAACCTGCGTTACGACCAGTGGCGCAGCATCTACCCTCTCCTGCACGACTACTATTACATCGATGAGGAGAACATTTGCCACAGCATCCTGCCCACCGCCACCCACTACGCACGCAACGCGCTTTTCTCCGGTCTGATGCCTTCTGTCATCGCCAAGAAGTACCCGCAATTCTGGTTGAACGAAGGCGACAGCGGCAGCAAGAACCAGTATGAGGAGCAGCTGTTGGGCGAATATCTGAAGCGCTACGGCAAGAACATCAAATATTCCTACACAAAAATCCTCAATGCGGATTTCGGGCGCAAGGTCTTCGACAATTTCAACCAGATGCTACATAACCCACTGAACGTCATCGTGTTCAACTTTGTGGACATGTTGTCGCACGCGGGCACGGACGTGGGAGTGGTGCGTGAGCTGGCAGAAGATGAGAAGTCGTACCGCAGCGTGACGGCCTCTTGGTTCGAGAACTCCATCCTGCTGGAAATGCTGAAGTACCTCTCCGAACGCAAAATCCCCGTTTTCATTACCACCGACCACGGGACCATCAAGGTGGACCGTCCCATCAAGATGGTGGGCGAACGCGACGTGAACACAAACCTCCGATACAAGGTGGGACGCAGCAACATGAATTATCCCGAAAAGGAGGTTTTTGAAATCAAGAATCCAGACGAGGCTTTTCTGCCCAAGGAGAGCATGACACAGCGGTTTATCTTCGCCTCCAAAACTGACTTTTTCGCTTACCAAAACAATTTCAATCAATATGTTAACCTATACAAAAACACCTTCCAGCACGGAGGTATTTCCATGGAAGAGATGCTTATTCCATTTGTAAAACTACAGCCGAAATAATTATCTTTTTCGGATACATTTTTTTGTCCTTGCAAATATTAAAAATATTTCATATTTTTGCGCTGTTCTAATTTGACGCGCATGAGGTATTCATTTCTTTTTTGCATATTACTTTTTTACTGTTTGGCGGGCTTAGCACAAACCCCCATCAACATGGGCAGTGGCACCAACTCGCAAACAGGCTGCAATTTCCTGATTTACGATGATGGTGGCAATAACGGCAACTACTCCAACAACCGAAACGATGTGCTCACGTTGTATTCCAACAACACAGCCGCCTCAAGCGTGCAAATCAGTGTGGATCTGTCTTCCTTTAACGTTCATCCGTCCGACACACTCTACGTGTATGACGGGAACAGCACCAGCGCCCCGCTGCTGGGCAAGCTGAACGACTCCTTAGTGGCCTCCAACACGTCTGCAAGCATGGTCTTCACGGCCAGCATCACCAACACATCAGGAGCCCTCACCTTGCAGTTCAAGACCAACGGTTCCCAGGTCGGCACCGGCTTCATCATCACCAGCACCTGCACGGCCCCGTGCCAGCGCGTGTCTGTTGAGATTGACCCACAGCACTCTACCCATAACATCACTTTGGAGCCCGACGGGTTCTACTACATGAACGTCTGTTCCTTCGACACGGTCCATTTGGTCGTCAAGGGCAACTATCCCGACAACGGGTTCAGCTACAACCAGTCCGATGCCACCACCCGTTTTTCCTGGAATCTCGGGTTGGATATGTTCGACAGTGTGGGACTGCACACCGTTGACTACCAATTCGCCTCGGGGCGCGGTTACGATGTTTCCATCAGCGCCACCGACGTGGCAGGATGCACTTCCATAAACCCGCTCATGTTCCGTGTGCGCACATCCCGTTCGCCCATCATCCACATCAAGGATATCGGCCCGGTATGTACGGAAGACGAAATGGATGTCACATTCGGATACCAGGCCTTTTCCACGGTCCAGATGGACGTTGTGGAAAGCCAACAGGAGGCGGTGCTGCGCGTGCAGGACACCATCTTCCTTCCCGATGGTGTGAACTGCGGTTCCGGTTGCGCCTATCAGTCGCCCGTGACGTTCAACGCCTTCTCGCCCACGGACTCCATCCGCAGTGCCGACGACATCCTGTATTTGCGGGTGAAGATGGAGCACTCCTACGTAGGCGACCTCTACATCGGTCTTACCTGTCCCACGGGCAAGACTGTCAAGATCATGAACAAATACGGCAGTTCCGGGTCCGCCTCGTGTGCGGGAACCATCCCGTTGCCCTGGGGCTGGCTGCAGACCAGCGGCGTGAAAGCCGACGCCCACTTCGGTGTCATCGGCTTCGCCAACAACAGCGGTTACAAATGTGACTCCGAGAAGAATCCCATCGGAAGCACGTGGAACTACTGCTGGTCGAACAACACAAACCCCGCCTACGGATACAGTTATGCCCGAGGGCTGGGGCACGTCTATGAGTCCGTCAACATGCACAACGGCATCATCGACTCCACCAACACCCTCAACATGAGCCAAGTTTACCATCCCGACGAATCCTTCTCAAAGCTCATCGGATGTCCACTGAACGGCACATGGGCTATCACGGTCATTGACGGATGGAGCGGCGACAACGGCTACATCACCGAATGGGAGCTGGCCCTTGACTCCACCCTGCTTCCGGAAACGTGGGAATACGTGGTCAACACAGACTCCACGTTCGTCACCGGTCCCGGAGCCAACCGCCATCACATTCTGTTCCCTGTCTCCGGCCAACAGCCCTACACATTCAATGCCGTGGACGAATACGGATGTCTGTACGATACCACCGTCACGGTGATGGTGGCCCAAAGCCCGAAACCGCATTTAGGGGATGACATATTCCTGTGCGAGGGCGAAATCGCCATTCTTACAGCCGATTCTGTTCCACCCGGAGCCTCCTTCCACTGGAACACCGGTGCCAAAACCCAAAGCATCCAAGCCGTTTCCCAAGGCGAATACTCCGTCACAGCCAACACGTTCAACTCGGATTTCAACATCGTATGCCACGGCAAGGACACCATTCAAGTGACCTCTGTACCCATGCCCGAAATCGATTACGAGGTCTCCGACTCCTCCGGATGCGCCCCTTTGGTTGTACGTGTCACCAACCACTCCATTCCGGAGAACAGCACTTGCAAATGGATCATCTATGACGGGAACGGGCTGATGGTGCAAACATCCACACTGCGGGAGCCCACCTTCAGTCTGGAGAACAGCGGGAAATACTCTCTTGCCCTTACCATCACCACCCCCTACGGATGCCAAGACTCTCTATATCGTTGGGAATATTTCAACGTGGATGACCAGCCTATCGCCGAGTTCATGGCCGACCCCGACATCTCCATGATGAGTGAGAACAACGGTGAGGTGAATTTCATAAACTACGCAGACCCATACATGTTTGTCGGTTCGCATTTTCAATGGGATTTCGGTGACGGAGAAACCGACACCTCCAATTTCAGCAATGCCACACACACCTACACACAATGGGGCGACTACAACGTAACCCTGTCCATCACCACACCATCGGGGTGTTCCAGTGAAATCACCCACATTGTGACCGTGGAGCAGGGCCTCAAGTTCCCCAACATCATCACCCCCAACGGGGACCAGATCAACGATGTGTTTGCTATTGAGAACCTCAACACCAATATCAACCCGGAGGATCCTGACGAATATCGGACCAACAAGCTCGTCATCTTCGACCGCTGGGGAAACATCGTCTATAACGCAAAGAACTACGACACTTTCGCCCGCGACGGACAAATAGATATCGGGACACAATACTTCGATGGAGCCAACCTGTCCGACGGCGTTTATTACTACCATTTTTATTATAAAGGTAAGGCGAAAACCATTCATTTCCACGGGTCACTGACCATTTTGAGATAACACCCATGTACCGACTACGGATACTTGTTCTATACGGCATCCTGTTGCTGGGATTATCTGCATGTCGCGACTATCGACATGAGGACAAGGCCTCACAGCACAAAAACCGTATTCCCCAGACTTCCCAAACCTTGGAGGTGGACGACCATGACTCGTTCGACTTCAACAAGTTGGACACCATCCATTATTACCATGGAGAAATAGAGGACAGCACATACTATTTCAAAATTGACAAGATAAGCCCCAACGGCATTTCAGGTCGCTATTACCGTATTAGCACCACCGAATGGCTTACATCGAAACCTTTTTCCATCCTTCTTAAAAAAAGAAAATACATCTTCTCCTCCAATGGGAAGGAGATTCCGTTCAAATTCAAGATTTCCATCGGCGAATCCAACATTTTCGGGACCTTCACTCCTTCGGCAAACCCTATCAACAAACTGGACTTCGCCTTCGAGCAGTATGTGGAGCCTCCCTTCAAGGAATATTCCACCAAACGATACCAGGAGGAAACAATTTCTATAGAAAAAAACGAGAATGTTGTTTACGGGCAGGCACGCGGCTTTTGGAGTTCCTACCCCGTCAAAGATGATAAATATCTGAAAATATTCGTGAAAGGCATTGGACAAACCGCTTCAAAAAAGAATCTTGACCTGGCCCTGGACCTATATCTGCCCGACAAGGACACCATCCGCAAGAGACCCCTTCTCATACTCATGCACGGCGGTTCCTTCTATTTTGGGGACAAAGGGGCGGAAACCATGACGACATGGTGCGAGCATTTTGCAAAATTGGGTTATGTGACCGCTTCCGTCAACTACCGAATGGGATTCCGATTGTCAAAAGCATCCATCCTGCAATGCGGCTATGAGGCCATCCAGGATGCTCACGCCGCCATACGATTCCTGGCCGCACATGCCGACGAATACGGCATCGATCCTGACAACATTTTCATCGGAGGCACCAGTGCCGGAGCCATCACAGCCCTGGCCGCCACTTTCATGCGCAACAACACGCGACCTCCCTTTGTGTTTGACCAGAAATTAGACAGCAAATGCGGCAACCTTGAGGCCTCCGGCAACAACCTCCACCCCTCCTTTCAAATCCGGGCTGTGGCCAATATGTGGGGGGCCATCTATGACCTTGACGAGCTGAACGGGCATCACATACCTGTCATCTCCTTCCACGGGACCGATGACAACGTCGTACCTTACGACCAAGGTGTCCCGTTCTCCAGCATCTCCAACATCGGAGAAAAGCTCTTCGATAAAATGTACGGTTCAAAGTCCATCCACAAACGACTGGATTCCCTGAAAATCCGAAACGAGTTCCACCCAATCCAGGGGGCCGGGCACTCGCCGTACCAGGACAAGCAGGGGCATCCCAACAGCTGGTATTATTTCATCCAAAACAAGATGCAGGATTTCTTCTATAAGGAGATCACCCGTATTGCCAACATCACGTCAGTAGCCAAGACGCCCGGTTCCTACCAACTCAAGCAAGCGGACATACAGGTCCTCCAATGGCGGGTGGAAGGCGGATTCATCACCTCAACAGAGAACAACTGCGTAACCGTCTTATGGCGCAAGGATGCATCCAAACGCAAAATCATTGCCTCCGGCACACGCACCAACGGCACCGCCTTCAAGTGCGAAAAGAACATCCGGTAGAAGCAATCACTCTCGAGGGAGCAGCCGGTGCAAAGATGAAAGAGCTTTCCAGTATTCGATTTTAGCGTCAATCAGCTCATCCTGAGCCTGACGGTACAAGGTTTGCGCTTCGAGCAGCTCCGACACGGGCACCATCCCTGCCTGGAAATTCACCCTATATGTCTGCCGGTTCACCTCGGCATATTGTATCGCCGTCCGCTTCAATTGCACCTGCTCTTCCGCCTCAATCACTTTGTTCACTGCCTGTTGGGTTTCCAACGTCATTTTCTGCATCAGATCCTCCCGCTGATTTTCTGCCATCTGAACAGAAATCTGCTGCTGACGCAACTTATGCGATGTCTCCCACCAATCGGTGATGGGCACCTGCAACGTGGCGAATGCCAATCCATTGGTCGAGAAGCGGTCGAATACTGGGTTTCCGTATGAGGCACCCACACCAGCCATCAAATGCGGCAGATTTTCACCCAAGGCCATCTTCTTTTTAAGTTGTTCCGCCCGGACATTCAAATCCAGCAGTTCCGCTTCCCGGCGACTCTGCACCGCCGTCTGCACATTCACATCTTCGAAGCCATTTGCCGGCACTTCCAACACAGAATCCACCAACGACAATGTTTCCGAAAAGGGGATTCCCAGCTGCTGGCACAAAGCCATCTTCGCCAACCGCATCCCATTCGTCAGACGCACTCGATTCGAGGCCAGCTCATTCTGTTTCAACATCACCTTCAATTGATCGTTGCGGGTCACCAGACCGGCTTCCAACGCCGCGTTCACATCACGCGAAAGAGTGTCTATAAAAGTCATGGCCTGATTAAGTGTTTTTTCTTTTTCCTGCAAAGACAAAACCTGCCAATAGTAGGATTCCACCTGCGTTAGCAGTTCGTCACGGGAAAGTTCGCGTTGCAGTTCAGCCGCCCGCACCCCCACTTGGGCCAGGCGGTTGCCGTTCACAATCTGGCCGCCCATGAAGATAGGCTGCACGGCCATAGCCCCCACACTCATGCCCTTTTCGCAAAACGAAATCGAGTTGGGCAAGCCCATTGCCGCCCCGTATTCAAAATAGAGGTTATGCAGCCACTGTCGTGCCGCCGCATTATCAATATCATCAATCGTAAATTCCAACAAGGGTTTCAGCGCATAATAACCTCCGGCAAAACCCTTCACATTGGGGAAATATTTCGTGAAAGCCTGTCTCTTCACCTCGCGTGCCGCCTCCACCTGCAAATCGGCATTCCGGACCGTGACATTATTCCGCAGTGCCAAGGCCTTGCAGCTGTCCAAGGTCAGATGCTGAGACATCGCAGGCCACATTAGAGCCATAAGAAAAAGCATACCTATTGTTTTTTTCACCATAGCATCTCTTACCATATTATTATAATAGAGGGAAAACAGTCTCATTTCTTATCATTTCTTATCATTTTTAAAAATCTGCCAATAAGCTACCGGCAACACTGTAACCACCAAGGGGAGAGAAAAGATGGTGCCAAAGCAGATAACAACACCCATGGGCATCCAAAGGGAGGTGTGAGCCACAATCATCGGGACGACACCGAGTGCCGTGGTGGCAGAAGTCAGGAATATCGGGCGCATTCTCCTCTTCCCAGCCTCAAAGCCGGCCTGTTCCGACGTCAGATGCTGGCTCTTGCGCAGGCTCTCCGCATATTCGAACATGATAATGGCATTACGGACAATGATGCCAATCAGACTCACCACGCCAAGAACGGCCGTAATGCTGAAGTCAAGCTGGAACAACCACAAGCCCAAACAGGCTCCGAAAACGCATATAAGGCTGGCGGACAGCGTCAGGAAGACGATGTCCAACTTGCCGAAATGATACAACAGGAACAGGAACAGCACCAAAACGGCCGCGATGAAACTCAACGCGATTTGTGGAATCACCTGCCCATTCACATCCGTCAAACCGCCGTAAGAGACAGACAAACTGTCAGAGTGGGTGAAGGCAGGGTGCTCGCGGATATAGCGGTCGATTTTGTCCATCACCTCGGGCTGGCTGCATCCGTACTTCAAGTCAGCGCCCACCGTCACGGTCCGTATGCTATTGCGCCGGTTTATGACGGCATCGTGCCACTCGGGGCCCACCTCGGCCACCTGCCGGATCGGGACCCATGTACCTGGAATAGATGTCGGGACCAGCATATCCTCCAAACCCAAATACCCACCCGTGCCAGCAGCCTGCTGCGTATAGAGCTTCACCGGGACCTTATACCCGTCCTCCCAAACACTGGTGAGCGCCTGACCTTCCAACGCCGACGACAGGTATATGGAGAGCATACTCTGGCTCACACCGAGTCGGGTGGCCTCATCCCCTTTCAACGTCACTTTCACCTGTTGAGAAGTCTCATCCATGTCGGAATGCACCCATGTCAATTCGGGCAAAGTGTTCATATAGTCTTTCAGGGAATCCGCCAGCATTTTCATTGCTTGGAAGTCGTTTCCGGAGACTCGCACCTCCACCGGATTCTTAACCGCCTGATAATCTATCTGTTTAAAACGCACGTATGCATTGGGAAAATGGTGTTCATAACGGCTCGAATACTCCCGGATGATTTTCAGGGTGTTTTTCTCGGAAGTGGTGTTCACGATAAACTGCGCATAATTCTTATGGGCCATTTGGGGGGCGTATGTGGCATGGAACCGGGGCGAGGAGCAGCCGATGAAGGAGGTCACAGAAGTCACTCGATTGTCAGCGCGGAGCACCTGTTCCAACGAGTCGGCCACTGCCGCCGTCTGTTTCAGGGTACTGCCCTCCGCCAGATGGATCTCCACCGCGAAGCAATTCCGGTCGGCCTTGGGCAGCATCTGTATTTGCAGACGGGTAAACAGGAATCCTCCCAGAACAATCGCCCCGACAGCGATGGCTATCACCGTTTTCGGATGGTGAAAACAACGTTGCAACACATCATCATATACATTCTGCAAGAGGATAAAAAAACGGTTTTGCAACTCCTCGAAGCGATTGGGGGCGTGGCCGTCTTTGTTCCGTTTTATAAATTTTGTAGATAAATAAGGTATAATCCAAACCGCATAAAAGATAGAGCATACCAAAGCGAAGGAGACCGTCCATGGAAACAGCTGCACAAAGTCGCCTAATGGTCCGGTGATGATGCGCGTCATGGGGAAGAACATGCCGGAAATGGCCAATGTAGCCAACGACATCGGGACAAACAGAGCCCTGGTGCTGTGGAAAGCCGAATACCAACGCGAATGACCACTACGCAGCATATCCGTATAACCGTCAATCACGATGACGGAGTCGTCCACAATCATACCTAATACCACAATCAAAGCGGCAAGCGTCACCGTATTCAACTCAATACCGAAGATGTACATCAGCCCCATGGTGATGGCGGTGCATATCGGCACACTGGATCCCGACACCAGAGCTGTCCGGAGCGGGAACAGCAGCAGCATGACGGCAATAACCACCAGGATGGAGAAGAGAAGGTCGCGCAGAAAGGACATGACCGACTTGTTCACCACGGAAGGCTGGTTGGTAATCTTGTGCATACTGACATCCGGGGGGAGTTCCGCTTGGCATTGACTGATTTTCTTCTCCACCTGCCGTCCAAAAGCCACGATGTTGTTGCCGGGAGCCATCTCCATAGAAATCAGAACGGTGGATGTGCCATTATAGCGGATATAGCTGGTCGGGGCGGCGTAGCGGCGTTCAATCTTGGCGATGTCACGGAGGCGCACCACATCGCCCATCGGGTCGGCATACACTATCTGCTCGCCCACCTCATATTCCGACTGGTAAGGGATGGCAATATGCACTTGGGCTTCGCCATCCTCCGTTTCGATGACGCCCCCGACCGTGCGCACGCCTTGGGTGGCCAGTTCCAGCAGCAAGGCCCGCTGGCTGATGCCGTAGCCCGCCAATTTTTCCTGGTCAACCAGCACCGCAATCTCCTCCTGCTGCTTTCCGATGATACGGATGTTACCCATCTCAGGAATCGTACGAAGCCTGTCGCACAACTGCTCGGCATACGATTCCAGTTCACGGGGCGTACGCTCCGGCGAGTCCACCGTCAACAACATGGAAGAGGTGTTCCCGAAATCATCCACCACCACGATTTCCAGGACACCGGCCGGCAGCGAAGTCTTCTTGAAGAGCTGCAACCCGTGCCGGATCTTCGACCAGGTCCCGTCCTTGTCCTTCACAGAGGTGCGCAACTCGGCATACACATACACAATCCCATTCTCTGTCACCGAATAGGTCTTTTCCTTGTCGATTTCTTGATAGGTAAAGAGAAAACGTTCCAAAGGCTTCGTCACCTGCTCCTCCACTTCCTGGGCGGAGGCGCCGGGATATACCGCTGCCACCACGCCCTGACGGATGGTGAACTGGGGAAACTCGTCCTTGTTCATCTGTGTCAAGCCGAAAATGCCGAACAGCACCAGACACGACACGATGAAGAATATGATGCCGTGACTGCGCATGGCTGACAATATGTGATTCCCTTTCTGACGCATAGCCTGTTTGTTTACCTGTTCTGAAACCATTTTATTCACAAACAACCGGTGCCTGATTATACAGTTTCTGATATCCTTCTATCACGATAGTGTCTCCAGCCCTGAGGCCCTCCTTCACCAGCACACCGTCGGCCACATACTCCGTGGAGGAGATCAGGCGCCGAACAGCTTTCCGCTGAGAGATGGTCCACACCGCCAAGCCTTCCGGCCGAGTCTGCACAGCCCTTGCCGGAACCACATAGCCCACCTGGTCAGACTGTTCCATAAAGACCTTACAGACCATGCCGGGCAGGAATTTACCCTTCGCATTGGGAAGGGAGACTTTCACCTTGTAACTGTGGGACACTGGATTGGATGTCATGCTCTTTTCTGTCACTTTTCCCTCCAATGTCATATCTTCCAGAGCAGGAATCAGGATGGTGACGGTTCTTCCCACGGGAATACGGTCAATTTCATTCTCAGGAACGGTAAACACAGCGGCCACCTCCTTCATATCCAGAAGTGTCACGGCAGGTTCTCCGGGCAGCAGGCTTACACCCGCCACGGCATTGCACTTCCCAATGACGCCGGAAGCCGGCGCGTACAACTCGCAGTCGGTCAGCTGTTTCTTAGCAATCTGCTCCAGTGAGCGCGCCTTTTCCAACGCGGTAAGCATTTCCACCCATTTCACCTCTGCCAGACTGCCCTGATCATACACTTTTTTCAGACGCTTATAGGCATCCTCCGCTTGGTCCAGCTGGGCTTTGGCCGAATTGTAGGCATTGCGGGCCGTGGCGGCGTTCACCGTCACCAAGAGTTGTCCGGCCCGCACGTGATCGCCCTCACGCACATATACGCGCTCCACCTTTCCTCCGCCGGCGAAGCCGAGCGGAAGAGACGTCCTCTCCTCCATCTCACCCACGTATGTACGCACCATGCCGCTACGCACCGTGTCTATAGTCATGACACGTACCCGGATGGGCTCCGATTTCTCCACTTTCTCCACATGCCGGCAGGCACACGGCAACAGCAATAGTGCTGTCGCCATCGACAGAATCCCATACTTTATTTTATATTGTAAAAAACACATAACCATCCTATTCATAACGATTAGTTCCTTTCCGCCAGCAATGTCATTTTCGTTCCCGTCATCCGGACACTGGTGTTACTGCTCTGATAGCCATCCCACTGCTCCTCCAACATCAGCATATCACCATTGCGCACACCCTTGCCTGTCACCTGGAAGCGGCATACAATGGAATTTTCGTCATTCAGCGGAAGGCTCTGTGCCGTCAGCAGGTTCGTGCTCATCTCATACGGATTCAGCAAGAGTGAGTCTCCCTTCACCCTGGCTGTCAGCGTGTAGGCCCCGCCGTTCATCTCATTAAGCGTGATGATCACCTGACCACGGCTGGTCTTGTCCTCCAGAATGTGCATCTGACCGTTTTTATGCACCATAACATACGATGACGACCCGCCTTCCTCCAAAACGGTCAACTCGCCGGAAAGTTTGTAGCTGTAATCGCCGGCAAACTGATGTTCACTACGATTGCATGACACAAACAACATCGACAAGAGACATGCTATAATAATCACATAACATCTTTTCATATCTAACGATTTTATTGTTGATTTTGATTCTGATATAACTGGGTGAAATTCTGAAAAACACTGTTCACTATCAAATTGACCAGCAAGGCATACGAGTTTTTATACTCTTCATATTTCCCTTCCACGAAAAACGAATGGGTCAGACCGTTAAGAGTAATCTGAAGCATATCTGCAAATGCTGTCGCCTGCTGTTCCACTACCGTTTCGGGCTCATCCGTAGGCTTGGCAAACCACACATTGCGGAATAGCGTATGCTCCCACGCGGCAAACGAGTTATATATTCGTCCCAACTCCTCGAAACGATAGGTGTTGGCGGCAAGCTGCCTGTCTTTCATGGCGGCAATCACGGCCTTGGCATCCGCCATCAATTCCACTCTGAGCAGCAGATATTGTTTCAGCCGAGGCAGCACCTTCTGCGTATCGTCCTGCACCACAAGCTGCAATTGCGACTGAATGTTCTCCAGCTCCTGCCGGACAGAAGTGCAATAAAGCTCCTCCTTGTTGCCGAAATGATAGTATATGGAGCGTTTGGCCTTGTGCGCCAAATGCGCGATATCATCCATGGAGGTCTTCTCAAAACCATATTTATGGAAGAGCTCCGCAGCCACCTGTCTGATCTTATCGCCTGTCTTAAGTTTTGCCATTTTGCACGTTTTTGGTTTTTGCGTGCAAAAATACACAAAAAACAAATGCCAGAACTTTTGTTGGAAAGAATCTTGAAAAATATTACGGAAGAGATTATTTTATTTTGGTAATTTTTTTTTGGTAATATGAAAATAAAATGTATTTTTGCAGCTGATAAAAAATATCCTTATGATTATCAATCCGTTTGTCGTATCGGGCAAGATAGCACCCGAATATTTTTGTGACAGAATTGAAGAAGCCTGTCAATTGTCAAGAGCATTGGAAAACCAGTTGAATGTGGTGCTCACTTCTGAACGCAGGATGGGAAAAACCTCACTCATCGATTTCGTGTTAGACAAGCCTGAATTTCAGAATGATTACATTATAGTTTCCTTAGACATCCTATACACATCAACATTTCGCGAATTTGTCATGGCGTTAGGTTCCGCCGTTTTCAACCATGTAGCATCACGCAGCGACAAATGGCGTAAACAATTCGTCTCGCTACTCAAGTCCCTCACCGCAAGTTTCAGTTATGATCCAATACAAAACACACCCACTTTCAATGTCAGTTTAGGTGACATTCAGCGGCCCGAACACACCTTAACGGAAATTATGGAATATTTGGATAGTGTTGATAAGCCGTGTATTGTGGTTATTGATGAATTCCAACAAATCACCCGATACCCGGAGAACAATGTGGAGGCCATACTGCGCACTCACATTCAGAAAATGTCGAATGCCGTTTTTGTTTTTTCAGGAAGTAGAAGACGAATCATGGAAGAGATGTTTTTCTCTTCCAAACGTCCATTTTACCAAAGCGCAAAACCGCTGCGTTTAGAACCCATTAACGAGACTGTCTATTTGAGCTTTGCCACCCGGCATTTCCAAAATGCAGGCAAAGAACTCATGGCGGACGCTTTCCATTTCGTTTATTCGAAATTCTTTGGCGTTACATTCTATATTCAACGAATATTAAAAGATGCGTTTTCAACAACTCCGAAAGGAGACATTTGTTCACTTGAGAGCATCTCGCAAACCATTGAAGACTATCTTGACGAGAATGATTCTCGCTTGCGAGAACAATTATCTTATCTGACAGAAGTACAAAAAGAAGTTCTCTATGCCATCTATCGAGAACACGAGGCTCATAACATCACATCCATGGCATTCTGCAAGAAATACCGCCTGCGCTCGCCAAGTTCCACACAATCGGCTTCTAACAAGTTGCTCAGTATGGAACTCATAACCCGCGAAAACAACGTTTATCGTATTTCAGATCCTTTACTTAACTTATGGCTGCAACGAATATTCTGACAAAAGGGTTTTAATTCACCCCCTTCCGCCAATAAATGCTGTATTACGGCCTCGACTCCGCCCAGGCATCGTCCTGATCGCGCTCGCGTTCCTCCAGTTTCTTCTCCTTCTCAGCGCCTTCTTCCGTGGTGGTGTCCTTTCTGTACTTGAAACGGCGGATCTTTTGGGTGGCCGTCTTCTCAAACGGGTCTTTCATGACTTCCACTTTGTCAATCTTGGAGTTCTTGCCCACCGTACGGTTAACGAAATCCTGCACTGACTTCTTCAGCGATTCGATTTTTTCAAGAAGCTGGTCTTCACGTTCTTGGTCCCAATTGAGTACATAGTCCTGGAACTTCACTAACGCCACCAAAGATCCGTTATCCTCCATAACAAGGGATTCGTCCACCCCCTTGATGTCATTGATCACCATCTCGATTTCCTCCGGATAAATGTTTTCACCGGAAGGTCCTAATATAGTGTTGTTCAGACGGCCTTTGAGATAGTAGTAGCCGTCCTTGTCCATATAGCCGATGTCGCCTGTGCGGAACCAACCCTCCTCATCCAAAACCTTGAGCGTGCGTTCAGGGTCTTTGTAGTAGCCCAACATCACATTGTCGCCACGACACATCAACTCGCCCTCACCTGTCTTGGGATCCACATTATCCAGTTTGATATCGACCTTGTAGGATGCCACTCCGACGGAACCGAGACGTTTGCGCTTGGTGACAATGACATTGCAAACCAACGGTGCTGTTTCGGTAAGACCGTAGCCCACCGCATACGGGAAACGGCTCTTGATGAGGAATTCCTCCACTTTGGTGTCGATTTTGGAACCGCCCACACCGAAGAAACGCAATTTGCCGCCAAAGGTACGCACCAGTTTCTTGCCGATGAACCAATAGAGCAACCGTGGAAGATGTTGATCCATCCATGACAGTAAACGGCTCTTCTGAATGGTGGGCAGCACGCTGTTGTGGTAAACCTTTTCAATAATGAGCGGTACGGAAAGCATGATGGTAGGCTTCACCTTCTGCATAGCGGGAATCAGCAGCGAGGGTGTGGGTGGTTTGGACAAATAATAGCAGCAGGCACCCACATACATGGAGTAGAAACTCGACACGCACATCTCGTAGGCGTGCGCCATGGGCAGAATGGAAAGGAATCGGTCGGTCTTATAGCAAGGCTGCGCCTTGAACGAGGCCACCAGATTCTGACACAGGTTACGATGGCTCAGCATCACTCCCTTGGCCTTGCCCGTGGTCCCGGATGTGTACAAAATAGCAGCCAGATCATCCGGCTGCGGTTCCTTCGTCCAACCGTTGCACTGAAAATCCTCCTTCCGGCGTTTCACAAATTCCAACGTCTCAATGTCCACCACCAAAGTCAGCTTGTCGAAGCACTCCTGGCTGAGTTTATATCGGAGCCGTTGGGAGATGAAAATAACCTTGCTCTCGGAGTGGTTCAGGATGTTGGTCACCTCGTTTTCGGAGCTGTCCGGCAGGATGGGAATGGCCACACGTCCGAAAGCAGCGGCAGAGAAGAAGGCTAACGTCCAGTTGGGCATGTTCTGTGAGAGAATGGCCACCTTGTCGCCGGCACTGATACCGAAACGCGACATCCGGGTGGACAGCATGATGCACTTCTCGCGGAAACTGCCGTAAGTGTATTTCTGTCCTCCGTCCACGAACTGCGCCATAGTGCGGTTCGTGTATTTGGTGGAGGTGTACTCGACCACCTTGCTCAGTGTGTTGCAATAATTCTCACGGTATTTCTTATGTTCCTTATATGGGGATTTTATTCGTTTTGACATAATTATTTCCATTATTTTAACCATTGTAGAGGCGTGATAATATCGCGCCTCTACATAATATCGCGCCTCTACAACAACCATTAACCGGTAATATAACCGTCCTTGTTACGTCCCTGCAACCCTAAGGTTGAATAATGTTCCTGGATGCGTTTCAGGTCGGCATTGGCATCGTCGGTAAGCTGCCATTCCTGGCCCACGGTAATCTCTTTGCGGCCCCAGTCGTAGTAGCCCACATACACCTTCGCGCCGGTTTGCCGGGCTATCAGGTGGAAGCCCGTTTTCCATTTCTTGACAGGTTTGCGTGTGCCTTCGGGGGCGATGGCCAGATGGAAGAACTCATTTTCGTTGAATGTCTTGATGATGCTGCGGATGGAGGCCGCGGCATTGCTACGGTCAACGGGCACGCCACCCAACGCGCGCAAGATGGGTCCGAGCGGCCAGAAGAAGAACTCCTTTTTTATCATGATGTGCGCCAAAGTGCCGTACTGCGCATAGAAAAGATAGCAGATGGGAAAATCCATGATGGAGGTGTGCGGCACACCCAGTACGATAGCCTTGTCTCCTTCCATGATGCCACCCACACTCGTCCATCCCAATTTTCGGAGAAGCCAGCCACAAAAACGCGCCCATCGCTTACCTACTGTCGTCTTTATTTTCGTCATATAAATCAATGAATATCAATTTGAATGAGACAACAAAAAAAATTTGCCACACTCAATCTCTTTGAGCGGCAAAAATAGTAATTTTTCAAATAGAATTCCAGTCCAAGACGCGTCCGCCCAAACAGAAAAGACGTTTTTTAAGACGAAAAAATCCGCCCGGAAGAGCGGATTTTTGTGGAGAAGACGGGATTCGAACCCGCGACCCCTTGATTGCGAACCAAGTGCTCTACCAGCTGAGCTACATCCCCGTTTTTTGAGGGCGCAAAAATACAAAATAAACCAATGCCCGCATCCATTCCCCATATATAAAATTTGCTATTTTTGCCGACAGGAAATCCAATGGGACAAACGACACTTTCCGTTTGTTTATTTATTTGTAAAATATTGAAATTAATAATGATACAAGATATTTTGAAAAAATCCGTACTGGAGAAAGAGGATATCGTTCACCTGCTCGCCACCCAAGGCGAAGAGATGAAGATGCTGCTGAAGAAAGCGTTGGAGACGAAACTTTCGCGCCTTGACAACCGCATACACCTGCGCGGTCTTATCGAAATGAGCAACATCTGCCGCAAGTCGTGCCTCTACTGCGGCGTGCGAAGCGACAACCGCAAAGTGGAGCGCTACACGCTGTCGGAAGACGAAGTGGTGGAGTGCGCCAAACTCGCCCACAAGCTGGGTTACGGCTCCGTGGCCATCCAGAGCGGCGAACGCAACGATGCGGCCTTTGTGGAAAGCATCACCCGCATATTGCACCGCATCAAGGAGATCGACAACGGAGCATTGGGTGTCACCCTCTCCTTAGGCGAACAAAGCGAAGATGTCTATCGCCAATGGTTCGAGGCCGGCGCACACCGTTACTTGCTGCGCATCGAGTCGTCCAACGAAGAGCTGTACTACAAAATCCACCCGCACGACGAGCGTCACGACTTCCACAAGCGGCTGGCCTGCATCGACAGCCTGCTCCGCATCGGTTACCAGACCGGCACGGGCGTGATGGTGGGACTGCCCTTCCAGACCTCGGAGATTTTAGCCGATGACCTTTTGTTTTTCAAGGAAAAAGACGTGGCCATGGTGGGCATGGGGCCCTTCATCCCCCACCCCGACACACCGCTATACCAATACTCCGACCAGATTCCGACCATTGAAGAGAGGATGAACCTCACGCTCAAGATGATTGCCATCCTGCGGTTGATGATGCCGGAAATCAACATGGTGGCAGCCACCGCAAACCAGACCATCGACCCCATGGGACGCGAAAAAGCCATCATGGCCGGTGCTAACGTCATCATGCCCAACCTAACCCCCAACGAATACCGTGAGGATTATCTCATCTACCCCGACAAAGCCTGCGTGAGCGACAAACCCGAAGAGTGCTTTTCGTGCCTCGACATCCGCATGAAGGCCATCGGGCACGAAATCCTCTACAACGCTTGGGGCGATTCGGTGGCGTTCACGAAAAAAAAGGCCGCCACAACGTGACAGCCCTGCATTAAGATTATGTAAATGTGATCCTTATTTGGTTGCGTGGGGACATTTGTGCTCACCATTGGCGGCACCTGCACACTTGTGCTGGCCGTTGGCAGCACCTTGGCATTGGTGTTGTCCATTGGCTGCGCCCTGGCACTGATGTTGTCCATTGACGGCACCTGCACACTTGTGTTGAGCATTGGCTGCGCCCTGGCACTGATGTTGTCCATTAGCAGCACCCTGACACTGATGTTGTCCATTGGCGGCACCCGCACACTTGTGCTGACCGTTGGCAGCACCCTGGCACTGGTGTGCCGGAGCGGCAGCGGCTTTCGATTCGCCACATGTTCCGGAATTTTTGCAACAGGACGGAAGTTTGGCACGGGCAGCGGCGTTGGCCTTGAAATTATCCGCATCATAACCCAAGTCGCTCACCTGCTGACGGATCTGGTCGGGAGAGGTTTTCTTCGCATCATACGTCACCGTCAGCTTGGCCGTGGTTTTGTCGTATGTGTAATCCTTCACACCCTTGAAGAACGGGACATTCTCTTTGAATCGGTCCACGCACTTCTGGCAGTTTTTAGAAGCATTTGTCTGGATGGTCACCGTAGTGCCGACCTTGGCGGCAGGGGTTGCAACTTTGGTCTGGGCGGTCGCACCCAACGTGAAAATGGCCATAAGAGCCACGAATAGAATCTTTTTCATTTTACTGTGTTTAATAAATATTTGTATTAATTTGATTTTTCCACAAAGAGTATTAGAATATTATATTTACAATTGGTTTAACGTACTCATTATTATTTTAGTATAACCCGAACGCCCACATAGCCCATGATGCCGGTAATCGGCGCGTACACCACGGTGGCATCGAAATTGTCGCTGAACGGGTTCTGCGCATCAATGATGGGATTCTTCTGCTTGTAGTTCAGCAGGTTCTCACCGCCCACATAGAGTTCCCATTTCCGGAATTTCTTCGTCACCTGCGCATTCATAATGCAGTAGGTAGGAGCATATTCGGGAAGCGCGCTGGCCGGATTGTCCGACATGTCGGGCAGATGCTGCGGACCATGCACCTGAAGCGTGAGGTTGAACTTCCACTTGTCGAAACGGGTACTGTAATTGAGATTGACGAGTGCCTTGTGGGGGCTCATCAGATCCTTCTGGCGCATCACGCCCTGACGCATATAGCGCACATCGTTGTAACGGTAGGCCAACAACACCTCGAAGCGTTGGAACGGCTTGAGGGTCAGTTCAATCTGCGCAGAATGTGAGCGCGACCGGTTCCCATATCCGTTGTAATCGCCATTGAGGGCGTAATAGTGCACCTCGTGGACGTTCTTGTCCAAATCCACAATCATCTGCTGCAGAAAATGGGTATAGAAATAATCCACGGCCACAGAAGCCTTCCCACCCGGCATATTGAACTGATATACCAGACTTGCCCCTGCATTCCAAGCCTCCTCAGGCTTTGCGTGACCGTCTAACCGGATGTTACGGGATGACAACAGCAACGATTGGTTCTCCGCGAAAAAGTGCGCGTTCCGGTATCCTTTGCCCGCCGAAGCACGAACCGACAAATCCTTGGTCGCCTGCCACTTAAGATGAACACGCGGTGTCCAGAACAGTTGGTTGATACTTTCCCAATTATTCGAATGCAGCTTGTCGCGCACCATATTGTAATCCAAACGCATACCGGCCATCACCACCAACTTCGGATCAATAACATAGGCGTACTCGGCAAAAACACCGGGAATCAAGTCATGGTGGTGAGGTCTGGTATAATAAAACAAATCCTGTCCATCATCATAAAGTTCATTCAAGCAATCGAACTGCAGACTGGCACCCGCGGTCAGTTTATGGCGTTCCTTCGCCCCGAATTTATTGGAATACAAAACGTTTGCATAAACGCTATGCTGATTTCCCTGATAATCCTTATCTCCATAGTGCGAATTGAGCCAATGTCCCGTATAGGAAACGATAGTCCCGATACTCTCATGCTCACCCTTCAGCAGGAAGCCGTTTTTGGTGATGACATCCACCCGTTTATTGTCGGCAGTGAAACCGTAAGGCAGATTTGACAGCTGATTCTGAAGATTCGGTTTGAAAGCCATCTGCCCTCCGAAGCGGTTATCCCACACAAAACCGACCATCGTGCGTCCTTCGACCACAGGAGATTTATAGTCCCAACGGTTCATCACATTGATCTGGCGATTGCGCGGCACATCCATAAAGCCGTCCTTGTTCATGTCCATCTTCGCCAACTGGTCTCCCAAGAAAATCAGGAAATTGGTACTTGCCTTATCTTTTTTCCCAACAGGAACACGGGTATTCAAGGCCAATTCACCTTTACCCATCGAGTTGGCATAGAAGTTCATAAAGAAGCGTTCCAGGTTAGTTTCCGGTTTCTTGTAATCAACATTAATCTGTCCTGTAATGGCTTCAAAACCGTTAACCACAGAGGAGGTTCCCTTCGAGAGGCTGATGGATTCCATCCACGAACCGGGAATGAATCCGAGGCCGAACTGGTGCGAAAGGAGACGTATGAAGGGGACATTTTCAAGCAGAATCTGGGAATAGGTGCCTGCGAGTCCAAGCATGGCGATTTGTCGGGCGCCGCTCACCGCATCCGGGAATTCGGAATCGATGGCCACGCTGCTCTCGAAACTTTCGGCGAGATTACAGCAGGCGGCTCGGCGCAGTCCCTGCTGGGTGATGACGGACGTCAGGATAGGCTGGGTGGAGATGAATGAGCCATCGCGAGCCACCACGCGCACCTCGGCGAGGGAGTGGGCATGCGACAGAAAAATCGTGATGTCGTTCTGCTGTCTGTCAATGCGGAGCGTTTCGCTTTCGTAGGTGGGGAACGAGACGATGAGCGTGTCGGTGCCCGTGCGCGGGATGGAGAAGGACCCGTCGGCAGCGGAGAACTCCCCGACCGACGTGTGCAGCCACTGGACGGCGGCGGAAGCCATGGCCAGCGTGTCGCCATCCTCTCTGACTTCCAGGATCCTGCCCCGCAAACTCTGCGCCTGCAAAATCACGGGAAACAACATCAATCCAAACAATATCAGTTTTCGCATCTTTCAAAATTTCGGGGTGCAAAGATACGGAATTTACCGATTACCAATTAATAATAAATATGGTAAAATAAGACAATTCAGGTTGGCCGTTGGCTATTAGCCATTAGCTATTGGCTCTAAACTCTAAACTCTATACTCTCAACTCTGTTCCCTGATATACTTTGAAATCAGACAATAGAGCTCGCGCACAAGGGGATTTTCCAATGTCTCTATCTGCCGGCGCATCACCGCTTCATCGCCCCGTCGCGCGGGACCCGTCTGTGCCTCGCGCGGCGACATGCTGTCCAATTTGTCCAAAGTCTGCTGCATGAGCGGACGCAACAGATCAAGGCTCATACCGTTGTCTTTCAGAATATCATCGGCGATGGAGAACATGGCGTTGGAGAAATTGCAGGCAAACACGGCGGCCAGATGCGCCACCGCACGCTGCTGCTCCGACATCCGGCAGCAACGGTCCGACAAGGCTGCCGCCAACCGCTCCACACTGTCGATCGAGGACCCCAAGTGGTCTGTTTCCAGACATACGGGCACCTGTAAGCCCTCGTAAACCGTATCTTTGGAGAATGTCTGCAACGGATAAAGCACACCATACTCCCGGGCATGGTCCTCAAACACCCGCTGTGACACCGACCCAGCCGTGTGCAGGGCCACCGGCATCGTGAAAGGAATCCGGGGCAGCAATTCGCCATAGGCATCATCCGCCACGGAAAAGAGATACAGCGAGGCTTCCGGCGACAATTGTCCGATATCGTCAATCGCCTCCGCCTGCACCCCATCGGCGATGCGGCGGGCGTGGTCCAAGTGGCGACTATACACTTGCCCAATGCGGAATTCGCGGGAATCCCGCAGGCGATGGGCTATCCAAGCCGCCACATTTCCAGAACCAATCAGGGCAATCATCAGTAGGAGAATTTGCTACCACCCACAAACTCGCGGAGGATGGAGGTGCCGGGCACCTTTTCCTCGGGTATGGACTTGAAATAGGACAGGAACTTACGCAAGCGCACGGCTTCGGCATACTCCGGCAGCGACTCCGGAACGGCATCTAAAATGGACATCGCGTAGGTTTTCAGCAGGCCCAGCTCGAATATCAGCGACGTATTGATCATCTCATCGGCATTTTCCTGGAACGGGAAGATATTCTTCTCCTCTCCATTACGGACGCTTCGCCAGCGACGCAGGGTCTCCACCGCCGAATATCCACGGTAGTTGTAGTCGCGCACAATACGACGTATCAGGCGGTTATCTGCCGTAGGTATGGGATTCTGACGGTCAATGGAAATGGAGGTCAGCGCCGACACGAAGATCTTGAATTTGACATCATCGGGCACCTGCTCGGTGAGTTTGGGATTCAGACAATGGATGCCCTCAATGACCATGATAGACTTGTCGTCCAGTTGGATAGATTTTCCGTTCCACACTTTGGTGCCTCTCGTAAAATCAAAGGTAGGAAGTTCCACGCGCTTTCCGGCAATCAAATCGGTAAGGGTACGGTTGAATAGCGGCAAATCAACGGCCTCCAAGGCTTCAAAATCGAATTTCCCGTTTTTATCCTTCGGAGTCTCATCGCGCTCCACAAAGAAATCATCCACCGAAATCTGCACTGGATGGTAGCCGTGTACAGCCAGCTGCACCGACAACCGCTTGCAAGTGGTGGTCTTGCCTGAGCTGGACGGGCCGCTGATAAGCACCATCTTTACCCCACCCCGATTATAAATATTGTCGGCAACGGCGGCAATGCGTTTCTCCTGAAAAGCCTCTGCAACCAGAATCATATCCTGCACCTTGTCTTCATCAATCAGACGGTTCAAGTCGCTCACATGCGGTATGCCCAACTCTTCGGCCCATTGTTTGTTTTCCCTATATACCGAAAACAATTTGGGCATCCGGCGGGTCTTCGGCAGCACATTGATATTTTTAGATGATGGTATCTTAAGCAAGATACCGTCCTCGTATGGTTCCAATCCGAACATCTTGAGATAGCCTGTGGAGGGCACCATGAAACCATAATAGTAGTTCACCGTGTTCTCCAATTTATATACGGAGGTGTAAATCCTGTCACGGTTCTTGAAAAGTTCGTACTTATCCTCCAAACCATACTCCTGGAACGTGCGGATAGCATCCGGCGTGAGCATGCCCACGCGCTCGAACGGGATGTCACGCTCCACCAGCGACACCATGTGGTGCTTCATACGTTTCACAAGTTCCTCTGTAATCGGCTCATCCATTTGCTCCAAACGGCAGAAACGACCGCCAGAGATGGAATGCTTAATATGCAACTTCACCTTTAACGGGAAAAGATCGTGAACCGTTTTACAAAGCAGGAAATAAAGAGAACGCACATACATATTGTGCCCGTATGTGGAATAATAGTCGAAAAACTCTATAACCGCCGGCTTGTGGATCTGATAGGTCAAATCGCGGACCTTGTTGTTCACCAGCGCACCAAGAAAAACATTCTCGGATTTTATATCCTCATTTTTTATTAACTCCAACAGTGTTGTACCGTACGGCACCTGCAATTCTGCCTTAAGATTCCGGCATAGAACGGGGATTGTTTGCATTTTACAATTAATATTAACAGTTAATAATTAATAGTTATTGGTTTAAAACACTTCAAAACACCTGAAGTTCAAAATTATAGTTTATAGTTCATTGTCCACCTGCTCCTTTATCTCCACCATCTGATGCTGGATGCCGTACTCAGAGAGAATCAGGCGCACGCGGTTCTCATCCGTATCGGTCAAGAAAACTTGCCCAAAGTGGTCATCACCCACCATTTTGAGAAGCTCGGATATGCGGTTTTTATCCAACTTGTCGAAGATGTCATCCAGCAGAAGGATGGGTTTAACCTTCTTACGTGCGCAGGAATAGTCAAATTGGGCCAAGCGAAGCGCCAGCGAGAAGGATTTCTGCTGTCCTTGCGAGCCGAAACGACGTATCGGCTGGTCGTTGATAAAGAAGAGATAGTCATCCTTATGAACCCCGAAATTAGTAAAACCGCTATGCAGGTCAGCCAGAGCCGTCTGCTGCAAACCTTCCGAGTATTGGGCGGTCTGCAGACCAGAGCGGTACTGGATGGAGACCATCTCAGAGCCCCCCGACAGTTGCTTATAATGTTGTTGGAACACGGGAAGCACATCTTCAATGAACGCCTGCCGGCAGGTGAATATCTGATGGCCCAGCGGGATCATCTGCTCGTCCAGAATCCGAAGCAGTTCCACATCGGTGCGATGGTTCTCCAGCATCTGCTTGAGGAGGGCGTTACGCTGCATCAGCAGCTTGCGGTAGGATATCAGATTCTGCAAGTACTCGGCATCGAACTGCGAGATGATGGTGTCGAAGAACCGACGGCGCGTGTCGCTCACCTCGTTGATAATGTCGCTGTCGTACGGCGAAACCATCACGGCGGGAAAGAGTCCGATATGGGAGCTGAGGCGGGGGTACTCCTTCTTGTTGGCCCGCACCGACTTATGCCCATTCCGGTAGGTGCAGCTCACCTGCGTGTGGTTCTGCGTCTCGCGCTGCACAAACTCACCATGTATGGCAAAGAAGTCGGTGTCGAAACGCACGGAATAGACATCCTGCGCGGCGAAATAGCTTTTGCAAAAAGACAAATAGTATATCGCGTCCAGCAGGTTGGTCTTGCCGCTGCCGTTCCGACCGACAATGGCATTCACATTCTCATCGAAAGAGAATTCAGCCTCCTCGTAGCTTTTGAAGTTCGTAAGTTTCAGATGCTTGAGATACATGGGGGGATTAGAGTTGAGGGTTGAGGGTTTAGAGTTGAGAGCAAGTGTATGGGATGTTTTTTAGAGGGGGCAAAAATAGGAAAAAATTCGGGATTACACCCCGCAAATTTTGTATTTTTGCCGCCCTTTTCCATGAGGGATTATTAATCAATTTATCGCTTTAACACAATGGCAAAAAAAGGTAAAAAAAAGGGATTTTGGAGGATTTTAGGACTGGTAATCCTGACGTGCTTCCTGTTGAGCATATTCTTTACTGTTATTTTCCGATGGGTAAACCCGCCCGTCACGCCCTTGATGATCATCCGCAAGGTACAATACGGGTATCCTATTGAGAAAAAATGGAAACCCATTGAGGAAATTTCCCCCTACATGTACAAGGCGGCCATCGCATCGGAGGACAACTACTTCCTCGGACACAACGGCTTTGATGTCATCGCATTAGACATTGTGATGCAGGAGCGCAAGAAGGGCACGCGCCATCGCGGCGGCAGCACCATCTCGCAGCAGACGGCCAAGAACGTGTTCTGCTGGCCCAAGAGTTCCTGGATACGGAAAGGGCTGGAGACCTACTACACTTTCCTGATTGAAACCTTCTGGGACAAGGAGCGCATCATGGAGGTCTATCTCAACGTCATCGAGATGGGGCCTGGCATCTACGGGTCGGAGGCTGCCGCACAACACTATTTCCACTGCAGCGCCAAGCATCTAAATGCCCGCCAAGCCGCCCTCATCACCGCCTGCTACCCCGCCCCGCTGAAACGCAATCCTGCAAGACCCTCAGGATACCTGAACCACCAGGCCGGCGTCATCCAAGGGCGCATGGCCAAATACGGGAACCCGAAATTCACGGACGAGTACATCAAAGGCTGCCAAAAAAGGTATAAAGAGGCCGTCCGCAAACGGAAGAAAATGAAATCCCACAAAAAGTAACGGGTTCGCAGGAACAATCTTCCCCTACCGCATCTTCACCACTTTCAAAACAGTAGTCTGTCCATTGGCAAAAAAGACCTTCAGCAGGTACCAGCCAGCAGGATAAGGAGTGAGATTAACAAGAACTGAATTTCCGTGAACAGCTTCCCCAATGATCCGGACTCCCATCGCATTATACAATTCATACGTCCTCATATCCTGCGAGGCAGACAACTGAGCCTTCCCCGTGGTTGGATTCGGATAGAGGGTCGTAGTTGTCAGCGAATAATCATCCACTCCGTCCGGATTTTGCACATTCAGCACTTTCATCACATCCTGGGCTGAATAGTACATCTCGTTGCCTGCTTGCGATGCCGTTATGATGGCTAATCCGGGAGCGTTGAGCATCAGGATTTCGCCATACACGGTGGCAATGGCTTCATCATTGCACGTGTAGCTCACCGGCAGTCCGGACGTGGCCGTGGCGGTGAGTGGAACATAGCGGTCATTCAGACTGACCGTCAAGTCCTGGTCCCACTGGATAGTTTGTGTCTGCATGGGAATATCGCCACCTGCTTCTGTGACTGTCAGAATCTTAACCACAAGGGGAGCTGGATGGTAATAGGCGTTGCCGGTCTGCGAGGCGGTGACGACGGCCTGCCCCACTCCCGTCAAGGTGAGGGTGTTGCCATTGACGACAGCGATGCTCTCATCGCTACAGGTATAGCTTACGGGCAGCCCCGACGATGCGATGGCGTTCAACACCAACGTGCCGCTGTCAATGCTGGTGGTCAATGTTTGGTTCCAAGTTATGCTCTGGTTCAACACCGGAGCCGACACGTTCACAATCAGGCTCACATCGACGGCGGGCTGGAACACAGCATTGCCGGCCTGCGAAGCGGTGATAAGGGCGGATCCCACACCCGTGAAGAACAGGGTGTCGTTGTGGACACGGGCAATATTTTCATCGCTGCTTGTATAGGTTACCGGCAAACCTGATGAAGCGGTGGCGGTTAGCAGAATAGGAGCATCACCCAGAGTAGCGGCAAGCGTCTGGTTCCAAGTGATGGTCTGGCTCATAGTGGTATGATTGCACTCGTAAGCCCCAATATCCGCTATATTGTTGAAGATGCGCGGATTGCCATCCATGTCGGTGGCCGGCAAATAGGTGATGAACGCCGTATTGGGATCGCCATCGTCCACCAAGGGGGAATTCGGCTGGACACGCCAGTCGGCATTCAAATTCGACAAATCGCTTGCCGCAGTCGTGGCACCAATCATAGACGACGGCGCGATGAACAGGGGTTGCGTCAGTGAATCCAGCACGATGTTAGTGCTGTCGGCGGCGAAGTCGCTGGTGGGGTTCGCGTCACTGGCGCAATAGGTGTAGGGAACTGAGAAATTGGTGGACCATCTGGTGTTGGAGACTGTGCTGCCGCGCTTGTTGTGCCACGCCACCGTATTCTTAACCGTAGCCGCCTTGACGGTTCGGACACCACCCGTACCTGACGTGTTAGTAGTCTGCGCCATATTATTGGACACCACACAGTTGGTCATATACAACCGGCCCACAGGATCACCGGTGTTACTGGAGGATGTGTTTGATCCATTGGCGTACGATGCCACACCGCCAGTCACATCGATGCCTTCGGTGGAGATGGCGCTGTTATTGGCTATCACGCAACCCAGAATATGCGTAGTGTGCGTATATACGCTGACACCGCCGGCGATATACGGCCAATTGTCATCCGCACTGGCGGCGGTGGCGGTGGTATAGACGGTATTGTCAATAATGCGCGAGTTGAGGATCCGCCACACGCACTTTGTCTTGGCGTAGTCGAAATCGTTACTCTGCGTGAGGATACCGCCGGCCTTGGCATTCGGTCCGGAAGCGACATTCTTCACAATATCACAATTGTTTACAATAATATTATTGGTTGTAGAATAAGCATACGTGTTGAACCTCATGCCACCGAACTGATTACCGGTATTCCCGGCAATCACACAGTTATTGAACTCGAATGTAGCTCCGTATGTTTGGTTGCCGTTGTACATCTGCACGCCCCCATAAGTGGTGTTGCCCATAATTTTACAATCGGAAACCTGGAATGTGGAACTGTAATATGTATTGCTATAGGCCAAGGTCAAATAGAGGCCGCAGGCATTGCCGGTCATAGTGCAGTTGGAGATGGTGTGCGTGTTGTTGGCCGCATCATAAACGCCATACGAGGTTCCACCCGTCACATAAAAGCCGTCAAGGGTGTTTCTCCAGCAATTATAACTGTTATTGTAGTAAAAATAGCCGTTAATCTGGACGGCATAACTGCTGTTCTGTTGGGCATCGATTCGGGAACAGGAACTGTCGGCGGCGATGCCGAAGGTAAGCGGCTGCCGGTCGCAGAGGTGTGCCTCCGTACCCGCAAACCCGCCATACACATGCGTACCGCTCTTGACGGTACAGGCCGGATAGGTACCCACCGCCACGAACACCGAATCATCGTTAGGAGAGGTAATCACCGCCATCGCCCCGTTGATGGTGGCCTTGGCCGTGGCCCACGACAGGCCGTTGTTGCTGTCGTTGCCACTGTTGGAAACGAAATAGGTGGTTTGCGCCGAGAGCATTGTCACGGTCATCATGCATAGCCATAAGAGAGAAAAAAATCCACGTTTCATACTGTATAGAATTATTAAAAATTATACCACTCAGGTCACCCAAAAGTGTACCACTTTTATCGGGTGCAAAAATAGAAAAAAATTGGTTTCGGGAATCTTGCGTTTGATCCGCCATTGGGACTGTGTTAATACAGGTTTCCGTCCTCAAGAATCCGCGGACGGGTGGCATCATAATCGCTGTTGATGAAACTCCTGCTCTTGTCGAAACAAGGGGTGGCGATGTCGCTGAGGTCTATAAGGGTATGGAATAAATCATCAATCATGTAGGGTGCATGCAACCGGTCCACAAGGGAGTGGCGGGCTTCAAGGTATTTCATTTGCGAGGGCGAAAGCCATAGAACAAACGGAATCTCCACATTGGATTTTGGTATGCTACCTGAGTAGTTGTGGCCGCAATTGTCGCCTTCGTCGTACACGTTCTCGCCATGGTCGGAGAAATAGAGGGCCGAAACTCTAACGTCAGGATGCACCAGACTGTAGGTTCTCAACATTGAAAAAATGCTATCGACAACAAAATCGTTGTAATACACCGAGTTGTCGTAGGTGTTGATAGCCCGCGTGCGTCTGTCTCCTTTGTCCTCGAACAAGCCAAACTCATTGGGATAACGTTTGTTGTATTGGGTGTGGCAACCTAAAAGATGAACAAAAACGACTTTGTGTTTCCTTTCGTCGTTGAGGGATGTTTGTAAAGGGGCAAAAAGCCGTTGGTCAAACGAGGCTATCTGCGTGCTTTCCATGGACGAGTTGGACGTGACATTGACAAATCGCTTCACGTCTGCGCTCTGAACCAGATTGGTCACGCCATTCTCCCACAGGCCGATAGGCGCTTGGTTTGAAATCCAGTATGATCGGTATGGTGACGAATGTAGCACATCGAATATGTGTATGCAGCTGTCCAAAGGCCGATGATGCTCTATGTTGTTTTCAGTCAGGAAGTTCATCACCGAGTATAAGGTGTTCGAGTTGGCACTTACCACATTGTCGAACACCAGGATGTCTTGCCGCGCCTGCAGGCGCGGCGTGGTCGCGCGCCCATACCCGTACAGGGACATGTGATTGCGGTTGCACGATTCGCCAATGACGACAACAACAAGTGTGGGATCATCGGTTGTCAACTTTGCATCAAGTGGGCGTAACGTGTGGTCTTTCAGTTTGCTGTATTCTTCCGATTCCTTGAAAAAGGAAATTACGGCACGTTCCACGTCGGGGACCGCCAGACGAAGAAAACGTTTGTGGACGATGTTGTCGGTGAAGAACAGGGCGACGGACAGCCACAGGGCCAACCATACGACGATTTCACCTGTTGATCGGAACGAGAGTTTCGGAATCCGCTTCAGCGTGATGACAAACAATGCGATATAGGGGATGAACATCAGCAACAAAGGGGTCATCTTGATGGTCATGAATTCCGACGCCTCGCTAAAGTTGGTGTTCAGAAACACAAAGATGGAAGAGGCATTCAGCGGACACTTCAGCAAAATCCAGTGGAAAAGGTTGATGAATCCGTCCACGAACAGCAGGCTCGCAGCGGTTACATACAGACATTTCTTCTGGGTGAGAACGAAAGGGATCAGCAGCACAACCGTCCACATCAGGAGCAAAAGCACACTCCTGAATGTGAAGACATCCCTGTTAAGCGCCAATCCCACCATCGGAGTGAAGATTACCAGGAGTATTAGCCAGATGAGGTTAGGATTGTTTTTCGTTTTTTTACTAAAAAGGCCCATGTCTTGCTCTAAAACTCTTTAGTTATTCTCTTTGAAAGGGAACAGGATGGCAAAACAAAAAAGAGACGCAAAATTTTGCGTCTCAAGTAGGTTAATCATCTAAGACGATAAAATTGCCATTCTTGTCGAATAGCAGGTCGGCGTCGGTTTCCCAACCAGACTCGTCAGATAATCCGACTTTGTAGCGGTTGTTTTCAAATTCAATCTCCTCAATGTACTGGCCGGGGCAGTTAGTGGCCACGTAAGTGACGATATTTGCCGGAAAGAAACCTGTGGGCATGAGTCTGCCGTGACAATCCACCTTTTTCCAATTGCCATTGGATCTGAAATCCACTTCCGTTCCGTCAACGAGGTCAACGTCATAGACACCATCTTCGTCTCTGATGACGGAAAGGATGTCAATGCCAGAGAAATAGGTTTTCAGGAATGTCTTTGCCTTGGAAGGCAGTTTGTCAGCAGTGACAGGTTTGTCGTCACACGACACAAACGCGCTCATGGTAGCCACGCTTATCAAGATCAAAAATAATTTTTTCATTGTTTAAAATTAGAGTTGTTGATTATTTGTTGTATTGAATATTGTCTTTGGGTAGAAACAAACAATTCACGTCTCCACCGGATTTTAATCATCGGAACCCGCGAAATTGCCGTTCTTGTCGAAAACCAGATCGAGGTCATTTTCCAACTCCACTTCGTAGCGTTTGTGCTCATACTTTACGTGGGTGGGATAATTCACCGGGAATTTGGCGGATAGGAACTGGGCCATATTGGCCGGGAGAATGCCGTCGGGCAGCGGGTTCAGACCGCAATCAACCTTGACCCATTGGCCATTGGATTTGAATTCCATCTCCGTACCGTCGAACAGCACCACTTCATATTTTAGGCCGTCCTTCCGTACAGAGAGCACCTCGGTACCATTGAAGTTGGCGGTGATGAACTGTTTCGCCTGGTTGGGCAGCTTGTCAACGGAAACGGTCCGGTCACACGATGAGAACAGGCCCAACAACAACACTGTTGACAAAATTGCAAAAAACTTTTTCATAAATAATTCGTTTTTTTAACTATTGACTTCGTAACAAACTATTAATCATCGGCATACATGAACTTGCCGCTCTTGTCGAACTTCAATTCCATGTCGGTTTCGAGCTCAATGTCGTAACCGTTATAAGTCTTATCGATTTTGGTGATGATATTGTTCGGGAAGTTGGCCTTCACATACTTCGAAATAGCAGCTGGAACAATGGCAGCCGGAACTGCACGCATACCACAATCGACATCTTTCCAATCACCTTGTAGTGTGAAGTCGATTTTGGTACCGTCTTTAAGCACCACCTCATATTCGCCGTCATCCAGCTTGGCGTAAAAGAACTCGGTCCCACTGAAATGCTGCGTGATGAACGCTTGTGCCTTTTGGGGAAGCTCTTTCAACGTTACAGGCCGGTCATTCGCAGCATAAACATTCAATGCCACCAGACCTAACAATAACAGGAATAATTTTTTCATTGTTTTGGATTTTTAAGTGATTTTAAAGGGGACTTCTATTTTTTTCTTCTTCCTGTTGTCGCTAATCCTGGTGCGAAGTCCGCTAAACACCAAGATAAGCAAACAAGGCTGCAAAATTATAATTATATTTGTTAATGGGATGCAAAAAAACTAAAAGGCTACAGTTTGTTGTCGTTTTTTTTACTTTTTTTATTCGACTATTTATATAACCACCTAATTACCAGCATATTATTATTTCACCCAAAGACGCAGTATTTTTTCGAACCTGCTCATATTATCAATTAGGTTTGTGAGGCTTATGGGTGTGGCGTTCTGCGCAAGACCGAATACCCGACTGAACTTTCCGTGAAGGGTTTTATATCCAATCACTATACATCATGTAAAAACATGAATAGGGAATGGAGTTTTTTCAAATAAAATGGATACCCACGAAAAATTGATTCCAACAACGGAATCCAAGCGAAACGTTCAACAGCGGCCCAGCCTCATCAGACGCAAACAAGCACCCTCCTTCGAGATAGGCCTGGAACCTCACCTTGTTCACCAGGTCATTTCCGGGTCTGTATCTTGGCAAAAGTTTCTTGGGGTCCGTCTCGACATCGTTGTACACCTCTTTGCTACCGTTGGCATATTTGATATAGAACACATCCCTTTTAACAATCTGATACGACGGGCCATCCTGATTGTCCCACTTTTTGTACGTAATCTCATCAATGCCAATTATGAGCACCTTTGCCTCAATCTCCTCCGCATTGCGAAGCACGATGATGTCTTGGGCATAAAGTGAGGAGATTCCCAAAAACACGAAAACAATTACCCATATAATTTATTCATGCTTGACATTTTTTACGGCAAAAATACGCAAAACTGAAACTGCGGGATTCTTTCATCGGCATGCCAATATTTTTCAGAAGGTGTAATGGACCCCGAGATTCACACTCCAGTCGAAATAATGGGCATCATACCGTTCGGCGAAGAGGCAGCCGTAGCCCGGCCGGAAATCGAACTGCAAGGCCACCGGCGCCTTGAATTTGTATTCGAGGCCGAAAATGCCGTTGGCACCGCACTTGCCGAAATCGCTGCGAGAATACAACGTCCCAAAGAAACCATTATAGTGGAGAGTACTCCAGCTGTAGCCGATGCTGGCGCCAACACCGACCAGACCATAAAGACCACCTGCCAAGTGGCCCTCGAACATGAAGTTAGGATTCAACTCCAGCGTCCAAATGTTAACACCGGAGAGATCCAGATTGCGGAAACGCCCGTCCGTAACAATATACTTGGTGCCCAAATCCACCTGGATGGCAAAATGATTTCCCGCAAAAGTCTTGAACGAGAGGGCTTGCGAATTCCCCACCGTGACACCAATCCCGTTTTTATACGGGGCCTGAGCCTGTGCATTCATCAAAACACCCATCATAATAGCGATGGCGAACAGAATTTTTGAACTTTTCTTCATAGATATAATATTTAAATTGTATAACATTCCACAACAATTAAGGGTAAGATGCGAGTTTCAAGCATCTTACCCCGGATAAATTTCAAGTCTAAGGCCAAATATGATTGGGAAACCACCACGACCTTAACACATTATTATTTAAGCTTTTTCTTCAGAGCGTACACAAATCTTTCGTTGAATTCCTTGTTGATGGCGGCAGATGTCTCTTCCCAGTCGCTGACAATATCCTTGGCATCCTTTTTTTCCTTGCCCTTCAAGGTGCCGCTGTTGAGCCGACGGTAGGCCTTTTCATATTCCTCAACCCTCTCATCGTATGATCTCACCTCTTTGTGAGTTCCATAACCGCTGTAAACATTGATGGTGTAGAAATTTTCACCTAAAACTGTAATATGGTCTCCGTCAATCTTAAAGGTAACATCCATCTGGAAGTTCTCGACAAAGCCACCTGCAAACGGATTGTAGGAGGCCTTCACGTTCATGACAACCTCAGCCTTCACAATCGAATCATTGTCACTTTTGATTTCGGCGGACTGCGAGGTGGAATTGAATGTGTTCAGCAGGTTAAGCACTTTCCGATGTGCATTTTCGGCCGTGTACTCATCGTTGTACGTATAGGCTCCATCCTCCTGCGTGAATTGGGCGAATCCGGTTGCAATAAACAAACCGAGCGCCAACGTCAAAAATAATTTTTTCATTTCAAACTAATTTTAAGTTAGTATTAATTTCAATAATATGGTTTCGCGGTAAAAACCGATTGCATTGGATTTGCAAATGTACGAAAAAGTTTACAAGCATCGTTTTTAATTTTTGTTAATATACAACATGTTTATTTTAAGATAATTACGCTCTAAAAACATATCCACATCCGTTTTCACGCCAGCATTCCCTCGTTTTTTTTTGCATCAATTTCGGATACAAATAACATACTACTATAGTTCTTAAACCGACAGACGGCGTCCTTATTATGTTTTTTCTGCCCCCTCTGCAATTTTTATCGTCATGATATCGTTAATCTCATTATTGAAATTCATTATTTAAATTATAAACACATTTTATTTTATGAAGAGATTTTTCTCCTTACTTCTGCTGATCACCTTGGCAAATGTACTGTTTGCCCAGACCCGCCACATGGTCAGCGGCTTCATCGTGGATTCCCTCAACCGCGAAAAGATATTCTACGCCACCATCGGACTGCTGACACTGGATTCCAACGCCACCGCCGTGGCCCACACTTTCAGCGACGCCACGGGCAAATTCGTACTGGAAGAGATACCTTCGGGCGACTACCTGTTGAAAGTATCGCTCGTGGGCTACGACCTGCTGACCAAGCCCGTCACCGTGGGCGGCGAGCGGAAAAACGTGGATCTGGGGGAAGTAGGGCTGAAAAAGACGAGCGGATTTTTGCAGGAGGTGCAGATCAAAGGCGAGAAACCTGTCTATATGGTAGATGGCGAGAAAACACTCTACAATGTCTCCGAGGATCCCACGATGCAGTCGGGCTCGGCAGCGGATGCCCTGCAGAACGCACCCGGCGTGGAGGTGGACGTGGAGGGCAACGTGACACTGCGCGGCGTCTCCTCCGTGGAGATCTGGATCAACAACAAACCCTCCAACATGAACGCCGAGGCGCTCAAGCAGTTCATCCAGCAGATGCCCGCGGGAAGCATCGAGAAGATTGAGGTCATCACCAACCCGTCGGCACGCTACAGTGCCCAGGGCAGCGGCGGCATCATCAACATCGTGACCGCCTCCAAAATCAAGAAAAACAGCTTCTTGAGCTTCGGCGTGCGCGGTTCCTCCACCCCCAGCGTCACGCCTTTCCTTTCTTACGTCTATGCCAACGAGAAGTTCTCCATCAGCACCTACCTCAACTACTCGTACAGCATCAACAAGAACAACAGCGAGTCGTTCTCCACGATACTGACCGACGGAGGGGACACCTCTTCCACTTTTCACAGTATCAACCAAGTCCAACAACCGGATCACAGTTTCGGCCTTTACATCAACGGCTCCTACACGCCCGACTCGATGAACAGCATCTACTTCTGGGCCGGCACCTATCCCAGCTTCGGCGGCTACACTTATTTGGATTCCACCTATTACAGGGAATACATCTACAATCCCAGCGACCGCTCCTTCTTCAATGACCAGGCACAAAGCACGGTCGGTGGCGGCGGCTATGGTGGAATGTGGTACGAGCACAAGTTCAACAGCAAGGGTCACAAGATCAGCGCTGATGTGAGTTTTTGGACGTGGGGCAGAAAGCAAAAAGGTGATGCCTTCCGTGATTACCTTTTTCTGGACAATCTAGACAAAAAGCAGAAGCTGGAGAACCACTACCGTTCGTTGGGATTGAGTGCCTCCGTGGACTATACCATCCCTTATCATAAAAACGGGGAAATAGAATTGGGCGTGTCAGGTTCCTTTGATCCTCGCTTGAATTATGAGCGTTATGACACATTGGTGTTCTCTACCGGCGACTATGTAATGGATGAGATCCGTTCCAAGGATGTGCGTGTCCGCGACGGCAGTGTGGACGCCTACGTCACGTTGCAGCACCGCTTCGGCGGCTTCACGCTTAAAGGCGGTCTGCGCACCGAGTACGAGATCTACAATCTCCTTATTCTCAACGACCCTCAATACGATGTACACAAAGGATACTTGGGGTTCTATCCCTCCCTGCACCTGAGTTACCGCACCAAGAATATGCACAACTTCAAGCTCAGCTACACCCGCCGTGTAAACAATCCGGACGGCGATGACTTGAGCACCCATATCAGTTACGGCGAGGATGGGTACGCCATCGGCAACCCCGATTTGCGGCAGACATTCACCAACTCCATAGAGGCGGGCTGGAGCAAATACATCAACAAGTTCGGCAACATTGGCATCAACGCCTGGTTCAAGAACAGCAAGGACGAGTTCAGCCAGCAATCGGATGTGGCCTACAGCCCCTTCTTCGGGCGCATCGTCACGTTTACGATGCCGGTCAATGCGGGCAAATCGCTCAACACCGGCGCCGAACTCAACGTGATGTACCGGCTTAAAGCCTTTATGAACATCCGTTTCTATGCCAATATGTACTATATGAAGTCCTCGTTCCAGTTCCGCAAAGAAGAAACGCCCTATACGGTGGACAATTTAGGATACAGTTTCCGTTTGAATTTCTGGGCCAAATTGTGGAAGGTGCTGGAGGTGAACGCCTCGGCCAATTACAGCTCCAAGAGCGTGAGTATGTTCACAATCACGCGTCCGCGCTACAACATCGATGCAGGTCTGCGCGCCGAGTTCTGGAAACGCCGCATCTCCGTACATCTGGATGTGCACGACATTTTCAACTGGAACAAGATGGGCACTGACGTCAACAATCCGTACTATACGCTCAGCAGCACCACAAGTAGCAGCTGGATGGGCCGCAGCATCCGTGCCGGCATCACCTTCAAGTTCGGCAAAATGGAGTTGGAAGGCGCCCAGGCGCAAGCCCAAGGGGGCGGCGGCCAAGGTGTGGGAAGGTAAAAAAAAAGCAGCCGAAAGGCTGCTTTTTTTAGTACTCCATCATGGGATCCAGCTCTTTGGCCTGGTCAATCATTTTCTGGAGCTCGGCGACGGACGGCACGCGGCCCACGAGATGTTTGGCCTCGTTGATCTCGTTCATCTTCGCGCTGAGATTCTCGGCCACGCGATGGCGGAATTCCTTCACGGTATCCACACCGGCAGCCTCCAACAACTCGGAGAATTGCGGGCCCACACCGTTGATACGCATCAGATCGGCATGGTTCGCCCATGTGAGGATCAGTTTCGGGGAGATGCCCGTCTGCTCGGCCAATTCGGCACGTCCGGCCGATTTTTTGCCCTTTTCCAGTAATTCTTCCACCGTGTTGATACCGGCTTCCGTCAGTTTGGCGGCATAAACATCGCCAATACCTTCTACATCAATAATCTTGTAACTCATAATCCTTGTGTTTTAAAATTTCGCAAAAATAGCAAAAATAAGATTCTTTCATAAGGCAAAAAAAAATTCTTTGTTTTTTTGAAAATAAAGACACTGAAAAAAATCAACATTCCATTATAATGATTATCTTTGCACCTTTTATTTTTTCAAACGAAAATAAGCATCGTAAACATCTGCAATATGAAAAAACATTCCACCCTTGTCATCCTGCTCCCCATCTTCTTCGCCTTTTTCGTGATGGGGTTTGTGGATGTGGTCGGCATTGCCACCTCCTATGTAAAAACGGACTTCCAGTTGTCGGAGCGGGCTTCCGGTTTCCTGCCGTCGATGGTTTTCCTCTGGTTTTTGCTGCTCTCCATCCCCACAGCATCCCTGATGAACAGGATTGGTCGCAAGAACACCGTACTGCTCAGTATGTTCGTCACCATTATCGGCATGATTATCCCGTTCATAAGTTACACACTAACCACCTGCTGCATTGCCTTCGTGCTATTGGGCGTGGGGAACACACTGTTGCAAGTATCTCTCAACCCGCTCATTTCCAACATGCTGTCCGGCGAGTTGCTCACCAGCTCCATGACGGGCGGGCAGGTCATCAAGGCGTTGTCGTCCTTCTGCGGTCCTTTCATTGCCATCTTCGCCACCAACGTGCTGGGCAACTGGCACTACATCTTCCCCATCTTCGCCGCCATCACGCTGATTTCCGGCCTGTGGCTCTATTTCACCAAGGTGGAACGGGAAGAGCAGCCGGAGACGACCTCCATCGGGGAATCCTTCAAGCTGCTGGGCGACCGCAACATACTGTTGCTTTTCATAGGCATCGTGGCCGTGGTGGGCATTGATGTGGGTCTCAACATGGAATCATCCAAACTGCTGATGGAACGGTTAGGAGTTTCTCTATCGGAAGTGGCTTACGCACCAAGCGTCTATTTCCTGTGCCGTACCATCGGTGCCTTCATCGGCACAGCACTGCTGGCCAAGATGAGCACCGTACGCTATTTCCGCTACAACATCATTGCCGCCTTTGTCGGTATGCTCATTCTGTTTTTCATGCAAGGGAAAGTATCCATTTTGCTCTTTATCGGGCTGGTAGGTTTCTTCTGTGCCAGCATTTTCTCTGTCATCTTCTCCTTAGCCATGCGTTTGCGCCCCGAGAAGGCCAACGAGATTTCCGGCCTGATGGTCACCGGCATTGTGGGCGGAGCCATTGTGCCGCCGGTCATGACCTCCCTGTCGGAGGGTATGGGGAGCCAGAACGGCGCCCTCATCATCCTGACCTTGTGCATCGCCTACCTCATCTATCTTTCTTTCCGTATTAAAATCCAAAACGACAAACAATAACATTCCAAACCACTCGGAATCATAATGAAACGAATCATCATCCCATTCCTCTGTTTCTTTGTCCTGCTGGCCGGCAACATAGCCACCGCGCAGGAGAGTCCTGTAAAATGGACCTTCAAAACCGTAAAAATCAACGACTCCGTGGCCGAGTTGCAATATCATGCCACCATTGACAACGGCTGGCATTTCTACTCGCAGACCAAGGATGCCAAGTGCATCGAGATTCCCGCCACGTTCACCTTCACGCCGGATGCGAAATACAAGCGCATCGGGAAGGTGCAGGAGCCCAAGGCACAAGAAGAGTACGACGATCTCTTCGACTGCACGTCGCGGTTCTTCACGAAAGCCGTCACATTCCGGCAGCGTGTGCAAGTACTGGACGACCAGCCGTTTACCATCAAGGGCCTGGTAGAGGGGCAAGCCTGCATTGACGGACGTTGCACGCCTGTGGAGCAGAAGTTCTCCTTCAATATCGCGGGATACCATCCGTCAAAAGGCGAGGTCGCACCCGCGCAACCCGATGCCGGGATCTCTGAAGACACGGTCACGAAAGCCGAGATAACGCCTGCGGAAACGCCTGCCGACGAGCCGGCACAAAGCGAGGAAAAAGAATCGTTGTGGGGCTATTTCTGGGGTGCCGTCGTCGGCGGCCTGATTGGCTTGCTGATGCCGTGCGTATTCCCTATGATTCCAATGACAGTGTCGTTCTTCTCCAAAGAGGGGCACAAAGGCAAACGCGACGCCCTGTTGTATGGATTCTTCATCATCCTCATTTTCATCCTGTTCGGACTGGTATTGTCGGCCATTTTCGGGGCTGACATGGGCAACATCCTGAGTACACATTGGATCCCGAACATTCTGTTTGCCGTAATATTTCTCATCTTCGCCTTCTCGCTGCTCGGTTATTTTGAGATCACGCTGCCCAGCTCGTGGGTCAACGGGTCGGCCAAGCGGCAGCGTCAGGGCGGCATTGCCGGCATCTTTTTCATGGCGCTGACCTTGGTGTTGGTCTCCTTCTCCTGCACGCTGCCCATCGCGGGTGCCGTGGCGCTCAATGCCGCTGGAGGCACCTTTCTGAAGCCCATCATCGGTATGTTGGGGTTCTCATTGGGCATCGCCGTGCCGTTCACCTTCTTCGCCCTGTTCCCCGGCCTTTTGAAGAAACTGCCCAAGTCGGGCGGCTGGATGAACACGCTGAAAGTCATCCTCGCCTTCGTGGAGTTAGCCTTCGCCCTGAAGTTCATCAACGTGCCCGACCAGACCTATCATTGGGGCATCCTTGACCGTGAGGTGTATTTAGCCTTCTGGATTGTACTATTCTCATTATTAGGATTATATCTGTTAGGAAAAATCCGATTCCCGTTGGATGACGATTATCCGGTGCAGAAGAGTTGGTTCCGCTTCACGCTGTCCATCTTCGTGTTCACATTCGTTGTTTATATGATTCCTGGCATGTTCGGCGCGCCGCTGAAGGCCATCTCCGGCTGGCTGCCGCCCATGACCACGCAAGACTTCGACATTTCGACAATTGTGCGCAACGAGAGCGGCAACTCCACCTACCAAATGGATGAAGAGCCTATGTACGCCGACAAACTCCATATTCCCTTCGGCATCAAGGGTTACTTTGACTACGACCAGGCGTTGCGCGTGGCCAAGAAAGAGGGGAAGCCCGTGTTCTTGGACTTCACCGGCCACGGCTGCACCAACTGCCGGAACGTGGAAAATGCCGTCTGGATTGACCCGGAGGTGCGCCGCATCTTCGCCGAGGAGGTCATCGTGGCCACCTTGTACGCCGACGACAAGGTCATCCAGATTCCCGAGAGTGAGGGACTGGTGGATGCCGACGGCGACCCCATCACCACCTTGGGCGGCAAGAACCGTTACATCGAACAGACGAAATATCACGAGAACTCACAACCCTGCTATTTCGTTGTGGATCCGGAAGGCAACATCCTCTCCGGCCCCACCTACTACGAACGCGACAAAGACAAATACATCCAATTCCTACGCAAAGGCATTGATGCGTATTCCAGCAAAGTGGGGAAGAACTAAAAGAGAAATCATTTTTTTGAGTATCTTTGCGGCGGCAAAATAAAAGAACGCCCGCATTTTATAAAATTGTTTTTTCACTAAAAACCTCCAATATAGACCTCTGATATGGCTTTCGCAAACCCCGCACTACTTTTTGGTCTGGCGGCCATCCTCGTCCCGATCATCATCCATCTGTTCAATTTCAGACGATACAAGACGGTGTATTTCTCCAACGTGAAGATGCTGGAGGACATCAAGAAGAAGACCAAGCGGGAGCAGACCATCCAACAATTAGTGGTATTGGCACTTCGCGTTTTGGGCATCGCCGCCCTGGTCCTCGCCTTCGCCCAACCCTTCATTCCCAACAGCAACTCCAAGAGCCGAAACGGGAATCTGGTTTCCATCTTCTTGGACAATTCCTACTCCATGGAAGCCAACAGCAAGGACGGCACGCTGCTCTATGAGGCAGTGGATGCGGCGAAGAACATCGTCAACGCCTTCGGCTTCAACGACGACTTCGTGCTCACCACCCAGGATTTCACCGGCGAGGAGTCGCACATCCTCAACAAGGATCAAATCCTGGAGCTATTGGACAACATCAAGGTTTCGCCCAAAAGCCATACTTGGAAAGAAATCCTCACCTTTGAAGAGAACACATGCTCCAATTCCCAGAAAGGCAACATCGTACATTATTATATATCGGATTTCCAGAAAAACAACTTCAACATCGCGCTGATGCGCACTGACAGCAGCACCAGTTCCTTTTTAGTTCCACTACCCACCCAATACAGCAACAATGTGGGCATTGACAGCTGCTGGTTCCTCTCGCCCGTGTTCAAGGTCGGGAACCAGGTAACCCTGTTCGCACGCATCCACAATTACGGGGAGGAGGAACTCAACAAGCTGCCGCTCAAGTTGTACGTCAACGACAAGCAGAAAGCTGTGGCAGCCATTGACATCCCCGCCGGGGCTTATACTGACTGCCGGATGGTTTACAACATCGAGGAGGTTGGCACGCAGTGCGCCCGCTTGGTGTTGGAGGACGCGCCCATCACCTTTGACGACCAGCTGTTTTTCACCTACGAAGTCACCGACAACACCCGCATTGCCGCCATCACCGACCGCGACGGCAACCGTTTCCTGTCGGCCCTGTTCGGAAAGGATTCCGTATTCACATACCTGCCCATGCCTTACACGCAGGTCAACTACAGCCAGCTGAAGCAGTGCGGCGTGGTGGTCCTGAACGAGATCCCCAAGATCTCCAGCGGGTTGGCTGACGAGCTGTCAAAATTCGTTAAAAGCGGGGGCACGCTGTTGGTCTTCCCCGCCACCGAAACCGACAATTCGGTCCGCCAGTTCCTCAGCAGCTTAGGCAGCGGCACCTACGGCAGTTTGCTGAAGAAAGAGCTGAAATGCAGCAGCATCAACACAGAAAGTCTCTATTTCAAAGGGGCTTTGGAAAACCGTAACGACCGCCTTGACATGCCGACCACGCTACAGCACCACGAGATCAAAGGCGGCGGAACGTCCGGCAGCGAGGTCATCATGTCATTAGAAGACGGCTCGCCCCTGCTGACTGCCTACACAGTGGACAAGGGCAAAGTCATTTTGTCGGCGGTGGCACTTCAGGACGCCTACGGCAACTGTCACCGGCACGCACTCTTCTTCGTGCCGCTGCACAACATCGGCATAATGAGCGTGATGCAGAACAAACTTTACAACATCATCGGCGTGGATCAGATGCAGAGCATCGCTTTACGCGCCCCCGGACGTGACGGCACACTCTCGCTAAAGGCACGTAAGGGCGGTGAGGAATTCATCCCCGAACAGCGCAGCATCGGCAACGAGACAGCTCTCTACTTCCACAACCAAGCAACCACCAGCAACTTCTACGACATTCTCCTTGACGGAACCAAGATGGGGACGATCGCCTTCAACCAGAACCGCAAAGAATCAGACCTGTCATGTTATGATGAAGACGAACTGACAAAGGCCGCCAAATCCTCCGACCAGAATATCGATGTCATCAAAACGGGCACCAAAAACATCGCTCAAAGTGCCACCGAAAAGCTCAACGGGAAGCCGCTTTGGATCTACTTCATAATCTTCTCACTTCTTTGTTTCCTGGCCGAAATCGCCGTTCTGCGCTTCTGGGGAAAACCGAAAGTGAGAGAGGAAAAAACAATTAACAATTAACAATTAACAATTAATAATTAATAGTGATTGGAGGGATTTGAGGAGAAATTATGAATGAGGAGCTTTGATTTTGAACTTTGAACGATGACCTTGTAACTTTATTACTTTCACATTTTCACCCTTTAACCATACAAACCTTACGAACATTGTAAACATTACAAACTGAACATCACAAACCTTTTTAAACCCAATAAAAAATGAACAAAGACTTATTGAAACTGTACCCGCATGATTTGTGGGAGAATTTCGGCCATCTTTGCGATGCGCCGCATCCATCCAAACACGAAGGCGAAGCCATCAAATGGATGAAGAGCTGGGCAGCCGAACACGACATCAAAGTTGAGCAGGACAAAACCGGGAATCTGTTATTCACCATACCGGCCACCAAGGGCATGGAAGACAGGACTCCCGTTATCTTGCAAGGCCACACCGACATGGTGCCGCAGGCCGACGACCCGAAATTCGACTTTCTGAAGAGCCCCATTGAGCCGATCATCGACAACGGCTGGGTTCGTGCGAACCGGACGACCTTAGGTGCCGACAACGGCATTGGCGTATGCGCCTCATTGGCCTGTGTGACCACCCCAGGCGTGAAACACGGTCCCATGGAAATCCTCGTCACCATTGATGAAGAGACTGGCATGACGGGCGCTTTCGGATTGAAGAAAGGCTTTGTTAAGGGTAAGATTCTCATCAATTTGGATTCCGAGACGGAAGGTGAGCTGTACGTGGGCTGCGCCGGCGGTATGGATGCCAATTTCGAGCGCAAATACACGACCATGCCGACGCCCGAGGAGATGAAGGGCTTCCGCCTCACCGTAACAGGTCTGCACGGAGGACACTCTGGCATGGACATCAATTTGGGCCGTGCCAACGCCAACAAGATTGCCGTGCGTTTCATCGCCCGTGCCATCAAGGAGTTCGGAGCTTGTTTAGCCACTCTGAACGGCGGCAGTCTGCGCAACGCAATTCCGCGTGAGGCGACCGCCATTTTGGCCGTTCCCGCCAAGAAAGCCACGGCATTCAAGAACTTCGCCAAGAAGTTCGAGGCTGCCGTCAAGGCCGAATTTTCCGCCACGGAAGAGAACATGGCCGTCTCCGTCAAGGCCGTTGACACGCCCGCAAAGGTGATCCGCACCAAGGCTCAGAACCAGTTCATCAATATGTTGTTCGCCATCCCCAACGGCGTATTGCGCATGAGCGATTCCATGGCTAATCTCGTGGAGACCTCCAATAATCTGGCAGCCATCAGCGCAGAAAACGGCGTGATGAAAGCCATCTGTCTGCTGCGCAGCTCGGTTGACACAGCCAAGGATGCATTAGGAGACCGCATGGCCGCCATCGCCGAACTGGCCGAATGCGATATCGAACTTACGGGCGCTTATCCGGGATGGAAGCCGAATATGGAATCCCCCATCCTCAAGACCTGTCAATCGGTTTATGCTAAGAAATTCAAACAAGAACCGAAAATCATGGCCATCCACGCCGGTCTGGAATGCGGTCTCTTCGGAGCCTGCTATCCGGATTGGGACATGGTCTCCTTCGGCCCGACCATCGAGCACCCGCACTCACCCGTCGAGCGCGTCAACATCGAATCCGTCGGCAAGTTCTTCGACTTCCTCGTGGAAGTTCTGAAAAATATACCGAAGAAATAATACGACATAACATAAGCGAGGCTGGCTCCCAATGGAAGCCAGCCTTTTTTTTCGGAGATTTTGCGTATCTTTGCACACAAATACACAACGATATGAAGCACATACATCTTCTTGCAATTTGCAGTCTTTTAATATTTTTATGCGGCTGCCATAAGAGCAACCCCATCGTAATCATTCCCAACCCAGTGGAATGCTCGCCGAAAGCCGGGCATTTTACCATTGATCAGGAAACATTCCTGTGTTTTGAAAATATCGATGACGAGAACAATCACGTGATGCGGATAATCCGCAACCTCTACCAGGAATCCTTCGGCATCACCCCGAACCTGGGCGACGGAAGCAGTCGAAGCAGCAACCGCATCCTCCTCGAGATCAACAAGAAGTGGGACGACAAATTAGGCGACGAGGGCTACACGCTGACCGTGCGGCGACGGAACGTCACCGCCAGAGCCAATACAGCGCAAGGGCTGTTCTACGCCTTCCAGACCCTCCGGCAGATGAGCATTCCCGATCTGCTGGCGGATTCCAAGAGCATCACCCTGCCCTGTGCCCGCATCACCGATTATCCGCGTTTTGCTTACCGCGGAGCACATTTGGACGTGTCACGACATTTCTTCGACACGGCTTTCGTGAAAAAATACATCGACCTCATGGCCGCCTACAAACTCAACAAGTTCCACTGGCACCTGACCGACGACCACGGCTGGCGCATCCAGATAGATCAATTTCCCGCTTTGACTTCCGTCGGCGCATGGCGGCCCGAACGGGACACGTGGGACACGCTCCATCCGGTGCAACCGGACGAAGCTATGACCTACGGCGGATTCTTCACCAAAGAGCAAGTGCGCGACATCATCCAATACGCTGCCGAGCGCTACATCGACATCATCCCGGAAATTGAAATCCCAGGGCACTGCAGCGCCATCCTAGCCGCCTATCCGCAGTTCGCCTGCGACGACTACCCTTACACAGTGGCCGTAGGGCCCTACTGGCCGCCCAAGGCTATCATGTGCGCCGGCAACGACGATGTGCTGGAATTCTACAAAAAAGTGCTGAACGAAGTGGCCGAATTATTCCCCTACCCTTACATCCACATCGGCGGTGACGAAGCCTTCAACGACAACTGGCAAGTGTGCCCCAAATGCCAGCAACGCATCGCTGACAAGCATCTTGACGGCGAAATGGCTCTGCAGCAATGGCTGATGGACCAGATAGACCAACATCTGAAACAATTGGGCAAAAAGGCCATTATCTGGGACGACATCGTGTCGGACGACATGGTGAACAAGTCCACCATCATGTGCTGGCAGGGACCTGAGGCAGCCAAGACCGCGGCCAAGCACGGCAACGACATCATCCTTTGCCCCACATCGCACTGCTATTTCAATTTCTATCAAGAAGATCCGAGCAAAGAGCCATTAGCCATGGAAGGCCTTATCACGTTAGAGAAGGCATACACTTTCGACCCGCTGCCGGAAGGACTTGACAAAGAACAGCAGAAACACATCTTAGGCGGCCAATGCAACCTTTGGACAGAGTTCATCAACACGCCCGAGCAAGCCGAATACATGCTACTGCCCCGTATGTGCGCCCTGTCGGAATGCGTTTGGACTCCAATGGAGCAGAAGGATTGGAAGAACTTTTCCGCCCGCACCGAATACCACCGGCAGATGCTGAAGAAGCTCGGCATCCACTGCCGCTAAAACATACGGGGAGATGCTTGAAGCACCTCCCCGTATTACAATATTGAATATATGCCGTCATTCCCCCGGCTCTTCATGGAAAAACGGGGAATTTCGATAATAATCAAATCCAAGATGACCCGTAATCGAGCCTTTGACCAACGTATCCTCGTTGTGGTCTATGGAACTCATCGTCAGATTGCGGGTACAATAGTTCCGCGAAGCCAGAAAACCATACGCATTCTGGTTGGCAGACACAAAATTCGTGTAAAGCACCCGGTCTTGCACAATACTCTGATTGGGTGTGGAGGCATCCACATATTTGACATACACGTCACTAACTGCCCAAATTTGCATTTTAAAGCAATAGTACTGCCTGCCATCTATCGCATCAATATAGCGCACCACGCCAGCTTTGGGTTGGATTGACTGTGCCAGGAACGTAAAGAAAGTTTTGGGGGCAAAACCGGTATAAAAGTTCTCACTACTGCTGGACGAGGCATATATAACACTGGGAGTCAAACGCTCGGTAACCGACTTGTGCTCCACAACATTTCTTACCGTATCCACTTCTATATAATAGAATGTCAAATAGATATCATACGCAGCAGCATTATTCGCCTCATAAAAACGAATCGGGGCGGTAATCGGATTGTTGTCCTGGTCCGCCAAATTGAAGTTCCAGCTGTTCATCGGGATGCGGATGGATAAATCGCCCACCATGACCGTTTCGGCATACACTTCCTCGCCCGTGTTGACATGGCGGATGACCAGCCGGTAGGTAGCCTCGGGATTCAGTTTCATCTCTGAATAATATAGCATCTGCTTCGGAGAGGGGAAAAAACCATCCTCTTTCGCCACACTCGTAGTGGTGTCCAAAATCTCCCCCCGTGTGCGAACCCCATTCATATACTCCTCCAGCCGCACCTCTATGGAGTCCACCGGATAATAGACATTATCCCAATTTCCAGCCTCCACCAATGCATTATCCTCGGTAATAAAACCTCTGTATATTTTAAAATAATGAATGTCATCATTGATATTCAACACACCATACGAAATGGTCACATCTTTATAGTCGGCAATCAGATTCGGTTTGTCATGGCAGCCACACAAAACAATCACGCCTAACAACAAAGAGGCAAAAGCAAAAGTTATTTGTTTCATAAAGGATATTCGTGTTAATTATATTCCGGGACCACGCGAACCCAAGGAGTGCCGATGCGTTCTCCCTTCACGTTGGTTTTAGAGTTCTTTTCAAATTTCTCGTTAATATAATAAATCAGTCGCAAGGAAACCAGATGGTTGTAAAATTTGCGCTGTTCGTATTCAGTATTATACTGGTCCATGACGAAACCCACGGTCATCTCGCGCACAGGCACCAACGAATGTTCCCAACGGATGCCGAGGGAGAGGTTCTTGTAGAGCCTTATGTCCACATCCGCCAGCACCGACCAGTCGCTGTAGTTATACACTTTGGGACGGGATTGTATGCTGGTGGTGCGGAGAAAACCGTTGTAAATATCCTTGGCGCGCACAAGCCTACCCCACGCAAACCCCAACCCGAAGGAGAAGCCCGTCCGCGGGTCCTCGTAACGGGCAAAAACGGGTATTTCAATGTAATCCAGGGAAATATTACACTTAGCCAAAGGGTCAAACGGCACTCTACGATCCACATCAGCAAAAAGTTCGGACGCGTATTTCGTCGTGTCGAATCCACCTGCGGCCTTGTAGCGCTTGTAGGAACCTTTTTGAGTGAACAGGAGTTCCATCGAAATCGACCATGTTTGCCGTTCATTGAGGGGCAGTTTGACTCCCAGTCCGGCATTGGCTCGAACCTTCGTGAAACCATGTACATCATCACCCTCTATCTGGCCAAAATTCACGCCACCAGCCACATACCCAATAAAACGCTGAGCCTCTACCGTCTGGAAAGAGAACAGGCCAAGTGCCATGAACAATATGCAAAGTACTTTTTTCATCTTTTTCAATTAAGCCCGCGAAAATACAAAAAAAGCGTTTCCGTCGCATCATAAAAAAAGGCCGATCGAATGACCGGCCTTTCATGTTGTATAGGAGCGGATTATTTACCTTCCTTTTCAAGATTCTCCTTAAGGGATTGCAGAACGTCCAGATCGCCCAACGTAGCTCTCTCGGTATTGCTTTCGTTGATCTTGGCAATCTCGCGTGCCTGCTTCTTCTCCTCAGCCTCTCTCATCTTCTCCTCATCTTCCTTGGTAGCCTGCCAAGTCTTCGTATGGGAAAGATGGATCTTCTTGGTGTCTTTGGAGAAGTCCACCACTACGAAATCAAGTACATCGTCCACCTTGGCCTGCGTCTTATCCTCTTTCAGCAGGTTGCGGTTGAAGGCGAAGCCCTCGATGCCGTACGGCAGAGCCACCACAGCACCCTTGTCGTTCATGCTGGTAATCGTACCCTGGTGGACAGAACCCACGGTGAAGATAGTCTTGAAGACATCCCACGGATTCTCTTCCAGCTGTTTGTGACCTAAGCTGAGACGACGATTCTCGGTATCCACTTCGAGGACAACGACATCGATCGGTTCGCCAACCTTGGTGAACTCAGCCGGATGTTTGATTTTCTTGGACCAGGAGAGGTCGGAGATATGGATCAGGCCGTCCACACCCTCTTCGAGTTCAACGAAGATACCGAAGTTGGTGAAGTTGCGGACCGTAGCCGTATGCTTGGAACCGACCGGGTATTTGGTAAGGATGTCCGTCCAAGGATCAGGGATGAGTTGCTTGATGCCGAGAGACATCTTGCGGTCCTCGCGGTCGAGGGTAAGGATAACAGCTTCCACTTCGTCGCCTTCCTTGAGGAAGTCCTTAGCGGTGCGCAGATGCTGTGACCAGGACATTTCGGAGACGTGGATGAGGCCTTCGACACCGGGGATAATCTCCACGAATGCGCCGTAATCGGCAATGACCACCACTTTACCTTTGACCTTGTCGCCCACCTTGAGGTTAGGATCCAGCTTATCCCACGGATGCGGGGTGAGTTGCTTGAGACCGAGAGCGATACGTTTCTTGTTCTCGTCAAAGTCGAGGATGACAACGTTGATTTTTTCATCCAACTTGACGACTTCTTCGGGGTTGGAAATACGGCCCCAAGAGAGGTCTGTGATATGGATAAGTCCGTCCACGCCGCCCAGGTCGATGAACACACCGTAAGAGGTGATGTTCTTGACAGTACCTTCCAGGATCTGGCCCTTTTCGAGCTTGCTGATGATCTCGGCCTTCTGGGCTTCGATTTCGGCTTCGATGAGTGCCTTGTGGGAGACAACGACGTTCTTGTAGTCGTGGTTGATCTTGACAACCTTGAACTCCATGGTCTTGTCCACATAGATGTCGTAGTCGCGAATCGGCTTGACATCGATCTGGGAGCCGGGCAGGAAGGCTTCGATACCGAACACATCCACGATGAGACCGCCTTTGGTTTTGCCCTTGACGTAGCCGGTGATGATTTCCTGGTTGTCGTATGCCTCGTTGACACGCTGCCAAGACTTGAGGATGAGGGCGCGTTTGTGGGAGAGTTGGAGTTGTCCGTTGGCATCCTCCTGGCTTTCCACATAAACTTCGATTTCGTCACCAATCTTCAGATTGGGGTTGTAACGGAGCTCGGAGGCGTTGATGACACCGTCGGATTTGAATCCGATGTTCACCACGATCTCACGGCTGTTAATGGAGACCACCTTACCCATGATGACGGCGTTCTCGTCCACCGACTTGAAGGATTTGGTGTAGCGTTCTTCCAACTGGGCTTTTTCGTCAGCCGTATAGCGTTCGCCATCGGCATCGATCTTGTTCCAATCAAAATTTTCAAGAGAACCGTAAGGATTCTCGATCTCACGCATCTTGCGGGGTCTCGGCTGTTCTGCCACCGTTTCCACTGCAGGAGCGGCTTCTTCCACTGCGTTTTCCACGACTTCCACAGCTTGCTCAACTGCGGGAGCAACTTCTTCAGCTACCGTTTCGGCAACATTTTCGATCTGGTTTTCTGCCGGAGCAGCCATTTCTTCAGGAGCATTGATTAATTCTTCTGACATTAAAATTTGTCCTTTTCACCTGGACAAAAGGTTTTTTTAGGGTTTTACAATGAGGTTAATTATCTATAAATCAAATTAAAGAGCCTCTTTTAATTTGAGGGTGCAAAGATACAAAAAATATGATTCAAAAATTTTTTTCCATAAAAAAGTATGCCATATTAAAAAAAAATGTATTTTTGCAGCCGTAAACATTGCGGGGTAGAGCAGTGGTAGCTCGTCGGGCTCATAACCCGGAGGTCGCAGTTGTTCGAGTCCTGCCCCCGCTACTGAAGAAAAGCGGAAAGCCGATCGGCTTCCGCTTTTTTTGTTTTTCTCCCCCCACCCCACGAAGTTGTCACAACAAACAAAAAAGGGAAAAGACTGTTCATCTTTTCCCTTTTCTCAGTCGGGGTGAGAAGACTCGAACTTCCGACCCCTTGCACCCCATGCAAGTGCGCTAGCCAACTGCGCCACACCCCGAACTTTTGAGGCCGCAAAAATACACTTTTTTTCGTACCCTTGCACTATTCCTGAAAAAATTTTTTATCGACACTGTTCATAACTTCTTTCCTCATTCTTATCTTCTTTAATATATTGTATAATTAAAATCATTACCTTTGCGCCCTTGAATGGTTAGAAGTCTTTCTTCTTTACTTAAAAAACTTATTTGTTTTAGAATCAATATTTTACAATAAAATATATGAAACAGTTCTACACACTGTTCCTTTTGGTTGTCGTTTGCTTCTGCGCCCAGGCGCAGACCGTCTCCATAGAGGAGGCCTCCACGGTGGCACGTCATTTCTTTCAGATGCAGGATCGGTCTTTCGCGCGACTGGCCGACATCAAGACCGACGGTCAGGACACCCTGATGTACATCTTCAATGCCGACAATGGCTACGTGGTCATCAGCGGAGACCGGCGCACCGTACCCGTGCTCGCCTATTCCGACCACCAGCCCTACCGTGAGGCGGACGTGATCCCACCCGTGAAGATGTGGCTGGACCATTACCAAGCCCAGCTTCGGGACATGAAGACCTGCAACTCCACGGCGGCTCCCTACTCGGCAACATGGGACCGTCTGAGCACAGGCGTGCGCACCCGTTCGGAACGCAGTGTGGCACCCCTGATGCAGTCGCACTGGGGGCAAGGGAGGTTCTACAACTACTACTGTCCAAAAGACTTTTCTGGCGAGAACGACCGCGTGGTCACGGGATGCGTGGCCACCGCCATGGCCCAGCTGATCTACTACTTCCGCTTTCCCGACACCGGCATCGGAAGCTACAGCTACACCGACTCCACCTACGGGGTTCAATCGGCAGACTACGGCAACACGACCTACGACTTCGCCGCCATGTGCGACAAACCGACATCCATAAACGACGCCATCTCCACCTTGATGTACCACTGCGGCGTGGGCGTGGACATGGTCTATGGTCCCAACGGATCGGGCATGTACAACCATAGCGCCGCCCGCGTGCTGCGCACCTTCTTCAAATATTCCCCACAAACAGAATACGTGTTCCGTGATTCCACCAACTTGAACTGGGACAGTCTCATCGTTCTGCATTTGGACAAAAAAATCCCGCTCTATTACGCCGGATGGAGCAATCCCAACATCAACGGACACGGATTCATCTGCGACGGCTACCAGCAGCACGACAGCCTCTACTATTATCATTTCAATTTCGGGTGGGACGGCTCCTCCGACAGCTACTTCTACACCAACGCCTTGAACCTCGTCGGCACGCATTTCAACCTTGCCCAGGAAATCATCGTGAACGCCTATCCGGACACGACGCTGTACCCATATCCCGCCGTACATCCGATCACCGGGCACGACACACTCACCACCCCTGCGGGCTCCTTTACCGACGGCTCGGTGGCGGAACAACCCATGCGGCCCCACACCGACTATTCATGGACCATCCGCCCGGAAGATGACGAGCACCTGTCCTCCATCTCATTCTCCATCCAGTGCGATTTGGGGACCAGCGACACGCTCACCATCCGCACAGACCAGAATCCCCCGGCGGTTTATTCGCTGACAGACACGACCGTCTTCCTCTCCTACAACTGGCCTTGCCATGAGATTCTCGTCCATCTGACCACCGGCAATGAAACCTCCGGCACCGGCATCCGTGCCAACTACAACACCGTTCTTGACGAGACATGCGACCAATATCAAATGTACTCCGGAAACAGCGGTTCCGTCTCCGACGGCAGCGAAGGCGGAAACTACACGCCCTTTGCCAACTGCCGCTACAACATCATCTTAACCAAGACCCAATCCCTGTTTTTGGACTTCCACCATTTTGATCTGGAAGAGAACCACGATTTCCTGTATCTCTATAACGGGAAATTCGACGAGAGCGCACTCGTAGCCACACTCACGGGCCAGATGTCCGACACCATCATCCGTATCGACAGCATCCGGCGCCTGTTCTGTCTTTTTGAAAGCGACGCCCACCAGAACGGAGCCGGCTTCGACTTCGACTATTACGCCAGCGGGAGCGATGTGGAGGCATTTGCCCCTTCTGCGGTACTAATAATGCCGAATCCCGTTGCAGAAAGTCTCACCATAACGGCACCCGAGACAATCCGGAGTGTGAAAATCCTTGACATGACAGGACGTGTCATCCGCACGGAAAACGGTGACGACCGCGACATGCGCCTTTCCATGACATCCTATCCCACTGGACTGTATATAATTCATATTCAAACCGATAATAATCATTACATTCAAAAAATCATAAAAAAATAACCCCATCACATGATTCGAAATCTATCCATTCTCATTTTCATCATCACTATGACCTGTATCACCCCGTTTGCTGAGGCCGCCTTCATTCAGGAAAACTCCATCGACCGCACGGTGGCATCCCTGAAAGGGAAAACATCCCTGTCTGAGATGCTGGTGAACCGTGGCGTGAAGCAGGCCGCGGCCTTCTGGACTGCCCAAGACGGCACTGACAAAGACTTTGACCAGTTCTGCCAGACCCACTTCTGCAGGAATCTGGCTGAAAAGACACTTCTTTTCAACCGTATCTGCGAAAATTTCGAGATTATATACGGGCACAACAACCGTATTTCCATCGAATTGCAGCGTCCCGGACAGGTGAGCGGCTACGAGCAGACCCTCATTGACCCGCTCTTCAGCGCATACAATGGCATGAGCCATTTCCAGGAGGACATGTTCGCGTCCAAGATGGCTTTCGTCATCATCCTGAATTTCCCGCATTTCACCCTGAAGGAGAAGCAGCATAACGGCAACCGGTGGTCGGAACTGGAATGGGGTTTTGTGCGGTTAGGCGACGTGTTCACCTCGCGTATCCCGGCCAACATCGAGCAGAACATCTCCAACGTCATGGCGGCGGCCAACAGGTACGCTGACAACTACAACATCGACATGGAGCAGGTGGGCAGCTACTACAACCAGTTCTACTGGCACACTCCCACGCCACTGATCTCCCATTGGGGCCTGCGTGACGAGCTGAAAGCCGCCTACGGCGACGCTGTCAACGGGGTGGAGAAGCAGGAAGTGCTGTATGACGTGATGAAACGCATCATACGCAACGACATTCCGTTAGACATCATCAAACACGACAAAAGCTACAAGTGGTACCCCTCCACCAACCAGATAATGCTGAACGGCATTGAAATCCTTTCTGAGGAGCGCGATTCTCGTTCCCGTTATCAGTATCTGCTGGATTTCTTCCACGCGGAAAAGGCTGCCGACGAATACTGCAAGAATACGGAGAACTTCATCCAACGCAAATTCGAAGAGGAATATGAGATTTCCGTCAGCGATGCGGAGGCATTGTTCCACAAACTGCTCTCCTCCCCGCAAGTGCAGGAAGTGGCCGACCTGATCCAGAAACGACTGGGGCGCAAGCTGCAACCCTTCGACATCTGGTACGACGGGTTCAAAGTTCGCGGGAGCATGAACCAGAGCGAACTGGACCGCATCGTACGCGACAAATATCCCTCCAAGGAGGCTTTCCAACAAGATCTTCCGAACATTCTTGCCAAAATGGGATTCACGCCTGAGAAAGCCGCCCTCATCTGTTCCCACGTGACGGTGGACGCCTCCGTCGGGGCCGGCCACGCCATCGAATCCATGATGCGCACCGACAACGCCATGCTGCGCACCCGTATCGGGGCCGATGGCATGGACTACAAGGGCTACAACATCGGGGTACACGAGTTCGGCCATAACGTGGAACAGACCATCTCCCTCCACGACGTGCCCAACTATTTCATGCGCGGCGTACCCAACACGGGCTTCACAGAAGCTCTTGCCTTCATTTTCCAGAGTAAAGACCTCGAACTGCTCGGACTGACCGCCGAAAACAGGTTGATGGACGAGCTGAACACCCTCGACCTTTTCTGGAACTGCTATGAAATCATGGGTGTTTCCATGGTGGACATCAAAGTGTGGCAATGGATGTACAACCATCCTCACGCCAATGCGAACCAGCTGCGAGACGCTGTCATCCAAATCGCCAAGGATGTCTGGAACCAATACTACGCCCCCGTCTTCAAGGTCAAGGACGAGCCCATTCTGGCCATCTACTCCCACATGTTCATCGACCCGTTGTACTTGCCGGCGTATCCCATCGGACACATTATCGACTACCAATTAGAATCCTATCTGAAAGACAAAAACACAGGCGAGGAGGTGACGCGCATCTACAAGATGGGACGTTTGGAACCCAACCTGTGGATGAAACGTGCCGTAGGCGATAACCTGTCTGTGGAGCCGCTTCTGAAACACACGGACGAAGCTATCCAGAAAGTGGGAGCCCACAAGAACGTGACCCCCAAGGCAAAGCCATCCAAAAAGAAATAATCTCTATAATCAATTGAATTTCACCTTATTCAACCTCATAAGGTGGAATAGGAAGCGGGAAATCGGTTTGGTTCGATCCCGTCTGGTCATATCCATCTGGATATTCAATTTAGGCAACAAGGGCAGTTTGTGTGTGTCCACGAACTCAATCAGAGTGCTGTCAGCATCTTCTATGACGGCAAAGTGGCCAACCGCATCCCCCATTTTGACATGTTTTTGTTCCACGCTGCTGTCAATGGTGTAGGGATGCCCCTTCTGGCGGCAAAAGTCCTCCAATTCACGCATATTCACAGCCTCGAAGCTGATTTCACAGAAGCCCGGATCGCCCCACAGCCGTCCTTCATAGCGATTGCGTGGCGTACGGTCCAAGGCCTGCACCAGTTCGATGACACTGGGTCCGTAAAATTCCGAAAACTGTCCCTCATCCTGTTTCAGCTTCCTCAACAACACCCGACGGTAGTTCTGAAGGCCGCCCGAAAGCGTATGCCAATCCTGAAACGCACCCTGTTTGTCATAAACAAGCTCGTCATACCCCAAGATATCACGATATACAGTCATGGCCTTCTCTATGTCCGACACCCCGATGGTGGCACCCACCACTCCACCGGAATAGTTTCCTTCGTCAATGAAAACCGTATTATCCTCCACAACTTGAAAACAATTTCCTTCTGGATCAAAAAGATAGAATGTAGGCAATCCACGCGGGTCGGTAACCACCGGAGTCACCGTGTCGCATTTGGCGGAAAGTTCCTCTTGATACGCCTGGACATTATGGCTTTTGATCTTCGCCATGAAAATGCCCAAATCGCCCACTTGGGCTTCAAACGTGACCGCCCGCGGCTGACGGTCGGTGTATTGCCACATTTCAAGAGCTCCCCCACCCTGCATATTGACCGCCACACAAGCATGCCGGCGAACTGACTGTTCACCTGTATAACGCTGGCGCAGGCTCACTTCCGACTCATCCTCCACAACCCGAACATCGAAGTGGAACATTTCCGCATACCACTTCCACAAGGCTTTTATATCACTGGTTCCCACGCAAATCTGCTGGATACCTATAAGAGAATAGTTTTGCATTTTAATCCATTTTTCAAAATGCAAACGTACGTTTTTTTTTATTATTAAAAGCAAAAAAATTCATCAAAATAGCAACGACATGACAATCAATTAATTACCATCACACCTATAAAGCAATAAAATCAGATGATATCTTTTTCGTCAATCAAGTTGTTGATGATGGCATAAACGGTTAAGGCGGACACAGATTTGATGCCGGTTTTGCGGACGATGTTCTTACGATGGGTAATGACCGTATGGATGGAGATATGCAGCTGGTCGGCAATTTCACTGTTTTTCAGTCCTTTGGCAAGGCATACCAACACATCCTTCTCCCTGTCGGAAAGTTGTGCCGACTCCGACTCATCCTCCGCTTCGCGCATGGAATCCTGCAGCTGGTTGAGCGTGTAACGGATTCGTTGCAGCTCATCCGTCATCTCAATTACCCCATGGTATTGGCGCAGCTGGGCTGCATCCACGAACGTACTGACCAGCGCCACAAGCTTCATATTCGGCATATCCTCAAAAAGCGTGCGTACCGACATGCGCTTAGCGTAATCCAACATGACGGGATTGAGAATCAGGATATCGGGGTTAAGCACGCGCACACGCGAGAAGAGAGCCTGCACATCACTCGTCTTCCATGCAATTTCGCAATCCGGAATCTCCTGCAACATCGCAGCCAGCCCCAACTGAAGCATCGGGGAGGGATCGGCAATCACTATTTTCATATTACGACTCATGGTGTTCCAAAGAATGTAAATAAGGAATCAGAATACGGTCTTCTATCTGGGCATGCTTGGTAAGGTCGCTGGAGAGCACATAGATGTCTAACAGCATATCCACACGTTCGCGTTGTGCGATGTCGGCGGGGATGTACTTGATCAACAGGTTGGTGAAATCGCTCAATTTGTCTTCTATGGCTGCATGTTGTTTATCGAACACCGCTTTCCGGGCAGCGCATTTGCAAACCATCGCTCCCGGTTGATGGGAACGGATAAAGGGGAAAATCACCTCTTCCTCATATTTGAAATGGGCCACAATCTCCTTTTTATATTCCGAAAAGAAATTAAGGATCAGCAACTTGTATTTCTCATTCCAATCCGAGACAATCTCCTGCAAATGATGTTCGATATGGGGAAACTCATACTCCAGGTAATCCTTATGGGAGGCCTCCAGATAGCGCATGATGTCTTCCATCGCGCACACGGCCAATTCTTCGGACTGCGGCACATAACCATCTTCCAGATACACCCGGCACAAAAGAACGAAAAACGGCACGGGGATATTGTTCTCTCCGCACACCTGTCCCACGGTCTTCTCGCCGAAGCCCAAGGAGATACCCATTCGGGGGAAAAGCTTGATCAAGCGATGGTAGCGGGCCAACAGATCCGCCATCTTCATCTTGGGATTCACCGATATGCTTTTTGAAAAATCCTGTTCCATATTGTACAATATTATTGTTTAGGATGAACCACGAACTGGATGGTGGCGCGACTGGTCTGCCGCAGGAGCACCACCCGACCACGCATCACGCGATCGATTGCTTCCGGTGTATGATGACGTATGGTGATAAGCTGCACATCCTCATTGTATTTCACTTTGTACTTGCCCTGTAAAGCCTTGATACAACTGTGTACCCGCCGCGGTTCCGCATCCGTACATACGGAAAAACTCAAGGCGGAGTTCTGCATCATGTTAATCCGAATCCGATGCTGCGACAATACGGCGAAAATGTCAGAGAGATTATCCACGGCAATAAAGGAGAAGTCCTTCGGGAAAATCGTGATCAGCGTCTGATGGTCTTTGACAATAAAGGATGGAACCGTCGTGTCTAATGGGCATTTGGTGATGATGCTGCCTTCGGAATCCGGTTGGTAAAAAGATTTTACATACAATGGTATCTGTTTGTTCTGCAGGGGTTTTAATGTTTTCGGATGAATAATGGACGCACCGTAATAGGAAAGTTCCACGGCTTCCTCGTATGGGATTTTATCCAATTTCACTGCATCGGGGAAGCGTTTGGGATCGGCGTTGAGCAGACCGGGCACATCCTTCCAGATGGTCACGTTACGGGCATCCAATGCGTAGGCCATGATGGCCGCCGAGTAGTCGGAGCCTTCCCGCCCGAGGGTGGTTGTATGCTGGTCGGAGGTGCCACCGATGAAGCCCTGTGTTATCACAATCGGGAACCGTTGGCTAAAGGCGTTCTCCACCGCCGTACGGATCTGCCGGCACGATGTTTTCCAGTCCACCACACCTTCTCGGTAGGTAGCGTCGGTACGTACCAGCATGCGGGCATCGAGCCATAGGTTCGGGATGCCAGCGATATTCAGATAGCCGGAAATCAGCGTGGTAGATAGCAGTTCCCCATAGCTGACAATCTGGTCGTAATCAAAGTCGTAGTTCGCGTCGGGCTGCTGGGAAAGACGTTCTCGCAATCCATCAAAGATATGCCTCAAATGGTCAATAATGGCCCCTGGGTCCGGCACCAGCCGTTCGGCCACATCCTCATGCTGGCGCTGCAATTCATCCACTAACGCGTGCCAATCTGGCGTGCCGTCACGGTAGGCGGCCAGCGTCTTTTCCAAGAAGTTAGTGGTCTTGCCCATGGCGGAAATCACCACCACAAGATGCTCGTTCGGGTAACGGCGAAGAATCTGCTGCAGATTCTCTATGGCCGGGGCGTCCTTCACCGAAGCCCCACCGAATTTAAAGACTTTCACTTCCATCACTTCTCTTTTTTAATTACCTGTAACAATGTTCTTCCCACCACACCGAGCGTATTTTTGTCGATATGCTGGATATTGTCATCCAGCGTATGCCATACCGGCGGGAAACCTGTACCGGAAACCGCATCATAATGGATGATGTCGATCATGCGCACGGACGAGAACTTATTGACATAATAGTGGTCATCGGTAATCACGCCGCCCGGTTTGTTAATGAAATAGGACCCATAGCCGATCTCGTAGGCCGTCGCCCACACGTTGGCCACCACGGGTTGCGCATCACGCATGGAAAACTGCTCCTGATAAAAGCAGGCGTTGGGCGCACCCACCATATCGAGCAAGATGCCGTAACGGGCACGGTAGCCGGACTGGTGCGGGTTCTTGGCCCAATATTGCGACCCAAGGCCCCACCATTCCCCGGAAGGAGCCTCCACCCCTTCCTTGGGACCGTAGTCTTCGGCATCAAAGAGGACAATATCCACGCCGACATCCGGGCGATTTTTCTGCAACTGGCGGGCAACTTCCAACAGCACCCCCACTCCAGAGGCCCCGTCATTAGCCCCGTCAATAGCCTTGTCGCGATTAGCCGGATTCGGGTCATGATCGGCAAAGGGACGTGCATCCCAATGGGCTGCCAACACCACACGTTCCGGATTCTGCGGAGAAAACGAAGCTATTATATTATCAGCCTGCCAGTTATGGCCATCATACGTATGAGCCGTAAACGATTGTAAATAAGCCGTATCGCAAAACGAAGCCAATTGTTTGAGCAGATAGTCGCGACAGGCGGCATGAGCGTCGCTGCCCAGCGTGCGGGGACCGAAGTCCGTTTGTGCTTTGACATAAGCATAGGCTGAATCAACGTCAAAATCCGGCGGAGCCACCACCGGATTGACTTCATTATTCGATGTGTTTTTCTTGTTATGACAACTTGTGACGCTCAAACAGAGCAACGCCAAAAGAAAAAGAGTTTTATGGAATTTCAAGACGAAGTGCGTTTTATTTGTTGAATTGTTGATTTGTTGAATTGATATTGGACGTTGGGGATTACAAAGTTAAGAAATTAATGAATTAAGAAATTAAGAGAATACGTTCTTTGATCTATATTCATTGTTCTATAGTCTTAACCCGCCTTAATTATATTAATTATTAATTGTTAATTGTTAATTATTTACAGCACCGTTATCGTGCTCTTGATCACTTTGGAGACGCCGTCCAGATCTTTGTATTTCAATATATACGGGTACACTTGGTTGTATTCTACGGGCTTGTCGGTGTTGCCCTTCGTGCCGCACCATTTCAGGTCTTTCGGGTCGCCCTTGAAGCTGTATATCAGCTCGCCCGTGCGCGTGAACACCGTGAACTCCACGTACTTTATCAGTTTCCACTGAGGCACCGTGAAGCAGTCGTTGAGTGGATCGCCCGGAGACTTTCCGCCACGGTCCGACGGCGTGATCGCGTTCACCAGATTCACAAACGGCTTGCACGTCGGAATCACAATCGTGCCGCTCGCCTTGCATCCGCTGTTCTTATCCGTCACCGTCACCGAGTAGGTGCCTG
>JAEEQE010000043.1 GCA_016285145.1 Bacteroidales bacterium | reverse complement strand
AATTGACCGGCAAGGCCATGATTGTGGCGTACAGCCGCCCCATCGCCATCAAAATATACAAGCGTATTCTTGAGCTGCGTCCCGATTGGACCGACAAGGTCAAATGCGTGATGACCAGCGGAAACAACGACCCCGAAGAGTGGCGCGACATTATCGGTAACCGGCAGTACAAGCAGGAGTTGGCCAAGAAGTTCAAAGATGACCAAGATCCGATGAAAATTGCCATTGTGGTGGATATGTGGCTCACGGGCTTTGATGTCCCCAGCTTGGCAACGATGTATGTCTTCAAACCGATGAGCGGACACAACCTGATGCAGGCCATCGCCCGTGTGAATCGTGTCTTCAACGGGAAAGAAGGTGGTCTGGTGGTCGATTACATCGGCATCGCCCAGGCGTTGAAGATGGCGATGAAGTTTTACAGTACCAATGATCGCCAGAAGTTCGGTGACCCGAACATCAAAACCACGGCCTTGAAGAAGTTCCAAGAGGAACTGGAAATCTGCCGGGACCTGATGCATGGGTTTGACTACTCAAAGTTCAAGGAATCGTCTGATTTGAAGCGCGCCGAAATCATCAAAGGCGGCACCAACTTCATGCTTGCCGTGAACATGCAGGAGAAGAAAGTCGAATACATGAAGCACGCCACCTTGCTCCACCAATCCATTACGTTGTGCCGCAGTTTGTTGAACGAGGACCAACGTTGGGAAAGCGCTTTCTTTGAGACGGTGCGTGTGATGATTCTGCGTTTGAGCGGCAAAGGCAAGATAACCAAGAAGGAAATCGACGAACGCATCCGTGAACTGCTGAAACAGAGCGTGAAGAGCGAAGGTGTCATCAACCTGTTTCAAGACGCTGGCAAAGAGTTTTCATTAAACGATCCTGCTTTCTTGGAAGAGTTGACCAAGATGAAGGAGAAGAACATCTCCATCCAAATTTTGGAAAACCTGTTGAAAGACAAGGTGAAAGCGTTCCAACATAAGAATCTCGTGCAAAGTGAGAAGTTTTCTGAGCTGCTGAACCAGGCGTTAAGCAACTATCTGAAAGGGATGTTGACCAATGAAGAGGTGATTCAGGAACTGCTCAAGTTGGCATCGCAAATCAAGGAAACCGAGCAACAAGGCAATGAGCTTGGTCTGACCGATGAGGAAAAGGCCTTTTATGACGCGCTGACGCGTCCGCAAGCGGTGCGAGACATATATGAAAACGACGAATTGGTGGCTATGACCAAAGAACTGACCGAAACTCTCCGCAAGAATCGCACCATCGACTGGCAACACAAAGAGTCTGCCCGTGCGGGCATGCGCAAGATGGTGAAACGACTGTTGAAGAAATACAAATATCCGCCCGAGGAGGCCGAGCACGCAATGGACATCGTGCTGAAGCAGTGTGAAGAGTGGGCGGACGAAGATGAGTGAAATATCCCAATCAATATAGGTGTTTGAATTCTAAATAAATGAATTGTTATAATGACAAACGATGGTAAGTAAATTGTTGTTATAAATCAATATACTGATGATTACACACAAAGAAGAAGTTGGTATGTTAAATCGTAATATCACCAAAGTTTTTATTGAACAAGATAATTGCGGTAATAAGACAGCAGAAGAATTAGCGCAAATGGCGTTATTTCTTAATGAATTAATGCAGAATTATCAATATGATTTCGATCATAGATTGAGTGATGATAAAGAGGCTGTGTCAATAAGGATCTCATGCATTAAGTCTGTTCAGCAGGAATTTTGCAATCAAGTAAGAAACCTTTCTGCCAGAGCTACACATCTGTTAAGAAAGAACAATTTGTTGACACTAAATTCTTTTTGGTTTTTCCTCATCAATAAGGGGGTTGAAGTCCATAAACTTGATTTTCTTTATCAACCTCAATATTGTAATTTAAAAGATAAAGAAACTAAAGCGATCAAAAGAGCAGGTGGTAGTTGTTTGTCTCGTAGATCATTGAAAAGAAAAACTGCGGTTGTTTTTAATAAACTTAGACAATGTGGAGATAATACGGCTCAAGAATTAGCAGAAATGACTGTGGATTTATTCTCATTTTTGTGTCATAATTATTTCGAACAATTTGGTGCCGATGTTGTAGATGACGATGTTATTATGGAAAATGTTCTTAATTCAAAGATGTTTAACTTTGAATATCAGCGGTTGTTTTCCTTGCTCTCTCAGAGGGCTAAAAACGTTTTGCGAAAAGCGGATCGGTCTGATTATAGTTCATTTTTATCTTTATTGATTGATTTAAAAATACCCGTGTTGATACGAGATCAAATTGCAAAATGTTCAGCATTAGAAAAGCAGGTATCTGCAAACCAATCAAGAGATGAAGTATGCTTTTCATCAACCACAACAAAACATTCCTCTGTTCCGGTAGATATGAGTTTGTTCACTCAAAATGAAATTACTTTTATTAATTCGTATCATATGGAATATGGGCATTGGCCTATGTTTTACATTCTCCAGCAGTATTTGATTCATTCAAATATCAAGAATGAAGTATTTTTCACATTGGTATGGGGCCTTTCTACTGGAACCCCCAGTACGTTACAAACCGTTGGTGATAAGTTCGGCTGCTCACGAGAACGTATTCGACAAATACTTAATGATACTATTGTTAATCCCAAAGATTATCTATGGTTAATTGTAAATCATCCAGAATGGGAACATTATGACATACTAAAAGCACCATATCTTTTCAAAAATGGATATGATAGCATAACCGTAAAAGAACATTTAAATTTCTCACTTACACTTCCTGTTTTGTTTCTCTTTCATAACAAAGAGCTTCTGTTTTTCAATTCAGATCTAAATATGGTTTATGCGTGTGATTATACAGAAGGAATAATTCCCGTAATTGTTGATAAACAATACTCAGTATTTGAATTAAGAAAGGTCATTAGTGATATTAGACAAATCGTTTGTAAGGGAACTGATGAAACTATTGCAATCTCAATCAGGGAAAAATTTGTTGAAAATAAAAATTATTGGAAGATTCCTATGAAATTGTCATATGCTGATAAAACCATTTAACTGATTTGATAGAAAAAATTGTTGAAAATATTGTAGCTGTTAAAAATCATAATATTGTGTTATGTCATAGATGATACACCACGGTTAGGTGTGCCTCCTGCTTGCCATTTACCAATATCACCAAGTTTAACGACGCACCATGATTTCGGCAAGTTCCCATAATGCGAGAAATGGGCAACTCTATTATGAATTCAGCAACCAGTCAATTACATTGGTTTTCTTTATGCCGTCAATATCACTGTTGTCAAAATCCATTGTAAGCAGGTATTTGGGGTATGAATCACGAATCTTCTTTAATGACGAAAGTTCTCTGTTTAAGGTCTTTTCGTCACTAACGGTATAGGCAACTTGATAATATTCCTTTTGACCATCGTATTTTTGAACCACGAAATCCACTTCGCCATTGTCTGTCCGTCCTGCGAACACTTCACCACCCCGCGACAAGAGTTCCAAATAAACCACATTTTCCAATTTGTGCCCCAAATCAGCATCGTACGCATTACTTTGCAATATGCTTTTCAGTCCCAGATCCACCACATAATATTTGTAATTGCTTTGTAGAAGTCGTTTGCCCTTTATATTGTACAACCTCACAGGGTATATCAAATATGATTCGGTGAAGTACTGCAGATATTTCAGTACCGTATTGTGCGACAGTTTTTCTGTGACGTTCTTGCGAAGCACGTCCGTGATATTGTTGGGAGATACTACACTTCCCACACTGTCAAACAAGAAGTTCAACACTTGTTTCAATGTGTCAAACTTCCTTAAATTGTTTCGTTTCACAATGTCCTTTACCACAACCGTTTCGTAGAGCGATTTAAGATATTCATTTGCCATTTCGGGAGAATTCAATGATAAATTTACCGCTTCGGGAAAGGATGAAGAATTTATATATTGGCGGAACAGACGGTCTGAGTTGGTATCTTCCGGGAAAGCACATACGTATTCCGAAAACGAAAAAGGCTGCAAATTGATGGCTATGTACCGTCCGGAAAGCAGTGTTCCTAATTCGCTTGATAGCATATAGGCATTAGATCCTGTGATATACAAATCCACATTTGGCTTGACAAACAACGCGTCCACAAGCCTTTCAAAATGCGGTATCATTTGCACCTCATCCAAAAAGACGTAGTTCATCTTGTCTGCATGGATATTTTGTATGATAAAATCATAAATATTCTCCCAAGTTACGAACCTTTGGCTTTCGCGCTCTTCAAAATTGAGAGACACTATGTTTTCATCTGCCACACCATTATCTCCAAGCCAGCCACGGAACATTTGCAATAGCGTTGATTTCCCACAACGGCGTATGCCGGTTACAACTTTAATAATGTGTTGGTCTCGCAATGCGATGAGTTTTGACAAATATTTTCCCCGTTCAACCATATAAGTAATTTTTTTGCAAAGATACAAAAAGATATTGACGAAAATCACCAAAAGTAATAAGTTTCGTCAGTAGTAAATATGAGTAAATTATAAAGTGTTGAAATACAGTGAGATATTATATTGTAATTTTCGGCTGTGGGGACAAGCTCTATCAAGCCTTATTACCACAAAAAAGATGATGGAACCGACAATTACCGTGAACTTGTCCAAAACATAGCCCGCAATTTCACCAGTCCATCTCTCATGCGCGATCGCGTGGTGCGGAAGGATCGGTGTGAGCCATTAGGTCGTTAGTATTCGCTCCGATTGTTTTTGTAAAAATAATAAATTATAAGGATATAATAAAATTACAGACAATATCGTTACCCTTTCTTTAATGCAACTAAATAATGAAGCAAGGGGAACAACAAGATACGAAATCTGAAACGACTGGTTTTTTCCGCCAAGTGACCAATTGGAAAGAGTTACGGTTTTATCAAAAAACGGATGTGCTTTATCAACTCACTTATGTGTTCTGCGAACGTTTCCTTCCCAAATACGGGGACCGTACTGTGGATCAGATGGTGCAGGCGGCGCGCTCCGGCAAGCAGAACATCGTGGAAGGGGCCGAGGACGGAAAAATGTCCAACGAAATGGAGCTGAAATTGCTGAACGTCGCCCGAGGGAGCATCAGCGAACTGCGTCAGGATTTCGGCGATTACCTCAAATCCCGTCATTTATCCATTTGGAAACCAGCCGACAAACGGTTCCAGCCTATGCAAGAATTCACTAAAACACACAACACCCTTGAGGATTACGAGCCCTACTTCCAAAAATGGACCGCTGAAGAGATGGCCAACGTCGGTCTCACGTTATGTTATCAGGTAGATGTGATGATGAACCGTTACCTTAAAACGATGGAACAAACCTTCATCAAGGAGGGTGGTGTGAAAGAGCGAATGCACAAAGCCCGGAGCAACTATCGCAATAAGCAAGACGACCGCTTGGCGGAACTGGAGCGCATAGTACCGCTACTCCAGCAACAACTGTCCGCTGCCAAAGAAGAGGTTGCCAAATGGAAAAACGCCTACGAGAATCTCAAGCAGCGAGCCGTCAAAGCCTATAATTTGCAACAAAAAGAAATCAATGAATTGACAAAAAGATTGGAGAAATAGAAACTATAGATCCATAGGTCTATTTTCTGACCATCCATCTCCATCCCGTCCCCTTCCGCGGCAACCATCCGTGCATTTCCCCGCACACCTCCAACGTGCGACATCCGCCCGCATATTCCCTACCCTACACATCCCAGCAGTCCTAACGGACTGCATCGGAAATGATGTAATTATCATTTTTCCTATTTTTGCATTCTCATTTTACAATCCAAAATCCATCACAATGAAAAAAACAATCATTTTCATTTCCGCACTTGTTGCTTTTATACTTCTCTACTTCTATCTTTTTAAGGTTCCTTCTAAACGCGAACTGCAAGAGCAGATAAACCAGTTGCAACAAGAGGTGGCTGCCTTGCAAGAGATGAACGGTCTGCCTTCGTCGTATGACACTAATTCTGTTGCACCATCAAAACCATCAAATTCCAAGCAGGAAAAATCCAAACAGCCGGCATCCAAAAAGACGAACAGCGACAACAAGAGCACCGTTAAAACGGCACAAAAGAACAATGAAGAAGTGGCTGTGGAGGCTATCAAGTATTGTCTTAAAATGTACGTGCCTGACCTGAAATATACCAATATCCGTTCTGTGCCACAATCGGATGGAACCGTGGATGTAATCATTGATTTTAAAGAAAAATATACCGGGAATGCAACACATACATACTATAATGTCACGGTCTATTCAAACAAAGAATTTAGAGTGAACAGCTGGAGAGGAGATTCCGACGGAGATTTTCCATACGGTTCAAAGATGATGCTGCCGTAATGTCTGGATGTTTTTACTTACTCTTCACAAAAGATTGAATTGCATTTTACTGCATAATATCCTGCCATGAATCTCCATATCCTCCTCATAATAGCCTTTGTCGCCGTTTTTGTTGCCCTGCTTCGGCTTCTTCCATCCAAAGGCGAAATGGGCGAGAAACGTGTTGCCGGGATCCTATCGAGGTTGCCACGCGACAAATACCAAATTATGAATGATTTGCTTATCCACCATGCCAATGGGCACACTTCCCAGATTGACCATGTGGTGGTGTCGGAATATGGCATCTTTGTTATTGAGACCAAGAATTATTCGGGCTGGATATATGGTGGGGCCAACAGCGAATATTGGACCCAAAACATCTATGGCAAGAAATATCAGTTGTATAATCCTATCCAGCAAAACCAAGGCCATGTAAGAGCACTCCGCCGCATTTTGAAAGATTTGCCCTCCGATATGTTCATTTCCATTGTGGCATTTTCCAGACGAGCCACATTAAAAAACCGATACTTGGACAATGTGGTCTATTGGAATCAAATTAACAGAGTGATCCAATCCTATTCGCAAAAACGCATGTCCGCCGAACAAGTTCAGCGCACATTCAACACCTTGCAGGAAGCCAATAATACCTCCAAGGATTCCCGGAAACAACATGTCCACAATGTTCGGGGGCAAATCTATAAAAACTATGTTGCTGTTAGCAATGGTTACTGTCCTCGCTGCGGCGGAAAACTTGTGTTACGGAGTGGACAATATGGGAATTTCTATGGCTGCAGCAATTATCCGCGATGCCGGTACACACATCCAGTGTAATAATTGCAACACCTATTCTTTTCCAACACATTGGCTAATCGCCAATCGTCCCTATGCTCCCGCAGAATCCGAAAAAAAGAATACCTTTGCACCCGCATTTCCGGACTATATCACATTATAAAAAATCCTTTTCCCATCCAATGAAAAAAGCGATTCTCATTATCGGCATCATCCTGTTCCTGCTCGGCGCGGGAGGCGTGGCCGCCGCCTACTACATCCTCTTTGCACCCAACACCCAGAACACGAAGGACATCACCGTGACCGTGCCGCGCAACGCCACGCTGGCCGACGTGATGGACGCCTTCGACAATCAAGAGATTCTCAAGAATGAGAGCACCTTCGGCCTGGCCGTCAAGATCATGCGCTTCAAGACCATGCGCTGCGGGAAATACAACATCACCCCGCGGATGCGCAACTACGACCTGGTACGCATGCTCCGCGCGGGCCAGCACTACCCCGTGAAGTTCTCCTTCAACAACATCCGCACCATGCGCCAGTTTGTGGACCACGTGGGCAATCGCTTCTTCTTTGAGCCCAAAGAACTCGCAGGCCTGCTGCTCGACCCGGACTTCCTCCAAAAATACAACGTGACCCCGGCCACCGCCCCCACCCTCTTCATCCCCAACACCTACGAGATATTCTACGATGTGACCCCCGAAGAGTTCATCGACAAACTATACAGCTACACGAAGCACTTCTGGAACGAACGCCGCAGGGCCCTGGCCGACTCCATCGGGCTGACACCCGTGGAAGTGGCCACGCTGGCCTCCATTGTGGAAGAGGAGAATTTCCGCCCTTCCGAGAAAGCCATCATCGCCGGCCTCTATATCAACAGACTTCATAAAGGGATGCTGCTGCAGTCGGACCCCACCGTGAAATACGCCATCCACGACTTCGCCCGCCAACGCATCCTCAACAGCGACCTCCAGGTGGAATCGCCCTACAACACCTACAAATACAAAGGCCTGCCCCCTGGACCCATCCGCATTCCGGAGGCCTCCACCATGGACTCGGTGCTCCACTACCGGCACCACAACTACCTCTACATGTGTGCCAAGGAGGACTTCTCCGGCTACCACAACTTCACGGCCAGTGCCGCCGAGCACGCCCGTAACGCCGCACGCTACCGTGCCGCCCTCAACAAACAGAACATCAAACGATAACCCCTTATGAACCATTATTCCATCGGTATTGACATCGGCGGCACCAACACCGACATCGGGCTGGTGAGCGACTCCGGACAGGTGGTGCGCCGCCGCCGGTTTCCCACCACCGAATACCACACCGCCGCCGACTACATGCGCGCAATCGGGGACACCATCCAACAATTGATGGCGGAACAGGAGCTGCCCGTCATCCGCAGCATCGGCATCGGAGCTCCCAACGGCAACCCGCAGAGCGGCAGCATCGAGGCCGACACGCCCAACCTCAACATCAAGGAGAGCATTCCCTTCCGGGAGGTGCTGGGCGAACGCTTCCATGTGCCGGTGGCTTTAGACAACGACGCCAACGCCGCTGCCTTCGGGGAGATGATCTACGGAGGAGCCAAGGAGCTACGCCACTTCATCATGCTCACGATGGGCACGGGCATCGGCAGCGGCATTGTCATCAACCGACAGATCCTGCATGGCAGCACCGGCACCGCCGGCGAACTCGGACACGCCATCGTGCAACCCGAAGGCCGTCTGTGCGGATGCGGACGCAAGGGCTGCATCGAGATGTACGCCGCCGCCCGCGGCATCTGCCAGAACTATATGGACGCCGCCGCCCGCGTGCACCAACCACTGACCGCCAAGGCGGCACAAACTCTCACCTGTCAGATGGTGGGCGAGGCCGCCCTCTCCGGCGATCCCATTGCCGTGGCCGCCTACGACACTACCGCCTACTGGTTAGGCATCGCCTTGGCCAATGCCGCCGCCTTCTCAGCCCCGGAAGCCATCTTCCTGATGGGCGGGCCCACACGCGCCGGCGAGGCCCTGATGAAACCTCTGAAACACTATTTTGAGGATAATCTGCTCTTTTTATATAAGAACAGGATACAGTTGCGCTTCTCCGAACTGAACCTCAACGAGGCCGCCATCCTCGGAGCCGCCGCCCTCGGCGAAGCCGCTACTTCTGCGGCTCCACATGCACAATAATCATCGTCTCCGGACCATATTCCTGTTTCAACCGATTCTCAATCCCCACCGTAATATCGTGCGACTCGGCCACCGTCATAGCCGCATCCAACCGAATGTGGACCTCAATGGCCATCCGACTCCCAACCTTGCGGGTTTTCAAATTGTGCGGATCCTGAACCGCGGAATCTTCTGTGATAATCTGCAGGATTCTGTCCTCCGTCTCCTTCGACAACGAGCACTCCAACAGCTCATTGATGGCCGGAATAAACAGATTGAACGAGACTTTCAGAATCATGGCACCCACGACTATGGCTGCAATAGGATCCATGATGGTCCATTTGTCGCCCAGAAAATACGCGAATCCGACACCCGACAAAGTGGCCACGGAGGAGAGAGCATCCGAACGATGATGCCAGGCGTTGGCTAACAGCACCTTACTGTTAAGCCGTTTCCCATGCAGGGAGGTGTACCAGAAAAGTCCCTCCTTCACCACAATGGAGACGGCGGCGGCCACAAGGGCTATCAGTCCCGGACGGGGAATCACCTCACCATGGGTGATGGCCGCGATAGCCGTGGCACTTTTCACCAAAATCCCCGCCGCCACCGCGAAAAGGACGATGGCGATGATGCCCGTGGAGAGCGTCTCAAACTTCCCGTGTCCATAATCGTGGGATTCGTCGCTGGGCTTGGACGAAATCCGAACAAACAGCAACACGACGGCATCGGTCACGAAATCCGACAGTGAGTGGATGGCGTCGGCAATCATGGCACCGCTTCGGCCCACAATGCCTGCCACAAATTTCAATAACAGCAGCATCAGATTGCACACACCCCCGACAACCGTGACGCGTGTGATGGTTTTCGTTCTTGTTTGAGTATCCATTGTCTCCAAATTATACCATATTATTATAATTCCATCCCTGTCGGCAGACCTCCAACAAGCGGGTCACTTCCGCGCTGTCAGTCTCCTCACATCCGTTCGGCATGAGTGTCTTGCAGGAGCCATGCACTTCATGCACGCCCGTGCATTCCAGCAGACGACGCACATTTTCGGAACGCACACCACCACCCATCAGGATGGTGATACGTTCGCCAGCAAGATCCACTATCGACCTCAGCGTCTCGCGTCCCTCTTCTGCTGTGGGACGGCAACCGGAGGTCAGGATGCGCCGGCAACCGCAGTCAATAACATCCTCCAAGGCCTGTTGCCAGTCGGCACAGCGATCGAATGCCCGGTGGAATGTCACCGGCAACGGGGCCGCCATCTCCACGAATCTGCGGGTCAATGTCTTGTCCACGCGTCCATCGGGATGCAGGAAGCCGACCACGACACCCGCCGCCCCGCACTCTTTGCACACCTGCACATCGCGCGCCATATTGTCGATTTCTATCCGATTATATACAAAATCGCCCGGTCGGGGGCGCACCAGCACAAAGACATCCAGATGCAGATCCTCCACGCACTGGCGAATGGTCGCATACGAGGGGGTGGTGCCCCCCTGATTCAGATTCTGGCACAATTCTATACGGGTTGCGCCGGCAGCGTATGCATTGGCAGCCGACTGAATCGAGCCGCAGCAAATCTCCACAACGATGGGTGACATTAGTTTATAGGTTTATTTTTGTTAATTTTGGTTTATAATATATAACATTAATGTAGGAGCACGCCACATGGTCGTTGGGGGAAACGACTATTTCTACACGGTCAGCTTCGTCTGCGTGTGGGCTTCCACCACATTGATGGCATAGTCGCCCAGTTTCTCGCTGTCACCCACGATATCCATGTAGGTCACGCCTGTCTGATAATCGTACTTCTTCTCATTGACATCCGTCAAATTGATTTCCTTCAACTGGGTGCGGTAATGATTGATTTCGTTCTCGATATTGAGCGAAACACGCGGATCCACCTTGTTGTCGGCATCGTTCAGCACCATTTCCATTTGTGTGAGGGCATCATCGCAAAGGTTCCAAATATGCTTGAGATGCGCCACCTGATCCTCCGTGAACACCTCGCGCAGACTATTCTTGCGGTTAATGGCCCTGCCCATGTTATAGCAGCTGTCGCAGATGCTCTCAATCTCGGAAATCTCACGCAACATGCAACGTATCTGTGTCTTACTTTCAGGACTCAAACGGCCCTCGGACACTTTGTTCAGATAATTTGCTATCTCCACCTCCATATTGTCGCTGATGCCCTCGTATTTCTCAATGCGAGTATAAAGCTTCACAAACTCATCATTGTTTTTGATTTCGAGCAATGCGGGAATGAAACCGAACATGCGGTGAGCACGAACTGCGAAGTGGTTGATTTCCTTGCGGGCCTCTAACAGGGAAAGCTCCGCCGTGGACATGAGGCCGCCGCTGATGAAGCGCAAGCGCATATCCTCATCATCCTCCTTACCTTTGATCAGGTGACAAACCAAGCGTTCGAATGTGGGAATAAACCACACTAATATCAATACATTACAAGTATTGAAAGCCGTATGGAAGGCACACAGCGCGTAATTGATGCGGGTAGAAGCGTTAGGGTCCATGGAAAGGTCGGCAGTTGGGTCGAAGCCCACCAACGAACATACCGTCTTGATGAAGGGGCGGAACACAATGAGAATCCAGCACACCCCGAACAAGTTGAAGATCAGGTGCGACAACGCAGCCCTGCGTGCGTTGGTATTAGCGTTCATAGCCACTATGTTCGAAGTAATGGTGGTACCGATATTCTCGCCCAGCACCAGCGCGATGCCCTGGTAGATGTCGGCCACGCCGGTGGAACAGAGAATCATCGTGATGGCCATGATAGCCACAGACGACTGCACGCACATCGTCAGTATGCCGCCCAGAAGCAGGAATATCACGTAGGAGAGGAAGCCCAGGCTCCGGCACGACTCGAAAAAGCTCATCACGGTGGGATTGTGCGACAGGTCCATGGCGATGGCGTTTTCGCGCAGGGTGGCGATGCCGAGAAACAGGAACGAGAAGCCGAAGAGGAAATCGCCGAAGGACTTGGCGCTCGGACTCTTGAAATAGGACAAGAGGATGCCGAAGGCGAACAAGGGGAAGACCATCATGCTCATCGGGATATTGAAACCGAAGAGGGCGATCATCCATGCGGTAATCGTGGTTCCGATGTTGGCACCCATAATCACAGAGATGGCTTGGGAGAGGGTGAGCAGGCTGGCGTTCACGAAGCTGACCGTCAGCACAGTGGTGGCCGTGGATGACTGTATGGCCGTGGTGACCAAGGCTCCGGAGAAGATGCCCGTGACGCGGTTGGTCGTCATGGTGCCTAACACCTTACGCAATCCGCCACCTGTCAGTTTCTGCAAGGCCTCGCTCATGGTTTTCATACCATACATCAACAGGGCCAGGCATCCTAACAGGGTTAAAAAGGTAAAGAAAGTCATATTAGTATTTTATTGTATTACAGTTCAGGATTCAATTGTCATTTCGCCTCGCAACGAACCCTGCATTTCCCGCCGCACATCCGCATTGTCGTCCAACTGCCCCAACAGGTACATCAGCTTGGTGACCGCCGCCTCCGTGGTCAGGTCGAGGCCGCTGATGATGCCGATGTCGGCCAGCTTCTTGCCGGTCAGATAGCGGCCCATCTCCACACGTCCGCCGCCTTTGCACTGGGTCACGTTGACGATCACGATGCCGGCATCCACCGCCTCCTTCAATATGCGGCCGAATTCCGGATTTGTGGGCGCATTGCCCGTGCCGTAAGTCTCCAGCACCACCGCCCGCAGACCGGGCGTGCGGAAAATCGTCTCCAAGAACTCGGTCCGTATGCCGGGATACAACTTGACCAAAGCCACGTGGTCGTCCATACGGTCGTGGACGATGAGCGGTTTCACCACCTCTTCATTATGGATATTGGCATAATGGAACTCCACCGTCGTGTTCACATCAGCCAGATTATGGTAGTTGGGTGACATGAACGCATTGAAACGCGAGGCATCGTCCTTGTAGGTGCGGTTGCCGCGGAACAGATTGTTCTGGAAATAGATGCAAACCTCTTGTATCACGGGACGGTCATCCCTGTATTCGGCGGCAATGGCGATGGCGTTGAGGATGTTGCGCCGACCGTCGGTGCGAATCACGCCCAAAGGCAACTGCGAGCCCGTAAGGATAACCGGCTTGGAGAGGTTCTCTAACAGAAAGCTCAAGGCGGAAGCCGTGTAGGCCATCGTGTCGGTGCCGTGCAGCACCACGAAGCCGTCATACTCATCGTAATGGCATCCGATCATGGCGGCCAAACGGATCCAGAAATCCGGATTGGTGTCGGAAGAGTCAATCAGCGGGAGCATGTCCTGGAAAGTGATGTCAGCGCCTATCAGGTCCAGCATCGGGAGTTGCTGACGAATGTTGTCAAATTCAAACGGTTTGAGAGTGTGAGTTTCAGGATCCATCATCATCCCGATGGTGCCTCCCGTATAGATGACCAGAATCTTTCGATTATCCATTATGCTGTTTTTTGAGGGCGCAAATGTACAAAAAAAGTTTTCGCGGACAAAACAAAAAGATATTATTATTTTTTTATATCTTTGCACCGTTTTAGAATGATGAAAAAGGTATCTAAATAGAACTGCCGCCCTATTCTCGAAGCGATAAAATCTGGAAAATTTTAGAAACGAGAGTATGTTGCGAAAGTTCGCGTCTCAGGCGTGGATTGTTTCGTACTACTGGTTTCTCGGGTTTCCAGAGCCTTTCGCTTCCAGTACGTATCAACGAAATCGTTTACGCCTTTTTCATTCGTTGTGGAAACAAAATCTTTACTATTATGGAAATCACAATGAGACCCCTTATCGGGAAAAGAATCAAGGAAAAGCTCAAAGAGCAGGGCCGTACAGTCACATGGCTTGCCAAGCAGTTGTCATGCACCCGTGAGAATTTGTACAACATCTTCGCAAAGAACCATATCAACACACAACTCCTCTTCCAAATCTCGCAGGAGTTGAACTACGACTTTTTCAAGGAGTTTTCCAACTGCCTGCGTCTTAAAAAGTAGGCACGCGCTCCATTGAAAATCTTTTCTCCCCTACTATTGCCAATTAGGGATGATTTTGTATTTTTGCAGCCCAAACACGTATTCTAAACGGAAATAAATTGAATATGAAAATGAGACGGTTAGCATTATCTCTGGTCGCCATCATGGCGGTGGGGAATCTCTTTGCACAAAGCAACAGCGACATTCTGATGAAGGTGGGGAAGGAAAAGATCTCCAAGGGCGAGTTCGTCAGCGCCTATCAGAAGAACAATCTTATCAGCGAGGCATCCGAGAAGGACCTGCGCGAGTATCTGGAGCTTTACGCGAATTACCGGATGAAGGTGCAGGAGGCGGAATCCTTGCAGATGGACACCTCCGTGGCATTCAAACGCGAACTCTCCTCCTACAAGAACCAGTCGGCCCAACAGTACCTCACCGACGCAGAGGTCACCGACCAGTTGCTGAGCGAGGCATACGAACGCTCGAAATACCAGATCCGCGCCTCCCATATCCTGCTGCGCTGCCTGCCCTCCGCCCAACCCAAGGACACGCTGGCCATTTATCACAAGGCTCTCCAGATCCGCAACGAGATTCTCAACGGGCTGGACTTCGCCGAGGCTGCCGTGAAATACTCCGAGGACGAGTCAGCACGCGATTTCGTGAACCCCCAGACGAAACGTTTCCACTACGGGAACAAGGGCGACTTGGGCTATTTCTCCGTCATGGAGATGATTTACCCCTTTGAAAACGGTGCCTTCAACACGCCGCTGGGACAGATATCGATGCCGGTGCGCACGCAGTTCGGCTACCACCTGATCTATGTACGCGACAAAGTTCCTGCCATGGCCAAGATTTTCATCTCCCAGATTTTCGTCTATGACTCGCTGGCATTGAAAGGCGAAGCACGTCCGGAAATCAAGGAGAAGCTGGCGGCAATCCAATCCGCCCTGAAGACCAGTTCTTTTGAAAACGTGGTGGCACAATTCTCAGAAGATGCGGCCAGCAGGGAGAAGAATGGCAGCATGGACCCCTTCACGCCGAACCGCCGTCCCGGCGACTACGTGGCCGCCGCCATCAAACTGAAACCCGGCCAGCACTCCGAACCGGTGGCATCCCTTCTGGGCTGGCACATCCTGCGCCTGGACTCCATCGTGTATTCCACGGTCAACGACGAGACCCGCTTCATGCTGAAAAACAAGCTCGCCCGCGACGCACGCTCCCAGAAGAGCAAAGAATCGCTGCTGAACAAACTGAAAAAAGAATACAACTACAGTGAAAAAGGGAAAGCGGCGGCAATGAAGTTCTTCAAGAAAAATCTGCCGGAAAGCTACTTCCAATCCACCCGCATAGCCATCGACTCCCTGAAAGGCATCGAGAAACTGAAACCCATGTGCACCTACGACAACGGCCAAAGAATCACAGCGGTGGATTTCGCCCACTATGTATCCCGCTTCCAAGGCACTCCCCTCAATGTGCCCATGGAGAATTTCCTGGAACAGGTCTTCCAAAAACTGGTCGGCGACTGGCTGCTGCAATATGAGAACACCCGGCTGACGGACAAATACCCCGAATACCGCGAACTGGTGAAGGAGTTCCACGACGGCATGCTCCTGTATGAAATCAACGCCAAGAAAGTCTGGAACGCCGCCATCCAAGACAGCGTCGGACTCGAACGCTACTATGAGTCGGTGAAGACCGAATATCCGGTGGCCCAGCCCAACGACAGCCTCCAATACAAACCGCTCTCAGAGATCCGTGCCATCATCATCAACCGCTATCAGGATGTGCTGGAAAAGAAATGGATGGAAGAGCTGAAAGCCAAATATCCTGTGGAGGTTGACGAACAAGTGTTTAAGTCCATCTTGAAAAAATAACGTGAGAAAACTCCTCATCCTATTGTCTGCAATCCTGTGTCTTTCCGCCTGCAAACGCGAGAAGGACCCGGTGGTGGCGCAGGTCTATTACCATAAACTCTATCTGTCGGAAATACGCGCCGGCATGCCGACAGGCCTCTCCGCCGACGACAGCCTGGCACTCGTACGCGATTTCGTGGACAGCTGGATCAAGGAACAACTCATCATCCACGAAGCGGAAAAGAAATTATCCTCACGCGAGAAGAACTTCCGCCGACAAATGGACGAATATCGGAACCAACTGTTAGTGAACGCCTTTTTCGACAAGCTGGTGGCCGACAGTACCGAGTTCAGCATCACGGACAACGAGATGGCGGATTTTGTGAAATCCTTTGGCAAACAATATACGGTGAACAAGGAGATTGTAAAGGTGAACTATGTGAAACTGTCGCGCAACTCCCGCCTGATAGCACCCGTCAAGGCAATCCTGTTTGACGAGAGTCGCCGCCAGAACGAGAAAACGGAACTGGCCGCCATGCTGGGCGACTCCATCGAATATCTGATAGAAGACACATGGCTCTACCTGCAAGATGTGCAGAACGACGTGCCTTTCGACTTCAGTCCTGACAAGCCCAACAACAAGTATGTGGAAAAAGATGTGGACGACTACCATTATCTGCTTGTGATTCTGGATTATAAAAACCAACGGTCGGTAAGTGAGACCGAAGAGGAGCAGGCGTCGGCGCGGATGATGCTGACCAACCAGCGCAAGAAACAGTTTATCGATGCGTACGTGGACAAGCTCTACGAGAAGGCCATGCGGGAAGGGGCCATCACGCAATAGGTTATGAAAACGCAACGCCGGCATATCGTTCTACCCATTCTCTTAGGTATGCTGCTGCTGGCATGTGCCGTGGCAGCCATCTTCATCGGGGTGATTCCCATCCCATGGGACATGGTGGCGGGCAGCTTCCGTCAGCGACTGCATCTTCCCTCCGCCGTAGAGGTTCCTGCCTATTACGACATGGTTATCTGGCAGTTGCGACTGCCGCGCATCGTCATGAGCCTGATAGCCGGAGCAGCGTTGGCCGTGTGCGGCTGCGTCTTCCAGAGCATCTTCCGCAATCCCATCTGCGACCCCTATATCCTGGGCATCTCCTCCGGCGCCTCGTTAGGGGCCGCCATCGCCATCATCTTAGGCTGGGATGCCTTCCTGTTCGGCATCACCGTGCCGGCGCTGATGACCGCCGCACTCACCCTCCTGCTCATCATGGGAGTGGCCCGCATTCGCGGACGCAACTCCACGCAGACACTCCTTCTCACCGGCATTGCCGTCAACTTCTTCATCTCCGCTGTCATCACCCTCCTGATGGTTGTCAACCAGAAAGAGATGCACCAAATTTTCTTCTGGACAATGGGCGGGCTCGCGGCAGTGTCATGGCACGAGATTGCCTGCTTGCTGCCCGTGGCCGCCGCCATCATCACCGTGCTGTTCTATTACGCCAAAGACCTGAACATCATACAGATGGGCGAGGAATCAGCACAAAGCCTGGGGGTAAACACCTCCCGCACGGTCCATGCCACACTCCTGCTCTCGTCGCTGTTGGTGGGCGTGGTGGTCTCCTTTTGCGGGGTCATCGGCTTCATCGGACTGATTGTGCCCCACATCTGCCGACTGATCTTCGGCAGCAACAACCGCCGGCTGTTTGTCTATTCCATTTTCTTCGGGGCGTTCTTCCTGCTGGTTGCCGACACGCTGGCCCGCACTATCGCCGCGCCGTCGGAACTGCCCGTGGGAAGCATCACTGCCCTTGCCGGTGCACCCTATTTTATCTATTTGTTATTGAGGAAATAAACAAGATAACATATAACAGAATCTGAAGCCTCCTTCATTATTATATATAAATAGTTGAATAAAGAACTCGGATTTCCCAATTAATTTCGTATCTTTGCAGCCGTAAAAAATGAAGCACATGGAAAGTCCGACACTCGAACAGAAAGTGATATCCATCATTGACCAGATTCGCCCCTACTTACAGCAGGATGGTGGTGACATTGAATTTGTGGAACTCACTTCCGACAATGTGGTGAAAGTGAAGTTGCAGGGTGCCTGCGGTTCTTGTCCCCATGCCAAAATGACCTTGAAAAACGGTGTGGAACAGACCCTCAAACACTACCTGCCCGAAATCGACCACGTCGAAGACATCGTTCTCGGATTTTAGCTTTTAGCTATTGGCTGCTATCTTTCGGGAAAAGAGACTATAACCATAAACTATAAACTATAAACTATAAACTATAAACTCTAAACTTCAACAACCAATAACCCATAACCAATAACCATTACAAATGGGATTAAAATGCGGCATAGTAGGACTGACGAACTCGGGTAAGACCACGATGTTCAACTGCATCTCCAACACGAAGGCGGAGGTGACGGATTTCGCGTACAGTACGAACAAGTCCAACATCGGCGTGTGCCAGGTGCCTGACGAGCGTTTGACCCATATCAACACCTTCATCAAGGCTGACAAATTGGTGTTTGCCAATCTGGATTTGGTTGACATTCCCGGTTTGGCCAAAGGTGCCAGCCAAGGTGCCGGCATCGGTAACAGCTTTTTAGCCGACGTGCGTTTGTGCGATGCACTGATTCATGTGTTGCGCTGCTTTGACAATCCGGCTCTGCCTCATGAGGAGGGTTCCGTGGATCCCGTCCGCGACATCGAGATTGTGGATTTCGAGCTGCAATGCAAGGATTTGGAACAGATTGAACGCAAGATCACCAAGGTGGAGAAAGCCGCCAAGATTGGGGACAAGACCGCCAAGCACGACTATGAAGTTTTGAAGAAATACAAGGAGCATTTGGAGGGATTCCAGAACGTGCGCACCTTAGAGGTGACAGACGACGAACACGCTGTGGTGGCCGACATGATGCTGCTGACGGAGAAGCCCGTTCTGTTCGTGTGCAATGTCAACGATGACGATGCGGTCAGCGGCAACGCCTATTCGGAGGCCGTGAAGAAATATGTGGAAGAACATGGCGGAGAGATGTTGGTCATCGCTGCCAAAATCGAATCCGAGATTGCCGAGTTGGAGAGCGAAGAGGACCGCAAGGCCTTCTTGGCCGACGTGGGCTTGACCGAGCCGGGCGTCAACAAGGTGATTCGTGCGGCATATAAGATGCTGGACCTCATCTCCTTCTTCACGGTGGGCGGCAAGGAGAATCGTGCGTGGACCATCCGGCGGGGCATGTTGGCACCGCAGGCGGCGGGCGTCATCCACAGCGACCTGGAGCGCGGCTTCATCCGCGCCGAGGTCATCAAATATGACGATTTGAATACGCTGGGCTCCGAGCTCAAATGCAAAGAGGCCGGCAAATTATATGTGGAAGGGAAAAACTACGAAGTGCAGGACGGCGACATTCTGCATATACGATTTAATGTTTAGAGTATAGAGTTGAGCGTTTAGAGATAACACGTTTCTATGAAACAATATCTCTCAACTCTCAACTATAAACCCTCAACTATTAATGCGATAGTAGCTCAGTTGGTAGAGCGGCGGCTTCCCAAGCCGCAGGTCGCGGGTTCGAACCCCGTCTGTCGCTCAAATTACTGAAAAGCAGCGATTTACAGACGTAAAATCGCTGCTTTTTTTTCGTAAATCGGGACAAAAACGGGACAAAATGTTTGTTGAGATTTTCAAAAATAATGTATCTTTGCCCTTGATTTCGTGTAGAAAACTATATCTGCACACCCTTGATTTCGTGCAATTTGATGATTAACCAAACTTTGATTCCGTGATGAAAAGAAAAATTTACGACCATTTGCTCCTCTGGAAAAACAAGCGCAAAGGCAAGTCTGCCTTGATGATAGAAGGTGCCCGTCGTGTGGGCAAAAGCTACATTGTGAGGGAGTTTGCCCAAAGGGAGTACAAAAGCTATATCCTGATTGACTTCTTCAAAGTGGGCGACGACATCAAAGACCTGTTCAAGAACTACAAGGACAACCTTGACATGCTCTTTACCTATCTGAGCACCTATTTCTCCACCAGGCTGTATCCGCGTGAGTCTATCATCGTATTCGACGAAATCGAGTTCTGCCCAGCCGCCCGTGCCTCTACCTGATTGTCGGCGGTATGCCCCAAGCCATACTGGAATACCAGGACACCCGCTCGTTCGAAGATGCTGACCGCATAAAGCGACAGATACTCAACCTTTACCATAACTGCATCGACC
>JAEEQE010000042.1 GCA_016285145.1 Bacteroidales bacterium | reverse complement strand
GGTTCCACGGACAGCCTGTTGGAGATAGACCGTGCAGGCACCTACTCGGTGACGGTGACGGATAAGAACAGCGGATGCAAGGCGAGCGGCTCGATTGTGATTCCGACGTGCAAGCCGTTTGTGAATCTGGTGAACGCCATCACACCGTCGGACCGTGGCGGGAAGTCTCCGGGCGATCCACTCAACGACTGCTTCACGGTGCCTCAGTGGAAACTGATCAAGTACGTGGAGTTCACGGTGTTCACGCGCACGGGCGAGTTGATATACAGCTTCAAGGGCGACCCGAAGGATTTGAAGTGGTGCGGCACGAAGGGCAACACCGACAAGCCCGTGGAATACAACCAAGTGTACCCGTATATATTGAAATACAAAGATCTGGACGGCGTTTCCAAAGTGATCAAGAGCACGATAACGGTGCTGTAAACAATTAACAATTGTCGGTTATTCCCTTATCATCTGCCTGGCTTGGCAAAGAAGTAGTCATGCTGCTTTTTCCGCTCTGCCAGGCTTTTTGCTACATGCACTTTTCCCCCTGAATAAGGGTTGTATTCCAGATAGTACATGGCGGTGGCAAAGGTCATCGGGGTGGGGGTGAAATCCTGCACTTGGTCGGTGAGGAGATGGCATCTGCGCGTGATGCGGCTCAAGGCCGCCATTTTCTCCACAGTACAACCGGGATGCGAGCCGATAAGGTAAGGGATGAGTTGCTGGTTTTTGCCGCAACGCCAGTTTTCTTCGTTAAAAAGTCTTAAAAACTCTAAAAAGTGCTCGAAATCGGGTTTGCGCATCAGTTTCAGCACATCGGGGTCCGTATGCTCGGGTGCCACTTTCAGTCGCCCTGATACATGATGCTTCACAATTTCATGCAGATATTTGCGTTGGCCGTTGCGCTCGTTTTCGTGCGTGTCGTGGTTTAGCAACATTTCGTAGCGGATGCCGCTGCCGATGGTGACGTGCTTTACGCCTTCCATTTGGCGTACTTTTTCGTATAATGCGATGAGGGGATGATGATCCAGCAGAAGATTAGGACAGATTTTGGGCGTGAGGCAGGATGGTCGCGGACATTTGCGACAGAGGCTCAAATCCCGACCATGCATACGGAACATGTTGGCGGAGGGTCCACCCAAATCGCTGATGTGTCCCTTGAAATAGGGCCTGGAGACCAAGTCCTTGACTTCGGCCAAAATGGATTCGTTGGATCGGGAGGCAATCTGTTTGCCCTGGTGTGCGGCGATGGCGCAGAAACTGCACCCTCCGAAGCATCCCCGGTGCAAGGTGATGGAATTCTTGATCATCTCGAAGGCGGGCACATCGCCACGCTTCAGATATTTGGGATGCGGCAGGTTCATCATCCGGTCGAAGAGGGCAAAACTGTCCATCTCCGCTTCGGTGGCAACAGGGTATGGCGGGCGCACAACAACATATTTACTATACTCATAGGGTTGGATAATGGTCCGCTGTTCCCGTTTGTTGGATTCGGTTTCAAATAATACAAAATTCTCCCCATAACGCCGTTTGTCCTTCAGCTCTTCTTGATAGCTGTGCAGAAGGATGGGCTTTTCGTCGGCATATTTTTGGATGTCGGTGTCAAGGTAGGCAATCTGTTGGTGTTCAGGTAGATGATTTCGCCAGTCGGATTGCTGGAACAGCTTGGCCAAGGCTCTGACGGGACGTTCGCCCATGCCATAGACCAGCACGTCGGCGCCACTCTCGATCAGGATGGAGGGCTTGAGGGTGTCGCTCCAGTAGTCGTAATGCGAGAGACGGCGCATGGAGGCCTCTATGCCCCCGATGACGACGGGCACGTCCGGGAACAACTTCTTGAGGATGCGGCTGTAAACGGTGGTGGCGTAGTCGGGTCGGAAGCCAGCCTTGCCACCGGCTGTGTAGGCATCGTCGCTGCGCAGTCGCTTGTTTGCTGTGTAATGGTTCACCATGGAATCCATGTTGCCGGAGGTTACCCCGAAAAAGAGCCGTGGTTTTCCTAACTTCTTGAAATCCCGCAAATCATCTTTCCAGTTGGGCTGGGGTAAGATGGCCACACGCAGTCCCTCGCGCTCTAACGTGCGCCCGATGACAGCGGCGGCAAAAGAAGGGTGATCAACGTACGCGTCCCCGCTCACGAGGATGACATCCACATAATCCCATCCGAGGTAGTCGAGCTCTTTTTTGGTGATGGGAAGAAAGTGCTTGCCGGGAATCATACGGAAGGGGACATTGGTGGATTAGTGAATCACTTTGAGCTCGTCAACGCCCATGCGTACTTTGAGCCATTTAACCAGTTTCTGTTCATCTGCCTGATGGCGACTGTTGTCCCATTGCAGATACACGACCGCTACCGTCTTGGACTCCAAGGATCTGGTGTTGTATTGCACCATGTCGGTCACGGCAAACTCCTGCACGGCCGGATATTGGGTGTATATCTCCTCTGCTAACTGCTGCGAGAGCGTCTCGGCATTTTGGATGGCGTTGATTTTGGACCGCAACTCTGTGATGGTGGAATCCTGTTTCGCAATAGTGGCATCCTTTTTGTTCAAGATATCCTCGATGATCTCATTCTGTTGGGTGATGTCGATGGTTTCACCTGTCTGTTTGATAATGAGATTGGCCTTTTTAAGGCCATATTGGGTGTGGAGCTCATCTTGAAGTTTGGCGATTTGTTCGTTGCTGATGGGTTTGCCTACCAAGGAAAGGGTGACGCTTTGACTCCGATGATGGTAATCGCGTTCCGCATCGATGATCTGGGTGTTCTGGAACAGCTCGCTGGAGCGCAGATCCTTCACGAATTTGATGCTTTGGGTGTTGAATGCCGCCTCTTGCACCACGTCGGTGGCCAAGTAGATGCTGGGGATAAGGACGAGGATGGTGAGGACGGTGATAAAACGCTTCACTTTGCGGTGCCGACGCTCATCCACGTATTGGGCCTCGGGGAAACGGAGCAGGCGCACGACAAGGAAGGTGGCCAAGGCGATAAAGAAGGAGTTTATGAAGAAAAGATAGAAGGCTCCGAGGAAATACCATATTTGTCCTGTTGCAATGCCAAAGCCCGCCGTGCACAGGGGTGGCATGAGGGCGGTGGCGATGGCCACGCCGGAGATGACGGTGATGGACTGCGACTTCCGGCTGGAGGCCACAATGCCGGCCAATCCGCCGAAGAAGGCGATGAAGACGTCGAAGATGGTGGGCTGCGTACGGGCCAGAAGCTCGGAGCGCGCATCGTTGATGGGCGAGATGAGGAAGTAGAGCGTGGAGGCCACCAAACTGATGAACACCATGAACGCCAGGTTTTTGAGAGATTTCCTCAACAATTGCTCGTCAAAGGTGCCCACGGCAAAGCCAATGCCCGTGATAGGCCCCATGAGCGGTGATATCAACATCGCGCCGATGATGACGGCCGTGGAGTTGACATTAAGTCCTACCGATGCCACGATGATGGCGAAGAAGAGAACCCAGACGTTCACTCCCCGGAAAACCACACTCTTGGAGATGGAGTCGAAGGTGGCTTCGTAGTCAGTGTCTTCGCGCAGCTGGGTGTATTGCCGGAGGGAGACCCATGCCTTGCGGATGGCCCTGTTGATGCGTTGTCGGAGGGTGGGTGTTCCCATGATGGTCTATTTTTCGATGTCGGTACTATGTTAAGTGGTCAGTAACTCAATGAGTTCCGGCAGTGTGCAGGTCTCTTGCTCGCCGACAGTCATGTTCTTGCAGGTGAAGGTGTGGCTTGTGCGTTCGTTCTCACCCGCCAAGACCACGAAGGGGATGTGTTTGGCGTTGGCGTATGACATCTGCTTGCCCATCTTGACGCTGTCGGGGTAGATTTCTGCCGCGATGCCAGCCTCGCGCACGGCGCGCAGGGCGGCGAGGGCGTATTTCTCATCCTCTTTCCCGAAATTGACGAACAAGGCTTTGACTGGATTCAGGATCTCATCCGGGAAGAGACCTAACTCGTTGAGCACGTCGTAGATGCGTTCCGCTCCATAGGAGATGCCCACGCCCGACATGTTCTTCAGCCCGAAGATGCCGGTGAGATTGTCGTAGCGTCCGCCGCCGGAGATGCTGCCGATGGAGGCGTCCTTGGCCTTCACCTCGAAGATGGCGCCGGTGTAGTAGTTCAGGCCGCGGGCCAGGGTGATGTCAATCTCCAAATCGGTGGTGATGCCCATCTCCGCCACGTAGTCCAGTACGGTGGTGAGCTCTTCAAGACCTTTCTGTCCTATTTCGCTGGTGGCGAGCAATGTCTTCAAACACTCGAGTTTTTCGCCGTTGGTCTGCCCGCCGAGGCAGAAGACGGGTTGTAGCTTCCCGATGGCGTCAGGGGTGAGACCGCGCTCCGCCATCTCGGCACAGACAGCCTCCTGTCCGATCTTGTCCAACTTGTCCATCGCCGTGCAAAGGTCCGTGACCTTGTCGGCAGCCCCGATTACCTCCGCGATGCCGGAGAGGATCTTTCGGTTGTTGATTTTCATCGTGACGGCAATGCCGAATTTACGGAAAATCTCATCCGTGATCTCCACCAGTTCGGCTTCGTTGAGCAGGGAAGTGCTGCCGATGATGTCGGCGTCGCACTGGTAAAACTCGCGATAGCGGCCCTTCTGCGGACGGTCGGCGCGCCACACGGGCTGCATCTGGTAGCGCTTGAAGGGGAATGTGATGTCGTTCTGGTGCTGCACCACGAAACGTGCGAACGGTACCGTCAGGTCGTAGCGCAGTCCTTTCTCGCACAGCTTGGTGGCCAACTTGTTGACCGACATGCTGCTGTCCTGGAAGTCAATGCCTTGGGTGAAATCGCCCGAATTGAGGATTTTGAAGAGCAGACGGTCGCCCTCCTCGCCATATTTGCCCATCAGGGTGGAGAGATTCTCCATGGAAGGAGTCTCAATCGGTAGATAGGCGTGCTTGTAAAATACGGAGCGGATAGTGTCGAAAATGTAGTTGCGGCGCATCATCTCCGCCGGCGTGAAATCCCGCGTTCCTTTGGGTATGGATGGTTTTACGATGTTCATTGCATTGCTTTTTTTATAGGCTGCAAAAGTACACAATTTTTCGCGATTCTGTTTTAGGGTTTAAGAATGAAAAAAGAGAAAATAAATTTCAGTTATCCGTATGTTATATTTTACTTCATTTGCACCCGAATTAATTAACAGTTAAAATCATAAGTTGTGACAAAAATCATTACCGTCTTTATGGTGTTGACTATCAGCTTGGGCAGCTGTTTCCAACGTAACAACAATACCCAATACGAAGGCAAATACAGAGGTGAGTTCACGATGAATGGCACTCAGATTGCCACCGGCGACCTGGAGTGTTTCTCCAACCCGCTGGATGAGGACGGCATCATGCTATATATGCTCCCCATCTAAAACTTCCACAGGACATTTTGAAACTACTTGTGAGGATTTCGACCTCGTGGCCAGCATTCTGCTTGACCGTTTCACCCCCAATCCGTGTGTGTCGGATGGTATGATGCCGGTCAAAAGCGTGGATGTCACGTCTGAATTCACGAATTCTACTGTAAACACAACGTTCTACTTCCACATTGATACGGCAGTGGTGGATACGGTTCCCGATTGGCAGATTGAGTTTGTCGGCGCCAAAGTGGTTTCTACGGACACCACGAATGCTAAAAGAATGAGGTAACAGCATTTCGTTTGGAAAACAAAAAAGCCGCTCAATTGAGCGGCTTTTTTTGTCAAAGCATAACGGTTATTAATCTTGCACATTATCGACTTCATCCGTTAAAGCGAATTTGCCGTCTTCATCCACATAGTATTTTGTGGATTCCAGCAAAGCGTTGTCGCTTTTTCTGTAAAGTCTGTAATAGAAATAGTTTCCGTCGTTCAAATATTCTTTCAGTTCGCCACCATGTGCCCAAATAGCGGTTTTGGACTCGAGGAATTTGGTCTTGGCCAAAACATCCGTGTAGCTTTCGTCGTTGCCTGTGAAAGTGAAGTCGCCTACCCAGAACAGGCTGATGGTTTTCAGCACGGCTTTGAGGCTGATAACATCTGCGGATGTTTCAGGTTGGGAATAACTGACCTCAGTGTAATAAGTGTGTTGGTCTCTGTGGCAACTGGTGAAAACCATGGCACAGCAAACGATTGCTAATAAAGCGAGTTTTTTCATTTTTGATAAGGGTTTAAGTTAATAAATGGGTTAAATTTGATTGTTCTATTTTATGACGCCCAGTTCCTTGCCGATCTTGGTGAAGGCGGCGATGCACTTGTCGAGGTGCTCGGGTTCGTGGGCGGCGGAAATCTGCACGCGGATACGGGCTTGGTCTTTCGGAACCACAGGATAGTAGAAACCGGTGACGTAGATGCCTTCCTCCTGCAGTTTGGCGGCCATCACTTGTGACAGTTTGGCGTCATACAGCATCACGGCGCAGATGGCGGATTCGGTCGGTTTGATGTCGAAGCCGGCGGCTTTCATCTTGGCCACGAAATATTCGGTGTTGCTGTGCAGCTTGTCTTGCAGTTCGTTGGTTTCGGACATGATATCGACCATCTTGCAGCCTGCTGCAGCCACCATCGGCGGGATGGAGTTGGAGAACAGGTACGGACGGGAACGTTGACGGAGCATGTCGATGATTTCCTTTTTGCCGGTGGTGAAACCGCCGATGGCGCCGCCGAATGCCTTGCCCAGCGTGCCGGTGAGGATCTCGATCTTGCCGCGCAGGTTGTAGCGCTCGGTCACGCCGCGGCCGGTGTTGCCCACCACGCCGGCGGAGTGGCTTTCGTCAACCATAACCATGGCGTCGTATTTCTGGGCCAGTTCGTAAATCTTATCCAACGGGCACACGTTGCCGTCCATGCTGAACACGCCATCGGTGACGATGATGCGGAAACGCTGGGCCTGTGCGGCTTTCAGTTGCTCCTCAAGGTCGGCCATGTCGGCGTTTTTGTAGCGATAGCGCACAGCCTTGCAGAGGCGCACGCCGTCGATGATGGAGGCGTGGTTGAGGGCGTCGGAGATGATGGCGTCCTGATCGGTGAGCAGAGGCTCGAAGACGCCGCCGTTGGCATCGAAGCAGGCGGCGTAGAGGATGGTGTCCTCAGTGCCGAAGAACTCGGCGATCTTCTTCTCCAGGGCCTTGTGCAGGTCGGAGCAGCCGCAGATGAAACGCACGGAGGCCATGCCGTAGCCGTGGGTGTCGAGGGCTTCCTTGGCAGCGGCGATCAGGCGCGCGTCGTTGGCGAGGCCCAGATAGTTGTTGGCGCAGAAGTTCAGCACCTTGCTGCCGTCCTGCAGCGTGATCTCACCGCTTTGCGGAGAGGCAATGATGCGTTCGTTCTTGTACAAGCCGGCTTCCTTGATGTCGGCCAGTTCCTTCTGAAGATGTTGTTGGAAATTGGTGTACATAGTTTTATGTTTATTTGTTGAATCTGTGTCTTGGATTTAATGAGGCTGCAAAATTAGTAAAAAAATCGAAAAATTGTCATTGCGGATGCAAAATTGAGGATTTCGTTGTTTATGTTTGCCTGTCGCACACATTTCCAGACCAATGTTTCCGGAAAAGGAATCGGATGTGTGCGTTTGGAATTTAGCGCAAGTCGCGGATGGGAATCTCGTAACTGGCGGCCGTGTTGCCTCCTTCCCATTTCGGCATCGTTTTCAGAATCCGTGTGGCTTCCTCCTGGAATGCCCGCTCCTGGGCGGATGACAACACGTTCTTTGACTGAAATACCACCTCCTTTACTTCGCCGTTATTATTGATGATGAGTACGATGTAGGTGTTGTCGTATTTTGGGTTGCGGAGAAAGTCCAGCGGGGTGGCCAACCGGGATTTAAGCCATTGTGTCGGCACGCCAACGGAGGAATGCCACTCGTTTCTTTCCCAATCATCAGAATCATCTATGATTATCCCGTCGGGTTCTTCCCACAATGCAATGTCGCCATCTAAAACATCTTTATAAGTAGTATCCTTTGGCCCGGGGCAATTCGATTTAGTTTCCGTGACCTCGTCAATGCCTTCTACGAAGCCATCAAGTTCATACGTTTCGATTTGGCCAGGGTGGGGTATTGAATCTTTTTGCTCCGTTGCTTCACTGGAATCATGTATTTTCTCAATATCTGTGGTCGATTCCGGCATTTCCACTGTTTCTTGGAGTTTAGGGCTCGAACTGTGGCAGCCGCCCATCATCATGGAGGAGACAGCAATGCCTGCCACCGTCACGGCCTTCCCGAGGCTGCGGCGTTTGGAAAGTTCCTGTTCGAGATAGCGGACCTCGGCCTCGCAGTAGGAACATGTGCCGCGGCAATCGCCCTTGTGGGTACATTCACGTGTTTCCAGCGGGATGTCGTTCTCCCGTGCCACACGCTGACGCACCTCCTTCAAAAACTCACAAGTCCGTTTACCTCTTTTCATTATAAATGATGTTAAAATAGGAACGCAAAGATAGAAAAATTTTTTTGCCTGTTTGGTATTTGTAGATTATTTTGTTTTTTTGCAAAAAAATGATGAAACCAATTGTAAAAGTCATATTCTTTCTGGCAATCATATTGTATGGTTTTGCCGGATGGGCACAAGATGTTCCAAACTTGTCCCAATGTGCCGCGCCACCGGTATATTTTACGGAAGAAATGCCGATGTTCCCCGGCGGTCAGGATTCTTTGTATGCATATCTCCAACGTGAAATCAAATACCCCCTGGTGGCAAAGGAAAATCGTATCACGGGCACCGTGCTGGTTGAGTTTGTGGTGGAAAAGGATGGCCGGCTGACCAACGGAAAGGTGAAGGTCCCGCTTTTCCCCGATTGCGATGTGGAAGCGTTGCGTGGAGTAATGTCAATGCCGAGGTGGACACCGGGCAAAAACATGGGAAAGCCGGTACGTTGTTTCTATCAGGTGCCGGTCTCTTTCAAAATAGATGATTGAACATTGTGATGGCGCTTTGCGCCCAGCCGTTGCATTCTGTTTATACCACCGTCACGGCTGTGCCTGACGCAGTGACCATCAGCATGCCGTTGTTCTGGCCCAGCACTTCATAGTCAATGTCGATGCCGACCACGGCATTGGCGCCCTTTTCCATTGCACGCTGTTCCAGTTCATGCAAGGCATTGTCGCGGGCCTTCATCAGCTCGTCCTCGTAGGAACTGGAGCGACCGCCCACGATGTTGCGGACTCCCGCGAAGAAATCCTTTACGAAATTGACGCCGGTGATGACCTCCCCGAACACGACGCCGTGATAGTTGCAAATCTGTTTGCCTTCAATGGTGGGTGTGGTAGTTAATATCATAATCTCGTTTTTTTGAATGACGTTGCAAAAATATGATTTTATTTTCAAATGGAAAAATCAAAACGCCTGGAAGATTGTTGTTGTAATGAAAATTGAATAAGATGTTTTTTGTGTCCGAGAAATGAGTATCTTTGCACCCGTGAAATATAACTTGGAAAATTTATACCTGTTGTAGAAAAATATTACTATGAACGAATTGTTGAAAAACCGGATCCATGCCGTAAGGAACCTGTGTAACGTATACAAGGTAAAGGATTTGTTCGCTTTTGGTAGTGTGTTGACGGACAGGTTTTCAGACAAGAGCGACATTGACTTCCTGGTTTCGTTTACGGATGAAGTGCCGCTTCTTGATTATGCGGACAACTATTTTGATTTCAAAGACAAATTGTCCAAACTTTTGGGGAGAGATATAGACTTGGTGATGGAAAGTTCTCTTTCAAACCCTTTCTTTATTAAGGCGATTGAGCGAACTAAAACGCGAATTTATGGATGATGTTAAGAAAAAGTATTTGTTTGATATACAGAATGCAATATGTAGTGTAGAGGGATATTTCGAAGAGGGTAAGAAGATCTTTTCGGAATATGAGAAGAATGACATGTTGCAAAAAGCGGTTGAGAGGCAAATAGAGATTATAGGAGAAGCGGTTAACCGTCTATCAAAAATGGATCCTGACCTCAAGATAACCAATGCAAGAAGAATTGTTGACACAAGGAACTATGTGATTCATGGTTATGATAAAGTGTCTAATGAGATTATTTGGTCAATTGTGATAAAACATCTTCCTCTATTGAAAAATGAAGTTGATGTTTTGTTGGAAGATTGATAGTTTGTTGTTGAATGATTTAATCAATAATTACAATGTTTGAAAGTTTAACCGACCGATTAGAAAGAGCATTTAAAATAATAAAAGGACAGGGCTACATCACGGAAATCAATGTGGCCGAGACGATGAAAGAGGTGCGCAAGGCCCTTCTGGATGCCGATGTCAGCTATAAGATTGCCAAGGACTTCACCGACGATGTGAAGAAGAAAGCGCTGGGTATGAATGTGCTGAAAGCCGTTTCGCCCAGCCAGCTGATGGTGAAGATCACCTACGACGAACTCATCGAGTTGATGGGGCGCGAGGCCGTGGATATCAACATCAAAGCCAATCCGGCTATCATTCTCATGTCGGGCTTACAGGGTTCCGGTAAGACGACCCACGCGGCGAAATTGGCCAACCTGTTGAAAACCAAGCGTAATAAGAAACCGTTGCTCGTGGCTGGCGACGTGTATCGTCCTGCCGCTATCGACCAGCTGAAGGTGCTGGGCGAGCAGATCGGCGTGCCCGTATATACCGAACCGGACAGCAAGAAGCCGGTGGAGATTGCCAGAAACGGTGTGAAACACGCCAAGGAATACGGCTACGATGTGGTGCTGGTTGATACTGCCGGCCGTCTGGCGGTGGATGAGGAGATGATGACGGAGATCGGCAACATCAAGGAGGCCGTGAACCCGCATGAGATCCTCTTTGTGGTGGATGCCATGACCGGCCAGGACGCCGTGAACACCGCCAAGGCTTTCAACGACAAGCTGGACTTCGACGGCGTGATCCTCACCAAGATGGACGGTGACACCCGCGGCGGTGCCGCGTTGACCATCAAGGCCGTGGTCAACAAACCTATCAAGTTCATCGGTACGGGCGAGAAAATGGAGGCCCTCAGCGTATTCCATCCCGACCGACTGGCTGAACGTATCCTCGGTATGGGCGACATCCGTTCCTTCGTGGAAAAAGCTCAGGACCAGTTCGACCAGGAAGAAGCGGCCAAGTTGCAGAAGAAACTGGCAAAGAACCAGTTCGACTTCAATGACTTCATGAACCAGATCCAACAAATCAAGAAGATGGGCAACGTGAAGGACCTCATGTCGATGATTCCCGGCATGGGCAAGGTGATCAGGGACATGGATATCGATGACAATGCCTTCAAGAGCGTGGAGGTGATCATCCAGTCCATGACCCCGCAGGAACGCGCCAATCCCGACATCATCAACGGCTCCCGCCGCAAACGTATTGCCAGGGGCAGCGGCCGCGACATCCAAGATGTGAACCGCCTGATGAAACAGTTTGAGGATACCCGCAAGATGATGAAATTAGTGAACAGCGGCAAAGCCAAAAACCTGGTCCGCGCCATGAACGCCCCGGGACGGAGACCGTTGTGACAATTAACAATTAACAATTAATAATTAATAATTAACACTTAATGGTTATATAGTGGGTGAATTGTGAACGATGAGCTTTGAACGATGACAATGAACTTTGGCCTCTGGTTTTTCATCCCTTCCCACTTTTAACATTATAAGCTTTAAATAACCTTACAAACCATACAAACCTAACAAACATTTATGCCAAATATTTTAGATGGAAAGATTATTGCTTCCACGATAAAAACAGAAATAGCAACCGAGGTTAAAGCGTTGTTGGACCAAGGAAAGCCTGCCCCCCATCTGGCGGTTATCATCGCTGGGGAGGACGGCGGTGCGCTGAGTTACGTGAACAGCATTGAGAAACAGAGCAAGGCCGTGGGCTTCACGGTCTCGGCGTACAAGTTCCCCGCCGACGTTTGCGAGCAAGATGTGCTCGACACCATCGACTTCCTGAACCGTGACGAGGATGTGGACGGCTACATCATTCAGATGCCGTTGCCCAAGCAGGTCTCAATGGACAAAGTCACCGCGCATGTGGACCCGCGCAAGGATATGGACTGTTTCCATCCGGAGAATATGGGCAATTTGGTGTTGGGCCGTGACGCCTACGCGCCGGCCACCCCGCACGCTGTGATGGAGATCCTGCGCCGCAGCAACATTGAAATCGCCGGAAAGGATACCGTGGTCGTGGGGCGCAGCAACATCGTGGGCAAACCCCTCGCCATGATGCTCCTCCAGAAGGATGCCAACGCCACGGTGACCGTCTGCCACAGCCGCACCAAAAACCTCAAGCGCGTGTGCAGCCGGGCCGACATCCTCATTGTGGCCATCGGCCAGCCGGAGATGATCACCGCCGACTACGTGAAGAAGAACGCCACTGTCATCGATGTGGGCATACACCGTCTGCCGGATGTGACCAAACCCACTGGATACCGTGTGTGCGGCGATGTCAAATACGACGAGGTGGCTCCTCTCTGCGAGGCTATCACCCCCGTGCCCGGCGGCGTGGGCGCCGTGACAATGGCCTGCCTGCTGCAGAATACCATGACCGCGTATAAGAAAAAAAACAATTAACCTTCATACATATAATGAGCAAACGATATTTAATCAGTGGCGGTGGTACGGGAGGCCATATCTTCCCGGCTTTGGCCATTGCCAATAAGATCAAAAGTGAACAGCCGGATGCCGAGTTCCTGTTTATCGGGGCCAGCGACAAGATGGAGATGCAGCGCGTGCCCGAGGCAGGCTATCCGATCGAGGGCCTTCGCATTTACGGCATCAGCCGTGATTTCTCCTTGAAAGGCATCGGCAAAAACCTCAAGCTGCCCTTTGTGCTGATGGGTGCGATGCGGAAAGCCAAGCGTATTATCCGCGAGTTCAATCCCGACATAGCCATCGGGGTGGGGGGCTTTGCCAGCGGGCCGGCCTTGAAGATGGCCGACAAGTTAGGCGTGCCCACACTGCTTCAGGAGCAGAACTCGTATCCCGGTGTCACCAATAAGATGTTGGCACCCCAGGCGAAGCGCATCTGCGTGGCGTACGACGGGCTGGAGAAGTATTTCCCGGCAGACAAGATTGTGAAGACCGGCAACCCCATCCGTGCCGAAATACTTCATATTACCCCGAAAGACCCCAAGGCGTATCAGTATTTCAATTTCGTGCCGGAACGGAAAACCGTGCTGGTCGTGGGCGGCAGTCTTGGCGCCCGCACGTTGAATGAGACGATGGCCGCCCATTTGGATGAGTTCCGGCAGGCGGGCATCCAGCTCTTGTGGCAGACCGGCGAGCAGTTCTTCCGCGACATCGATTCCAAACTGTTGGCGGAACAGGATGAGTTTATCCGTATCGTGCCGTTTATCAAGAACATGAACGATGCGTACAGCATGGCCGACATCATCGTGTCGCGGGCTGGTGCGTTGGCTATCGCCGAGCTGACCATCGTGGGCAAACCCACGATATTGGTCCCGTTCCCGTATGCAGCGGAGGATCACCAGACGTATAATGCGAAGGCGCTCTCCACGCGCGATGCCGCCATTCTGATTCCGGATGGCGAGGCCCGTCAGCGACTGATGCCTGAGCTGATGGAGCTGGCCTCCAACACGCCCCGTTGCGAGCAGATGGGCCGTTATATGCGAGAACTGGCGCAGCCGGAGGCCATCGACCTCATTTATAAAGAAATAGAATCTGTTGTTAAATAACCCGTCATGGTATTGCTGTTGATTTTCCTGTTCGGGGCTATGAGCATATCCTTTTTGTGCTCCACATTGGAGTCGTCCCTTATGTCCACCCCCTTGTCCTATATCATGATGCGTGAGGATGAAGGCTTCGGCCCGGCATCTCTGTTTAAGAAGTACAAGACAGAACCGGAACGCCCGTTGGCGGCCATCCTGTCGCTGAATACGATTGCCAACACCATTGGGGCCGCCGGCGTGGGCCAGCAGGCCACTCTTCTGTTCGGTAGCCATTGGTTCGGCTTGGTGTCCGCCATTACCACCTTGTTGATTCTGATCTTCTCGGAAATCATCCCAAAGACCATCGGATCCACCCGATGGAAGAACCTCATGGGCTTTACAGCCAAAACGATACGCATACTCATCGTGTTGATGTACCCGTTGGTGAAACTGGTGGAGGGCATCGGTGGCATGATTGCCAAAAGAGTGCCGCAGGATGCTGTGGTAAGTCGCGAGGAGGTGCTCGCAATGGCCAATGTGGGCGAAGAGGAAGGTGTGATCGAGGAGGATGAGAACAAGGTGATCCAGAACATCATAAAGCTGGATAACGTGCTTGCCTCGGATGTGATGACCCCGCGTGTGGTGGCTGCCATCGCCCCGGAGTCCATGACCCTGCGTGACTATTACGCTGACGACCAGTACGACCATTTCTCCCGGATTCCTGTCTATGCCGAATCCCCGGAATACATTACCGGTTACGTGCTCCGCGATGATGCCTTGGAGAATCTGGCCGAGGACAAATTTGATATAACGTTGGGTGAAATAAAGCGTGATCTTCCCTATTTTAATGAGGAAAAGTCAATTAGTGACATTTGGGACTCCATGTTGAAACAGAAATCACAAATCGCCCTTATTATTGACGAGTACGGCTGTTTCCAGGGAATCCTCACCATGGAGGATATCATTGAGACGGTTTTCGGTTTTGAGATCATCGACGAGAGCGATGAGGTGTCGGATATGCAGCAGTATGCGCGGGAACGCTGGCAGCAGCGCCAGAAACGCTTCAAGACTATCCAGTTGCCGCAAGGACACAACAGTTCCGAGAATGCATAGTCGCTTGTTGTTTATAAAAATCGAATGTTAAGAATATGAAAATCAGTAAAATAATTGCTCTGTTGCTGGTTTTGTGGATGCCTGCGTTCCTGAACGCCCAAGAGCGTCCTGTACGAATCCACAGCGACTTGCACCATGAGATTGGTATTACCGCCGGTCCCAATTCCATTATCGGCGGAACCGTTTACGGTACGGTGGGTTTATTCAGCGCCATGTTCTCCGGTTTGGGCAAGGAACGTACCAGACTCCATTTTTATGGGGAGTATGGACTGCATTACTACTATCAGGTAAAACCATGGTGCCAGGTGGGTGTGAAAACCTCGGTGGACCTGGCCGGGATGACGCATTACGCTGACACCGCCTACACGCAGATCAAGTCGGATGACAAGTATGTCATCCTGACTGTGATGCCGAGTGTGCGGTTCACCTATCTTAATCGTCCGTGGGTGCGCCTCTATTCCGGCGTGGATTTGGGTTGCGGCGTTTTATTCACCACCACAAACACCTCGTCGAAAGCCGAATCGGAGACTTCGAAAGGCAATGAAAACAATATTCTGTTTGCCTTCAACGTCACGCCTGTCGGGGTGAATGTGGGCAAAAAGTTCTTCGGGATGGCGGAATTGAATTTCGGTTTCGATTCTTGGTTTAAAGTCGGTATCGGATGCCGTTGGTAGGCTGACTATTCCCAACCGTCGAAAATTTCCGGTCCGTAGTAGTTGTGTTCGCCTTCGTGGTCGTGTTTCCAAATCTGGGCGAAAAACGGGCTGTGTGCCGACAGGTCGTCATAGTCCCAAGCCGGGGGCAGGCATTCCGGGCACCAGTGACCGCCATGCAGGATGAGTTTGGGCGATGCGAAGAAGGTGTGGCCCTTGTGGCACTGCCATTCCAATTGTTTTTCCGGATTTCCCGAATACTGGGTGGAAATGAGCTTCCCGCCCCGAAATTCGGCGGCTTTCCGCAAATCCTCTACCGTAAGTTTCTCTAACGCTTTACTTTCATCGTAGCCGTGATCCAGTCGGATGGCATCCTCTTCGTGATTGGGGTTGCTGAGATCCCAATCCTTCCACTCCGGGATGGCCTTCCATTTCTCGATGGAGCCGTAGTAGGCCCGGATGCGGTTTTCGTCGTTATGTTTGATCCACCATTGGGTGCCCCATTTCTTCTTGTAGGCCATGGGACGCAGCGCCGCTTTGATGATGAAGGGTGGCACGATGCGGGCCATCTTGAAAATCTTGGGCAGTGAGGCCTCCAACTGGCTGAAGTATTCGTCGATGGGGATGTTGGCGCGGAAGTGCAGATACTGCTCCAGCTTGTCGGCATCGAGATAGTACTGGCCGTGGAAGTTGCGTAGCACGAACCAGTTGGCGTTGAAAATCTTCTCGGGTTTCGGGCAGGAACAGGCTTTCAGCAGGCGGCACTCGAACTCGTAGTTGGTCATGCGGTAGTCGGGGCCGCTGCTGATGTTGTAGAAGTTGTTCCAGAAGGCGTCGGGCACATCGTCGCCGCAGATGTTGGCCAGCAGACGGCCGGAATCCTCTAAGGTGGCCCATTCCAGCACGCCGGTGATGGGTACGTGGAACATGATGGGGTCGAAATTCTTGAGGATGCCCGGGTAGAGGATGCCGGATTGGCGCAGGCTTACCCAGTGCTTCAATCCTGATTCGGCGAAGATGCATTCGGCCTTGATCTTGCTAATGCCGTAGTGGTCATAGACGCTGGCGCAGATAGGGTCGCCGGCGCGTCCCCAGTGGTGCGGGGGCATCCGGTCCGACACCTGTGCCACGGAGCCTATATAAACCGCCTTGATGTCGTCGGCATTGGGCTGGGCGAGAATGGCCTTCACCACGTTCTGTGCCGCGCCGATGTTCACTCGCAATGTCTTTTGCGGGTAGTAGTCGGCGGCGGGCGACACCATGCCGCCCACGTGCAGCACGTAGTCCGCGCCCGTCACGCCCGCCAGCACGTCCTCGTAGCGCGTGAGGTCGCCCCAGACAATCTTGATCCTGTCGGCTATCGGTGCCAGTTTCTGGATGTTCTTCTTGCTGTGACGGGCCAGCACAACGAGGTTGTAACGGTCGTTATGTTTCAGAAGTTCGGTTAGGCCGGCCCATCCCATAAGGCCGGTGGCACCCGTGATAAATATGGTCTTTTTCATTGTTTTATAGCGTGTTGTGTCGGTTTCCTGATGTTTTGGATTATGTAAATAAAAAACGATGCTGCAAAGATAAGTGAAAAATTGCAAAGCCATTCGTTATGTTCGTTTTTTTATATAATTTTGCCGTGTTAAATCAGAATGAAAAATGAAAATCGAAAACATGCAAAATTGCATTCGTTCGATTTTTGAATTATAAATTTAAAAATAAATTGACATGAAAAAAATCGCAGTTGTTGTTTTCTGTATGCTTCTCGCGCAGGGCGTGAGCGCGCAGAAGTTTGTGGTCCCGGAAATTCCCGGCGACATTGAAAAATCCGAGTATGCCAACTATACGCAGGATGCCATGAATTGCATTGATTGGTTGAAAACCCATTCCCCGACCGACGCGCAACGCCGGGATGTGTCGGCGTTTGCCCTCTGGTGGCTTACGGGCACCCCTGATGTGCACATGGTGATCAACTCCAATGTGATGAAGTTTGAGGATGCGAATCTCCTCCTGCTGTTCCTTGGCGGCTGGGCGCAGTACGCCATCGAGAACAAGGATGACGACCAGGCGCAAGGATGTCTCGCGGGCGTGAACACCGTTCTGGACTACTATGTGAAGTATAAGAAATCGCTTCCCAAGGACAAAGGTACGGAGCAGTTCCTCAAGATGCGCGACAAGGGGACGCTGAAGGCCTATTTGGATAAAGCGATGAAATAGTGTGTTATAGGTCTTTAAAATACATTTAAACAGCAATCAATTCATGTGAAGATGAAAAAACAGATTTTCTATCTTGTGGCAATAATCTTGCTTTTGCAAATGGTGTGCCCTTCCAAGGCGCAGAATCCCCGTAACACCGAACAGGCGGTGCTTGACAATATCGCCGCGCGCACCTCTGTGCGAAGCTATTTGAACAAGCCTGTGGAGGCGGAGAAGGTGGAGAAACTGCTTCGCGCGGGAATGGCCGCCCCTACCGCCATGAACAAACAGCCGTGGCACTTTGTGGTCGTTACTGACAAAGATCAGCTGAAGGCACTGGCCAAGGCCAATCCCTTTGCGGGCATGGCAGCCAAGGCTCCTTTGGCCATTGTGGTGTGCGGCGACATGAACAAGGCTTTGGGCGGCGGTGGCCGCGAGTTCTGGGTGCAGGATTGCTCCGCCGCCACCGAGAACATCCTCCTGGCCGCACAGGCGATGGGGCTCGGTGCCGTCTGGACCGGCACCTATCCCTCCGAAGAACGCTGCAAAGACGTCTCCAAGGTGCTCGGTCTGCCCGAAAAGATTATTCCGCTCAATACCATCGTCATCGGCTATCCTGACGGTCCCAACAAGCCGAAAGACAAGTGGAAACCCGCCAACGTGTCGTATAACCGTTACGGAAGTGTGGATGGCAAGACCGTGGATGCCGAAGAACAATTGGAGAAGGCTGTCTTCAGCGAGTTCGACTACACCGATGACTTCGACGGAAACCCGTTCACGTGGTTCAAGGGTAGCGGTCTGCTGCTGGCTGTGGGTGACAAGGAGAACCATAATGCCATGACCATTGGGTGGGGTGCGTTGGGCAACGTGTGGAGTTACAATGTGAACACCATCACCGTGTATGTGGCCCCCGCCCGCTACACATACCAGTTTATGGAGAAATACAAGTATTTTACTGTGATGACCTTCGATGAGGATCAAAAGGATATTTTGGCCTATATGGGCTCTCATAGTGGACGTGACGGCGATAAGGAGAAGGCCTTGGGCCTGCATGTGGCTTACACGGAGCATGGCGCACCCTATTATCTGGAGGCCCGCGAAGTATATGAATGTGAGATCATTTACCGTGACCCGTTTGATCCGGCTGGCTTTGAGGAGATCCCGCGCAAGCGTTACGAGAACTTCCCCGCCGGCATCCATCACATGTATATTGGGAAGATTCTGAGCGCAAAGAGACGGTAGGAGTTTTTGAAAATCAAATAATTACAAAATCAACTGGTTGTGAAACGCACTCTTTTATCCCTGTTATGTTTGCTCCCGCTGTGCGCGTGGGCGCAAACCGAAGGTCATTTTGCCTCGCGAATCTTGCCTCGGAAAGCAATGCCTTCTACTGTCCTCAGAAACGACTGTCAGTGGAAACTGTCCAGCTTCTACACGGACGATTATTACCAGATTTGCAACTTCTCTTACGATGCCGACTATCGTCTTTTGGTGATGACTGACTCCATCCGTGGCGAGTACCAGGTCATCGACTCCATGAGTTACGACGCCGCCGGCAACTTGGTCCGGCTGTCGGGCTGGCAGAAGCTCGGTGGGGTGTGGCAGAACGTCTATTACATCGACTACACCTACAATGCTGCGGGGCTGATCACTTCGAGAAGCAACTACAACAATTTCGGCGGCAGTTGGGAACTCGGCGGCATATACAACTACACCTACAATGCGCAGAACCAGTTGGTGCTCTCCACTTTGAATATGGGCGGCTTGTTGTATCAGAAGACGGAATACCAGTATAGCGGGGACGATTGCGTGCAGGAATTGTGGTACAGTTACAACTTTGACATGGGTGCGTTGCTCCCAACGGAGAAGCTTGTGACGAGCTATGCCGACGGGCACAAAATGTTGGTGTTGGACAGTGTGAGTGACGACGGCACGCAGTGGATCTACAACGGCCAATGCACCTATCTGTATGACAATAGCGGCAATTGTACGGAGTATCACCACTATGATGAAATGGACAATGAGGTTGAGCGCAGCCTCTATACATACGCCCCTGCCATGCCGCTGAGCAGCACGGTGATCCCGTGGAACCCGGAGATGGACCGTCCACGGATGTATGACAACGTGGACGCCTGCGTGCGCGAGGCCTGGTACAGCGTTGACGTGGACCACGTGCTGCAGTACGTGTGCGACTACGTTTACGACTACAACGACATTGCCACGGGCGTGCAAGCCACAGAGTCCCAGAGCGTTTCCCTTTATCCCAATCCGGCCTCGGATCGCATCGTGTTGGACGGCCTGGCGGATGGCGAAGCCGAGGTCCGCATCCACGACCTCTCGGGCCGTCTCGTCCTCACCCGCCGCGCTTCTGGCCCCACGGCCGTCCTTGACATCACCGCCCTCGCCCCTGGCTGCTATGTGGTCAAAGTGGTGCAGGGGGATGGGGATAGGGTTGTGAAGGTGGTGGTGGAATAAGCGCCGTCAGTTCCATTGTATCCAGCATATTGAATCTTATCCTGCCAATCCTGGTATGCTGGGATTGGTGGAAATGAGCGTAGTACCAATGACGCGGGTGGCTTAGCCTGCGAAAGCTCGTATATATTCACTTTTTTCATCTTTCAAACTGCAAAAATAGGAAATTATCATAACATCAAATATTTTTTACTCTTGATTTTGTTTGTATTAAATAAAGTTTTATATTTGCAAACAAAATCAACACAATAACATACAATATCAACTTATTAAAAACCAAATAAATATAAAAAAACCAAAGAAATCAGCCGTTCATAATATCACTATTAAAAGAAACAAAATCTTAATTTTATGAGTACCACATTAAAAGAAAAACTTGAAAACGAGGCCTGTTTCCTCCGGATTTCCATTCCTTACGACAAACGCGACAAATACACCATGGTCTCCTTCGACAACGGTATAATGTCAGAGCTGGAG